>NZ_JBOIHZ010000002.1:0-595584 GCF_051408735.1 Staphylococcus sp. AS1337 | reverse complement strand
AACTAACTCTACAATTACTTTTGGTACCACTTCCTTTCCAATTCCTTGTACTTTTTTTAAATATCTAATTCAATATCTTTTTTCTTATTATTTAACTTTAATTGTTCTACTTCTGATAATTCTTCCACTCCTTTGCCATAAGCATATTGCTTGCCTCTTTGTTGATAAAATCTATAAGTTTCATCATTTTTATACCATCGCCACCAAGTTTTTACCTGTGTTCTGTTTTTGATATTTAATGCTTCCATAATTTCTTTTACAGTATATCCATCTTCTTTCATTTCAATAATTTTATATTTTGTTTCTATATGAATAAGACATTATTTTCATAGAAAAAACACCTCCGTATGATTCATTTTAAATGAATTCAACGAAAGTGTTTTTATTTTATTCCCTTTATTTGGGGTCAGTTCAACTATCACCTAAGGTTTGTCTATTTATATTCGTATAGTTATTTTTCAAGATAGGAGTGATCTTTCAGACCAAAGTTGATTCTATTATCAATTGATTTATTCAATACAATAACAGAATCACTGTTTAATTTTTATATACTATAATCTTTTAAGTATAATTTTGGCAGTGAATTGCGCTAACTCTTGCGGGAAGAGCACTAGCCGAAGACTATAAGCTAAGGCAGTGCCCACGGAAAGCGTGCACAAAAAACTACCAACAAAATCGGAGGCTTTATCGATAGTATAAAACAAAATGTATTACGGCGATTTTGCTTATAACAAACGTTTGTTTTGAGGAGAAGACACTGATAAATAATTATTAATGAATACCGATATTTTCCCTGAATGTTTTGCCTTCATATTCAGTTCGGTATAAACCACGTTTTTGTAATTCAGGTACGATATCATCGACAAAATCTTGTAAACTATTTGGGAATACTGGAGGCATTAAATTAAAACCATCCGCAACACCCTCATTCAACCAACGTTCCATTTCATCCACAATATCCTTTGGTGTCCCAATAAGTGTTAAATGTCCGCCACCTGCACTTAAATAACCTAATAATTCTCGTAATGTTGGATTTTTATCTTTGATAATTTCTAATACAGTTTGATAACGTCCTTTAGGCCCATTAAAAGATTCTACGGGTGGTAACGATGGTACAAGTTCATCTAAATCCCAATTATGACAATCTTGACGAATAAAAAACTCTAATTGATTTAAAGCTGTATCAACTTCTAAAGATTCATCGAGTTGTTGTTTTTTTGCATAAGCTTCTTCATATGATTGTCCAACATATGTTACTAAACCAGGGAATACTTTTAAGCTATTTTCGGACTTTCCTTGTTGCATTAATTTTTGATTTAATTTCTTTTTAAAATTGTTTGCTTGATCAAAATTCCAAGCCACAGCATAGACTGCATCTGCGTATTTAGTTGCCAATTCGATACCAGGATCCGATGCTCCGGCTTGCATTGCAACAGGTTTTCCTTGAGGGCTACTTGGTGTTGTCAATGGCCCCTGAACACTGAAATGTGAACCTTTATGATTGATAGGATTGATTGCAGAATTATTAATTAAACTATTGTCTTCTTTATTATGTAAAAAATCATCAACACTCCAAGATTCAAGTAATTGATTCATCACTTGAGCAAATTCATCTGCTTTTTTATAGCGTTCTTCGTGTTCGGGCAAGTGGTCCATACCATGGTTCTTAGCTTCCAAATCTGTCATTGAAGTTACTAAATTCCAACCAGCGCGACCTTGACTAATGTGGTCAACACTTAATAATTGTCTAGCGGCTGTAAAAGGGTTAGAAAATGTACTAGATATAGTAGCGACTAGTCCAACATGCTGAGTAACTTGTGATATAGCTGTTAAATTAACTAGGGGATCGAACCAAAATGCAGGCATATCACTTTTAGAATTAGCTGGAAATGATTGGTTGTCAGCAAAAAATATAGCATCAAATAAGCCTTGTTCTGCAATTTTTGCTAACGACTGATAATATGTAATATCACCAATACGTTCAATGCTTGAATGAGGCATGCGCCATGCAGCTTGATGGTGACCACATCCATAGATGAGTACACCGATGTTTAGATGTTGTGATTGTGTCATAGAATAAATTAGTCCTCCTTATTAATTCATTGTTAAGCCGCCGTCGACTGTAAAGTTCTGACCTGTAATGCCATCAGATTGATCCGATACGAGATATGCAACCATATTAGCTACATCTTGTGGTGCGGTAACATTTTTAATAGGTGTTGTTTGAGCAATTAAATCAAAGACCTCAGTTGATGTAGTTGCACTTGCATCGGTTGTTTTTAACAAACCACCAGATACTACGTTTGATGTGATACCATATTGACCTAATTCGGCAGCCAAATTACGTGAAAATCCAATTAATCCCGCTTTAGCTGTTGTATATTCATGATAAGGGACAACAGGGTTTTGAAATAAATTTGTGCCTATTGAGATAATTTTACCTTTTTTTCTTTGAATGAATTGAGGTATAACGCTTTGACATACATTGAAAGCTGCTTTTAATGTACCATCAATTTGTTGCTGGTAATCATCCCATGAAAGATCTACAAATGCTTTTTGTTGAACAGGATCAAATTTAAATCCAACTAGTGCATTATTAATTACAACATCTATCTGACCAAAATATTGTGTAGCTTCATCAACTAACCTGTCAATTTCATTTCGTTTTGTCACATCTGCTTGTATAGCGATTGCTTGTCGAGTTCCAATTTCATCAACAAGCTTTTGTGCAGTATGTTCACTATTATGATAGTTTATGACAACGTTATGACCATGCTGAGCTAGTGTTTTTACTATGACTGCGCCTAATCCACGGCTACTGCCAGTTACTATTACGTTTTTTTTCATTATATACACCCCTTAATTTTCAATAAAAAAATACACAACCCTTCCGAAAGAAAGTTGTGTATTAGAAATAGCAATATATGTATAAAAAGTGCTTCAAAAAGCTTTTGAAATATGCTAGACTTCACACTTTCCTCCGCTAGTTCAAACTAGATCAGGTTCAAAGGGTTTGAGTCAGACTCATCTCAGTTAGAAACACCCCTAGTGCATTTGGTTATTTAATTTAATTTCAATGTATATTTTTTAGTGGTTAATGTCAAGTTTAGGATAATTTAAGATTTTATACAATATCATTTTGAGATGAAGAAAAGAAATTTGCAGAATGTTGAAATTGGTAAAGAAGAAACTCTTTACAAAGTTGGATATTACTGTTATCATTATTTCTTGTAGAAAATAAAAACTATGAAAATTAAAGGAGCGAATATAAATGGCAGTTAAATTACGTTTAACACGTTTAGGTTCAAAAAGAAATCCATTCTATCGTATCGTAGCAGCTGATGCTCGTGCACCACGTGACGGTCGTAATATCGAACAAATCGGTACTTACAACCCTAACAATGTAAATGCACCAGAAGTTAAAATCGACGAAGAATTAGCACTTAAATGGTTAAAAGATGGTGCGAAACCAACTGATACAGTTCATAACATTTTATCAAGAGAAGGTATCTTGAAAAAATTTGATGAGCAAAAATAATTTTTAATCTAATATACATTCTGTATATTTGTAAGAGTACCTCAAGAGGTGCTCTTTTTTTTATTGAGAAATATCAAATAAAATTCAACAATAATGAAAAACGGCGATATATCATAGAACCTTTATTTTTTAAATGTAATGAGTCACAGTGATCGAACTTACGTGTTATAATAAGCTAATAAAATAACGAATATACATAATCAAAGATAAATGAAATAGTCAAATTATTATGGAGGAACATATATGAAAGTTGAAGTAGGGAAGATTGTAAATACACATGGGATAAAAGGAGAAATCAAGGTAAAATCCAATTCAGATTTTACCGATATACGTTTTCAACCAGGTGAAATTGTTGAGATAGAACGTAAAGACAAAGAATCATTAACATTTACAATTTCATCATATAGAATGCATAAAGGACTTCATATGTTGACATTTGAAGGAATCAATAATATAAACGATATTGAGTATTTAAAAGGTGAAACGTTAGTTCAAGAACGTGATCATGAAGAAATTGAATTAGGTGAACATGAATATTATTATTCAGATATTATTGGTTGTACGGTCTTCGATGAAGAAGATACTCCAATTGGTCGTGTGATAGAAATTTTTGAAACAGGCGCCAATGATGTTTGGGTCGTTAAAGGAGACAAAGAATATTTAATACCTTATATTGCAGACGTAGTTAAAGAAATTGATGTCGAAGGTAGACGCATTCAAATCTCACCAATGGAAGGATTGTTAGATTAATGAAGATTGATTATTTAACTCTATTTCCAGACATGTTTAATGGCGTGTTAAATCATTCTATTCTTAAGCGTGCTCAAGAAAAAGATGTGTTACAAGTCAATACTGTAGATTTTAGACATTTTGCAGAAAATAAACATAATCAAGTAGATGATTATCCTTTTGGTGGTGGGCAAGGTATGGTATTAAAGCCTGAACCTATATTTAATGCAATGGATAGTATCGACAAGACGGCTGACACGAGAGTGATACTAATGTGTCCTCAAGGACGTCCTTTTAATCAAGACATTGCTAATGAACTTAGTCAAGCAGAGCATATAGTTTTTATTTGTGGTCATTATGAAGGTTATGATGAAAGAATCCGTGAAAATTTAGTAACGGATGAGATTTCCATGGGGGATTATGTATTAACTGGGGGAGAGCTACCAGCAATGGTAATGACTGATGCAATTGTTAGGCTACTGCCTGGTGTGTTAGGTAATCAACAATCACATGAAGATGATTCATTTCAAGATGGTTTGCTAGAATTCCCTCAATATACAAGACCGCGTGAATATAAAGGGATGGGTGTGCCAGATGTATTGTTGTCAGGTAATCATGCAAATATTGAAAAGTGGCGTCATGAGCAGAAAATTTTTAGAACTTGGACAAAGCGACCAGATCTTTTAAATTACGATACTATGTCTCAAGAAGACAAAGAGATTATAGAAAGATACAAAAAGCATTTGAAAAAAGACTAACTATGTGCTAACATATTTTAAGTGTGCGACACACGAAAAATCACTATGATCCGCTGCTATATTTTGTCGAGGCAAGAACATAGGTTGAAGGAGAGAAAAATAATGAGTAATCACAAATTAATCGAAGCAGTAACTCAATCGCAATTACGCACTGACTTACCTTCATTCCGTCCGGGTGACACTTTAAAAGTGCACGTACGTATTATTGAAGGTACACGTGAACGTATCCAAGTATTCGAAGGTGTAGTAATCAAGCGCCGTGGTGGAGGTATTTCAGAAACTTTCACTGTACGTAAGATTTCTTCAGGTGTAGGTGTGGAACGTACATTCCCATTACACACACCAAAAATAGAAAAAATTGAAGTTCCACGTCGTGGTAAAGTTCGTCGTGCTAAATTATACTACCTACGTGAATTACGTGGTAAAGCTGCTAGAATTAAAGAAATTCGTTAATCAGCATAATAAGCATAAAAAAGCGGTCCTCTTTATGAGGACCGCTTTTTTATTTATTGACAAAGAAAAAATAAAGATATTGGACGAACTTCATTATCCAATGTGAAGTATATAAAATTGAGAGATCTCTACAAAGATTAATAGAACTTAAATAGAGACTTCAACCTCTAAACGTCCATTTAGATCTACATAATCTGTAAAAAACCTTAATTCCCCTTTATAGTTACTACATAGTAGACATAGCTAACTAAATGAGTATTGTTTTAATATCGGGCCGCCAATACAAAATAAAGAATTTATATTGTATTGGCACATTTAATGATATTTTCTACCTGCGTGTACTATTTTTAGATTTATTTCTTAACCACCATAAAAAGACAATACTAGAAATTACACCGAAAACAGACAGCGTGACTAATAGTAGGGTGTGTGGTGGTGTATATTTTAAGGTGATTGTTTCTTGACCTTTCTCAGTGGGAATCACCGTCATAATACCGTTACCTTGTTTGACAGATAACTCTTGTTTGCCCGAATAGGCTTTCATACCATTACGATAGGCCATAGGAAGTACAATGTATCCTTTATCTTCTTTGTGCTTAGTTACTGTATAACCTGTACGTTGTTGAGAAACTTTGACAGGGTTTAAAGATTTTGTTGCGTTACGTAATGTTTGATAATCTTCACCATAGATTCCTTTGATATTAAATCGATAATCACCTTTAGATAATTGAATGTTTAAATCTTTATTTGCTTTAACGCGCATGGTTACTGGTGTAACAAAGCGTCTATATTTATAGGTCAATTTATTTCGTTGTTGGCTGTATTCGTTAACACGAACATCATGTGCTTTATCAGGTGAGAGTAACTCTACATCCATCTCAACATACATATCTTCGTATTTGTCAGTAATAGATTTAGGTAAATGATAACTTATGCCCCCATTATCTTTAGAAACGACTAAATGATTATCTTTGTTTCTGTGAGCATGGTTAAATGTTGATGTCGCTTCTGTTATCAAATTTTTATTAGCTTTGAATGTTTGATTGGATGAAGTGCTACTATCATTCAATACAACACCTTGTAACATGGCTTGTTCTCTATCTAATGGTGATTTAAGGTCTTTGGAAGCAAAAACTTTATCCGTGATGTGTGCACTTGGGTAAGCTACTTGATTAGTAGAATGTAAAAATGACTCTTCTTTAGAATGCTTAACAGTACTTTCGTGTTTAAATCCGTATGGAATATTTAAATCATTTGGACGACGTATACGATCTTGTACATTCCATAAAGCCATCAAATTAGCACGATTAGATAATAAACGATATGTACTATTTTTATCAGTGTGCATGTTGATTTGTAAAGTTTTATCGTAGTATTTTAAGATATCACCATCGAATATACTTGAATACAAAGCAGTGCCATTGAAATGATAAATCATCGGTGAATTCAAACTGTATTGTGACATATAATCAATTCTATTTAATGGGTCATCATCATGTTGCTGATTGATTTTATTTATTTTTTTTGCTAATTCAGGACTTTTATATTTAGCATCATGCATAGCTGAAACTGTTGATTCGTAGTTTTTAACATTATTAAAATGATTGTTAGATAATATAAATGCTTGTTGCACAATAAATAAGCATAGGATGGTAAATATAACCCATCGTTGTTGCAATAAATGTTTTTTTAACAATGTAAATGCTATGAAAATCATAAGTATTAAACATACGGACATCCACGAGATTTTTTGATCAGTTACTACAAATGACATAATACCCATAATTATTAAAACTGGTAAACAAGATATGGTATAAGATTTTAGATTTAACTCAGAAAGATGCTGAATAAATAAAGCAATCAATCCCGATGTTGTTAATGCAAAAATATAAACCCATCTACGCTCTGGCGTTGAAAAACCATTAAACATACTATCGAAATAAGGTGTTAACGAACCTACTAACATAATCCATGTTGCGATTGCAAAAAACCTATAGTAATAATGTTTGTAAAGTTTGAAAGATAATAAAGCGATGATAGTAATAATTGATACCGTAATGTAAAATCCATTGCTAAAAAAGTTTTTCTGACGGGCAAAGTCAGTAAATATATTTATACTAAAATGTGGATTACTCACTCTATCGTTATTAAGAAATGAAGATACACCCGTATAGAACCCCCAAATACCAATTAACGTGCTCAATATAACTGCAATAGGTATCATCCACAACTGCTGTTTTCGAGAAACTACATCTCTCGGATGTGGAAATATAAAACGATATATTACATAAGCTAATATCACAATCGCTTCATAATAACTAAAATAAAAATTTGAAAAAAGTGTTAATGCAATTGCAAAAATAAAAAGTCCTAATTTCTTTTCTCTATAAAAATGTTCAATACCTAATAATGACAAGGGGAGAAAAATTAGTAAATCGCCGTAGTAAGACCACGTAAAATTAAAATATATAACTGTTGTAGAAGCCGCATAGAGCAATGCAGCCAAAAATATTGAATGATTTTTAAACTTTAAATATTTAAAGAAATAAAAGGTTATAACAAAAGTTGCTACGCCTTTAATAAAGGCAACGATTAACTGATTACTGGCCCAAAATGTGATTTGACTTGGATTACTATTGAATATCACTTCCGATAACCACACAAATATAAAATTAATATAAGTGAAGGGGGAGGTTGAATAGTAATAAGATAAATCTTGTACAAAATCGCCTCCAAGACCAAATGAGTAATCATATGAACTTTTAAACTGACTAAAATGTTCATACAAGTACATTTGAAAAGGCATCATTTGTCTGTAACCGTCACCATAACCGCTAAAAACAACTCCATGAGTTAGATAGCGATAAATATATGGTGTGAATGTAAGAAGTGCTACAAAAACCCCCATTATAATGATACATAGTAATCTCGTTATTTTATTGGACCAAAGCTTACGAAACATGGTAATACCTCATCTCTGATAAACTCCTTTTATAAAGTGTTTTAATTGTTTTTCAATTTTTTACGAATTAGCCATGTAATTGTAGATAATGTAAATATGACGGAAATAATTATCATGGTATACCAATATTTAGGGCGATATTTGAGAATTATTTGACTAGTGTCTCTATTTACAGAAACGCCAGTCATCATATAGTTTACTTTAAAAGGTTTTACTTTTTTGCCATCAATATAGGCTGTCATGCCATTACGATACGGAATGTTAATAGAAGCGATTCCTTTTTGATGTGATGTCAAGTCAACTTTGACACCATTTTTAATATCATGATAGCTACCTATGTTAGTTTTAGAACCATGGGCAGACTTTAATTTTTGGTAATTTTCACCGTGTAAACTTTTAATATCTAATTGATAATTTCCAGATGGGCTGAGATTAATATTTATATTACCTTGTTCATCTGGTTGTGTTTTGTAAAGTTGAGTATCTACGCCTGTTCGATACGTAGAATTATTGAATAATCGATGGTTTGCATAGTCATTTATATTTACTGTGAAGTTACTGTCCGGATAACCGCGTTTTACTTTTAAAGTTAAATAAAAATCACTAAAACGTTGTCTCAGGTGCTCTGGGATGTGCAACTGAATTTGACTATTATCGTTACGAAGCTGTATACGATGTCCAGCCATCTTATTAATATTTTGATAAGATATTTGACTTTGATTTAATAAATTTCTAGTAGTATCAGTATATTCTTTTCCTTTGCCATTAACTACAACACCATCAATCATGGCGTGTTCTCTATCAATAGCTGTATTAATAGAGTTTGAATCATAAACTTTATTTGTGACACGAACAGATGGAAGATTCAATGTATTTTCATAAATTTGATACTGTCCTTCCGTTTTTATTTTCTTAAAAAAGTTTGGCACGTTATTTTGATAATCTTTAAGCATTAAAAATTTGATTGAAAATAAGCTGTTAATATTCTGACGTGCATTGGTGGATTGATATCTACTGACTGATTCTTCTGGCATATTAATCTTCAAAGCATCATAGTAGTAATCTAAAATATTATTGTTAAAAATACTTGAATAAATACTCGCGCCTTTAAAGTGTTGATACATAGGTGTGTTATCTTGTTTATTAACACGCCAATCAATACGTTCATCTTCAGATTTATGATGTGTCATTTGTGATATTAACTGTCGTTGGAGAGGAGTATTATAGAGACTAGCGTTAATATAATTTTTATTAGCTCGTTCAACATGGTCTTCAAAGTAAATTTGATTACGAATAAAGACAAATGAAATTAGCAAATTAAGAATCATAATAGAAATAATAAATAAATATGTTAATTTAACACGTGATTTCGACTCATTGACTAAAAGTATCAGAAAGCCAATTACACTTACAATAGGTGTAAACCACAACCACGACACAAACTCACTATAATACCATGCACTGATAAATAGGTAACTTAATGCGCCTATAGCTGACAAAACATAATTTTTTATTGATAATGTTCTAAAATGTTTGATGTAGAAGCTAATTAAAACTGCAGCATTTAATGCAATAAGATAATGCCATCGTTTTTGAGGTGCAGAAAATCCATTAAATATTTGATCAATAAATGGAATGAAACTTGCGCCAATAGATATAATGGTAAATAAGGCAAATAATCTAAAATAATAGTGCTTGTATAATTTAAAAGATAATAATGCTTGTAAAACAATAAAAGATAAGACAATTAAATAGTTATCGTAAAAAACATTTGTATTCTGATTAAAAGGTTCAAACCAATCTACTTTGCTATCAAAAGGTGTACGTCTATTGTTTAAGAAACCTTGGACGGAGTGGAAAAAAACAAACAAACTACAACCCAAGGCAACGAAAGATGCTAAAGTTAACGACCAAAATGCTTTAAACCTAGGGACTAAATCATTTTTATGTCTGAATAAGATTCTAATTGATAAGTATAAAATGCCAGTTAATAATTGATAATATGCAAAATAAAAATTGTTAATTAGTGAAATTGCAACAATTAGTATAAAGCAACCTATTTTCCCGTTTTTGAGGAAACGTTCTATGGACCATAACAATAGCGGAAGCCATATAAATATATCGCTGAAAAATGGCCAATAAACTGTGAATCTAAAGTAAAGAGGTGATATAACAAAAATGAACGCACCAAGTATAGCGATATTGCGATTAAATGAAATATTACGCACAAATATAAAGGTTCCTAGCATAGCAATAGCAGATTTAATGATTGATATAATCAGAGCATTTGTTGTCCAAAATAAAACATCTGAAGTGTTTAATGGAATGAAAATTTTAAGTATTACAATGGCCACCACATTGAAAATGAAAATAATGTTAGTGGAGAAATAGTAGCTTAAATCAGTGGAAAAATCTCCTCCTAAACCGAAATCAGAAGCGTAGAACCAATTCCCCTTACTCCAATTATCAAACAAGTACATTTGAATTGGCACCATCTGTTCTATCCCATCATTGGGACCAGTAAACAATACCCCATCATAAATATATCTATAAATAACATAGCTATGCCCAATAATTGCTAATATAATAAACAAACAGACATACAATAATTTACGTTTCATAGGTAATCTCCTATATATGTATTAAATATAATTCTATTGTAACGATTTTTTACAAATTTAGTTTAAAAAGACTATATATTTTGTGTGAAATTAATCTTTTAAGATATATCTTGATTTTCTCAAAAAATCAGAGATAAATAAAACATTAACCTATATACAGATATCTAAAGTGCAACTATAAATCATCTATATTTATATATTAAATAATAGTGTAAAATTGAAGGTGGTAAATAAGTCATGACGTTATTTTGTTTATCAAGCACTATGTAGCGTGTTATGATTTTAAAGTCAAAGCAACTTGCAAAAATAATTATATATTTAAATTAATAAAAAATCTGAAATTCGCAAAAATAGAAAGGTGATATAGATATGGTAATACAATGGTATCCAGGCCACATGGCTAAAGCAAAAAGAGAAGTATCAGAACAATTAAAAAAAGTCGATGTCGTATTTGAATTAGTTGATGCTAGAATTCCGTATAGTTCTAGAAATCCTATGATTGATGAAGTGATACAACAAAAACCACGCGTAGTCATTTTAAATAAGAAAGATATGGCAAATTTAAAAGAATTAGAAAAATGGGAATCATTTTTTAGAGATAAAGGTTATTACCCTGTGGCAATTGATGCAAAACATGGTAAAGGGCTTAAACAAGTAGAACAAACGGCCATTAAAGCTACCAAAGAAAAATTCGAAAGAGAAAAACAAAAAGGATTAAAACCTAGAGCGATTAGAGCAATGATTGTCGGTATACCTAATGTAGGGAAATCAACGTTAATTAATAAATTAGCTAATAAATCTATTGCTAAAACAGGTAATACGCCAGGTGTAACCAAACAACAACAATGGATAAAAGTAGGGAACTCACTACAATTGCTAGACACGCCTGGGATTTTATGGCCTAAATTCGAAGATCAACTCGTTGGTAAGAAATTAAGTGTTACTGGAGCAATTAAAGATAGTATTGTTCATTTAGACGAAGTTGCTATTTATGCTTTAGATTTCATGAAAGCACATGATTACGAAGGTTTAAAACATCACTATAAGATTGATGTCTCTGTAGATGCAGAAAGCATAGAATGGTTTGATGCGATCGGACGTAGACGTGGATTGTTGCGTCGAGGTAATGAAATAGATTATGAAGCGGTAATCGATTTGATTATTCATGAAGTAAGAAATGCCAAGGTTGGCACGTACACGTTTGATATCATCAATGAAATGGACGTGTAGACAAACATGAAACAATCGATTCAAGAAGTGAAGACGTTATTACAAACAATACAATCTATAGAAGAGCTTAATGCACACACGTTTGTTGAAGATGAACGGAAAGGTGTGCAAAATGCTATCATACAAAGACGTAAACAATTAGAAAAAGAAGAGTTATTGCTAAAAAATTATGAAGAAATGTCAGAGTTTGAAACCGCATTGTTAGCGCAAAATAATGATGAACTTATTTGCGGTATCGATGAAGTTGGTCGTGGCCCATTAGCAGGACCGGTTGTAACATGTGCTGTAATTTTAAATGAAAATCATCATTTTACAGGGTTAAATGACTCTAAGAAATTATCTGCAAAGCAAAGACAAAGTATAGAGAAACAACTATTAAATGATGTTTTTGAATATGCTTATGGTTATGCAACAGTGGAAGAGATTGATCGATTAAATATTTATGAGGCCACAAAAATTGCTATGTTAAGAGCGATTAATGCATTATCAGTACGTCCTACACACTTACTTGTTGATGCGATGACTTTAGATATAGATATCCCACAAACATCATTAATTAAAGGTGACGCTAGAAGTGTATCTATTGCAGCTGCAAGCGTGCTGGCAAAAGAACATAGAGATAAATATATGCGTGAATTAGCTGAGAGATATCCTGGATACGGTTTTGAAAAAAATGCTGGCTACGGTACCCAACAACACTTAGACGGCATTAAACAATTGGGCATTATACCTGAACACAGGAAAACATTTGAGCCAATTAAATCGCTCACAAATTAATAGTTAAAATGAAATAATTGAAATAAGTAGAATAAATGAGTTTACAATAGCGCTTTCATTTCTTATAATTGATTATGAACTTAACCTAAGAAACAGGAGGATGGAGAATGAATATCCACGAGTATCAAGGTAAAGCAATATTTCGTTCTATGGGCGTTGCTGTCCCAGAAGGACGCGTAGCATATACTGCTGAAGAAGCGGTTGAAAAGGCAAAAGAATTAGATTCAAAAGTTTATGTGGTAAAAGCACAGATTCATGCAGGGGGCAGAGGTAAAGCTGGCGGTGTGAAAATTGCAAAATCACTATCCGAAGTGGAAACTTATGCAAATGAATTATTAGGTAAGACGCTTGTTACACATCAAACTGGGCCTGAAGGTAAGGAAGTTAAACGCCTTTACATAGAAGAAGGCTGCGATATTCAAAAAGAATATTATGTTGGTTTTGTAATTGATCGTGCAACAGATAGAGTTACTTTAATGGCTTCAGAAGAAGGCGGAACAGAAATTGAAGAAGTAGCTGCTGAAACACCTGAAAAAATATTCAAAGAAACAATTGATCCTGTTGTCGGGTTAGCGCCATATCAAGCTAGAAGAATAGCATTCAACATTAATATTCCAAAAGAATCAATTAATAAAGCGGCTAAATTTTTAGTATCATTATATAATGTGTTCATCGAAAAAGATTGTTCTATCGTTGAAATCAACCCACTTGTAACTACAGGTGAAGGTGAAGTATTAGCATTAGATGCAAAAGTAAACTTTGATGATAATGCATTATTTAAACATAAAGATATTCAAGAATTACGTGACTTAGAAGAAGAAGATCCAAAAGAAATCGAAGCATCTAAATATGATTTATCATATATTGCATTAGATGGAGATATCGGTTGTATGGTAAATGGTGCCGGTTTAGCGATGGCTACTATGGATACAATTAATCACTTCGGTGGAAATCCGGCTAACTTCCTTGACGTAGGGGGCGGCGCAACTAAAGAAAAAGTTACTGAAGCATTTAAAATTATTTTAGGTGATGAGCAAGTTAAAGGTATCTTTGTAAATATCTTTGGTGGAATTATGAAATGTGACATCATTGCAGAAGGTATAGTTGCCGCAGTTAAAGAAGTAGAGCTTACACTACCACTTGTTGTACGTTTAGAAGGTACAAACGTTGAAAAAGGTAAAGAAATCCTTAAAGAATCTGGATTAGCAATTGAACCAGCAGCTACAATGGCTGAAGGCGCACAAAAAATCGTAAAACTTGTTAAAGAAGCATAAGGAAAGGATGGGAGCACGAAGATGAGCGTATTTATTGATAAGAATACAAAAGTAATTGTACAAGGTATCACAGGGTCAACTGCCCTTTTCCATACAAAACAAATGCTTGAATATGGTACACAAATTGTTGCTGGGGTCACTCCAGGTAAAGGCGGACAAGTTGTTGAAGGCGTTCCAGTATTCAATACAGTTGAAGAAGCACAAAAAGAAACAGGTGCTACAGTTTCAGTAATCTACGTACCTGCACCATTTGCTGCAGATGCAATTTTAGAATGTATTGAAGCTGAATTAGATTTAGCAATCTGTATTACAGAACACATCCCAGTAGTTGATATGGTTAAAGTTAAACGTTACTCAGAAGGTAAGAAGACACGTGTTGTTGGACCAAACTGTCCAGGCGTAATCACTGCTGATGAATGTAAAATCGGAATTATGCCAGGTTATATCCATAAAAAAGGCCATGTAGGCGTAGTTTCACGTTCTGGTACATTAACTTATGAAGCGGTGCATCAATTAACTGAAGAAGGTATTGGTCAAACAACTGCTGTAGGTATTGGCGGGGACCCTGTTAACGGCACAAACTTTATTGATGTATTAAAAGCATTTAATGAAGATGAAGAAACAAAGGCAGTAGTTATGATTGGTGAAATCGGTGGTACTGCAGAGGAAGAAGCTGCAGAGTGGATTAAAGCTAATATGACTAAACCTGTTGTAGGTTTCGTTGGTGGCCAAACAGCTCCTCCTGGTAAGCGTATGGGCCATGCTGGTGCTATTATCTCGGGCGGTAAAGGTACTGCAGATGAGAAAATTAAAACGCTTAATAGCTGTGGTGTGAAAACTGCAGATACACCTTCTGAAATTGGTACTACATTGATAGATGCTGCAAAAGAAGCAGGTATATACGAACAATTATTAACTGTTAAGTAATTATTTGTTTTATAATACGCACAAATTCCGATAATATGTCGGAGTTTGTGCTTTTTTAGGTTGCCTTTCTACCATATTAATAGTCAATATTATAAGGATAATAGTATTCTTCAATACTTTCAGACTAACACGTTTTTATAGTGATAATTACTCTTTAAAGTTTTATTAAATTTCATGAAAAATGATTTTATAATGTAAAATAAATTCAATAGAAACTCCTTTATAATGTACATATAAAGGAGCGCGATACATGAAAGAACAACTTTATTTAAAACTGAGATTTGCAGGATTAACTACACGTCATTTGTACCAACTATTTGAATTTTCACCTTCATTTATATATGAACACGAATTAGAACAAAATCACACCCTTAAAAGGTTTTTAACAGAGTCAGCAATAACTCGTAAACACATCATTTATGACAATTTTTTAAATTTAGAGTATGAGCATATTTTCAAACTGCTAAAGCAATGGCATATTAGTTATGTGGCTGTTGATTCCAATACTTATCCTAAATTATTACGTGAAATACATGATCCACCATTTATCCTTTTCTATAAAGGTAATCCTACTTTAATGCAATCTACGCGAACACTTGCTATTATCGGTTCGAGGCAAGCTACTGATTATACTCGAAGAACACTAGAAACATTTTTTCCTAATTTTAAAAATGAGAATTTAATTATCATATCTGGTTTAGCTAAAGGAGCAGATAGAATAGCTCATGAGCAAACACTGAAACATAATATGGGGGCGATTGCTGTATTAGGATTTGGTCATAAGCATCATTATCCTAAAGAAACTTATACTATTCGAAAACAAATTGAGACTAAAGGTATAGTGATTAGTGAGTATTTACCAACAGATGGGCCTCGAAAGCATTATTTTCCTGAACGAAATAGAATTATTAGCGGTCTTTCTAAGGGAGTTTTTATCACAGAATCCACTGTGAGTAGTGGGACAAATATAACGATGGATTGTGCATTGGAACAAAATAGGGAAGTATATGTATTACCGGGATCTATATACAATCCTATGGTTCAAGGAAATTTAGTTAGTGCACAAGAAGGAGCTAAGATTGTTGTGAAGGCTTGTGATATTTTAGAAGATTACAGTTAGTCATTATAAAATAATGGTATATAATACTTATATTGTTAAAATATAGTCTTGTAGAAAACATATGTAAAAGCAATGACAATTATAAAATTTTGCCACTATAATACGCTAATTTAATACACATTAAAATTAAAAACATTGACAAAAACAAAATACACCGTTTATCATTTATCTTTGTAATTAGAAAATGCAAGGGGGTAACTACTTTGGCAGAAAATTTAGTCATAGTTGAATCGCCTGCAAAAGCTAAAACTATTGAAAAATATTTAGGGAAAAAATACAAAGTTATCGCATCAATGGGGCATGTTCGAGATTTGCCTCGTAGTCAAATGGGCGTTGATGCAGAAAATGATTATGAACCCAAATATATAACAATACGCGGCAAAGGTCCTGTAGTTAAAGAATTAAAGAAACATGCTAAGAAAGCCAAAAAAGTTTTCCTAGCGAGTGACCCGGACCGTGAAGGTGAAGCTATTGCTTGGCATTTAGCAAATATATTAAATTTAGAAGATTCAAAAGAAAATAGAGTAGTGTTTAATGAAATAACAAAAGATGCTGTGAAAGATAGCTTTAAACATCCAAGAGGTATTGAGATGGAACTTGTTGACGCACAACAAGCACGTCGTATATTAGACCGTTTAGTAGGTTATAATATTTCACCAGTACTTTGGAAAAAAGTGAAAAAAGGGCTGTCAGCCGGTCGCGTACAATCAGTGGCACTGAGACTTGTTATTGATCGAGAAAATGAAATAAGAAACTTTAAACCAGAAGAATATTGGAAAATTGAAGGTGAATTTAGATATAAAAAATCTAAATTTACAGCTAAATTTTTACATTTAAAAAACAAACCATATAAATTAACAAACAAAGATGACGTTGAAAAAGTGACAGCACAGTTGGACGGAGATCAATTCGAAGTAACGAAAGTAACGAAGAAAGAAAAAACACGTTACCCTGCAAATCCTTTTACAACTTCAACATTACAACAAGAAGCTGCACGTAAATTAAACTTTAAAGCACGTAAAACAATGATGTTAGCTCAACAACTATATGAAGGTATTGACTTGAAAAGACAAGGCACGGTTGGTTTAATTACCTATATGCGTACTGATTCAACGAGAATATCCGATCAAGCTAAAGCAGAAGCTAAAAACTATATTGAAGAGACTTATGGTCAAAATTATACATCAAGTCGCAAAGCAAAAGGTCAAGGGGCTCAGGATGCTCACGAAGCGATTAGACCTTCAAGTACTTTACGTACACCAAATGAAATGAAACAATTTTTAACTAGAGATCAACATAGGTTATATAAATTAATTTGGGAGCGTTTTGTAGCAAGCCAAATGGCACCAGCAATCTTAGATACAGTTGCCATGGATATAACGCAAAATGATATAAAGTTCCGTGCAAATGGTCAAACAATCAAATTTAAAGGTTTTATGACATTATATGTTGAAGCAAAAGATGATAACGATGATGGTAAAGATAATAAATTACCGAATATTGAAGAAGGTGAAATGGTTACAGCTACAGATATTGAACCATCACAACATTTCACGCAGCCGCCACCACGTTATACTGAAGCTCGCTTAGTTAAAACAATGGAAGAGTTGAAGATTGGGAGACCTTCTACGTATGCACCAACTATTGATACAATACAAAAAAGAAATTATGTGAAAAATGAAAGTAAACGGTTTGTACCAACAGAATTAGGCGAAATCGTACACGAGCAAGTAAAAGATTACTTCCCAGAAATCATAGATGTTGATTTCACTGTAAATATGGAAACGTTACTAGATAAAGTGGCAGATGGTGAAATTCCATGGAAAAAGGTAATAAGAGACTTTTACAGTAGTTTCAGTCAAGATGTTGAGCGTGCTGAAGAAGAAATGGAAAAAATTGAAATTAAAGATGAACCGGCTGGTGAAGACTGTGAAGTATGTGGTTCACCAATGGTCATTAAAATGGGACGTTATGGTAAATTTATGGCATGCTCAAATTTCCCGGATTGTCGTAATACAAAAGCCATTGTTAAAACAATTGGGGTGACTTGTCCAAAATGTAAAGAAGGCGATGTCGTAGAGCGTAAGTCGAAGAAAAATCGTGTGTTCTATGGTTGTTCGAAATATCCAGAATGTGATTTTGTTACATGGGATAAACCAATAGGTCGAGACTGTCCGAAATGTGAACAATATCTTGTGGAGAAAAAACAAGGACGTAAGAGTCAAGTTGTATGTTCTAATTGTGACTACAAAGAAGAAGAACAGAAATAAATAATGAAATATCGCTTGTTGTTTTAAATAATTATATATGAATGATAGTAGCAGCTTACGACATATATTTATAATTTAGATGATATATTTATAAATATGATAGAATGTCTAAGTTGCTATTTTATAAGTAGGAGGTAAATAAATGACTCAAGTAGTAAACGTCGTAGGTGCTGGACTTGCCGGTTCAGAAGCTGCATATCAATTGGCTCAACGAGGTATAAAAGTCAATCTTATTGAGATGAGGCCGGTTAAGCAAACACCTGCACATCACACCGATAAGTTTGCTGAATTAGTGTGTTCTAACTCATTAAGAGGTAATGCGTTAACTAATGCAGTAGGTGTACTTAAAGAAGAAATGAGACGTTTGGATTCATTGATTATTCGTGCTGCAGATAAAGCAAGGGTACCAGCAGGAGGTGCTTTAGCGGTCGATCGTCATGATTTTGCAGGTTATGTTACAGAAATATTAAAAGAACATCCAAATATAACAGTGTTAAATGAAGAAATTAATAGCATACCAGAAGGGTATACTATTATTGCTACTGGACCTTTAACAACAGATAAATTGGCAAATGAAATTGTCGAAGCTACTGGTAAGGATCAATTATATTTTTATGATGCAGCAGCGCCTATCGTTGAAAAAGATAGTATAGATCTAGACAAAGCATACCTAAAATCACGTTATGACAAAGGTGAAGCAGCCTATTTAAATTGTCCTATGACTGAAGAAGAGTTTAATACATTTTATGATGCTTTAATGGAAGCAGAAGTTGCTCCAGTCAATGAATTTGAAAAAGAAAAATACTTTGAAGGTTGTATGCCTTTTGAAGTTATGGCTGAGCGTGGTCGAAAAACTTTACTGTTTGGTCCAATGAAACCAGTAGGACTCGAAGATCCAAAGACTGGGAAAAGACCATATGCTGTTGTTCAATTGCGTCAAGATGATGCGGCAGGCACTCTATATAATATTGTTGGATTCCAAACACATTTAAAATGGGGTGCACAAAAAGACGTTATTCGCCTTATACCAGGCTTAGAGAACGTTGAAATTGTAAGATATGGCGTCATGCATCGTAATACCTTTATCAATTCTCCTGATGTTTTAACGGAAACGTATGAATTGAAAGGGAGAGAAGAACTATACTTTGCAGGTCAAATGACAGGCGTAGAAGGTTATGTAGAAAGTGCAGCGAGTGGACTCGTAGCTGGTATAAATGTTGCACATAAAATTCAAAACAAAGGTGAGGTTATTTTCCCTAGAGAAACAATGATTGGAAGTATGGCATATTATATTTCACATGCTAAAAATGAAAAGAACTTCCAACCGATGAATGCCAACTTTGGGCTTTTACCTACTTTGGAAAATAGAATTAAAGACAAAAAGTTACGTTATGAAACATTAGCAAATCGTGCATTGGACTATTTAGATAACTATAAAAAAACGCTTTAAAAACATCATATTTAACAAACAAATTCGAAAATTTTGAAAGTTTTACTCAATTTAATAGTTTTTTTTCGCAGACTCCTCTTTCAATATGCTACAATTCATATTGATGGAGGGGTTTTTAATGGAAAAAATCCAACAAGAATATTTATATATGCTGAAAGTGGAGAAACATTTTTCAGAACATACATTGAAATCATATCACGATGATTTAGAGCAGTTTAATGATTTCTTATCACAAGAACATCTTGTATTAGCTACATTCGAGTACAAAGATGCTAGAAATTATTTAAGTTACTTATACTCAAAAAACTTGAAAAGAACATCAGTTTCTCGTAAAATTTCTACGCTGAGAAGTTTTTACGAATATTGGATGACGCAAGATGAACAAGTAGTTAATCCATTCATACAATTAGTACACCCTAAGAAAGAACAATATTTACCTCACTTTTTTTATGAAGAAGAAATGAAAGCCTTATTTGATACTGTTGAAAGTGATGCTAAAAAAGGTTTGAGAGATAGAGTTATTTTAGAATTACTTTATGCAACTGGAATTAGGGTTTCTGAATTGGTTAATATAAAAGAACAAGATGTAGATATGTATGCACCAGGAGTAAAAGTATTAGGTAAGGGTGGTAAGGAACGTTTTATACCCTTTGGTGAATTTTGCAAGCAAAGCATTGAACGTTACTTAACACAATTTAAACCTAAAACAAATAGTGATCATGCGTATTTATTAGTCAACATGAAGGGAGAACCTATTACAGAACGTGGTGTACGTTATGTATTAAATGATGTTGTAAAACGTACTGCAGGCGTGACTGAAATTCATCCTCATAAATTAAGGCATACGTTTGCAACACATATGTTAAATCAAGGCGCTGATTTACGAACGGTACAATCACTGTTGGGTCATGTCAATTTGTCTACAACAGGCCGATATACACATGTAACAAATGAGCAATTAAGGAAAGTTTATTTAAATGCACACCCACGTGCAAAAAAGGAGAATTAGTTTATGAGTACATCTATCCATGCAACAACTATATTTGCAGTACAACACAATGGTCATTCGGCAATGGCTGGTGATGGTCAAGTTACTCTTGGAGAGCAAGTCATTATGAAACAAACAGCTAGAAAAGTAAGGCGTTTATATAATGATAAAGTTTTGGCGGGTTTTGCTGGAAGTGTAGCTGATGCATTTACCTTATTTGAAAAGTTTGAAACAAAACTACAACAATTTAGCGGTAATCTAGAAAGAGCTGCGGTAGAATTGGCGCAAGAATGGCGTGGAGATAAACAACTTAGACAGTTAGAAGCTATGCTTATAGTTATGGATGAAACTTCAATTCTTGTGGTTAGTGGTACTGGTGAAGTTATTGCTCCAGATGATAATTTAATCGCTATAGGCTCTGGCGGTAATTACGCATTAAGTGCAGGTAGAGCCCTAAAAAGTAACGCAACACACTTAACAGCGAGTGAAATGGCATATGAAAGCTTAAAAGTTGCTTCAGATATTTGTGTATTTACAAATGATCAAATCATCGTAGAAGAATTGTAAATAATAAAAATAGAAATTTGATTGGTTGCAATGTAAAAATGTTTATCATTAAGATATAGTTGGAATAGTAAAAATTTTCCATAAATAACTATTAATATGTTACAGAGATAAAAAATGATTATAACGGAGGTAACTTGTCTAATGGAGACGAATGGTATTAAATTAACACCTAAAGATATTGTTACAAAACTTAATGAATATATAGTCGGTCAAGATGATGCAAAACGTAAAGTTGCGATTGCTTTAAGAAATCGATATAGAAGAAGCCTTTTGACTGAAGAAGAAAAACAAGAAGTCGCTCCGAAAAATATATTGATGATTGGACCCACAGGTGTTGGTAAAACAGAAATCGCTAGACGCATGGCAAAAGTAGTAGGTGCGCCATTCATCAAAGTAGAAGCTACGAAGTTTACGGAAGTTGGTTATGTAGGTCGAGATGTAGAAAGTATGGTGCGTGACCTCGTTGATATCGCGGTAAGGTTAGTAAAAGAGCAGAAAAAAATATTAGTACATGATGAGGCACAAAATAAAGCTAATGAGAAGTTAGTTAAATTATTAGTGCCGAGCATGAAGAAAAAGGCCACGGCAAACAATAATAATAATCCATTAGAGTCACTTTTTGGAGGTTCGATGCCTAATTTCGGTCAAAATAATGACGAAGAGGAAGAAACACCTACTGAAGAAGTTAAAACAAAGCGTTCAGAAATTAAACAGCAACTATTTGAAGGTAAGTTAGAAGAAGAAAAAGTAAGGTTGAAGGTAGAGCAAGATCCTGCCGCAATGGGAATGTTAGGGACGAATCAAAATCAACAGATGCAAGATATGATGAACCAATTAATGCCGAAGAAAAAAGTTGAACGAGAAGTACCTGTTAAAACAGCTCGCAAGATATTGACGGATGAATTTGCCGACGAATTAATCGATCAAGAGACAGCAAATCAAGAAGCGATTGAATTAGCGGAACAAATGGGGATTATTTTTATCGATGAAATAGATAAAGTAGCTACAAATAATCAAAGTTCGGGTCAAGATGTTTCGCGCCAAGGCGTCCAAAGAGACATTTTACCAATTCTTGAAGGTAGCATGGTTCAAACGAAGTATGGTACTGTTAATACTGAACATATGCTATTTATTGGTGCAGGAGCATTCCACGTGTCTAAACCAAGTGATTTAATTCCAGAGTTACAAGGTCGTTTTCCAATTCGTGTTGAATTAGAAAGTCTATCGGTGGGAGATTTCGTTAGAATATTGACTGAACCTAAACTATCACTTATAAAACAATATGAAGCGTTACTTCATACAGAGCAAGTAACAGTTAATTTTACCGATGATGCAATCAAACGCCTAGCAGAGATAGCATTCCAGGTGAACCAAGATACTGATAACATCGGCGCACGTCGATTGCATACTATACTTGAAAAAATGTTGGAAGATTTATCTTTTGAAGCACCAAGTATGCCCAATGCGGTTGTAGACATTACACCACAATATGTAGACGATAAGTTGAAAACAATTTCAACAAATAAAGATTTAAGTGCATTTATTTTATAATATAAATAAAAAGGAGAAGGAATATGAGCTTATTATCGAAAACTAGAGAATTAAATACGCTTTTACAAAAACATAAAGGTATTGCTGTAGATTTTAAAGATGTAGCACAAACGATAAGTAGCGTAACAGTTACTAATGTATTTATAGTTTCAAGAAAAGGTAAAATTTTAGGATCAAGTTTAAATGAACTTTTAAAAAATGAACGCATCATCCAAATGTTAGAAAGTAGACATATCCCTGTTGAATATACTGATCAGTTGATGGATGTTAAAGAAACTCAATCAAATATCGACATTGAGAATGTATTAACTGTATTCCCACCAGAAAATAAAGACCTATTTGGTGATAGCAAGACAACAATTTTCCCGATCTTAGGCGGTGGTGAAAGATTAGGTACATTAGTACTTGGTCGTGTAACTGACGATTTCTCAGAAAACGACTTAGTTTTAGGGGAATATGCAGCTACAGTTATTGGCATGGAAATTTTGCGTGAAAAACATAACGAAGTAGAAAAAGAAGCTAGAGATAAAGCTGCGATTAGCATGGCGATTAATTCGTTGTCATATTCAGAAAGTGAAGCGATTGAACATATTTTTGAAGAATTAGGAGGTAAAGAAGGTCTCTTAATTGCATCTAAAGTAGCAGATAGAGTTGGAATTACACGTTCAGTAATTGTAAATGCGTTACGTAAGCTAGAAAGTGCTGGTGTAATTGAATCACGTTCACTTGGAATGAAAGGTACTTTCATCAAAGTTAAAAAAGAGAAATTCTTAGATGAATTAGACCGCATTAAATAATTCATATGAACTATTAATTGTACACACTGAGAAAGCTAATATAGAAAATATACTGTGTTTCTATTAGTGGATTTATATTCAATAGAAAACATACAATACTAATTAAGAGGCTGAAACAGATTGCGACGTTTGAGCCTCTTAAATGTTTAAAATAGTAGTTTGAAAGTATTGATTTATAGAAATGTATATGTTATATTTATTGACGGCTATGAAGCCAATACACACATAAAAAGTGAAAGTATAAAGGGTGCGACATATTTAATGTTGTGTTTATATGAGCTTTTTATGGAGGTAGAAAACCACTAGGAGGAATTTTATTATGGCAGTAATTTCAATGAAACAATTGCTAGAAGCAGGTGTTCACTTCGGTCACCAAACACGCCGTTGGAACCCAAAAATGAAAAGATACATTTTCACTGAAAGAAACGGTATTTACATTATCGATTTACAAAAAACAGTGAAAAAAGTAGAAGAAGCTTATAACTTCATTAAACAAGTATCAGAAGATGGCGGAAAAGTTTTATTCGTTGGTACTAAGAAACAAGCACAAGATTCAGTTAAATCTGAAGCAGAACGTGCTGGTCAATTTTACGTAAACCAAAGATGGTTAGGCGGAATCTTAACTAACTATAAAACAATTTCTAAACGTATCAAACGTATCTCTGAAATTGAAAAAATGGAAGAAGATGGCTTATTCGAAGTATTACCTAAAAAAGAAGTTGTAGAACTTAAAAAAGAATATGACCGTTTAATTAAATTCTTAGGCGGAATTCGTGATATGAAATCTATGCCTCAAGCATTATTTGTAGTTGATCCTCGTAAAGAGCGCAACGCAATCGCTGAAGCACGTAAATTACACATCCCAATCGTTGGTATTGTAGACACTAACTGTGATCCAGATGAAATTGATTACGTTATCCCTGCAAACGATGATGCTATCCGTGCAGTTAAATTATTAACTGGTAAAATGGCAGATGCAATCTTAGAAGGTCAACAAGGTGTATCAAATGAAGAAGTAGCAGCTGAACAAAACATTGATTTAAACGAATCAACTGAAGCTACTGAAGCAGAAACAACTGAAGAAAACACTTCTGTTGAATCAAACTAAGAATAATGTAAAATGGGTGATAAGATATTTAAGCTTATCACCTTTTTTTAAAATAAATATAATAAAATTCATTAAATAATGGAGGAATATAAAATGGCAATTTCAGCTAAACTTGTAAAAGAATTACGTGAAAAAACTGGCGCTGGCATGATGGATTGTAAAAAAGCGTTAACAGAAACTGATGGTGACATCGATAAAGCAGTAGACTTCCTACGTGAAAAAGGTATTGCTAAAGCTGCTAAAAAATCTGACCGTATTGCGGCAGAAGGTTTAGTACACGTTGAAGCAAGAGGGAACGAAGCAGCAATTGTAGAAATTAATTCAGAAACTGACTTCGTAGCTCGTAACGAAGGATTCCAACAATTAGTGAAAGAAATTGCTATCCAAGTATTGGATACAAAAGCTGAATCAGTAGAAGCTTTATTAGAAACTGAATTATCAGATGGTAAATCAGTTGACCAACGTGTTAAAGAAGCTATCTCTACAATCGGTGAAAAATTAAGTATCCGTCGTTTTGCTATTAGAACTAAAACTGATAACGATTCATTTGGCGCTTACTTACACATGGGCGGACGCATTGGTGTATTAACAGTAGTTGAAGGTTCAACTGATGATGAAGCTGCTAAAGATGTAGCTATGCACATTGCTGCAATCAACCCTAAATATGTTTCATCAGAACAAGTAAGTGAAGATGAAATTGATCACGAAAGAGAAGTACTAAAACAACAAGCTTTAAATGAAGGTAAACCAGAGAAAATTGTTGAAAAGATGGTAGAAGGACGTTTACGTAAATATTTACAAGAAATTTGTGCGGTTGACCAAAACTTTGTAAAAGATCCTGATCAAACAGTTGAAGCTTTCTTAAAATCTAAAGGTGGTAAACTTGTTGACTTCGTACGTTATGAAGTAGGCGAAGGTATGGAAAAACGTGAAGAAAACTTTGCTGACGAAGTTAAAGGACAAATGAAATAATTTTTCATAGTTAGAACAAGAAAGAAGACACCTTTTGTGCTCCGTATGAAAGATTCACTTTTGTATTGGAAGACCTATTGTGTCTTCTTTACTTGTATAATTACATATTTTACAATAGAGAGGATAAGACAATGGCTCAAACTTCTAAATACGAACGTGTTGTATTAAAATTAAGTGGCGAAGCACTAGCAGGTGACGATGGGTTTGGAATCAACCCAATTATTATTAAAAGTGTTGCAAAACAAGTAGCTGAAGTAGCAAAAATGGATTGTGAAATTGCTGTTATCGTTGGTGGAGGCAATATTTGGAGAGGTAAAACTGGTAGTGACTTAGGCATGGATCGTGGTACTGCTGACTATATGGGTATGTTAGCTACGGTTATGAATGCATTAGCTTTACAAGATAGCCTTGAACAATTAGAGTGTGATACACGCGTCTTAACTTCAATTGAAATGAAACAAGTTGCAGAACCATATATCCGTCGTCGTGCAATTAGACATTTAGAAAAGAAACGTGTTGTTATATTTGCGGCTGGTATAGGGAACCCTTACTTCTCTACTGATACTACAGCAGCATTACGTGCGGCTGAAGTTGAAGCTGATGTTATCTTAATGGGTAAAAACAATGTTGATGGTGTTTACTCTGCTGATCCAAAAGTAGATCAAAATGCGATTAAGTATGAACACTTAACACATATTCAAATGTTACAAGAAGGTTTACAAGTTATGGATTCAACGGCTTCATCATTCTGTATGGATAATAATATTCCATTGAATGTATTCTCGATAACAGAAGAAGGTAATATTAAACGTGCTGTTATGGGTGAAAAAATAGGAACGTTAATTACAAAATAATTTAGAGGTGTATGACTATGAGTGACATTATTAATGACACGAAATCAAAAATGCAAAAATCTGTAGATAATCTTTCTAGAGAATTAGCTAATATCAGTGCAGGTAGAGCTAACTCAAATTTATTAAACGGTGTAACTGTTGACTATTATGGTGCTCCTACCCCTGTACAACAACTTGCAAGTATCAGTGTGCCAGAAGCACGTTTATTAGTAATTTCGCCATATGATAAATCATCTGTAGGTGACATTGAAAAAGCAATCAATGCTGCTAACTTAGGTGTTAATCCTTCGAGTGATGGTGAAGTTATTCGCATAAGTATTCCTGCTTTAACAGAAGAACGTCGTAAAGATTTAGTGAAAGAAGTTAAGAAAATCGGCGAAGATGCTAAAGTGGCTGTTAGAAATGTACGTCGTGATGCTAACGACGAACTTAAAAAACAACAAAAAAATGCTGACATCACTGAGGATGATTTAAAATCACAAACAGCAGATGTACAAAAGCTAACTGACGATTCAATTAAAGAAATCGATAAATTGTTAGAAGAAAAAGAACAAGATATTATGTCAGTATAAACATGGTAATGGATGGTAAGACTTCGCTTCACTTCTGTTGTTAGAAATTAAACAATGGAATTCAAGAATCAGAGGTTTATCATATTTTATCTGAACTGTATCAAATCAGACTTTGGTACAGTTTTTTTATTTGTTTATTCAATGCACCTATCTAGTATGATAAAATGGTAGATAATTGCATCTAGAACCTATTATAATAAACATAGATGATCACGCTCGGAGGAAATACCATGTTTAAAAAGTTAAATAAGAAGAAAAGTCAGCCTAACCAATCCGATTTCGAATTGGATCTACATAATATACCTGAACATGTTGCAATCATAATGGATGGTAATGGTCGTTGGGCGAAACAAAGGAAATTGCCTAGAATTAAAGGTCATTACCAAGGTACACAAACCGTTAAAAACATCACTAAAGTAGCCAGTGATTTAGGAATTAAATACTTAACGTTATATGCATTCTCTACAGAAAATTGGTCAAGACCGGAAAATGAAGTTAACTATATTATGAGCTTACCAGGCACATTTTTAAAAACTTTTCTACCGGAATTGATAGAAAATAATGTTAGAGTAGAGACGATTGGCTTTTTGGAACATTTGCCAAATTCTACACTCAAAGCAATAGCTAAAGCGAAAGAAGATACTAAAGATAATACAGGCTTAAAATTAATCTTTGCTATGAACTATGGTGGACGTGCCGAAATTGTAAACAGTGTAAAAAAAATTTATGACCAATTAACTGCTAAAGGATTATCAAGCGATGAAATCACTGAACAAATGATTGATGAGCATTTAATGACTCATGCATATCCTGACCCAGATCTTTTGATAAGAACTTCAGGAGAACAAAGAATTAGTAATTTCCTTATCTGGCAAGTATCGTATAGTGAATTTATTTTTAACGAAAAATTATGGCCGGACTTTAATAAGGAAGAATTAATAAATTGTATTAAAATTTATCAATCACGCCAACGTCGCTTTGGTGGGTTATAAATAGTTAGGAGATTAGTATGAAAGTTAGAACTTTAACAGCAATCATAGCACTTATCATTTTTCTCCCTGTATTACTAAAGGGCGGCTTTATTCTAATGCTATTTTCATATTTATTAGCTTTTATAGCTCTGAAAGAATTACTTAATATGAATATGATTAAATTCTTATCAATACCAGGTATAATAAGTGCATTAGGTATATTAATTATAATGTTGCCTCAAGAGGCGGGTGACTGGGTTAATAACTTCCAATTGAAATCTTTAATAGCTATGAGTTTTATATTATTAAGTTATACTGTGCTTTCTAAAAATAGATTTAGTTTCATGGATGCAGCTTTCTGTCTTATGTCAATCGCATATGTTGGTATTGGTTTCATGTATTTATATGAAACACGCTCAGAAGGATTGCATTATATATTGTTTGCATTTTTAGTTGTGTGGTTAACTGATACTGGAGCATATATATTTGGTAGAATGATGGGTAAACATAAGTTATGGCCAGTTATTAGCCCTAATAAAACAGTAGAAGGTTTTATTGGTGGATTAATTTGCAGTATTATTGTACCGCTTGTGATGATACTATTTGTCGATTTTAATATAGCTATTTGGTTATTAATTATAGTTACAATTATTTTAAGTATGTTCGGACAACTAGGAGATCTTGTTGAATCAGGTTTTAAACGTCATTTTGGTGTTAAAGATTCAGGTAGAATTTTACCCGGGCATGGTGGTATTTTAGATAGATTTGATAGTTTTATGTTTGTGTTGCCACTATTGAATATATTATTAATTCAAAGCTAAATGTTTTTGCTTTTAAAAATTTTTATAAATCATACACAAGGAGTTAATGAATTGGAGTAACTGCGTAAAGCATACAGTTAATATGATTCTTAACTCCTTTAATAAATCTTAAGGTTTCAATTTAATACTCTATTTTGTTGCTATAAAATATAAAAGTTAAATCAGGTGAATATTAATACATAATCATAGCATCTAAGGAATTAAATAAGACTAAACTATAAGTTGATATGTTTTTACATAAAAAACGGCTACAATGATATATAATAGTTACGTGTGTCAGTTAGCATTATTGTGTTATAATTTTATAATCTGTAGTGAGAACAGTAAACTTTGAATTGTTAGATTTTTAAAGTTAAACGTATTTAATTTATTAAGAATATATGAGGTGTATCAAATTGAGTTTTCTAGTAACAATTATTTCTTTTATAATCGTCTTTGGTGTCCTCGTAACCGTGCATGAATATGGTCATATGTTTTTTGCCAAACGGGCAGGGATTATGTGTCCAGAATTTGCGATCGGTATGGGACCGAAAATTTTTAGTTTTAGAAAAAATGAAACATTATATACAATACGACTATTACCTGTAGGTGGTTATGTTCGTATGGCGGGTGATGGCTTAGAAGAGCCGCCGGTTCAACCCGGGATGCACGTAAAAATTAAACTAAATGATAAAGAAGAAATTACACATATCATTTTAGATGACCAACATAAATTCCAACAAATTGAAGCTATGGAAGTGAAACAATGCGATTTCAAAGATGGCTTGTTTGTGGAAGGTGTGACTGCTTATGATGATGATCGTCATCGTTTCCCTATTGCAGAAAAATCATATTTTGTAGAAAATGGTAGTTTAATTCAAATTGCACCAAGAGACAGACAATTCACATATAAAAAACCTTATCAAAAATTCTTAACGTTATTTGCTGGACCATTGTTTAATTTCTTACTTACATTAGTCTTATTTATCGGCTTAGCTTATTATCAAGGTACACCTACAAATTCAGTAGATGAAGTAGCGAAGGATACGCCGGCTGCTCAAGCTGGACTTAAATCTGGTGATACAATTGTGAAATTAGATGGCAAAAAAATAGAAGACAAAAGTGATATCGATAAAGTTGTTGAACAGAATAAAGACACAAAAACAACGATGACAGTAGAACGTGATGGTAATACCCATACGATAGATATAAAGCCTAAAAAAGTAGAACAAAAAGTTACTAAAAACAAGAGTCAAACAAGATATTTATTTGGTTATACTCCTAGCACAGAACATACTTTATTTAAACCAATCGTTGCTGGTATCGATCGCACACTAGAAGCTGGAAAGCTTATCTTCACTGCAATTGTCGGGATGATTGCTAGTATTTTCACAGGGAATTTCTCTTTTGATATGTTGAATGGGCCTGTTGGTATCTATCATTCAGTCGATTCTGTAGTTAAAACTGGTATAATAAACTTAATTTCTTGGACGGCACTATTAAGTGTCAACTTAGGATTAATGAATTTGTTACCTGTACCTGCTTTAGACGGTGGTCGCATACTATTTGTCATTTACGAAGCGATATTCAGAAAGCCTGTAAATAAAAAAGCAGAAACAACAATTATTGCAATCGGTGCAGTATTTGTATTAATCGTAATGGTCTTAGTGACTTGGAACGATATACAACGTTATTTCTTATAAAGAGGGAGAGAAGTATATAAATGAAACAGTCTAAAGTATTTATACCAACTATGAAAGAAGTACCAGCTGGTGCTGAAGCATTAAGCCATCGTTTGTTATTGAAAGCTGGTTTAATCAAACAAAGTACAAGTGGCATATATAGTTATTTACCGCTCGCAGCTAGAGTATTAAATAACATAGAGGCAATTGTCCGTGAAGAAATGGAACGTATTGATGCAGTGGAAATCTTAATGCCAGCACTGCAACAAGCAGAATTATGGGAAGAATCTGGTCGTTGGAGCGCATACGGACCAGAACTCATGCGTTTACAAGATCGTAATGGTCGTGAATTTGCCCTTGGGCCAACTCACGAAGAAGTAGTTACTTCTATAGTAAGAGATGAATTAAAGTCTTATAAACAATTACCTATGACATTATTCCAAATTCAATCTAAATACAGAGATGAAAAACGCCCACGATTTGGTTTATTACGTGGTAGAGAATTTATTATGAAAGATGCTTATTCTTTCCATGCTGATGAAGAATCATTAGATGCCTCATATCAAGATATGTATAATGCATATGGTCGCATCTTTAAACGAGTTGGTATTAATGCGAGACCTGTTGTTGCTGATTCTGGTGCAATTGGTGGTAGTCATACGCATGAATTTATGGCATTAAGTGAAATTGGTGAAGATACGATTGTATTTAGCGACCAAAGTGATTATGCTGCAAATATTGAAAAAGCAGAAGTTATTTACCAACCAAATGAAAAGCATGATGAAGTTAAACCATTAACTAAAATAGAAACGCCTAACGTCCATACTGCACAAGAGTTGGCGTCATTCCTTGAAAAGCCATTAGATGAAATTACGAAATCTATGATATTTAAAGTGGACGGTGAATTCATTATGGTCTTAGTGCGTGGCCATCACGAAATTAATGATATTAAATTGAAAGCATACTTTGCCACAGATAATATTGAATTAGCAACGGAAGATGAGATTGTAAATCTACTTGGTGCAAAACCAGGTTCTTTAGGTCCGATTTTCGATAAAGATATTAAGATTTATGCCGATAATTACATTCAAGATTTAAATAATATCGTAGTTGGTGCAAATGAAGATGGCTATCATTTATTAAATGCAAATGTAGGTCGTGATTTTGAAGTTACAGAATATGGTGATTTCAGATTTATATTAGAAGGTGAGCCATTAGTAGATGGTTCAGGTTCAGCTCACTTTGCCGAAGGTATTGAAGTAGGACAAGTATTTAAACTAGGTACAAAATATTCAGAAAGTATGAATGCTACTTTCCTGGATAATCAAGGTAAAGCTAAACCACTATTAATGGGTTGTTATGGTATTGGTGTTTCTAGAACATTAAGTGCGATTGTCGAACAAAATAATGATGAAAATGGTATTATTTGGCCAAAGTCAATTACACCATTTGATTTACATTTAATAACAATTAATCCTAAAAAAGATGATCAACGTGAATTAGCAGATCAACTCTACACACAGTTGAAAGAGCAATTTGATGTGTTATATGATGACCGTAAAGAGCGTGCGGGTGTGAAATTTAATGATGCAGATTTAATTGGTTTACCAATACGAGTTGTTGTTGGTAAAAATGCTGCTGAGGGTATTGTTGAGGTTAAGCGTCGTGATACTGGTGACAGTGAAGATGTTCACATTGACAATTTGTCAAATTATGTAAATGACTTATATTCAAATATATAAGTTGAAAGCAGAGTCGATGACAATTTGTTATAATGGCTAATGTAAATAGGTAAATAATGCCTATAAAAAATCATGAGGCTGAAACAAAATAAGTGTTTAATGCTGATGTGTATAGATTTGAGCATACACAGTAGCTGTTTAGTATTTAAAAAATAATGGTTTCAAGATTTTTAAATACTTATTCAGTCTTGTGGGGGCGGGCATATGAAATCAAATTTAAAATTTTGATTTCTGTCCCGCTCCTATTTATTTGTAAAAATTATGCATTTAATCCTATAAGTTGAACTATTAGAATTTCGAATATATTTAGTTATAATAGAGAGAATGAAAAATAATACATACACCGTCATAAAATGTAATTAATAATATACAAGTAAAACAGTGTAATTAATAGTAAGGTGGTTATCGTCATGGCAATGACAAATGAGGAAAAGTTTAAAATCCTAGCTGACCAAATTAAAATCGCAGATCATTTAGATTCTGAAATATTAACAAAAAGTGAATTAACACGCGTGGACGTTAAAACAGTGGATCGTTCATGGGTATTTCAAATCACGTTCCCATATTTTTTAGCAATAGAAGATTACTTACTTTTCACAAGTGCAATTACTGAAGAATTCAAAACAATTGCTGAGGTTAAGTGTAATATTACGATAAAAGATAAAGCTAACCAAGATGAATATGCTATTAAATACTTTAGCCATTGTATTGATCAAACAAAGTTATCACCAAAAGTTAAAGGTCAATTGAAACAGAAACGTTTGATTATGTCTGGAGATATTTTAAAAGTGATGTGCCAAAACGATGTTGAACGCGATCATTTTGATAAAGCTTGTAACGGTAGTTTAATTTCAGCATATCAACAGTGTGGATTTAGCATAAGTAAAGTTGTTTTTGAAACTGATAGTGCAGTCAACGATGGTGATTTAGCATCATTAGAGGCACACATACAAGAAGAAGATGAAAAGAGTGCACGTGAAGCAACGGAAAAATTAGAAAAAATGAAAGCTGAAAAAGCGAAACAACAAGATAATAACGAAAGTTCTGTCTCAAAATGTCAAATTGGTAAACCAATTCAAATTGAGAACGTACGTACAATTGATTCTATTATTGAAGAAGAGTTTAAAGTAGCAGTCGAAGGCGTTATTTTTGATATTAATCTGAAAGAGTTAAAAAGTGGCCGACATATTGTAGAAATTAAGGTAACAGACTATACAGATTCTCTCGTATTAAAAATGTTCACACGTAAAAATAAAGATGACTTAGCACATTTTAAAGCTTTAAGTGTAGGGAAATGGGTGCGTGCACAAGGTAGAATAGAAGAAGATACTTTCGTAAGAGATTTAGTTATGATGATGTCAGACATAGAGGAAATTAAAAAAGCAACAAAGCAAGATAAAGCTGAAGAAAAACGAGTAGAATTCCATTTGCACACTTCAATGAGCCAAATGGATGGTATCCCCAATATTTCTACATATGTAGACCAAGCTGCTAAGTGGGGTCATAAAGCAATTGCTGTTACGGATCATAACGTTGTCCAAGCATTTCCAGATGCACACGCTGCAGCAGAAAAAAATGGAATTAAAATGATATATGGCATGGAGGGCATGCTTGTAGATGACGGAGTGCCAATAGCGTATAAACCTAAAGATTGTAATTTGAAAACAGCAACATATGTTGTGTTTGACGTTGAGACGACAGGATTATCTAACCAATACGACAAGATTATTGAGCTTGCCGCAGTCAAAGTTAAAGACGGTGAAATCATAGATAAGTTTGAACGTTTTAGTAACCCACATGAACGTTTATCAGAAACGATTAAAAATTTAACTCATATTTCTGATGATATGTTAGTAGATGCACCAGAAATTGAAGAAGTGTTAACAGAGTTTAAATCGTGGGTTGGAGATGCAATCTTTGTTGCTCATAACGCTTCCTTTGATATGGGCTTCATTGATACGGGTTATGAACATGTAGGTATAGGTGCTTCCACAAACGGTGTTATTGATACATTAGAATTATCTAGAACAATTAATACTGAATATGGAAAACATGGTTTAAATTTCTTAGCTAAAAAATATGGTGTGGAATTGACTCAGCACCATAGAGCTATTTATGATACTGAAGCAACAGCATATATGTTTATAAAAATGTTGAAACAATTAGAAGAGCTCGGTGTTCATAATCACCAAGACATCAATACTTCTTTAACCAACGAAGATGCGTATAAACGTGCGAGACCTAACCATGTTACGCTTATTGTCCAAAACCAAGAAGGATTGAAGAATCTCTTTAAAATTGTAAGTGCTTCGTTAGTTCAATATTACTATCGTACACCGAGAATTCCACGTTCACTGCTAGATGAATATCGGGAAGGGATACTAGTAGGTTCAGCTTGTGATGAAGGTGAAGTATTTACCGCAGTAATGCAAAAAGACCAATCCCAAGTAGAACGAATTGCTAAATATTACGATTTTATTGAAGTTCAACCACCAGCACTCTATCAAGATTTAATAGATAGAGAACTTGTGAGAGACAATGAAACATTACATGAAATATATAATCGTTTAATTAGAGCGGGAGATGTTAATAATATTCCTGTAATTGCAACAGGCAACGCCCACTATTTAAACGAACATGATGCAATTGCACGTAAAATTTTAATTGCATCACAACCAGGTAATCCATTAAATCGCTCTACTTTACCACAGGCACATTTTAGAACAACTGATGAAATGTTAGATGAATTACATTTTTTAGGCGAAGAAAAAGCTTATGAACTTGTTATTAAAAATACAAATGAATTAGCAGATAAAATTGAACGTGTTGTACCAATTAAAGATGAATTGTATACGCCAAGAATGGAAGGCGCAAACGATGAGATTCGTGAAATGAGTTATAATAATGCCAAAGCATTATATGGGGAAGACTTGCCTCAAATTGTTATTGATCGTTTAGAAAAAGAACTAGAAAGTATTATCGGAAACGGATTCTCCGTTATTTATTTAATTTCACAGAGACTTGTAAAAAAATCATTAAATGATGGTTATTTAGTAGGTTCACGTGGTTCGGTAGGATCAAGTTTTGTCGCAACAATGACAGAGATCACAGAAGTAAACCCGTTGCCACCGCATTATATTTGTCCTGAGTGTAAAAATAGTGAATTCTTTAATGATGGTTCAGTTGGTTCTGGTTTCGACCTACCTGATAAAAAGTGTGAATCTTGTGGCTGTGACTTAATTAAAGAAGGACAAGACATCCCCTTTGAAACGTTCTTAGGATTCAAAGGAGATAAAGTACCAGATATTGACTTGAACTTTAGTGGGGAATATCAGCCAGAAGCACATAATTATACAAAAGAACTTTTCGGAGAAGATAAAGTATTCCGTGCCGGAACGATAGGTACTGTTGCTGAAAAAACTGCATTTGGTTTTGTTAAAGGTTACTTAAATGACCAAGGTATCCATAAACGAGGTGCCGAGATTGATAGACTAGTAAAAGGTTGTACAGGGGTTAAACGTACAACAGGGCAACATCCAGGTGGTATCATAGTTGTACCTGATTATATGGATATATATGATTTCACGCCAGTTCAATTCCCTGCAGATGATCAAGCTTCATCTTGGATGACGACGCATTTTGATTTCCATTCAATTCATGATAATGTCTTAAAATTAGATATTCTGGGCCACGATGATCCAACTATGATACGTATGTTGCAAGATTTATCTGGTATTGATCCGAAAACTATCCCAGTTGATGATAAAGATACAATGGGTATATTTAGTTCACCAGAACCATTAGGCGTGACTTCAGAAGAAATTCTATGTAAAACTGGCACATTTGGTGTACCTGAATTTGGTACTGGATTTGTTAGACAAATGCTAGAAGATACCAAGCCTACAACATTCTCAGAGCTTGTTAGAATTTCAGGCCTTTCTCATGGTACGGATGTATGGTTAGGTAATGCGCAAGATTTAATTCGTTCTGGAAAATGTGATCTAGCTAGCGTAATTTGTTGTCGTGATGACATTATGGTTTACTTAATGTATAACGGTTTAGAACCATCACTTGCCTTCAAAACAATGGAGTTTGTGCGTAAAGGTAAAGGATTAACAGACGATATGGTTGAAGCTATGGTCGATAATGAAGTGCCAGATTGGTATTTAGATTCTTGTAGAAAAATTAAATATATGTTCCCTAAAGCGCATGCTGCCGCTTATGTATTGATGGCTGTACGTATTGCTTATTTCAAAGTCCATTACCCGTTGTATTATTATGCAAGTTATTTCACAGTGCGTGCCTCTGATTTTGACTTGATTTCAATGATTAAAGACAAAGAAAGTATTCGTAATACAGTAAATGACATGTATTCAAGGTATATGGATTTAGCTAAAAAGGAAAAAGATACATTAACTGTTCTGGAAATTATGAATGAAATGGCTCAACGAGGTTATCGTATGCAACCAATTAGTTTAGAAAAGAGTAAAGCCTTCGAATTTATTATTGAAGGTGATACTTTAATCCCACCATTTATATCTGTTCCAGGTCTTGGAGAAAATGTTGCACAAAGAATAGTTGAAGCACGTGAAGAAGGGCCATTCTTGTCTAAAGAAGATTTAAATAAGAAAGCTGGTTTATCACAAAAAGTAATTGAGTATTTGGATGAATTAGGTTCATTACCTAATTTACCAGACAAAGCTCAACTTTCTATTTTTGACATGTAACGTGTGTATCATAAATACAAAAAGCCAAAAGTATAATTAGTTAAAATAAATTTGAACAAGTATGTAAACTTTGAAGAAGTAACTTTAAGCTTAATTATTATATTTTTGAATAATATGTCATGGTATTAGTTTACTAAAACGACAAAGCGGTTAAGATTTAATTATGATTTATTTGAAACAATGCTTCAATGAAATAAATACTTTAAACGTATAAAATATAGCACAACAAAGTGACTATCTTGTCATTATGGGATTTTTAAAATATAGTTATTTGTATAGAAAATAAACATATGATATAATAACAGTGCTTAAAAAATTAGACTCAGGCAGGAAGAGTGGGCATATTACCCGCTCTTTTCTATTTGCCAAAAAAGGAGGTCAGCATGAGTAAAATAACTGAACAAGTTGAAGCAATTATTCAACCTGTCCTTAACGACTTAAATTTTGAATTAGTAGAAGTTGAGTTTACAAAAGAAGGAAAAGACCATTTTTTAAGAGTATCTATTGATAAAGAAGGCGGCGTAGACTTAAATGATTGTGCGTTAGCTTCTGAAAAAATCAGCGAAGTTATGGATGCGGAAGATCCTATTCAAGAAATGTATTACTTAGATGTTGCGTCACCTGGTGCAGAAAGACCAATTAAAAAAGAAAAAGATTTCCATAATGCTGTATCAAAACCTATTTTCGTATCTTTATACGCACCAATTGAAGGTTCTAAAGAATGGTTAGGTATTTTAAAAACTGTTGATGACGAAACGATAACTATGGAAGTTAAGGATAAGTCAAAAACAAAACAAGTTGAAATATTAAGAAGTAAGATCGCTAAAGCACGTCATGCTGTAATGATATAACATGATAAGGAGGATGATAAGTCGTGTCAAGTAATGAATTATTATTAGCAACTGAGTACTTAGAAAAAGAAAAAAAGATTCCTAGAGAAGTGTTAGTTGATGCTATAGAAGCAGCTTTAATCACTGCTTATAAAAAGAACTATGATAGCGCAAGAAGCGTACGTGTTGAATTAAATATGGATAATGGTACATTTCATGTTATCGCACGTAAAGAAGTTGTAGAAGAATCAATGGATGATAGAGAAGAAATTGATTTAAGTACTGCACTTGTTAAAAATCCTGCATATGAAATTGGTGATATTTATGAAGAAGATGTTACACCAAATGACTTCGGACGTGTGGGAGCTCAAGCAGCCAAACAAGCTGTGATGCAACGCTTACGTGATGCAGAGCGTGAAATTTTATATGATGAATTTATCGATAAAGAAGATGACATTGTAACAGGCTTAATTGATAGAGTAGATCATCGCTATGTTTATGTAAATTTGGGACGTACTGAAGCAGTTTTATCTGAAGCGGAAAGAAGTCCAAATGAAAGCTATATTCCGAATGAAAGAATTAGAGTATACGTAAACAAAGTTGAACAAACTACAAAAGGTCCACAAATTTATGTATCAAGAAGTCACCCAGGCTTATTAAAACGTTTATTTGAGCAAGAAGTGCCTGAAATATTTGACGGTACAGTAATTGTTAAATCTGTAGCACGTGAAGCTGGAGATCGTTCTAAGATCAGTGTACACTCTGATAATCCTGATATTGATGCAGTCGGAGCATGTGTAGGTGCCAAAGGTGCTCGTGTTGAAGCTGTAGTAGAAGAACTTGGTGGAGAAAAAATAGATATCGTTCAATGGAACGAAGATCCAAAGGTATTTGTCAAAAATGCTTTAAGCCCATCACAAGTTTTACAAGTTATTGTTGATGAAGCAAACCAATCTACAATTGTTGTCGTACCGGATTATCAATTATCATTAGCAATTGGTAAACGTGGTCAAAATGCCCGTTTAGCTGCAAAATTAACAGGTTGGAAGATTGATATTAAATCTGAAACTGATGCCAGAGAAGCAGGAGTTTATCCAACGGAGGAAGGTACCATTGAAGAAATTGATACTCCTTCAGAAACGGTTGACACAGAAGTAGCACATTCTGAGAACACTACAAACGAAACCATTGAAGAAGATGTAGATACTGAAAAATAAATTGGAGTGAATACTTTATGAAAAAGAAAAAAATTCCAATGCGTAAATGTATATTATCAAATGAAATGCATCCGAAAAACGATATGATAAGAGTTGTGATAAATAAAGCAGGCGAAATTTTTGCTGATGCAACTGGAAAACAACAAGGTCGTGGTGCATATGTATCAAAAGATGTTAAATTAGTAGAAGAGGCACAGCAAAAAGGTATATTAGAAAAATATTATAAAGCTGATGCTGAAACACTAGAACCTGTTTATAAAGAAATTATACGTCTTATTTATCGTGAAGAGATTCCTAAATGACCAAGGAGAACATCGTAAATTTTTTAGGTTTAGCAATGCGTGCTGGAAAAGTTAAAACAGGTGAATCTGTCATTTTAAATGATTTAAAAAAGAACAAGTTAAAGCTCGTAATTATTGCAACAGATGCTTCTGATAACACAACTAAAGTGATACAGAACAAATGTGAAAGTTACCATATATCATTACGCATATTTGGAACGAGAGCTGAATTAGGACAAGCTTTAGGGAAAGCAGAACGTGTAAACATTGGAATCACTGATCAAGGCTTTGCTAAAAAGTTATTGTCAATGATTGATGAATATCGTAAGGAGTGACTATATGAGTAAAAAAAGAATTTACGAATACGCAAAAGATTTAAAATTAAAAAGTAAAGATATTATAGATGAGTTAGCTAAAATGGACGTTGAGGTAACAAGCCACATGCAAACGTTAGAAAACGACCAAATTAAGGCTTTAGATAAAATCTATAAACCAGAACAAGCACAGCAATCTGCTAAATCAGAGCAGAAAAGTGCTCAAAATAAACAAGCAACGACGAATAATAAAAATAACCAAGGCAACAAAGGTAATCAAAATAATAAATCCAACAACAAGAAAAATAACAAAAATAATAAGAATACTAATAAAAACAATAAAAATAATAAACAACCTAAACAAGAAGAGCCAAAGGAAATACCTTCTAAAATTACGTATCATGATGGTATCACTGTAGGTGAACTTGCTGAGAAATTAAATATAGATTCATCAGGTATTATTAAAAAATTATTCTTACTAGGCATAATGGCAAACATTAATCAATCTTTAGATGATGAAACATTAGAATTAATCGTAGATGATTATGGTGTAGAACTTGAAAAAGAAGTTATCATTGATGAAGAAGATTTATCAATTTATTTTGAAGATGAAGCTGACGAGGAAAATGGAATTGAACGTCCAGCTGTTGTGACAATCATGGGACATGTTGACCATGGTAAAACAACATTATTAGACTCAATTCGTCATACTAAAGTAACTGCTGGAGAAGCAGGTGGTATTACACAGCATATCGGTGCATATCAAATTGAAAATGATGGTAAAAAAATCACTTTCCTTGATACACCAGGTCACGCTGCATTTACAACAATGCGTGCTCGTGGTGCCCAAGTTACTGATATTACAATTTTAGTAGTAGCAGCAGATGATGGCGTAATGCCACAAACAATTGAAGCGATTAACCATGCTAAAGAAGCAGAGGTGCCTACAATTGTTGCTGTAAACAAAGTTGACAAACCAACAGCTAATCCTGACCGTGTAATGCAAGAATTAACAGAATACGGTTTAATTCCCGAAGCATGGGGTGGAGATACAATTTTCGTACCACTCTCAGCTTTAAGTGGAGATGGCATTGAAGATTTATTAGAGATGATTGTCCTAACCTCTGAAGTTCAAGAATTAAAAGCAAATCCTAGCAAACATGCTGTGGGTACTGTGATTGAAGCTGAATTGGATAAATCACGTGGACCATCTGCGTCATTATTAGTTCAAAACGGAACGCTTAATGTTGGAGATTCACTAGTAGTAGGAAACACTTATGGTAGAATCCGTGCTATGGTAAATGATTTAGGTCAACGTATTAAGTCAGCTGGCCCTTCTACACCTGTAGAAATTACTGGTATCAACGATGTACCACAAGCTGGTGATAGATTTGTTGTCTTCAAAGATGAAAAACAAGCAAGACGTATCGGTGAAGCACGTCATGAAGCAAATGTATTGCAACAGCGTCAAGAAAGTAAGAGCGTTTCATTAGATAACCTGTTCGAACAAATGAAACAGGGCGAAATGAAAGATCTTAACGTAATTATCAAAGGTGATGTACAAGGTTCAGTAGAAGCACTTGCAGCATCTTTAATGAAGATAGATGTTGAGGGTGTTAATGTAAGAATTATTCATACTGCAGTAGGTGCGATTAATGAATCAGATGTTACACTTGCTAATGCTTCAAATGGTATCATTATCGGCTTTAATGTACGTCCTGATACTGGTGCGAAACGCGCTGCAGATAATGAGGGCGTAGATATGCGCTTACACCGTGTTATTTATAACGTTATCGAAGAAATTGAATCTGCAATGAAAGGTATGCTAGATCCAGAATTTGAAGAACAAGTTATTGGTCAAGCAGAAGTTCGCCAGACTTTCAAAGTTTCTAAAGTAGGTACGATTGCTGGTAGTTATGTGATAGATGGTAAAATCACACGTAATGCTGGTGTTCGTGTAATCAGAGACGGTGTAGTACAATTCGAAGGTGAACTAGACACATTAAAACGTTTTAAAGATGATGTTAAAGAAGTAGCTCAAGGCTATGAATGTGGTATAACAGTTGAAAAATTCAATGACCTAAAAGAAGGCGACATTATTGAAGCGTTCGAAATGGTTGAAATTAAAAGGTAACTTTTAATCTTTAATGATATTTTCCTTTTTGGAAAAAAGCTTATATATTAGAAACAAAGCAAACTTTTATTATGTTGTTTGCTTTGTTTTTTTGTCTTAATTTCTTTATTTAATTCTCAGTGGTATTCTGTAAACAATTAATAAAATTAGATTACGTACAATAAACAATCTAAAACTTTTCTTTTTTGAACAATAATAAAATATAAAAATTGAATCTTACAATTGTAGACATAATAATTTATATAAATTATATACCTATTCATAGTTGTAAATTAGATTAAAAAAATATTGTAAATTTACAATTATTGAGGTGCGCTGACAATGGTTGTCTATCCTTTTAATTATAGTTAAGTTAAATAGGAGGTTATAAATGATGAATGAATATTTAAAAGATATAAATGAATTTTGGGAACAATATTTTAGTCAGTATAACTCTATTTATGACGAATCAACATTAAAGGCAATTATTAAAAATAATGATACAACAGCGTTTTTACATCCTATGGATTATGCTTATTTTCAAGAATACTTCGGAGATAATTTTACTGACATTCCAAGGTTTAAAAAAATGATAGACTTTGCGAACGGCAAAGTTACTTTAAATAAAAATAGACAAAGAGTCACATTCGAAAACGCAGATTTAAATCCAGCTATTGCAAGACCTTATTTTGGCAATCCAGAAATTGCAGATATAGTAATATTAAAGAAGCAACCAGAAAATGATTTTAAAACATACCAACTAAATCTAGCTGATGATGAGGCGATTGAATACAGAAAAAGAATTTTATTAGACATCCAAGGTAAATTATTATTTGATGGACAAAAATTATTTTTACCTTATATAGATAGACATCGATGGTTTGTGAAATATTTATATAGTAATGCGTCGACATTAAAACAATTTAATATCGACCCTAACAGGGTTATGGTACTCAATTTCTTTCCATATCAGACTGGACATTCTGCAGGTATACCTAAAGATTTTTTAACATTTAATCATAAACTTCCATCACAAGTAAAAAACTATGAGTTGTTGATAAAAATGTTGAAAGATGACAAACCACGTATCTATATCGTTAGTGAAGAAGAATTATATATTTCTATATTTAAGAATTTCGCAGAAAGTGAATTATGTCAGTATTTAATTGATCATTTATTCGTACTATCATCGAAGCAAAATCGTCATCTTACAGTATGTAATGTGTTAAGTTATAGGGAACAACGTATTCGTATTAAGAAAAAGCAGAAACTTAGTAAAATCGAATATTATAAATGGAATCAAGAACAAAAAGTAGCACGTGAAAATGGGAATTCTGATTTTCACGAAAAAATAAAAATTTTACAACATACATTGGAAAGACAACATTAATAAACTTATAAATTGTATTATGAAAAGTAGTAATACTAATAAATAAATGTATGTATTAGTAGAAAAATTGATAATAGCTGAGTACATGTGTAGGTACTTAGTTATCTGGTAAAGTGAATAAATATGTGGGAACAAGAGATTAAGATTTAAATATCTCGTATACAGAACAAACGTCAATTTCTATTGAGATTATAGAAATTGACGTTTTCTTAGTTTTTATGTCATTTTGTAGTTCATTGAGCTATGAAAAACTTTGTTGTAGATGGAATTTACGTAAGTTGATTGATGAACGGATAATTTGAAAAATCATTGTATTTTTGTAACTTAAAATTCTTTTTAATATAAAGTTGTCATTCTGTTAAGCGTATTTTTTAAAGATTAATCGTTTATAATTGACACAAAAAATTCATCGTTAATTTATCATTTTTAAATATTGTAAGAGTTGAACAATGATTTTATAATTGCTTTGAAATCATCGACATAATGTTGAGGTTTTAGTAATGTGATTTGATTTGGATGTTCATAAGCAATGTGCATGCATTCTTCTTTTGAAATAATGATATCTGCAATTCGTCCATTATCTACAGGTTTCGTATTTACAATGATAAACTGACGTTTAATTTTTGGCCAAATATGATCTTGAATAAGCATAGACACACTATTAATATCTTCAAATACAGATTGATCATAAACATCGTTAAGTTGTTCGACTTCTTTTACAGTAGATAAATCGAGAGTATAAACTATTCCATTATCTAAATAAGTGAACCAATATTTATCGGAAAAATAACGTGTATAAATAGGGATAATGTCTGTTAAACGTATGTTTTGTAGTTGAATAGAAATTTTATGATTGTTTTCAATCGCTAATTGTATTCTAAAGATTAAAGTTGATTCACTAAATTCACGATGTATATTAAATTGACTTAATATTTTATTAGACAAAATTTTTTCGGCTAAGTTTGAATTGGCATTTAAGCCTCTTATAAGATTGTATGTATCTTCATGAATTATAGGTGTGAAGTTTTTCATACGAAAAATCAAATTAAGTAAGCTATTATTTTTAAATTTATACCTATCAATTTTTAAACGATGCTTGTCTATGGTATTATCGTATACAATTTGACCTTTTAGACCATGCCATTCTTGATCTTCATATAAAAAATTATTTATGTCACTTATGTCTCGTTGGATAGATCTTACATTAACATGGAGTTGCTGTGCGAGTTCTTCTTTATTTAATGCTTTTCCGTTTAAAAATCGTGTATAAATGTACAAAAGGCGTTCTGGTTTCTCCAATAATATACGCTCCTATAATTTTGAAAATAAGGTCGAGTTATTAAAATATTTTGACCTGTAAAGTGGCACTTAAGCATAAGTGATATGTATGTAATCTGCTATTTAAAGCTAGTGGTGCTTGCATATTTATGTGTGCGTTCGTTAATTTAAGTCATGCATATGAGGGAAGGCGATAATATATTTAAAAATATATAGTTACTGTCTCGCTCCCTTGAAGTATACCATTATAAATTATAAAATGTGTAATATTTTATTTTCTTAATTACATAAATAATGAGAAAATTTTCAATCACAAAGGTTTACTGAATTGAATTTAACACTGAGGCAAAAAAATTAACAGATAGGCAATTTAAAATGAAATTCATAGCGTTTTCATGAAAAATTATTACATAATTTAACAGTTTGGAAATAAAATTATGCCTAACTGTCATAAGATATTTGAATTTTATTAATAATATACAATTTACCTTTTCAAAAGTGATATCTATTTACAATATATTATTTTGAGCAGTGAATAAGTGAAATTTGTTTGACGTTATGAAATAAACTGTCATATAATCTGTAAGTAAGGGAAAGATTAACGGACTTATAAACAATGAGAGGTGAAATATAATGAATATGAGAGCAGAACGTGTAGGCGAACAAATGAAACAAGAAATCATGGATATCGCTAATAATAAAGTTAAAGATCCGAGAATTGGATTCTTAACAATTACAGAAGTTCAATTAACTAATGACCTATCTATTGCAACGGTTTATCTAACTGTTTTAGGAAATGAAAAACAAAAAGCAGATACATTTAAAGGTTTGGAAAAAGCGAAAGGTTTTATTAAATCTGAGCTTGGTTCGAGAATGAGACTTAGAATTATTCCTGAGTTAAATTTCGAATATGATGAATCAATCGACTACGGTAATAAGATAGAACGAATGATTCAAGATTTGCATAAGAAAGATTAGTCTTTCTTAATAGTTAGCACATCCATATATCATGTGGTGTTCGTGCTGTAAATTAGAACTTGCGCAATTGTCGAACTAATTCTAAATTATAATTAAATTAACTTGATTAGATGTTTTGACAAAATTGTGGGGCGGGAATACGAAATCAAATTTAGTTTTGATTTCTGTCCCGCTCTTTTTACATAACTTTTTATCAATTATTACATGTTAATATGAGATTAGAGATTTAAAAAATCAACTTTGAAGGTGAAATAAGAATGTATAACGGCATATTACCAGTATTTAAAGATCGTGGATTGACAAGTCATGATGTGGTGTTTAAGTTGAGAAAAATATTGAAGACTAAAAAAGTGGGACACACTGGAACATTAGATCCGGAAGTTTCGGGTGTGTTACCGATATGTATAGGAGCTGCGACAAAAGTTAGTGACTACATAATGGAAATGGGTAAAACTTACGAAGCGACAGTTAGTTTAGGGAGTGCAACCACTACTGAAGACCAAACTGGTGATGTGATAGAAGAGAAAGATATATTAAATGGTGAAATTACTGCTGAGGATGTCGATTCAATACTCCAACAATTTGAAGGTGTTATTACACAAATACCACCAATGTATTCTTCGGTAAAAGTAAATGGGAAAAAATTATATGAATATGCTAGAAGTAACCAAGAAGTTGTTCGACCTGAACGTCAAGCGCGTATATATAAAATCAAACGTACAACTGAACTACGTTTTGACCACAACGGCTGTCAATTTGATATAATTGTAGAATGTGGTAAAGGTACATATATACGTACACTCGCAACAGATATAGGAAGGTCATTACATTTACCTGCACATATGTCAAAGTTAACACGTACACAGAGTGGTGGATTTGACATTAAGGACAGTTTAACTTTAAATGATGTAGCAGCATTACATGAGCATGAATCATTACAAGACAAGTTATTTCCTATAGAATATGGTTTGAAAGGTTTACCACAAATTATAATTTCAGAAGAAAATATTAAGTCTAAAATTTTAAACGGACAAAAATTTGAAAAAACAATGTTCAAGCAAAATATAGACGATATGGTTACAATGGTAGATGGGCACACACACAAAGTGTTAGCAATTTATGAACCTCATCCAGAAAAACTAGATGAAATTAAACCTAAAAAGGTGTTTAACTAAAGGAGAAATATGCATGAAAGTGATAGAAGTAACTCATCCAATTCAGGAAGAACAATATATAACAGAAGATGTTGCTATGGCTTTTGGATTTTTTGATGGGATGCATAAGGGCCATGCAAAAGTATTTGATATTTTAAATCAAAAAGCAGAAGCTGCGAATTTAAAAAAGGCAGTAATGACATTTGATCCACATCCTTCGGTTGTATTAAATCCTAAACTAAAGAGAACTGATTATTTAACGCCGATTCAAGATAAAATAGAAATCCTAGAATCTTATGATATTGACTATTGTATTGTCATTAATTTTTCATCTAAATTTGCAGAAGTAAGTGCTGAGGATTTTATACAAGATTATATTATCAAGAATCATGTTAAAGAAGTCATTGCTGGTTTTGACTTTACTTTTGGAAAATACGGCAAAGGTAATATGATGATTTTAGATGAAATGACTGAATTTAATTCGACAGTAGTAAACAAACAAGAAATTAATTCTGAAAAAATTTCTACTACTGATATCAGAAAATCATTGAAAACTGGAGAGTTACAAAAAGCTAATGAAGAATTAGGCTATCGCTATCGCATTAAAGGTACGGTTGTGCAAGGGGAGAAACGAGGTAGAACTATTGGTTTTCCTACAGCAAACGTACAACCAAGTGGTGATTACGTATTACCTAAGAATGGTGTTTATGCAGTTAGCATGGAAATAGGTGCGGATAAACAGATTTATAGAGGGGTGGCTAATGTAGGTGTAAAACCAACATTCCATGATCCTTCTAAAGCTCAAGTGGTAATCGAAGTGAATTTATTTGATTTTGGAGAAAACATTTATGGTGAACGCGTTACAGTATTTTGGCATCATTATTTGAGACCTGAAATTAAATTTGATGGTATTGATCCGTTGGTGGAACAAATGAATAAAGATAAAGAAAAAGCGAAATACTTGTTATCGGTTGATTTTGGTGATGAAGTATCATATAATATTTAAGTCGAATGTGTATAACACATTTTAGCACCTTTACCTTGGCACATCGAAACTCCGACGATTTGCTCGGATAAAGGCGAATAAAAATTAAAGGAGGAAATTGACAATGGCAATTTCACAAGAGCGTAAAAATGAATTAATTAAAGAATACCGTACACACGAAGCGGACACTGGATCTCCAGAAGTTCAAATCGCTGTATTAACTGCAGAAATCACTGCATTAAATGAACACTTACGTGAACACAAAAAGGATCACCATTCACGTCGTGGATTATTAAAAATGGTAGGTCGTCGTAGACACTTACTTAACTATTTACGTGAAAAAGATGTTCAACGTTACCGTGAATTAATTAAATCATTAGGTATCCGTCGTTAATTTTAGGACGTATATTGATAGAGGCTGGGACATAATTAAATGTCTCAGCCTCAACTTTGATATAGGCACCGACAGATTTGAAAAAGTATTTGTAAAACATACTACTGTTAATGTAAATGACTTATTTTTGGTGTAAGTAGTGTTTATACAAGAATTTAAACGCTTTTTCTACTCATCTTTGCTAGGGGGTGGGATAATGAAATCTTATTTAAAATTATTAGATTTCTGTCCTGCTCCTTTTTTATAATTAGAAATGAGCATTTTTAAAAAATAATATACTAATATAAAAATTTTCTAAGAAATGATATGATAGTACTATTAGATATATGAGAGGAGATTTGTAATGTCTCAAGAGAAAAAAGTTTTTAAAACTGAATGGGCAAACAGATCATTGACGATTGAAACTGGTCAACTTGCTAAACAAGCCAATGGTGCTGTACTCGTTCGTTATGGTGATACAGTTGTCTTATCAACTGCGGTTGCTTCAAAAGAGCCGCGCGATGGGGATTTCTTCCCATTAATGGTTAATTATGAAGAAAAAATGTATGCTGCTGGTAAAATTCCAGGAGGATTCAAGAAACGCGAAGGTCGCCCAAGTGATGAAGCGACGTTAACTGCGCGCTTAATCGACAGACCAATTCGTCCATTATTCCCTAAAGGTTATAAATATGACGTTCAAATCATGAATACTGTATTAAGTGCAGACCCTGATTGTTCGCCTGAAATGGCAGCAATGATAGGTTCATCAATGGCATTAAGTGTTTCTGATATTCCATTCCAAGGACCAATTGCTGGTGTGAATGTTGGTTATATCGATGGAGAGTACATTATCAATCCAACAGTTGCACAAAAAGAAGTATCACGTTTAGACTTAGAAGTTGCTGGTCATAAAGACGCTGTAAACATGGTTGAAGCTGGTGCAAGTGAGATAACTGAAAGTGAAATGTTAGATGCCATTTTCTTCGGACATAGTGAAATCCAACGTTTAGTTAATTTCCAACAAGAAATTGTAGATCATATTCAACCTGAGAAGAAAGCATTTGTTCCTGTTGAAAAAGATGAATCCCTTGTAGAAAAAGTTACTCAATTGACTGAAGCAAATGGTTTGAAAGATGCTGTTTTAACATTTGATAAACAACAACGTGATATTAACTTAGATAATTTAAAAGAAAAAGTTGCAGCTGAATTTATTGATGAAACTGATGCTGACAATGAAGCTTTAATTAAAGAAGTTAATAGCATATTGAATGATTTAGTTAAAGAAGAAGTAAGAAGATTAATTGCAGATGAAAAAATCAGACCAGATGGCCGTAAGACGGATGAAATTCGCCCACTAGAATCTGAAGTTGGTGTGTTGCCGAGAGCACATGGTTCGGGATTATTTACACGCGGACAAACACAAGCACTTTCAGTATTAACGTTAGGCTCTATGAGCGAATATCAAATTCTGGATGGTTTAGGTGAAGAAGAACAAAAACGCTTTATGCATCATTATAATTTCCCTAACTATTCAGTAGGTGAAACAGGGCCAGTACGTTCTCCAGGACGTCGTGAAATCGGGCATGGTGCTCTAGGCGAACGTGCTCTAAGCCATATTATTCCTGATTTAAAAGATTTCCCTTACACTGTGAGAATTGTAAGTGAAGTTTTAGAATCAAATGGTTCTTCATCACAAGCGTCAATTTGTGGTTCTACACTAGCATTAATGGATGCAGGTGTACCAATTAAAGCGCCAGTAGCAGGTATTGCGATGGGCCTAGTAACACGCGATGATAGTTATACTATCTTAACTGATATTCAAGGTATGGAAGATGCATTAGGCGATATGGACTTTAAAGTTGCTGGAACTTCTGAAGGTATTACTGCTATTCAAATGGATATCAAAATTGATGGTTTAACAAAAGAAATTATTAAAGAAGCTTTAGAGCAAGCACGCGTAGGTCGCCTTGCTATTCTAGATCATATGTTACAAACAATCGATACACCACGTAACGAATTAAGTGCATTTGCGCCAAAAGTAGTAACTATGACAATTAAACCTGAAAAAATTAGAGACGTAATTGGACCTGGTGGTAAAAAAATCAATGAAATTATTGATGAAACTGGTGTTAAATTAGACATTGAACAAGACGGTACAATATTCATTGGCGCTGTTGATAAAGACGCAATTGATCGCGCGCGTAATATTATAGAAGATATCACGCGTGAAGCAGAAGTTGGCCAAGTATATGAAGGTAAAGTAAAACGTATTGAGAAATACGGTGCTTTTGTTGAATTATTCCCAGGTAAAGATGCGCTTGTTCACATTTCACAAATTGCTAATGAACGCATTGAAAAAGTAGAAGATGTGTTGAAAGTTGGAGACACATTTAAAATAAAAGTAACTGAAATTGATAAACAAGGACGCGTTAATGCATCACATAAAGTCTTGTTGTAAAATCAAAATCTAAATACATTGAATTTTTAATTAGAGGCTAGTCATTGATTTGTGCTTTTATAGTAGAATGCCGTTAATTCTATTGTAAAAGCATGCTTAAAATCAGTATACACTAGTTTCTTTTTTATTATATAAAGGTCGATGATTACATTTTTAATGTCAAGTTATACATAAAAATACAATATTATGAAATTGTTGCCATGCAACATATGATTAATAATAAATATTTTTTGTTATTATAAAATTTTAACTTAATTTTCGGTATAAACAATTTAAGTTAATGGAATTATGATTACATTTATAAGTTTTTAAGCTGTATCAGTTATTACTTTAATAGTGTACATAATGCCTATTTTAACTTATAATAAATTATGAGTTTATATATGGACGGGAATTTAAATAGGAGGTAACATTTTGAGTTTAATAAAGAAAAATAATAAAAATATTCGCATCATTCCACTCGGCGGAGTTGGAGAAATAGCGAAAAATATGTATATCGTCGAAGTAGATGACGAAATGTTCATGCTTGACGCTGGCTTAATGTTCCCAGAAGATGAGATGTTAGGTGTAGATATTGTTATACCAGACATTCAATATGTTATTGAGAACAAAGATAAATTAAAAGGGATCTTCTTAACACATGGTCATGAACATGCAATTGGTGCTGTTACGTATGTTTTAGAACAAGTTGATGCGCCAGTTTATGGTTCAAAGCTTACAATTGCTTTAATTAAGGAGAATATGAAAGCTCGCAATATTAATAAAAAAGTAAGATATTATACAGTTAATAATGAATCTATTATGCGTTTCAAAGGTGTTAATGTAACGTTCTTTGATACGACACACAGTATTCCAGATAGTTTAGGTGTGTGCATTCATACTTCATACGGGGCAATTGTATATACAGGTGAATTTAAATTTGACCAAAGTTTACAAGGACATTATGCACCAGACTTAAAGAAAATGACTGAAATTGGTGAAGCGGGTGTGTTTGCATTAATCAGTGATTCTACTGAAGCAGAAAAACCTGGATACAATACACCAGAAAATGTAATTGAATCACACATGTATGATGCCTTTACAAAAGTGAAAGGTCGATTGATTGTTTCCTGCTACGCATCTAATTTTATTCGCATTCAACAAGTTTTAAATCTTGCACAAAGATTAAATAGAAAAGTATCATTTTTAGGTCGTTCATTGGAGAGCTCTTTCAATACTGCTAGAAAAATGGGGTACTTTGATATATCAAAAGACTTATTAATTCCAATTAATGAAGTTGAGAATTATCCTAAAAATGAAGTTATTATTATTGCTACTGGTATGCAAGGTGAGCCTGTAGAAGCTTTAAGCCAAATGGCTCAGAAAAAACACAAAATAATGAATATTGAACCAGGAGATTCTGTATTTTTAGCTATCACCGCTTCTGCTAATATGGAAGTGATTGTCGGAAATACGCTTAATGAATTAGTACGTGCTGGTGCAGAGATTATTCCAAATAGTAAAAAGATTCACACTTCAAGTCATGGTTGTATGGAAGAATTGAAAATGATGATTAATATTATGAAACCTCAGTACTTTATTCCAGTTAACGGCGAATTTAAAATGCAAATTGCACACGCTAAATTAGCAAATGAAGCAGGCGTGCAACCTGAAAAAATCTTTCTTGTTGAAAAAGGCGACGTAGTTAATTACGATGGAAAAGAAATGATTTTAAATGAAAAAGTTCACTCTGGTAATGTACTAATTGATGGTATCGGGGTCGGTGATGTTGGCAATATCGTACTAAGAGATCGTCACCTGCTAGCGGAAGATGGTATCTTTATCGCAGTTGTAACACTCGATCCTAAAAACAGACGAATTGCAGCAGGTCCAGAAATTCAATCAAGAGGTTTCGTATATGTCAGAGAAAGTGAAGCCTTATTAAATGAAGCTGAAGAAAAAGTCCGTGAAATCGTTGAACTAGGCTTACAAGAGAAACGCATCGAATGGTCTGAAATCAAACAAAACATGCGCGATCAAATTAGCAAACTTTTATTTGAAAATACAAAACGTCGTCCAATGATTATTCCAGTAATTTCTGAAATTTAATAATTCCTGTACTAAACAAAGAGGTTAAGACAAGCGCTTAGGTAAATATTTTGAAAGGTAAAATGTGATTGAATGTTTTTGAAGTGAATGACATTCATGCGACCTTTGAAATGACTATAGGCGTTAAATGTCTTACCTCTTTTATGTTATTATAGAAAGAAGGATTAAATATTAATCATACATAAATTTACATATATTTAACTGATGAATTTATTATTATTGCCAAATATGAAATAATCTATTTTATACAGTAGTGTGTGAATATATATACTGATTTTGAGCACAGTCGAAGAAAAGGTGGTAAATTTGGCACAAACAAAAAAGAGACAAACAACAAAAAGAAAACCTACTAATACAAGAAAGAAAACTACTAACAACAAGAAAAAGCAAGGAGATAGTCCGTTAAGATATATTGTGGCAATAGCTATATTTGTAATAGTGACGTTAGGTGCCTTTCAACTTGGTATTATTGGAACTATGATAGATAGTTTCTTTAATTATTTATTTGGTACAAGTAGATTCTTAACATATATCCTTATTTTAATAGGCACAGTTTTTATTACATATTATAAAGCTCTACCTAAAACTAGACGTACTGTTGGCGCATTTGTATTACAAGTAGCTTTACTATTAGTTACTCATATTATCTTTTACTTTACACATAAAGCTCAGGCCCAACGTGAACCAGTTTTATCTTTCGTATATAAATCTTATGAGCATTCTAATTTTCCAGTATTTGGGGGCGGCTTAATAGGTCATTACCTGTTAGCGCTGTTTATACCGCTTATATCTATTGTAGGTATTATTATAGTGACGATATTACTAATCGCTTCAAGTGTAATTTTATTACTTAAACAAAAACATCGTGAAGTATCAAAGTTACTATTTGAAAAGCTGAAAGTTAAAAGTAAGGATGCTTCGGAAAATTATCAAGAGCGACGTAAACAGAATAAAGTAAAAAAAGAAGCCAAAGCGCGTGTTAAAGCTGAGAAAAAAGCAGAACAACAAGCAAGAACTGAAGCGCAAAAATCAGATGACAATGTTACAGATGTTAGCGATTTAAAAGAAATTCCTAATTCAAAATCTGACCAACAACTATCTATCCCTATCTACGGACATAGTGATAGTGAAGATGACCATAAGCAAACCTCAGAAAAACCTATAGGTAAACGTAATAAACGCATGTTTGATCAAGAAGGACAGCTAAATCAAACAGCAACACAACAAACCACTAATTTAAATCAAGCATCACTCGATCAACAAATAGATGATATCGAGTCCGAACAAAGTGAACAAGGTGAAGCGATTAATTCAATTTCTGAAGCAGGAGAAGTGGAAAATGAAGCATATACTCTACCTCCACTCACTTTGCTAAAGCAACCAACTAAACAAAAAGCTACTTCTAAAGCAGAAGTTCAGAAAAAAGGACAACTATTGGAAACGACGCTTAAGAACTTTGGTGTTGATGCGAGAGTTACGCAAATAAAAATAGGACCGGCAGTGACACAATATGAAATTCAACCAGCACAAGGGGTTAAAGTTAGTAAAATTGTTAATTTGCATAATGATATTGCACTCGCACTTGCTGCTAAAGATATTCGCATAGAAGCGCCAATACCTGGTCGCTCTGCTGTTGGTATTGAGGTTCCTAATGATAAGATTTCTCTTGTTTCATTAAAAGAAGTTTTAGATGAAAAATTCCCTGCTAAAAATAAATTAGAAGTAGGCTTAGGCAGAGATATATCAGGCGATCCTATTACAGTAGAGTTAAACAAAATGCCACATATGCTTGTTGCAGGTTCAACAGGAAGTGGTAAGTCTGTTTGTATCAACGGAATAATTACAAGTATTTTACTTAATGCTAAACCACATGAGGTAAAACTTATGTTAATTGACCCAAAAATGGTAGAATTGAACATATACAATGGTATTCCTCACTTACTGATACCAGTTGTGACTAATCCTCACAAAGCATCACAGGCACTAGAAAAAGTAGTTGCTGAAATGGAACGTCGTTATGATTTATTCCAACACTCTTCAACTAGGAATATAGAAGGTTATAATGAGGCAATTAGACGTCAAAATGCTGAATTAGAAGAAAAACAATCAGAATTACCGTATATTGTTGTTATTGTTGATGAATTGGCAGACTTAATGATGGTTGCTGGTAAAGAGGTAGAAAATGCTATTCAACGTATTACGCAGATGGCACGTGCAGCCGGTATTCATTTAATTATTGCAACGCAAAGACCTTCTGTAGATGTAATTACTGGTTTGATTAAAAATAATATACCATCTAGAATAGCTTTTGCAGTAAGTTCGCAAATCGACTCTCGTACGATTATTGATAGCGCTGGTGCCGATAAATTATTAGGTAAAGGTGACATGCTATATGTTGCTAACGGTGGATCTACTAGAACACGTGTACAAGGTGCATTTTTAAGTGATCAAGAAGTACAGGATGTTGTTAATTATGTCGTAGAACAGCAAAAAGCCAATTATGTAAAAGAAATGGAACCAGATGCACCAGTTGATAAATCAGAAATGAAAAGTGAAGATGCACTTTATGATGAAGCATATTTATTTGTGTTAGAACAGCAAAAAGCGAGTACTTCTTTATTACAAAGACAATTCAGAATTGGTTATAACCGAGCTTCAAGATTAATGGACGATTTAGAACGTAATCAAGTTATTGGACCACAAAAAGGTAGTAAACCGAGACAAATTTTAGTGGATATTGATAGTGATGAGGTGTAAATATGGAACTAACTTCAGTTTATAAAGTAAAAGAATGGATGATTCAACAAATTAAGGAAGGCAAATTACAACATGGAGAGCCACTTCCGAGTAATTTAGCCATAGCAAGAACCTTAAACGTAAAAACAGATGATGTTTATGATGCAGTAGACGAACTAATTACTGAACAAGTATTATCTAATAACTTAGAAGAAGGTGCACGTGTTAAATCACTGCACCCATTCTATTACCCATTAGGAGAAGTTGTGAGTATTAGTAGAATGATTAAAGATCAAGGTTACACACCAGGGACAGAATATATTAGTTTTGATGAAAAACCTGCGACCTCTTTAGATTCTAAAAGATTAAATACTACAGACAAGGCGCCTGTAACAATTATAGAACGTTTAAGAACTGCAGATAGAAAACCAGTCGTTTATTGTTTAGATAAAGTGCCTGCAAATTATCTAACTTGTGCACAATACCAAAGTAGTGATGAGTCACTTTTAGGTGCAATTGAAGCTTATACAAATAAAAAGGTTTCATATGCAGATACTGAAATGGAAGCGATTAGTTATGAGCCACATATCTCAGATCTCTTAGGAGCTTCACCACATGAAGGACTCATGTTGTTAAAATTAGTGCATTACGATACAGATGATCAACCAATATTATATTCATTTAATTATTTTAAAAGTAGTTTAGTTACGTTTAAAACGGTTAAAAATAGATTATAATAATAAATTTATGAAAGTGAGGTATAACAATTTGAAAATAGAAAACCCACAGAAAGATTCACACGTTAAAGTATTGCCGACAACAAAATTTAAAACCACAACGATTACGCTTAAATTTATGGCACCGTTAGACAGCCAAACAATGACTGCGCGATCTATTTTAAGTAAGGTTTTAGTACGTGCTACAAAGCAATGGCCGTCAGATAAGGATTTTAATCGACACTTATCTCATTTATATGGTGCGTATGTTAATAGTTTTGTTTCCAAATTTAAAGATAAGCATGTTATTACCATATCTTTAGAATTAGTAAATGAACGTTATTTAAAAGATCAAACACCGCTTTTTGAAAAAGGCTTAGAATTGCTTAAAGAAATGATATACAATCCTTTAATATCAGACAATAAATTTGATGAAACATTTGTCGCTCAAGAAAAATCGTTATTATCAAAAAAATTAAACGCTATGATCGACAACAAATCACAAATTTCATTTTTGAACTTATTGAAATATATGTTTGGGGAACAACCATATCGACATTTAGCAACTGGGCAAGTTGAATACATAGCTGACATTACATCAGAAAATCTATATCATACATATCAATCTATGTTGAAAAATGACTACTGTGCAGTATATGTGGTAGGCAACGTAGATGAACAACAGGTGAAATCCCAAATCCAAACATATTTTAATATTAATCCATTCTCTTTTGAATTATCACAGTCTACTCCAATAGGACAAGACCATAATACACCTCAAGTTATTGTAGAAACAGACGATGTCGATCAAGCTAAGTTAAATATGGGTTTTAAATTACCAGCAAAATACGGAGATCCAGAGTATTTTGCAATGATTGTTTTTAATGTTATGTTTGGCGGCGATCCATCTTCTGTATTGTTTAATGAAGTACGAGAAAAGCAAAGTTTAGCATATTCCATCCATTCCCAAATAGACGCAAAAAATGGTTTTTTATTTGTATTAAGTGGTGTTTCAACCGATAAATATGAAATTGCTAAAAAGACGATTGTATCTGAATTTGAGAAATTCCAACAAGGGGATTTTGAAGAAGAGAAGATAGCTCTTGCTAAAAAAGTAATACTATCTCAAAGACAAGAATCTCATGATAGAGCTAAAAGTATCATAGAAATTATGAATAACAACATATTATTAGATGAACCGATGTCGGAAGAAAGTTATATTTCGGGGATTCAAAACGTTAATAAATCAGATATCCAACAACTAGCACAGGCAACTACATTAGATACAATTTATATTTTGACAAAAGGGGGCGATGACTAATGAACGAAACCTACTATGATCAAATAGACGAACGAGTATTTGAAGCTGAATTAAAAAATGGTCTTAAATTATTCATAATTCCTAAAAAAGGATTTCAGAAAACCTTTGTGACTTATACTACGAAATTTGGGTCGTTAGATAACAAATTTAAACCACATGGTAGTGATGATTTTGTTACGGTTCCTGATGGAGTGGCACACTTTTTAGAACATAAGTTATTTGAAAATGGTGACGACGAAGAAGATTTGTTTACAGCATTTGCTGAAGACAATGCACAGGTCAATGCTTTTACAAGTTTTGATAGAACAAGCTATTTATTTAGCGCAACTGATAATATAGAGCGTAACATCAAACGGCTGTTAACTATGGTAGAAACACCTTATTTCACTAAAGAAACAGTAGATAAAGAAAAAGGTATAATTGCTGAAGAAATTAAGATGTACCAAGAACAACCAGCTTATAAGTTAATGTTTAATACTTTAAGAGCTATGTATGATACACACCCAATACGTGTTGATATTGCTGGCAGTGTTGAAAGTATTTATGAAATAACTAAAGACGATTTATATCTATGTTATGAAACATTTTATCATCCTTCGAATATGGTATTGTTTGTTGTTGGTGATGTGGACGTGAATCATATCTATAAAGTTATTGAAGAACATGAGAATCAACGTGATAAAGAAGCACAGCCGCAAATCGTAAGAGACCCATTAATTGAACAAGCTTCAGTAAAAGAACTAAAAATTTCAGAAACGATGAAATTGCAATCACCAAGATTAATGTTAGGTTTTAAAAATGAACCATTATACGACGAGCCTAATGAAGCTTTTGTTAAACGTGATTTAGAAATGACTTTGTTTTATGAATTGATATTTGGTGAAGAAACCGATTTTTATCAGTCACTTCTCAACGATGAATTAATAGACGAAACTTTTGGATATCAATTTTTATTAGAACCTACATACAGTTTTTCAGTTATAACAAGTGCAACGCAATATCCAGATAAATTAAAAACTTTATTATTAAATGAAATTAAAAACAATTTAGGGAAACTTGATGATTTAGAGGCCTTTAGTCTGTTGAAGAAACAGTTTATTGGAGAATTTATTTCAGGTTTGAACTCACCGGAATACATTGCGAACCAATATACAAAATTATATTTTGAAGGCGTAAGTTTGTTCGACTTATTAGATATTGTTGAAAGTATAACTTTAGAAAGTGTGAATGATACAGCACGAACATGCTTGAATTTAACACAAGTAGTAGATAGTCGCTTGGAGATGAAATAATAGTGAAGGCATTAGTTATTGGTGGTTCCGGAACGATAGGAAAAGCGATTGTTAACAGGCTATTGTCAGATGGTTTTGAAGTAATTGTACATTATAATAATACGAATATTGAAACACTTCAAAGCGATTATATTGCAAAACCAGTTGAATTTTTACAATGTGATTTAAATCAAGACATAGATTTAGAATCATATTTTTCTTGTATAACAAAATTGGATTGTTTAGTATACGCAAGTGGGGCAGCTTTATATGGTCAATTACAAGATGTGACTGATAAAGAAATAGACGATTGTTATCAAGTCCATGTTCGCCAACTAATTAGAATTTGTAGATTTTTCACTGATAAATTGCGACAAAGCAGTCATGGTCGTATCGTAGTCATATCATCTATTTGGGGAGAAACTGGTGCAAGCATGGAGAGTATTTACTCTGCAATGAAAGGTGCTCAAATTGCGTTTGTAAAAGCTTTAAGCCAAGAGTTAGCTATGACAACAGTAACTGTAAATGCGATTGCTCCTGGATTTGTTAGCGGAAATATGGCTCAAGTATGGTCTGAAGAAGAATTACAGGCAATTACTGAAGAATTACCACAACAAAGGCTTATTGATCCTGTTGAGATTGCACATACTTGCAGTTATTTGTGTCATCCGATGGCAAGAAGCATCACCGGAACGATTCAGAAAGTAAATGGTGGATGGTACGTATAGATTTTTAAATTATGTACAAAAAATAAACCAACTATGAAACATTCAATGATATAATATCATTACAATAAAATGGTTATATGCATATTTAAGTTGAAAATATGCCAAGGTTAAGTTGTTTTAAATGAGTTACATGCTCATGTATAAATTATTTGTACATGGTTTCTAAATAAAGGGGTGCTTATTTCATGACAGTTGCTACTAAAAAAGAATGGTATTTAGAGTATGAGATAACAATGAACCGAGCCGGACTTCTAGGTGATATATCAAGTTTGTTGGGCATGATGGGGATTAGTATAGTAACAATCAATGGTATTGATGAAGGTCGTAGAGGTCTATTAATTAAATCTGATAGTCTAGAAAAAGTAAGTCGTTTCGAAAATATTGTAACCGAAATAGATGATATTTCTATTACTAAGTTAAGAAAGCCAGAGTTAAGAGATCGCTTGGCAGTGAGACATGGAAGATACATAGAGCAAGATGCTGACGATAAAAAGACATTTCGTTTTGAAAGAGAAGATTTAGGTTTACTAGTTGATTTTATGGCGGAATTATTTAAAGAAAAAGGTCATAAATTAATTGGTATTCGTGGAATGCCCAGAGTTGGTAAAACTGAATCAATTGTAGCAGGTAGTGTCTGTGCACATAAACGTTGGTTGTTTATTAGTTCTACACTTATTAAGCAAACTGTGCGTAGTTCATTAATTAAAGGTGAATATGATTCAGACCATGTCTATATCATTGATGGTGCTGTTACAGCAAGAGAATCTAGTCAGAAACACCAAGAATTAGTGAAAGAAGTTATGAGTCTTCCTGCTATTAAAGTAGTTGAACACCCTGACTTATTTGTTGAAGCAAGCGACTACAAGATGAGTGATTTTGATTATATTATCGAATTAAGAGAAAATAAAAATCAAGAAATTCATTATGAAGAAATGAAAAAACAAACAGTTAAGAGTAAAAACAATTTGGATTTTGGTAACGATCCATTTGGTGGCGGATTTGGTTTCTTTGAGTAATAAAGATTGTTGATTGAGGAGGGCTGATATTGTGAGCTTAGTTGGTCAGACATTAAAAGGACGACGAGAACGTTTAGGTATGACATTAAATGAATTAGAATCGCGTACACAAATTAAACGGCAAACGTTAGTGATGATTGAAAATAATGATTTCGAATCATTAAAAAAAGCTGAGTATGCGGAAGGTTTTATTAGAAAGTATGCTAAAGCAGTGAATATTGATTCAGTACAGTTGATTAATGCACACAGAGAAGAAATTCCCAATAATGATGAAGCGATACATCAAACAATTGCAGCCTTCGCTAATGATGACAAACCAACATACCGCAGCAAAAATAAAGAACCTTTACAAGTTGGTGTTGTGATTAGTTTAGCGATTATTATTACAGCATTGTTGTGGGTATTTTCAGTATTGATATTTTAAAGTGGCAAATGAACATAAACTATAAGTTATAAATAGAAAAGAGGACTTTGTATGAATATACCGAATTGGATAACTGTGTTTAGAGTTATACTAATTCCAATATTTCTTGTTTTTGCATTAGTAGATTTTGGATTTGGTAACCTTTCATTTATCGGTGGATATGAAATTAAAATTGAATTATTAATAAGTGGTGTAATCTTTATTGTTGCATCGTTAAGTGATTTCTTAGATGGTTATTTAGCAAGAAAGTGGGGACTTGTTACTAATATGGGGAAATTTTTAGACCCACTTGCAGACAAGTTATTAGTTTCAAGTGCATTAATTGCTTTAGTTCAACTAGGGCTAACAAATTCAGTAGTTGCTATTATTATTATAGCACGTGAATTTGCTGTTACAGGTTTACGTTTATTGCAAATCGAACAAGGCTTTGTAAGCGCTGCTGGTCAATTAGGTAAGATTAAAACTGCAGTCACAATGGTAGCAATCATTTGGATACTATTTGGTGATCCATTAGTTACATGGGTTGGTTTCCCAATAGGACAAGTATTATTGTATATTGGTGTATTCTTTACAATTTTATCAGGCATAGAATATTTCTATAAAGGTAAAGATGTTTTTAAAGTATAATTAAAAATTATTAATAAACTGGAAGATGTGCTTATAGTAAAGACATCTTCCAGTTTTTTGATGTTTTAATGATATGAAGTCAGATTTTTCGTTTTTTCGTGGTTTTCCTTTTATAATTAAGGGAAGTAAAAATGTATTGTATAAACAGAGGACATTTAAATCATATGATGGATAATTGTAACTTTGTTTTTTGAGGAGGAGTATTTGTGAATATATCAATCATCGCAGTAGGGTCGGAATTGCTTCTTGGACAAATTGTTAATACTAATGGCCAATATTTATCAAAGCTATTAAATGGTGTCGGTCATAGTGTTGTAGAGCATTCTGTAATTGGGGATAATCCACAGCGTTTAGAAAGAGTTGTCAAGCAAGCCCTTAATCAATATGATACCGTGATTTTAACGGGTGGCTTAGGTCCAACAAAAGATGATTTAACCAAGCATACTGTAGCTAAAATATTAGGACGTGAATTAGTCATTGATGAACATGCACTAAATTATATTGAATCATATTTTAGAGAGCAGGACATCGACATGACTCCAAATAATAGACAGCAAGCACTTGTGATTGAAGGTGCACATATTTTAGAAAATAAAGTCGGCATGGCACCAGGTATGCTTGTTGATCACGGAGATAAAAAAATTGCTTTGTTACCAGGCCCACCTAAAGAAATGCAACCAATGGCGAAACATGAGTTATTACCTTATCTACTTAATGGGGAGCAAACTATATTTTCAGAACTACTACGTTTTGCCGGAATTGGTGAGTCAAAAGTAGAAACTGAATTAATGGATTTGATAGATCAACAAACTAATCCAACTATTGCACCGCTCGCTGGAACACATGAAGTAAATATAAGATTAACTGCAAATGGGGCATCGCAGCAAGCATGTAAGGATTTAATCGCACCTGTGAAAAGCGCAATACTAAATCGCATTGGTAAATATTATTATGGTTCTGACGACATACTGCTAGAACAAGCTGTTATGTCATTAGTTAATGAATCCTTTGCTTTATATGATGGTGTGACTGACGGTGAATTATATTCTAGAATGAAAAATTTTGATGATAGTGAAACATTGAGAGGTATGTTACCTCATCACTCACAATTTATAAATGAACATGATACAATTGAATCTCAACTTTCCATAACAGCGCAAATTATAAGAGATTTTTATAATGCAAAAGTTGGTTTTTCGATATTGAGTCAAAGTGATGTTGTATATTTAGGTGTTTTAAAAGGCGAAAACTTAACGATACAATCATTTAAAATGACTCGCAAAAGAAATCTAATGAAAAGTAGAACGCAAAATTATGTGTTAATTAGGTTGCTAAATTTATTTAAATAGCTAGTAACGCCTTGCTAAAAATTAAAAACATAGTACGTGTGTTCTGTTTTTGGGTGGCTACCGCTTTTCTTTAGCGAACAAATATTCGCAAAATACTTGCGGAATAATCTAAATCAAGGTATAGTATGGTTAAGATATTTTTCAGAGAGAATTCTCATATAGGAGGTCCAACATTGGATAACGATCGTCAAAAGGCTTTAGATACAGTAATTAAAAATATGGAGAAATCATTTGGTAAAGGCGCGGTAATGAAATTGGGCGATAACGAAGCACGCAAAGTTTCAAGTGTTTCAAGTGGTTCTGTAACATTAGATAATGCTTTAGGAGTAGGTGGTTACCCTAAAGGTAGAATTGTAGAAATTTATGGTCCAGAAAGTTCTGGTAAAACGACTGTGGCACTTCATGCCATTGCGGAAGTTCAGAGAAATGGTGGCGTGGCAGCTTTTATTGACGCTGAACATGCATTAGACCCAGTTTACGCAGAAGCATTGGGTGTTGATATTCAAAACTTATATTTATCACAACCTGACCATGGGGAACAAGGATTAGAAATTGCAGAAGCATTTGTAAGAAGTGGTGCTGTAGACATAGTTGTTGTTGACTCTGTTGCAGCATTAACACCTAAAGCAGAAATTGAAGGTGAAATGGGAGATACACACGTTGGTTTACAAGCACGTTTGATGTCACAAGCCCTAAGAAAACTTTCAGGTGCGATATCTAAATCAAATACGACTGCAGTATTTATTAACCAAATCCGTGAGAAAGTCGGCGTTATGTTCGGTAACCCTGAAGTTACTCCAGGTGGTCGTGCACTGAAATTCTATAGCTCTGTTCGTTTAGAAGTACGCCGTGCGGAACAATTAAAACAAGGACAAGATATTGTCGGTAATAGAACTAAAATTAAAGTTGTTAAAAATAAAGTCGCACCACCATTTAGAGTTGCTGAAGTTGATATTATGTATGGTAAAGGCATCTCTAAAGAGGGGGAATTAATCGATTTAGGTGTTGAAAATGAAATCGTTGATAAGTCAGGTGCTTGGTATTCTTATAATGGCGACAGAATGGGGCAAGGTAAAGAAAATGTAAAATCTTACCTTAAAGAAAACCCTGCTGTCAAAGCAGAAATAGATAGAAAGCTAAGAGAAAAATTAGGTATATTTGATGGAGATGTTGAAGAATCGGAAGCTGAAAATACAGCGACACTTTTGGATGAAGAAGAATAGGTTAAATAGTTACAATAATATATTTTGAATCATTAAGTTATTGTATTTATTTAGTAGTAAAACAAACTGAACCCTCAACAAGGCGTTTAGTTTGTTTTTTTGTTTAATATAGATAAAAATTTGAAATTTTATTATTCTTTGGTTGTAGTTTCTATAGGATTTTATAGTGATATATCTTAAATGTAATATGATTAGGGATGAAATATATTATATTTTGACCTTATATACGATGTTCATATAAGAATATAAAAATATTATGTTAAACGATTTCGTTTCAAAAATAAGATGAATTAAGGTCTAGCCAACATTAAAGTAAATTTAGTGTAAAAGAGATGCCTCAAATATTGAATTATTGTGTAGTCAAACCTTGACACTTCTTAGTTTAAAACCGTACAATTACATTGTATGATTCTTATATAACTTCATATAATCATATTGAATTTTGATATACAGAGCAAAATCCTAGATAAAAGGGGGTGTTTGTGTGAATTTGTTAAGCCTCCTACTCATTTTGCTAGGTATTATTCTCGGAGTTGTTGTAGGGTACGTTGTTGCCCGAAATATATTGCATCAAAAGCAATTACAAGCAAGACAGACTGCCGATGATATTATCGAACAAGGTAATAAAGAAGCAGAGAATATCAAGAAGGAAAAGCTTCTAGAAGCTAAAGAAGAAAACCAAGTCATAAGAGAAAAAGCTGAAAATGAGCTTCGTGAAAGGCGTGCAGATCTTCAAAAGCAAGAAGCAAGACTTCTACAAAAAGAAGAAAACTTAGAGCGAAAATCTGACCTGTTAGATAAAAAGGATGAGATTTTAGAGCAAAAAGAGTCTAAACTTGAAGAACGACAACAACAAGTAGATGCAAAAGAGAGTAGTGTTCAAACATTAATAAATAAGCATGAACAAGAATTAGAACGCATCTCTGGTCTCTCTCAAGAAGAAGCTGCACAAGAGCAACTTCAAAGAGTTGAAGAGGAATTGTCACAAGATATTGCTATACTTGTTAAGGAAAAAGAGAAAGAAGCAAAAGAAGCAGTCGATAAAAATGCAAAAGAGTTATTAGCAACTACTGTTCAAAGATTAGCTGCAGAACATACATCTGAATCAACAGTATCAGTTGTTAATTTACCAAATGACGAAATGAAAGGTCGAATCATTGGTAGAGAAGGTAGAAACATTAGAACTTTAGAAACGTTAACTGGTATTGATTTAATTATAGATGATACACCAGAAGCGGTAATTCTCTCTGGTTTTGACCCAATTAGACGTGAAATTGCAAGAACTGCATTAGTTAATCTTGTTTCAGATGGTCGTATCCATCCTGGACGTATAGAAGATATGGTAGATAAAGCTCGAAAAGAAGTAGACGATATTATTAGAGATGCTGGGGAACAAGCTACATTTGAAATAAATGTGCATAATATGCATCCAGATTTAGTGAAAATCTTAGGTCGTTTACAGTATCGTACTAGCTATGGACAAAATGTATTGAAACATTCTATTGAAGTTGCACACCTTAGTGGTATGTTAGCAGCTGAACTAGGAGAAGACGTTACATTGGCTAAACGTGCTGGACTACTTCATGACGTTGGTAAAGCAATTGATCACGAGGTTGAGGGAAGCCATGTTGAAATTGGTGTTGAATTAGCTAAAAAATATGCTGAGAATGAAACCGTTATTAATGCAATTCATTCTCACCATGGTGATGTCGAACCGACTTCTATTATTTCTATATTAGTGGCAGCTGCCGATGCATTATCAGCAGCAAGACCAGGTGCTCGTAAAGAGACTTTAGAAAACTATATTAGAAGACTGGAAAGACTAGAAACACTTTCAGAAAGCTATGATGGTGTTGAGAAAGCATTTGCAATCCAAGCGGGTAGAGAAATTCGAGTTATCGTATCACCAGATACTATCGACGACTTAAAATCACATCGCTTAGCAAGAGACATTAAGAGCCAAATTGAAGATGAACTTCAATATCCTGGTCATATAAAAGTGACAGTTGTTCGTGAGACTAGAGCAATTGAATATGCAAAATAAGATTTAAAATATTTAACAATGAATTTTTAAACAAACTAAACGAAATTATCGTTTAGTTTGTTTTTTATATTTAAATTAGCATATAGATTTGATGCTTACATAATTCTTAACAAATGAAAACACCTCATATGCTAAAAGCACATATGAGGTGAAAAAAATCATTTATATTCATTTCCAAATTAACTTTAAATATTTTGTGCTAAAAGACTAATCTAAAACTAAGTTAATTCTAAATCCGCATTTTTAACTTCTTGAATAATTTCAGCTGTATCATAACAGTTTGTTGAAATATTAGCGTATCTTTCAGCTAAACGATAAGCGTGGATATATAGTTCTAAACTTTCTTTTGTTATATCCTCTGGATCTTCGCTTTTGGATGGGTTTGCTGTAACAACTAAGTCAGCAAAATGTTGTGGGTCAATATTAATTGCCATGTATTACTTCCAACTCCTATATTTTGAATTATTTAATTCCTACTATAATTTATACCACCAATTTTATGATTAAAACTTAGTTAAATTAATGAAATTTTTATAATGATACTTTTCATCGTAAATAAATTGCATTAAACTAACATTAAGAGAGAGGATGAACATGTAAATGAGATTATTATTTATCGGAGATATAGTAGGTAAAGTAGGTCGTGAGGCTATTACAACGTATTTACCTAAGTTGAAACAAACGTATCGTCCTACAGTTACTATTGTAAACGCTGAAAATGCTGCACATGGTAAAGGATTAACTGAAAAAATATATAAAGATCTATTGCGAGAAGGCGTAGATTTTATGACGATGGGTAATCATACTTTTGGCCAACGTCAAATTTATGATTTTATTGAATCGGCAAATCGTATGGTGAGACCAGCGAACTTCCCAGAAGAAGCGCCAGGGGTAGGTATGAGATTTATTCAGATCAATGAGATTAAATTAGCGATTATCAATTTACAAGGTCGTGCATTTATGCAAGATATAGATGATCCTTTTAAAAAAGCTGATGCACTTATCAAAGAGGCTCAAAAAGAAACAGACTATATTTTTGTAGATTTTCATGCTGAGACTACTTCAGAAAAAAATGCAATGGGCTGGTTCTTAGATGGTAAAGTGAGTGCGGTTGTAGGCACACATACACATATCCAAACCTCAGATGAACGTATCTTACCTGGTGGTACAGGTTATATCACAGATGTAGGGATGACGGGTTTTTATGATGGTATACTAGGAATTAATAGAGATGAAGTAATTACTCGATTTATAACAAGTTTACCTCAAAGACACGTAGTACCAGACGAAGGCAGAAGTGTATTATCAGGCGTTATTATTGATATCAATAAAGAAGGGAAAACAACACACATTGAACGAGTGTTAATTAATGATGATCATCCCTTTTAAAAAGTATCGTCCATTAGTATGAATTTGAAAAATACCACTCTTAACATAGTAATAGAGTGGTATTTTTTGATATGATGAATAATGAATTATTATAACCACTAGGAGGCAAGATGATATGAAATCACAAGTATCATGGAAAGTGGGCGGACAACAAGGCGAAGGTATTGAATCTACTGGAGAAATCTTCGCGACTGCTATGAATCGTAAGGGATACTACTTATACGGATATCGTCATTTTTCAAGTAGGATTAAAGGCGGCCACACAAATAATAAAATAAGAGTTTCTACTACGCCAGTACATGCAATTAGCGATGACTTAGATATCTTAATTGCATTTGACCAAGAAACAATAGAGCTAAACCATCAAGAAATGCGCGAAGATAGTGTGATTATTGCGGATAGTAAAGCAAAACCTGAAAAACCAGAAGATTGTCGTGCACAATTAATAGATTTACCTTTTACTGCGACTGCAAAGGAATTAGGCACTGCTTTAATGAAAAATATGGTTGCAGTAGGTGCGACTTGTGCGATCATGGATTTTGATATTTCAGATTTTGAAACGCTGATTACGAATATGTTTACTAAAAAAGGTGACAAAGTTGTAGAAATGAACATAGAAGCATTGAATGAAGGTTATCGTTTAATGCATGAACAGTTAACTACTGTGGATGGTGATTTTGTTTTAGAGGAAACAAAGGGCACACCTCACTTATATATGATTGGAAATGATGCAATAGGACTAGGTGCTTTATCAGCTGGATCTAGATTTATGGCAGCTTATCCAATCACCCCTGCTTCTGAAATCATGGAATATATGATTGAAAACCTACCAAAGGTTGGCGGTACAGTTGTTCAAACTGAAGATGAAATTGCAGCGGCAAATATGGCTATTGGTTCAAATTATGCAGGTGTTCGCTCGTTCACAGCGAGTGCAGGACCTGGTCTCTCATTAATGATGGAAGCAATTGGCTTGTCAGGTATGACAGAAACACCATTTGTAGTTATTAATACGCAACGTGGTGGACCATCTACAGGTTTACCTACAAAACAAGAACAATCTGATTTAATGCAGATGATATATGGCACACACGGCGATATCCCTAAAATTGTAATAGCGCCGACTGATGCTGAAGACGCCTTTTATTTAACTATGGAAGCTTTTAATTTAGCAGAAATGTACCAATGTCCTGTAATTATATTAAGTGACTTACAATTATCATTAGGTAAACAGACTGTTGAAAAGTTAGATTATAGTAAAATTGAAATTAACCGCGGTGAAATTATCCAATCAGATATAGAACGTGAAGAAGATGATAAATCATACTTTAGACGCTATGCCCTTACAGACAGTGGTGTATCACCAAGACCTATACCAGGTGTTAAAGGTGGTATACACCATGTAACCGGTGTTGAACATAATGAAGAAGGAAAAACAAGCGAAGCTGCAGACAATAGACAACAGCAAATGGATAAACGTATGCGTAAAACAGAGCATTTACTTATCCAAGATCCTGTTGAGCTAGATGCAGAAAATGAAGTTGCAGATATTTTATATTTAGGCTTTATTTCAACAAAAGGTGCAATTCAAGAAGGGAAAGCCAGATTAGAAGAAGAAGGGCTAAAAGTAAACCATCTTCAAATTAGACAATTACATCCTTTTCCTAGTGAATTGATACAAAAAGAAGTAGATAAAGCTTCTAAAGTTGTTGTTGTGGAACATAATTATCAAGGACAACTTGCTAGCATTTTAAAAATGAATGTAAATTTAGGTGACAAATTAATTAATCAGACCAAATATGATGGTACACCATTTTTACCAAGAGAAATTGAAGCTAAAGGACTAGAAATCGCTAAAGAAATAAAGGAGTTGGTATAAATGGCAACATTTAAAGACTTTAGAAATAATGTAAAACCCAATTGGTGCCCTGGTTGTGGTGATTTTTCAGTGCAAGCAGCGATTCAAAAAGCAGCGGCAAATGTAGGGTTAGAACCTGAAGAAGTAGCTATTATTACTGGGATTGGCTGTTCAGGACGTTTGTCAGGATATGTAAATTCTTATGGTGTACATGGTATACATGGACGCTCATTGCCACTTGCTCAAGGAGTGAAAATGGCTAATAAAGATTTAACAGTAATTGCTTCAGGTGGTGACGGCGATGGTTATGCGATAGGTATGGGGCATACAATCCATGCTTTACGTAGAAACATGAATATGACTTACATTGTAATGGATAATCAAATTTATGGCTTGACCAAAGGACAGACATCACCATCTTCAGCACAAGGTTTTGTAACCAAATCCACACCAAAAGGAAATATCGAACAAAATGTTGCGCCATTAGAACTAGCACTTTCATCAGGAGCAACATTTGTAGCACAAGGATTTTCAAGCGATATCAAAGGACTTACGAAAATGATTGAGGACGCCATTAATCATGATGGATTTTCGTTTGTAAATGTATTTTCACCTTGTGTAACATATAATAAAGTCAATACTTACGACTGGTTTAAAGAAAATTTAACAAGTATTGAAGAAATCGAAGACTTCGACACAACTGACAAACAAAAAGCGACTCAAAAAGTTTTAGAATATAATTCACTGCTTAAAGGTATTGTTTATCAGGATTCAGAAACGCCATCTTATGAATCGCAAATTGAAGAAATGAATGGTACACCACTTGCTAAACAAGATCTTCATATTGATGAAGCGCAATTTGAAGCCTTAACAAAACAATTCGTATAAATATATAGTAAAACTTAACTTCGTTAAGTAACAGACTGTCAACAAAGTCTTCGGCTTTGTTGACAGTTTTTTTGTACACGCTTTCCGCTAGCACTGCCTTAGCCTGTAGTCTTAGTCTAGCGTTCTTCCCATAGGAAACGGCCCAAATCTATGCTGATAATGAACTAAAAAAATATAGTATATATAAATTGAACAGGTAGATGTTTAATATGTTGAATAAATTAATTGATAAAAGAAAACTTATATTTTTAAAATAACCATACAAATATAAATAGACAAACCTTAGATGAACTATCCTCTAAGGTTTGTCTACGTTCTAAAACTTAACATCGTTAAGTATTGTAACGGTTTTTTGTTTTGATTTAAACGTGAAATTGCTATAAAATTTCATAGTGTTATTAATTAACGGAGGCAATAGTTATGGTAGATAAATTTAAGTCGATGACTGAATTGGTTGCAGAGACTGCAGAACATAATGACTGGGAAATACAAACAGTAAGTAAGAAATCATCAACACTCATAACTGCAATTCATGGTGGGGCAATTGAGCGAGGAACGACAGAAATAGCACAGTTAATTAGTGAGCAAGGTAACCATAGTTTTTATACTTTTAAAGGTATAAGAAATAATAAAAATAATGAATTACATGTTACATCACGACATTTTGATGAACCAAAACTTACGCATATGGTGTCTAGTCATCATAGCATTATATCTTTACATGGATGTATGGGGAATGTTCCTGAAGTTTATATTGGTGGTAGAGACTTTGAACTAGCATCTGAAATAAAATTACAACTGGAAAAAGTAAACATCTTTGTTAAACCGGCGCCTTCACATATATCAGGTATGCATACGGATAATTTTGTCAACGCTGGTCAAAAAAACGCTGGTGTTCAACTAGAATTAACTGTGGCATTAAGAAAACAATACTTTAACAATAATAAGTATAATTTAAATGATAGAGAAAATAGACAGAATTGGTCACAACTTATGTATTTATTTTCGACAGCTATAAATAAAGCGATAAACAATGTAGAGGAAACTATATAAATATAATAGTATTGTGTTTGATAATTAAAAATATTAAGTTGCTCTTTACAAAATCTTAAGTTAATAGGAATGGGGTTTGGGAAATACAAATATAGAAACTTTGGAAGGAGTTTTTATATGACTGATAAGTATAATTCAATGTCAGAGTTGGAAGCGGAGACTATTGAAAATAGTGACTGGGAAATTGTATCTCGTTACTTAGATAGTCAAGTAATTATTACTGCGATACACGGCGGAGGTATCGAACCTGGTACAACTGAAATTGCTGATTTAACTGCGCAAAAAGGTAAGTATGATTATTTTTCTTTTAAAGGTACTAAATCAAAAGGGAATGAAGATTTACATGTAACTTCTCGAAATTATGATCAGTCTGAATTGATGAAAATGATAAAGAACAAAACATGTGCAGTAGCAATTCATGGTTGTGACGGTAATGAAAATATTATCTATATCGGTGGAAAAGATCAAAAACTTATTTATGAAATGACTAAGCAATTTAGGCAATTGAATATAAGCGTAGAGCAAGCGCCAGAACATATTTCAGGTGCTCATGATGATAATATTATTAATTGTTGTAAAACAGGCGCAGGCATACAATTAGAGTTAACTCCTGGATTAAGAAAAATGTGTTTTGACAACCAAAAATATAATAAAAAAAGTCGTGAAGATCAACATAATTGGAGTCAATTTATGGATGAATTTACGACTGCTATCGTGAAATCTATACAGAATATTCAATAATAGTGATTGCAAATTATCACTAATTGAGTTATTGTAGACTAACGATATCTACAATTAGGAAGTTGATAAAATATGAAATGTTCTAAAGCGACAGACTATGCATTACATGCACTTTTATATATGATTAAAAGTAATGGTGAATCAAGTAGAATTCCAGTACAAGATTTAGCAACAGCATTAAAAGTCTCAACAACATATTTATCGAAAATATTGACACGCCTTGTAAAGGTGGGCATTATTTCAGCTAGTAGTGGCGCGAAAGGTGGCTATCAATTAAAAACTGGTTGGGAAGACGTTTCGATATATGAAGTCATTATTACCATTGATGGCAAGCAAAGCTTATTAGAAGATAGTTTTAATCATGCTAAAGAATGTCCAATCAAACAAATTATGGACGAAGCAGAGCATAGTTTAATTACCAATTTAGAAGATAAGACATTAAAGGACTTGGCTAATAGCTAAGTTCTTATAATTCAACCTAATTATAGATATTAAGAGTCTTTAAAAGTTGTGAAGGAGTGAGGCAAATGTATTATGATGTAATTATTATTGGTGGAGGTCCAGCAGGATTAAATGCTGCACTAAATTTCGGTAGAGGTATGAAACAAACACTTGTAATCGATGAGGATAAACCACGTAATAGTGTTACTCAACTGTCACATAGTTTTTTAACGCAAGATGGTGTTACACCAACCGAATTCAAAAGAAAAGCTAAAGCAGACGTGATTAAATATAAAGATGTTACTTATTTGGAAGAACATGTAGAACAAATAGAGAAAATAGATAAGGAATTTATAATTAAGACACAAGCTCAGACATTTAATGCAAGACAAGTGTTATTAGCTACAGGGTTAAGGGAACAAGGTCCTAATATTACAAATTTTAATGACTTTTATGGCCAATCTATCTTTTATTGCCCTTGGTGTGATGGTTATGAAATGCGTAATAAAAAACTTGCAGTTATTTATTCAGGTGAAATGATGCTTCATATAGTCAAACTGTTAAGTAACTTTTCACAAGACTTAGTCGTGTTTACAAATGGAGAAAACGAGGTTCTTGAAGAAGACAAAGTATTGCTTGACAAAAAAGGTATTGATATCTATACCGAACCTATTGCACGATTGATTGGCAACAATGGACGTTTAAATGGCATTGAGTTAAACGATGAGCAAATTATTTCAGTAGAAGGTGCATTTGCTAAGATGTATTGGGATACACAATTTGATTTCTTAAATAAATTAAGTATGATACGAGACGAAGATGGTAAATTCGAAACTGATATATACGGAGAAACATCTGTTGAAGGGTTGTATGTAGCTGGTGAAGCTAAAGATAATTTTGCAGGTCAATTATTAGATTCAGCTGCTAATGGTGGCATGATTGCAAAAATGATGATGATGAAACAGATAGAAGAAGATTTTTGATTACTAGGCACTATAATACTTTAATATATTCATTCACTTTTAACTATGCCTTTAACTTATAATTTGATAAACTAACAATAAGTTAAATAATTAAGGGGTTGTAATAACATGAATGATACTTTGATGAGTATTCAGATTATTCCTAAAATAGCCAACGGAGAAGATGTTATTCCATACGTAGATGAAGCAATTAAAATCATTGATGATTCGGGATTAACTTACAGAGTTGGGCCATTAGAAACAACTGTTCAAGGTGAAATGAATGAGTGCCTAATCTTAATTCAAAAATTAAACGAGCGTATGGTTGAATTAGAAATACCTAGTACAATAAGTCAAGTTAAGTTTTATCATGTACCAGAAGGTATTACTATTGAGACGCTTACTGGAAAATACGACGAAGTTTAAAATTTAACACGTGAAATTACATTAAAAGACAAACTGTAAATACGGAGTTTGTTTATAACCTTTATTTATGTTTAGCGAGTGTAGATTAGACGAAATAACATGAATGGCCTAAATTTTAGATAAAATCATGTATTAAGTGAATTAGAACTTAATTATATAAGGGAGCAGGAAGTGGAGCTCAGACATAATCATTTTAGAAAGATATGATTTCAGTCAGAAACTCTTTCCCGCTCCCTCATTTGTATTTTAAAACGTTAAATTGTGAATTGATGATCTTAGTATTGAGAATATTGTGCAATAAACTGATTGTTTATTAGTCTTTTTGCACTTTGAAGTCAAATTTAATATAATGTAATAATGACTATGGATAAATTTATAGAACTTTGAACGTCAAGGTTGAAAAACAGAATCTTGAGGGATATTTTAAAATACTTGTTCTTAGTTTTTATGATATAGAAAGGGTTTTGTAGAGTGAATGAAGAACAAAGAAAAAGTACTTCTATAGATATTTTAGCTGAACGAGATAAAAAGGAAAAAGACTATAGCAAGTATTTTGAACACGTGTATCAACCGCCAAGTTTAAAAGAAGCTCGTAAACGCGGTAAAGAAGAAATTAATTATAACCGTGATTTTCAAATAGATGAGAAATATAGAAATATGGGACAGGGAAAAACATTTTTAATTAAAACATATGGTTGCCAGATGAATGCGCATGATACAGAGGTAATGGCTGGTATCCTAGAGGCATTAGGTTATACACCAACGGAAGATATTAATCAGGCAGATGTAATTTTAATTAATACATGTGCAATTCGCGAAAATGCAGAGAATAAAGTATTTAGTGAAATCGGTAACTTAAAACATTTGAAAAAAGAGAAACCAGAAACAGTAATTGGTGTCTGCGGATGTATGTCCCAAGAAGAATCTGTCGTAAATAAAATCTTAAAATCATACCAAAATGTAGATATGATTTTTGGCACACATAATATTCATCGTTTACCAGAAATACTTGAAGAAGCTTATTTATCAAAAGCGATGGTAGTTGAAGTTTGGTCAAAAGAAGGCGATGTCATTGAAAACCTTCCAAAAGTAAGAGAAGGCAATATCAAAGCGTGGGTAAATATTATGTATGGTTGTGATAAGTTTTGTACATACTGTATCGTTCCGTTCACAAGAGGTAAGGAACGTAGTAGACGACCAGAAGATATCATTGAAGAAGTAAGAGATTTAGCACGTCAAGGGTATCAAGAAATTACATTGTTAGGCCAAAATGTTAATGCTTACGGCAAAGATATAGACGGTTTAGCATACGGTTTAGGTGATTTGTTAGAGGATATCTCTCAAATTGATATTCCAAGAGTCAGGTTTACAACAAGTCATCCTTGGGACTTTACAGATAGAATGATTGAGGTTATTGCTAACGGCGGAAATATAGTTCCTCATGTTCATCTGCCAGTTCAATCGGGTAACAATGCCGTGCTTAAAATTATGGGACGTAAATACACACGTGAAAGTTACTTAGACTTAGTTAATCGCATCAAGTCAAGAATTCCTAATGTTGCTTTAACTACTGATATCATAGTTGGCTATCCAAACGAGACAGATGAACAATTCGAAGAAACATTAACACTTTATGATGAAGTTGAATTTGAACATGCATATACGTATATTTATTCTCAAAGAGATGGTACACCAGCAGCTAAAATGAAAGATAATGTACCTTTAGACGTGAAAAAAGATAGGTTACAACAATTGAATAAAAAGGTTGCATACTATTCTGAACGTGCTATGCAAGAATATGAAGGCGAAGTTGTACAAGTTTTATGTGAAGGATCTAGTAAAAAAGACGAAACAGTCTTAGCCGGTTACACTTCAAAAAACAAATTAGTAAACTTCAAAGCGCCTAAATCTATGATTGGCAAAATTGTAGATGTACAAGTAGATGAAGCGAAACAATTTTCTCTTAATGGTACATTCTTAAATGTAAGTAAACAAGCGATGGTGACACCATAATGTATGAAAAAGAAGAAATTTTAGCCGAAGCGGATCGTATTAGCGAACGCATTAAATCTTTAGATACGGTTAAGGAATATCATAATGTTGAATCGCAAATACATCAAAATAAAAATATAGAGCAGCGAATGAAAGAATTAAAAAAAAATCAAAAGCAATCGGTTAACTTACAAAATTACGGTAAGACGCAAGCATTAAAAGATTCTGAGGATAAAATTCAGCATATTGAAGAAGATATTAATATTTTACCTATTGTAGAAGAGTTTAGAGAATCACAGACTGAAGCTAATGATTTATTACAAATGATGATTAGTACCATGTCAGATCGTTTAAATCAACAACATGGAGATAAAGATTAACAGAGATTTTGGAGGAACTTGTTGGAAAGGAAATGAGCCATATGAAGACGAGAAAGTTAACGCTAACTGCAATTTTTATTGCTATAAACGTTGTGTTAAGTAGTATTATTGTAATCCCATTAGGTCCAGTTAAAGCAGCGCCAATTCAACATTTGATTAATGTGTTATGTGCTGTACTAGTAGGGCCATGGTTTGGGCTTGCTCAAGCTTTTATTTCATCTATCATACGTATGATTTTTGGTACAGGAAGTTTCTTTGCTTTCCCGGGAAGTATGGTAGGCGTGTTGCTTGCTAGTGGTTTCTATTTTTATCGTAAACATATCTTTATGGCGGCAGTAGGAGAAGTAATAGGTACAGGCATTATTGGTAGTATAATGTGCATACCGTTAGCATGGATTTTAGGCTTTTCAAACTTTGCTGTTAAACCTTTAATGACAGCCTTTATTGTATCGAGTGTTATTGGTGCCATCATTAGTTATATCATTTTAATGATATTGAAAAGAAAAGGTATATTAAAAAAATATTTATAATCAATCTTAATAAATCAAGTTAAGGCACTTTGTTACTAATATGAGTTTGGTTTAATAGATTTACTGCAGAAGTATATCTATTAAATCGATCATTTACAAAGTTGTCTTAATTTTTTTGTTTTTAATTAATCTTTAACTCATGAAAAGATTAAGTTAATAAACAAGGGCCTGTATATTAATTTAATAAATGGGCGAAAATTGAAAACATATGTTAAAATTCAAGAGTTAAATTAACTAAATTAGTTAAAGAAAATGAGCGGGTATGATTAAAAAATCAATGAAAAGTATTCAGAAACGCACGGTATCGCATGTATATTCAGTGAGTAAATGTGCCTGATTATTGATGAAAAGTAATCATTAATTTAATTTATAAAACAAAAAGTTTAAGTGAAAACAAATACATAAGAATTTAAAAAAGGACTGTGACATATTAATATGACAAATCAAACGCCAATGATGCAACAGTATTTAAAAATCAAATCTCAATATCAAGATTGTCTCTTATTTTTTAGATTAGGGGATTTTTACGAAATGTTTTTCGAGGATGCTAAAGTTGCATCTAGAGTTTTAGAAATAACATTAACAAAACGTGACGCTAAAAAAGAAGACCCAATACCAATGTGCGGTGTGCCTTATCATTCTGCGGATGGTTATATTGAAACTTTGATCAGTAATGGCTATAAAGTAGCTATTTGTGAACAAATGGAAGATCCAAGGCAGACAAAAGGTATGGTTCGCCGAGAAGTGGTACGTATAGTTACACCGGGGACAGTGATGGACCAAGGTGGCGTCGATGAAAAGCAAAACAATTATATATTAAGTTTTATTCAAGGTGCATCATCATATGCATTAAGTTATTGTGATGTATCAACAGGTGAATTGAAGGCTACTCATTTTGCAGATGAAGCGACATTAATTAATGAAATTACAACAATTAATCCTAATGAAATCGTTGTTAATGAAGAAATTGGTGAAACGTTAAAACGCCAAATTAGTTTAACTACCGAGACAATTACTGTGTTATCAGATATTTCTAATGCGAGTTATGAAGTGAATAATATGACGGAAACATATTTGTTTAATGTAACTCAACTATTGTTAGATTATATCCACCATACACAAAAAAGAGATTTATCACATATTGAAACTGTAATTAAGTACGAAGCTATTGATTTTATGAAAATGGATTTCTATGCAAAACGTAATTTAGAATTGACTGAAAGTATACGTTTGAAAACTAAAAAAGGTACATTGTTATGGCTAATGGATGAAACTAAAACACCCATGGGGGCTAGACGCTTAAAGCAATGGATTGATCGTCCGCTTATTCAAAAATCACAAATCGAGTCTCGTTTAGATACAGTTAGTCAATTTATAAATCATTTTATTGAAAGAGACACTTTACGTAATCATTTAAATCAAGTATATGATATTGAGAGATTAGTGGGACGTGTGAGCTATGGCAATGTCAATGCACGTGATTTGATTCAGTTGAAACATTCAATTTCAGAAATCCCAAATATTAAACACTTATTAGAAGATTTCGATGAACAAATGACTGCACAGTTTAAAGCATTAGAACCTTTAGATGATTTATTAGTTTTATTAGAAGAAAGTTTAAAAGAAGAACCACCGATTTCAGTTAAAGAGGGCGGCTTGTTTAAAGCTGGCTTTAACAGTGAATTAGATAGTTATTTGGAAGCTTCAAAAAACGGGAAAACATGGCTAGCAGAATTACAAGCCAAAGAACGTGAAAGAACTGGCATTAAATCACTGAAAATCAGTTTTAATAAAGTGTTTGGTTACTTTATTGAAATCACACGAGCTAACTTACAAGGTTTTGACCCGACAGCTTTTGGTTATCACAGAAAGCAGACACTTTCAAATGCCGAACGTTTTATAACAGACGAGTTGAAAGAAAAAGAGGATATTATCCTAGGTGCTGAAGACAAAGCAATTGAATTAGAGTATCAATTGTTTGTAGGGCTTAGAGAGCAAATTAAATCATATACAGAGCGATTACAAAAACAAGCAAAAGTGATATCGGAGCTTGATTGTTTACAAAGTTTTGCAGAAATTGCTCAAAAATATAATTATGCACGGCCTACTTTTAGCGAAGATAAAACGTTAGAGCTTATTAATTCGAGACATCCAGTTGTAGAACGTGTGATGGATCATAATGACTATGTGCCTAATGATTGTGCACTTAATCAAGATACATTTATATATTTGATTACTGGTCCAAATATGTCAGGTAAATCAACTTATATGAGACAAGTAGCCATTATTAGTATCATGGCGCAGATGGGAGCTTATGTACCATGTGAATCGGCAACATTACCTGTTTTTGATCAAATTTTTACTAGAATTGGTGCTGCCGATGATTTAGTTTCAGGTAAAAGTACATTTATGGTTGAAATGCTAGAAGCGCAAAAAGCACTTGCTCATGCTACTGAAGACAGCCTAATCATTTTTGATGAAATAGGACGTGGTACATCAACTTATGATGGTTTGGCATTAGCCCAAGCGATGATTGAATATGTTGCACATACTTCAAATGCTAAAACGTTATTTTCAACACATTACCATGAATTGACTACACTAGATCAGTCGTTGCCTTGTTTGAAAAATGTACATGTTGCAGCAAATGAATATAAAGGTGAATTGATATTCCTTCATAAGGTGAAAGACGGTGCGGTTGATGATAGTTACGGTATACAAGTAGCTAAATTAGCAAATTTACCGGATGCAGTGATTGATAGAGCTCAAGTAATATTAGATGCTTTTGAACAAAGCAATAAACAAGAAACTAAAGTTGACGTAAATACTGTGGAATTAGAGAATAGTAGCAACGAGCCATTTAATGATTCAGTAAATGACTCACATGCAACGTATCAATATCAAACACCAGATGCTAAGAAATCTGCTAGCCAAGAGCAAAGTCAATTTGAACAGGCGACATTTGATTTATTCGATACATCTGCAAAACAAAGTGAAATTGAAAATGAAATTAAAACATTAAACCTATCTAATATGACGCCTATAGAAGCACTTGTGAAACTAAGTGAATTACAAAGACAATTGAAATAGAGGTGAAGTCAAATGGGTAAAATTAAAGAGTTACAGACATCATTAGCAAATAAAATTGCTGCTGGAGAAGTTGTTGAACGTCCAGGATCAGTAGTTAAAGAATTATTAGAGAATGCCATTGATGCCCAAGCGACCGAAATCAATATAGAAGTAGCGCAGTCTGGTGTTGAGTCTATCCGCGTAGTCGATAATGGTACAGGGATTGCCATAGATGATTTAGGGCTCGTATTTCATCGCCATGCTACGAGTAAATTAGATCAAGATGACGATTTGTTCCATATACGTACGCTAGGTTTCCGAGGAGAAGCTTTAGCAAGTATATCTTCAGTGTCGAAAGTGACACTGAAGACTTGTACAGACAATGAAGAAGGGCAAGAAATTTATGTCGAAAATGGTGAAATTCTTAATCAAAAACCAGCAAAAGCTAAACGCGGTACAGATATTTTAGTTGAATCACTATTTTATAATACACCTGCACGTCTCAAATATATTAAAAGTTTATATACAGAATTAGGTAAAATAACGGATATTGTGAATCGTATGGCAATGAGTCATCCTGATATACGTATTTCATTGATTTCTGATGGTAAGACTATTATTAAGACGAATGGCTCTGGCCGTACAAATGAAGTTATGGCTGAAATATATGGTATGAAAGTAGCTAAAGATTTAGTTCATATTACTGGAGATACGAGTGATTACCATTTAGAAGGTTATGTCGCAAAACCTGAGCACTCTAGAAGTAATAAACATTATATTTCTATTTTTATAAATGGTAGATATATTAAAAACTTTTTACTTAATAAGGCAATTCAGGAAGGTTATCATACGCTATTGATGATTGGCCGATTCCCTATTTGTTACATTAATATAGAAATGGACCCTATACTAGTAGATGTCAATGTACATCCGACTAAACTAGAAGTAAGACTTTCCAAAGAAGATCAACTCTTTGAATTAATAGTTGAAAAAATTCGTGAAGCATTTCAAGATCGTATTTTAATTCCGCAAAACGACATGGATAAAATCACTAAGAAAAATAAAGTGCTGGATAAATTTGAACAGCAAAAAATGGATTTTGAAAAACGTAAACAACAAAACGAACTTCAACAACAACCTTTTCGTGATGAGGTACAAGGCTATGAAAACCATGAAAGTCATGAACCAAAATCGCAAACTCAATTACAATATAATACTGAAAATAAGCATAATAATAATGATATTCAATCAACTATACAGGAAACAGATGTCAATAATGACGAGTATGCACAATCACAAAGAGCGTTATTAAATGAAATGGATACTTATGAACAAGAATCAACGCTCGATCAGAAGAACCGACACGAAACTTTTAACCAAGATGACATGGAGCAAGATATCGCAAGTCAAGATATCAAAGGTAGTGTTAGTAAAGATGCCTCAAGACGTGTACCTTATATGGAAGTAGTTGGCCAAGTCCATGGTACATATATAATTGCTCAAAACGAACAAGGTATGTATATGATTGATCAACATGCGGCTCAAGAACGGATTAAATATGAGTATTTTAGAGAGAAAATTGGTGAAGTTTCAAATGAAATTCAAAATTTATTAATTCCTTTAACGTTCCACTTTTCTACAGATGAACTGATGATTATAAATCAACACAAAGAAGAATTAGATAAAGTTGGTGTGCATTTAGAACCATTTGGTGGTAATGATTATATAGTAGATAGTTATCCAGTTTGGTTCCCTGCGTCTGAAGCGGAAGAAATTATAAAAGATATGATTGAATATGTATTAGAGCATAAGAAAGTTAATGTCAAAAAAATACGTGAAGAAGCTGCAATTATGATGAGTTGCAAACAATCTATTAAAGCTAATCACTATTTGAAAAATAATGAAATGGCTGATTTAGTTAATCAATTAAGAGAAACTGAAGATCCTTTTACTTGTCCACATGGCAGACCGATTATTATAAACTTTTCAAATTATGAATTAGAGCGACTGTTCAAACGAATTATCTAGGAGGTTAGTGGATGAAACCACATATTTTACCAGCTATTCGATCAATGAAAGACTTGGAGAAAATGATACAAACGGATTATAAAGAATGTGTGTTACTAGATACACATATTGGACATGTTAAAAGCATCATGGAATTACTTAAGAAGAACAAAATTGAAACGTATATGCATATCGATTTAATTAAAGGTATGAGTCATGATGAATTTGCATGCGAATATATCATACAAAATTATCATCCTAAGGGTATAGTTTCTACAAAAACAAAGGTAATCAATAAGGCGAAATCATTGAATACAACGACTGTTTTTCGAGTGTTTATATTAGATAGTCACGCTTTATCACGAAGCATAGAATTAATTAAACGTGTAGAACCTGATTATGTAGAAGTTTTACCAGGAATTGCCAGTAAAGTAATTCAAATTATTAATGAAGAAACAAATACTTCTGTAATAGCTGGAGGCTTAATCAACACAGTAGATGAAGTTGAAGTCGCGGTCGAAAATGGTGCTAAATATATTACCACAAGTGACAGACATTTATGGTAAATCGATAGTACTTTAATTAATTCAAATTAAAACAATTGTAAAGCATTTTTAAAAATTAATTCAAATTAAAACAATTGTAAAGCATTTTTAAAAATTAATTCAAAAACAACAAATTAAATTCAAAAGTTAGCCATTTAAGCATAAGGTAATCTCATTGCCGCATTAAATGAGCTAGCTTTTTTTATAAAATTTTTAAAGGGTGATTAATTATGTTAAAACCGCAAAAGTTAAAACGGGGAGATACGGTTGCTATTGTATCGCTATCATCAGGTATCGCAGGTGATGATTCTATTATGTGGCGAACATATCAAGGAATACAAAGGTTACAAGAGATTTTCGGTTTGAAAGTAAAAATAATGCCATATGCACTAAAGGGCAGTGAGTTTATACAACAACATCCAGAATTGCGTGCCTCAGACCTAAATGAAGCTATAAGAGATAGAGAAGTTAAAGCTATTATAAGTTGTATTGGTGGAGATGATGCGATTAGGATATGGCCTTATGTAGATCGTGAAGCACTCCGAAACTTCCCGAAAATTTTCTCAGGGTCTTCAGATTCAACAACAGTACATATGATGTTTTATAAAATGGGCATCACTAGTTTTTACGGTCCAGCGTTGTTAACAGATTTTGCAGAGAATATTAACATGGATTGTTATACTATAAAGGATATAGAAAAGAATTGGTTTAATAGTGAGCCAATTGGTGAAGTGAGACCTGCAAAATATATTAGACCTTATGGAATAAGTTGGAATGTTGAAAATAAAGCAATAGCGAGACCGATTATACAACAACAAGGATATATTTTCCTACAGGGACAAGGACAAGTTAATATCAAAGGACACTTAATAGGTGGGAATTTGGAAACACTTGTAGATATTAAAGATTCTGAATTATTTCCACAACTAAATGATTTTGAACAGGCTATTTTATTTTTAGAAACTTCGGAAGATATGCCTAACCCTGATGAATTTAGAGACATGTTGTTTCAATTGCTTAAAAAGGGAGTGTTCCATAGAGTTAACGGTATAATATTCGGTAAACCATTTAACAATACTTATTATGAGCAATATAAAGATGAAATATTGACATTTTTCAACGTAGAACCACTCAAGCAATTACCTATATTATATAATTTGTCATTTGGTCATAACGAACCTAAACATATATTGCCTTATGGTGTTGAAGCAGAAATTAATTGCGAAACTAAACAATTTTTTATTACTGAAAAAGCTGTTACTGAGAATTAATTTGTGACAAGATTTTAACAAAATGTTTGACAACGCTTACAAAATCGGTGTAAGATGAATTCAAGTTAATAATTAGAACAGAGATGGGAGATTTCTACAGTAATTAAACCGGTGGTTCGAAACTGGCTATAATTGTAGGGGTCTCTCTATCTATTTTTAGGAGGAGTCTCTATGAGTGTATATTTTGCTGAATTCTTGGGAACAGCAATATTAGTATTATTTGGGGGAGGCGTTTGTGCCAACGTCAATTTGAAAAAAAGTGCTGGTAACGGCGCGGATTGGGTTGTTATTGCATTAGGTTGGGGACTTGCGGTTACAATGGGAGTCTATGCTGTCGGTAATATTTCTGGCGCGCATCTTAACCCCGCGGTAACACTTGCGTTCGCTATGGATGGCGCTTTAAGTTGGGGCATGGTACCAGGGTATATAATTTGCCAAATTCTAGGTGGTATTACTGGTGGTATCGTTGTTTGGTTAATGTATTTAGCACACTGGAAACAAACGGAAGATCAAGGAGCGAAATTAGGTGTATTCTCTACTGCGCCTGCAATTAAAAACTATTTTGCAAACTTCTTAAGTGAAATTATTGGTACTGCTGCTCTAACATTAGGCTTAATGTTTATAGGTATGAATAAAATCGCTGACGGTTTAAATCCATTAATCGTTGGTAGCTTGATTATTGCAATTGGTTTAAGTTTAGGTGGTCCAACTGGTTATGCGATTAACCCAGCTCGTGACTTAGGTCCGCGTATTGCGCATGCGATATTACCAATTGCAGGTAAAGGTAATTCGAATTGGAGTTATGCAATTGTTCCTGTTTTAGGTCCTATCACAGGTGGTATGATTGGTGCTGTTATTTATAGATTAGTTTACAAAGGGGCATTTGATATGATGTCAGTTGTAGCAATAGTATTACTAATAGTTACAGTTGCCCTTGGTATTGTGTTAAATAAATCTAAAAGTGCAAAAGGTATCGAATCGGTTTATTAATTAAGTTTCAACAGTCCTGTTTATAAGTTAAAATATAAACAGGCTTTATAATATATAAATATAAGTAATAAAAGCATGTTTGTAGAGTGAGTTATTTGGCAATGTGTAAATTAGACGTTTAAAGTGTCAAATTTTACATATACTATGTAAAAAGCGAACATGATAAAAGGGAGATTATAATTATGGAAAAATATATCTTATCAATTGACCAAGGAACTACAAGTTCAAGAGCAATTCTCTTTGACCAAGATGGTAAAATCAAAGGTGTAGCACAACGCGAATTTAAACAATTCTTCCCTAAATCAGGTTGGGTAGAACATGATGCAAATGAAATTTGGACATCAGTTTTAGCGGTTATCGCTGAAGTTTTAAATGAAGAAAATGTCGGTGCAGATCAAATCGCTAGTATCGGTATTACTAACCAACGTGAAACAACAGTAGTATGGGATAAAGAAACTTCACGTCCTATCTACCATGCAATTGTATGGCAATCTCGTCAAACTCAAGGCATTTGTCAAGATTTAAAAGAACGAGGACTAGAAGATAAATTCCGTGAGAAAACAGGTTTGTTATTAGATCCTTATTTTGCAGGTACAAAAGTAAAATGGATTTTAGATAATGTTGAAGGTGCGAGAGAAAAAGCTGATAATGACGAACTATTATTCGGAACAATTGATTCGTGGTTAGTTTGGAAATTATCTGGTGGTAAAGCACATATTACAGATTATACAAATGCAAGTCGTACATTAATTTATAACATTCATGAGTTAGAATGGGATCAAGAGTTACTTGATATTTTAGAAATTCCTAATTCTATGCTACCTGAAGTGAAAGCGTCAAGTGAAGTTTATGCAAATACAATTGATTATCACTTCTTCGGTAAAGAAGTACCGATTTCTGGTATTGCTGGTGACCAACAAGCAGCTTTATTTGGACAAGCTTGTTTTAACCGTGGTGATGTGAAAAACACTTACGGTACTGGTGGATTCATGTTGATGAATACTGGTGAAGAAGCTGTTACATCTAAGAGTGGTTTATTAACAACTATTGCATATGGGATAGATGGTAAAGTGAATTATGCACTTGAGGGTTCTATTTTCGTATCTGGTTCTGCAATTCAATGGTTACGTGATGGTCTTAGAATGATTAATTCTGCTCCACAATCAGAGAATTACGCTGAGCGTGTTGAATCTTCAGAAGGTGTATATGTTGTACCAGCGTTTGTTGGTTTAGGTACACCTTATTGGGATGCAGAAGCACGAGGTGCAATTTTCGGCTTAACACGTGGTACAGAAAAAGAACATTTCATCCGTGCGACATTAGAATCATTATGTTATCAAACGCGTGATGTATTAGAAGCAATGGAAAAAGATTCTGACATTACAGTCAATAATCTACGTGTTGATGGTGGCGCTGTAAAAAATAATTTCATTATGCAATTCCAAGCTGACTTATTAAACGTTGGTGTAGAACGCCCAGAGATTAATGAAACGACAGCTTTAGGTGCTGCATACTTAGCAGGACTTTCTGTAGGATTCTGGGATAGTAAAGATGAAATTGCTAATCGTTGGAAACTTGAAAAAGATTTTACACCGAATATGGAAGATAAAGAAAGAGAAAAATTATATAAAGGCTGGAAAAAAGCTGTAGAAGCAACTCAAGTCTTTAAATTAGAAGATGAATAAAAAAATAGACTAAAAGTTGTTATGTATGCTACAATATGGGTAAGTTAATAATACAGAGATGAGAAATGAGAGATTCAGTTCGTACAATTATATATGTATGGGATGAGTCTCTCTTTTTTTATTATTTTAGGAGGCCTAGTTTTTATGAGTTTATCAACATTAAAAAGAGAACAGATCAAGAAAGATTTGAAAAATAAAGATTTTGACGTTGTCATTATTGGCGGCGGTATTACTGGAGCAGGTATTGCTTTAGATGCTAGTCAAAGAGGTATGAAAGTTGCTTTAGTAGAAATGCAAGACTTTGCACAAGGTACAAGCTCACGTTCTACTAAATTAGTACATGGTGGCTTACGTTACTTGAAACAACTACAAGTTGGAGTTGTAGCAGAAACTGGTCGTGAACGCGCAATTGTATATGAAAATGGACCACACGTAACAACACCTGAGCGTATGCTTTTACCAATGCACAAAGGTGGTTCAATGGGTAAATTCACTACTGCTATCGGTTTAACAATGTATGATAGATTAGCTGGTGTTAAAAAGGCAGAACGCAAAACAATGTTAAATGCTAAAGAAACATTAGAAAAAGAACCACTTGTTAAAAAATCTGGTCTTAAAGGTGGAGGTTCTTACGTTGAGTATCGTACTGATGACGCGCGTTTAACAATAGAAGTTATGAAACGTGCAGAAGAAAAAGGCGCAACGATTATTAACCATACAAAATCTATTCATTTCACATATGATTCCAATGAACAAGTTAATGGTATTCAAGTAGAAGATCAAATTAACAATGAAACTTATCCAGTAAAAGCTAAAAAAGTTATCAATGCAAGTGGTCCATGGGTAGACGAAGTTCGCAGTGGTGACTACGCTAGAAATAATAAACAATTACGCTTAACTAAAGGTGTTCACATTGTTATTGATCAATCTAAATTCCCATTAGGTCAAGCTGTTTATTTTGATACTGAAAACGATGGTCGTATGATTTTTGCTATACCACGTGAAGGTAAAGCTTATGTAGGTACAACAGATACATTCTACAATAACGACAAAGCTTCACCACTTGCTACACAAGAAGACAGAGATTACTTAATTGAGGCAATTAATTATATGTTCCCAGATGTAGACGTTAAAGATGAAGACATTGAATCATCATGGGCTGGAATTAGACCATTAATTTTAGAAGAAGGTAAAGACCCATCTGAAATTTCTCGTAAAGATGAAGTTTGGGAAGGTAAATCAGGTCTATTAACAATTGCTGGTGGTAAATTAACTGGTTACCGTCACATGGCTTTAGAAATTGTAGACTTATTATCAAAACGTTTGAAAGAGCAATATGGTATGAAATTTGCTAAATGTGCTACAAAACATTTAACAATTTCTGGTGGAGATGTTGGTGGCAGTAAAAACTTTGAACAATTCATCGACCAAAAAGTTGAAGAAGCTAAATCATACCAAATAGACGAAGCAACAGCACGTCACTTTGCTTCTAAGTATGGTTCTAATGCTGAAGAATTATTTAAAATTGCACAAACAGCTCAACATCAAGATACTGGATTGCCATTAGATATTTATACGGAATTAATTTATTCAATACAAAATGAAATGGTGTACCGTCCAACTGACTTCTTTATTCGTCGTACGGGTAAACTTTATTTCAAAATTGATGATGTATTAAATTATAAAGAGCAAGTTATTGAAGTTATGAGCGACTTATTAGGTTACACTAATATTCAAAAAGAAGCTTATACAAAAGAATTACAAATTGCTATTGATGAAGCACAAACTGGTAACCAACAACCAGCAGAAAAAGAATAATTATTTAAAATTTTGTGCTACAAAGTTTAAAAGAAAAGCAGCTACTGACTCTATTGAGTTGGTAGCTGCTTTTTATGAAATAGAAATTGTCACTTATGACTAAACACTTAGCGTAGTATTTGATAACATGATATTTTGAAGGTATATTGTATAATATAGATAATGATAATCGTATGGTATGGGAGGCTAAACACATGAGTAAAAATGAATTTAAAATAACAGTTTCAGACGGGACAATGCTAGAAGTTAAATTAGATAAAGCTAAAAATGAAACAATTGGTATCGTGCATTTACTTCATGGTATGGCTGAGCATATGGATAGATACGATCATCTAGTTGAATCGTTAAATCAACAAGGTTACGATGTATTGCGTCATAACCATAGAGGTCATGGTAAAGAGATCGACGATAGTGAAAGAGGAAATATTGATAATATGTCGCAAGTAGCTGATGATACATATGAAATAGCACAAACAATGTGTGCACATTATTATAATATACCTTACATTGTAATCGGACACTCTATGGGGTCAATTATTGCACGCATTTTTGTTCAAAAATATCCAGATGCTGCACAAGGGGTAATTTTATCAGGAACTACACAATATCCTAAATATAAAGCTGTATTGCTAAGAATGGTTTTGAAATTAATCACACTAATTTCAGGGAAAAAACGGCGTTTAAATTGGTTGAATCGTATTATGTATAGAACATTTAACAAAAATATAGTTAATCAGCAAACAACAAGTGATTGGTTATCTAGTAATCCTGAAGAAGTGAAACAATTTATCAAAGATCCTTATACAGGTTTCTTGGTATCTAACCAATTGATCTACGAATCAATGAAACATATGTTACTGACAAGCAGTGGTAAAAATATGAAAAGAATCAATCCAAGTCTTCCAATTTTATTAATATCTGGTAAAGATGATCCATTAAGTGAATATGGTAAAGGAATAAGAAAATTAGGTAATTTATATAAAAAAGCAGGGGTTAAGCATATCACTGTACACTTGTATAAAAACAAGAGGCATGAAGTATTATTTGAGCAAGGTTATACAGAAACATGGCAACATATGTATGAGTGGATAGAAAAACAAATTTTAAAAAAGTACAAATAGAAAAAGAGAGTTGATACACGTGCAAAGCGACAAACCATTTTTAATCGTATTAGTAGGACCAACGGCTGTGGGCAAAACAGAATTTAGCATTGAATTAGCAAAGAAAGTGGACGGTGAAATTATTAGTGGTGATTCAATGCAAGTTTATAAACAAATGGATATTGGAACTGCTAAAATTACGCAAGACGAGATGTCAGGTATCCCTCATCATATGATTGATATTTTAGAACCGGATGAAAACTTTTCAGCATATGAATTTAAAAATAGAGCACAACGATTAATTAAAGATATTATAGCGAGAGGACGTGTGCCTATTATTGCAGGCGGCACAGGTCTATATATTCAATCTCTTATCTATAATTATGAGTTTGAAGATGAAACTATTTCAGAACAGAAAAGTTTAGAAATTGAAGCAAAGTTATCTGAACTTGATAAATTATCAAATGAGGCGTTGCATCGATACTTGGCGTCTTTTGATGAGGTATCTGCACAAGAAATACACCCAAATAATCGAAAAAGAGTTAGAAGAGCGATACAATATTATTTAAAAACAAAAAAACTTTTAAGTTCTCGCAAGAAAGTACAACAATTTACTGAAAATTATGATACATTATTATTAGGGATAGAAATGTCGCGTGACATATTATATCAAAGAATTAATAAACGCGTAGATATAATGTTGGAGCGTGGATTAGTTAGTGAAGTGCAACAACTCGTTGATAACGGATATGAAACTAGTCAAAGTATGCAAGCGATAGGATACAAAGAAATTGTACCAGTCATCAAACAAGAATTAAGTTTAGATGAAGCAACTGAAAAATTAAAACAGCATTCTAGAAATTACGCTAAGCGACAAATGACTTGGTTTAAAAACAAGCTCGACGTGTTGTGGTTAGATAGAGAGAAAATGTCACTATCATTGATGTTAGAAGAGGTTTCAGTCCAAATACAGAAAAGGAGAACATAATATGAATACAACAGAGAACATCCAAGATAAATTCCTTGGGCAATTTAAGGCTGATCAAACAAAGGTAGTTGTGTTTTTAGTGAATGGTTTTCAAATGAAAGGTATTATCGAAGATTATGATAAGTATTTAGTATGCTTATTATCACAAGGCAAACAGCATTTAATTTACAAACATGCGATTAGTACATTTACAATTGACGATTCAAATACTAATGAGGAAGCATAAATACTACATTTTAAAAATTAACATTTAATATGATACTTTATGTATAAAGTATAAGAGGCAGAGACGTAAATATCTCTGTCTAAAGCATGAACGCCAGTTTCTATTGAGATAAATAGAAACTGGCGTTTTCACTTTTTTGAAAATATATAGCTTATGGCATACTCTCACTCTTATGTTCAAAGCAGTGAGATTTGTAAATAAAAAGGACTAATCCATTTTTTAAATCTGGATTAGTCCTTTTGAGAAAGGGTATTTAAGTCCCTATCTTTAGTATCTTTCTATAAGTAGCGATAACTAAATCTTTATTAATCATCGGTTTAAAGTGTAACTTATTAAATTACATAGTCTGAATTATGATCTTATTGCTTTTAAAAATTATTCGAACATTTATTGAGATTCTTATTTCAAATGCTTCTAATTATATTAAAGTAGAGCTTCAATCTCAGATTCAATTTGAGTTGGTTTCTTTTGTGGAGAGAAACGATGAACGACGTTCCCTTGTTTATCAACTAAGAATTTTGTGAAATTCCATTTAATTTTTTCGTTGAATAACCCATTTTGCGCTTCTGTTAAAAATTTATAAAGTGGGTGTTGGTTTTCTCCTTTAACATCTATTTTTTCATGCATTGGAAAAGAAACACCGTAATTAATTTTGCAATTTTGTGTGGCTTCTTCACCGTTACCAGGTTCTTGACCACCGAATTGGTTACATGGGAACCCTAAAACGATGAAATCTTGATCTTTATATTTCTCATACAATTCTTGTAAACCTTCAAACTGAGGTGTGAATCCACATTCACTAGCAGTATTCACAATCAGCATAACTTTATCTTTATATGTGTCTAAATAATATGTTTCTCCATTTGGCTGTTGAACTTCTATATCATATATAGTCATTTTAATTCACCTCTTTATATTAATTTAACACAATTTGAGTTTATAGTCTTTATATTGGCACTGTGATAGAATGGCTAAGAAAACTTGGAAAAGAGGTGCATATTATGACCCAATATCAAACGCATACGACCGAACAAAAATTAGAGACAGCTATATTAATTGGAGTACATGCTCAAACAGATAATGATTTTAATTTCGAATCTACTATGGAAGAGTTGGCATCTCTTTCCAGAACATGTCAATTGGATGTTCAAGAGCAATTTACTCAAAATAGAATAAACGTTGATAACAAATATTATGTTGGTAAAGGTAAATTAGATGAGATAAAAGCATATGTTGAATTTCATGATATTGATGTTATCGTGGCGAACGATGAATTGACAACAGCGCAATCTAAGACACTTAACGGTAATTTAAATGTTAAAATCATTGATAGAACACAGCTTATATTAGAAATATTTGCTTTAAGAGCACGTAGTAAAGAAGGAAAATTACAAGTAGAATTAGCTCAATTAGATTACTTAATGCCTAGATTGCAGGGACACGGGAGAAGTTTATCGCGTTTAGGTGGTGGCATCGGTACAAGAGGCCCTGGTGAAACAAAGCTTGAAATGGACCGCAGACATATAAGAACAAGAATGAATGAAATCAAGCACCAGTTAGAAACTGTAGTAGAGCATCGTGAACGTTATCGTAACAATCGCGAACAAAATCATGTGTTTCAAGTTGCACTTGTTGGCTACACAAATGCTGGTAAATCATCGTGGTTTAACGCATTAGCTAAAGAAACAACATATGAAAAGAATTTGTTGTTTGCAACGCTTGATCCTAAAACGAGACAAATTCAAATTAACGATGGGTTTAATCTCATTATTTCTGATACGGTTGGTTTTATACAAAAATTACCAACAACGCTCATTGCTGCTTTTAAATCCACCTTAGAAGAAGCTAAAAATGCAGATTTACTGTTACATGTAGTAGATAGTAGTCATCCAGAATATCGAGCGCAATATGATACGGTGAATCAAATTATTGGTGATTTAGAAATGGGACAAATCCCCCAAGCGATTATCTTTAATAAAAAAGATTTGCATGAAGGGACATTGCCAGCTACAAATAAACCACATGTTTTTGTTTCAAGTAAAGAACATAAAGATGTAGAAAAGGTTAAAGAACTTTTATATAATGAAGTGAAAAAAGTATTAACTTATTATGAAGAGGATGTACCGAGTTCAGATGCCAATCGTTTATATTTTTTAAAACAAAATTCATTGGTTTCTGAATTGAATTTTAATGAAATGACCGCGACTTATGAAGTAAAAGGCTATAAAAAAGAGTAGAAGGAAGTAATGATTAATGGAAGAGATGAAACAACTGATTGCAGAAACTGAAGAAACATTAGAACCTTATTTTAAATATATTGAAGAGGTTGCCTATGAGAATCAAGAAAAAGTATTAAATGCTTTTCATGCAGTCAAAGCAACAGAAAATGACTTACAAGGTACTACAGGATACGGTTATGATGACTTAGGTCGAGATCACCTTGAAGCAATTTATGCACACGCTTTTAAAGCGGAAGATGCCATTGTAAGACCTCAAATTATCTCTGGTACACACGCGATTACAATTGCCTTGCAGAGTATTTTGAAATATGGAGATGAACTTTTATATATTACAGGTAACCCATATGATACATTGTTAGAAGTAATAGGTATTAATGGCAATGGGATAGAAAGTTTGAAAGAACATGGCGTGAGTTATGATAAAGTCGATTTAAAAGAGGGCGACATTGATATTCAAGCCGTGTTCAAACAAATTAAACCACAAACAAAAGTAATTGCTATCCAAAGATCGAAAGGTTACGATCAACGCCCTTCAATTAAATTAGATTTAATCGAACAGGCAATACAACAAATAAAAGCACAATATCCTGATATAATCATTTTTGTAGATAATTGCTACGGCGAATTTGTTGAAAAACGTGAACCTATTGAATGTGGTGCAGACTTAATTGCAGGATCATTGATTAAAAATCCAGGTGGCGGCTTAGCAAAAATTGGTGGTTATATTGCAGGTGAAAAAACGTTAGTAGAAAGATGTGGTTATCGATTAACTGCGCCAGGTATAGGTAAAGAAGCGGGTGCTTCGTTAAATTCACTTCAAGAAATGTATCAGGGATTTTTTCTTGCGCCACACGTAGTAAGCCAAAGTTTAAAAGGCGCTTTGTTTACTAGTTTATTATTAGAGAAAATGGATATGCGTACAGCACCGCGCTATGACGTAGAGAGAACTGATTTGATACAAACTGTATCATTTGATACAAAAGAACAAATGATTCTATTTTGCCAAAGTATCCAACAAGCTTCTCCAATAAATGCACATTTCAGTCCAGAACCAGCTTACATGCCTGGTTATGAAGATGATGTAATCATGGCGGCAGGTACCTTTGTACAGGGGTCTTCTATAGAATTATCGGCAGATGGCCCGATAAGGCCACCTTATGAAGTGTATGTACAAGGTGGTTTAACATATGAACACGTTAAATTAGCTGTTACTAGAGCGGCACAAAAATTAAAAACACAACAACTTGTATAAATAATAATTATTTACCATATATTTTATTTTATGATGAACTAAAATTGAGTACTAATTTTATGAATCATAGGCAAAATATATGGTATTTTTTGAAAAAATTTAAGGGATTTTCTAAAAATTCATCTGATTAATGATTAGAAAGCGTCTTGAGAGTAGTTATAGCAAGGGGTTAAATGACATGTAAGAAAACCTTACATATCTTTGAATTAATTTAGTTATTATGCTAAATTTATTACAAGTTCAAAAATAGAGGTGATCGGATTGAAGTCAAATGATACATTAAGACGAAGTATGCCGGTTTTCCCTATGAGTGTTGTAACAAAATTAAGCGAATTGACTGCAAGACAAATTCGTTATTATGAAACACATGAACTGCTTAAACCACATAGATCAGACGGGAACAAAAGACTTTTTTCATTAAATGATTTGGAACGACTTTTAGAAATTAAAAGCTTAATTGAAAAAGGTTTTAATATAAAAGGAATTAAACAAATTATAAAAAATGATCAAGATCACCTGACTGATGATGAACAAGAGACAAGAAAACAAATGATAGTTGAAGCCACTCAGAAACCGCAGCGAGAAGCAATTCCGATAAATCGTGGAGACTTATCACGCTTTATCAAATAAAATAATGGGGGACATTTACAATGCCAAAACGTTCATTTACCAAAGAAGATATTCATAAGTTTGCTAAAGAAGAAAATGTAAGATATCTAAGATTGCAATTTACTGATATTTTAGGAGTTATTAAAAACGTTGAAGTACCAGTTAGTCAATTAGAAAAAGTTTTAGATAACGAAATGATGTTTGATGGTTCTTCAATCGAAGGCTTCGTACGTATCGAAGAATCTGATATGTACTTATATCCTGATTTAGATACATGGGTTATTTTCCCATGGACTGCTGGGCAAGGTAAAGTTGCTCGTTTAATTTGTGATGTATATAAAACAGATGGTACACCATTTGAAGGGGACCCTCGTGCAAACTTAAAACGTGTGTTAAATGATATGAAAGAGCTAGGATTCTCAGAATTAAACTTAGGGCCTGAACCTGAATTCTTCTTATTCAAATTAGATGAAAAAGGTGAACCAACATTAGAACTAAATGATGATGGTGGTTATTTCGATTTAGCACCAACGGATTTAGGTGAAAATTGTCGTCGTGACATCGTATTAGAGTTAGAAGATATGGGCTTTGATATTGAAGCGAGTCATCATGAGGTTGCGCCAGGACAACATGAAATTGACTTTAAATATGCAGATGCGATTACCGCATGTGATAATATCCAAACATTTAAACTTGTTGTAAAAACAATTGCTCGCCAACATAATCTACATGCAACATTTATGCCAAAACCATTATTTGGTGTGAATGGTAGCGGGATGCACTTTAATATGTCATTGTTTAAAGGCAAAGAAAATGCATTCTTTGATCCAGATGGTGATATGCAAATGACTAAAGATGCATTCCACTTTGTTGCAGGTATCTTGAAAAACGCACGTGGATTCACAGGTGTATGTAATCCGTTAGTAAACTCATATAAACGTTTAGTTCCAGGTTATGAAGCGCCTTGTTATATTGCATGGAGTGGTAAAAACCGTTCACCATTAATTCGTGTACCATCATCTCGTGGATTATCAACACGTGTTGAAGTACGTTCAGTCGATCCAGCAGCAAATCCATACTTAGCATTAGCAGCAATCTTACAAGCTGGTTTAGATGGTATTAAAAATAAATTAGAAGTACCAGAACCAGTTAACCAAAACATTTATGAGATGAACCGTGAAGAACGCGAAGCAGTTGGCATTGAAGATTTACCTTCAACTTTATATACAGCAATTAAAGCTATGAAGAACAATGAGCCAATTAAACAAGCACTTGGTAATCATATTTATCACCAATTCATTAATTCTAAATCAATTGAATGGGATTACTACAGAACTCAAGTTTCTGAATGGGAAAGAGAACAATATATCAAACAATACTAGGTGCTAAACAAAGGGGTTAAACACTAGGTATATAAGCAACTCGAGTCATTCTAATAGGATGGTCTCGGGTTGTTTTTTTGCACCCACTTTTATTATGTTGAGCGTTTTGGGTGCAGAATGGGTGCAATATACGGAAGCCTTGTTTGCTAAAAGTTATTTTTCACTTTTAACAAATTAGTACTAATTACAACATGAACATACATTTCTTTACAATTGTAAAATATTCACTTTACTTAATGTATTTGAATAAAATTGTTGTTTATTTGATTTAGCGTTATTTAGTTTATCTTTTAATTTTTAATATTTTAAAATTAATGTTATATTATTAATGAATTGAGAATAATTCATTAAGGCAAGAATAAATTATTTAATTAAAAGGAGTGGTTGGAATGGTAAAACCATTATACGAAGTTACTGTTATTAGCAATGGTGGTAGAGATGGTAAAGTTTTTAGTGAAGACAATACTTTTTATCAAGATTTAGCTGTACCGAAAGAAATGGGAGGAAACGGTGTTACTGAATCAAATCCAGAACAATTATTTGCAGCTGGCTATAGCTCATGTTTCAATAATGCACTTATGCACATTTTAAAAAGCGATGGTAAAGGCTCAATTGAACCAGAAGTGCGTGTAACAGCTTACTTATTACCGGACAAAACAGATGGCGGTGTTAAATTGGCTGCTGAATTAGATGTAACAGTTAAAGATCTTAGTCAAGTAGATGCAGAATCGTATGTAGAAAAAGCGCATAATTATTGTCCATATTCAAAGGCATTAAAAGAAACAATAGATATTGAAATCAATGTAAGTGTTAATTAAAAAATATGTTATAAAATTTTCCATTAATGTGCGAAATTTATGGAGAAATGATTTTAGATATAACGAGTAAATACAACTGAGAAGTTATTTTTATTTAGGGCTTTCCCTAATATATATAATTGACTTAACGATGCTAAACTATATATAGAACTCCCTAGTTCAAAAGTAGATTATCAAAAGCCATTTTAATCTAAGGCACTCCCTAAAATAACCACTTTAGTCATATTAAAGTGCACACATTTAGGGAGTGTATTTTTGTATGACTAAAATAGACTATTTTAAATGCTGTAATATGGAATCATTTTTTAGAAGTAATTTTATAAATTTGTATATATAATAGAATAAGGTTAAAGGTTGAATGTTTTTACATTAATCATCTATTAGGGGCTTTTATATGTATATACCTAAATATTATGAAATGAAAGATTATCAAAATATAAAAGATTTTATAGCAACTAATAATTTTGCAACTATTGTAACTAATCATGAATCCACACCTACTGCAACATATTTACCACTTAATATTGAAGACAAAGAGAATAGTTTATATTTATCAGGGCATTTTGCAAAGGCTAATAAACAATAGCAATCAATAGACGGAAATGACAAAATATTAATTATTTTTTCAGGGGCAAATGGTTATATATCTTCAACTTGGTATGAAAATGAGGATGTTCCAACGTGGGATTATCAAAGTGTTCACGCATATGGTACAGGATAGTTATTAAATGAAGAGCAATTAAAAAAGATTTAAGTATGATATTAAATAGATATGAAAGTAGTCATTTAAATGGTGCAACGTGGGGAAACTTATCAGAAGAAACAAAACAACAAATAAATGGAATAATTGGATTTAAAGTAAAAGTAGATAAATTAGAAGCTGCATATAAGTTAAGCCAAAATCGCAGTCAAAATGATAAAGAAGATATAGTGAAACAACTTAAGCAAACTGGAAAGCTTTTAAATTCACAGTTAGCAGATGCAATAAAAGATCAACAGTGATTAAAAAACTATTGGACTGAAGGAAAGGTGTCTAGTTTTATAAATAAAAGAATTAACATTGAATAACAATTTCAAAAGATTAAATAAAATCAATTTTTGAAAGGTGAAATAGATTGAGTTGGACAAAAAAACATTGAAATAACTCAGTTTAAATTACTGTGTTATTTCAATCAAATAGCTTAATTTTACATATAAGCTATTAACCAAATATTGCATGCGAAAATGGTATCAAATATAATATAAATAAAGTAAGACATACTGCAAAATAGATAATAAACGCACGCACTTCTTTTGTTTTAAAGAAAATAATCACCTCAATCATACTTAGTGAACTTTAATTTTAAAATAAGCTATAAGTCGCGTCAATATAGAGTTATATTAAGAGTGAAATAATTTTATTGAATTGCGTACATTTATGTTTTATTGTTTGAATGTCATTCGTCTAAATAGTATGATATAAGCAATATAAATTTAAGATTCTAAAGGGGATGGCAATATGCAAGAAGTTAAATTATCTACATTAAAGGCAACAACGTTAAAGGAATTAGAATCCAGCATTAATGCTTATTTACAAGATGATGAAGTTGCTGGTTATAAATTATTGAATTCTACAGTGCGAGAAATTGAAGAGCGTACTTTTTCAGCGAATGAACAAGAATTTCATGCAATTCTAACTTTTATAAAAGAGCGTTAATATTTAGACTGAGACATTTTGTCTCAGTTTTTTTATTTTATCAAGGTTACCAAATAGGTAGCTATTATCATAAGTAACATATTAAGAACCTAAGTGAGTCTTAAGTAGTATAAATTTAGATATTACTTCTTTAATATTAAATATAGTTTTTGAATTTAAAGCCATCAAAAACAATCGATATTTTTTATATTTAAATAGTCGAGTTGAATTTATAAAAATTGATTACTATATAGGTGAAAGGTGATGGAAATGATTATAAACCAATTAAATCAGTCTATAGATTATATAGACAATAACTTAACAAATGAGTTGAATTTGTCTGATATATCAAATTATATTGGTATACCTGAACAGCATTACAGAAATTTATTTATATTCTTATCTGAGATGAGTTTGTCGGAATATATCAAAAAGAGAAAATTATATTTTGCTAATAAGGATTTACTAAATAAGTATTCAGTTACAACAGTGGCTACAAAATATGGCTATTCCGTTGATGGATTTACAAGAGCGTTTAAAGCTTGGAGTGGTTACTTGCCATCGCAAGTTTATGAACATCAAATTTTAATATCATTTCCTAAACTTTCATTTTCTATTAATACCAAAGGAGGAATAAATATGAAATCAAGAATCGTAGAGCAACCTGAATTTAATATTGTCGGTGTTCAAAAACGAGTGCCTATGCAATTTGAAGGAGTTAATGAGGAAATTGTAGAATTGGCAAAAAGCATTACAAATTCACAAAAAGAAGAAATGCATCAATTACAAAATATAGAACCTAAAGAAATCGTAAATGTGTCATATGATGCTGATGAATCATTTACAAAAGAGCAAGGCGAATTGACACATATGATTGGTGTTTTAACTACTGAAAGTAACCCTAGTGAGCAATTAGAAATCTTAAACTTTAAAGCAAGTAAATGGGTTGTTTTTGAAAATGAAGGAGAGTATCCAAGAGTTTTACAGGATACTTATGCTAAAATTTATTCTGAGTGGTTACCTGATTCAGAATATGAATTATCTGATTTGCCAATGTTTTCATTTACTAATTTTAAAGATAATGAACAAAACGTTGCTTACAGTGAAATATGGGTAGCTATAAATAATTATTAGCCTAATTATTATTTATAGTATCGATAAGTAATCTAATAGACAACTAAATCATAGAGAAAGAATAGTTAATCTCATAATATATATGAGGTTAGCTATTTTTAGTGACAATATTTTTATTATGTAAATCTATTTGAGGTGAATTTAAATCATGACATTTGTCACTATGAAGTTGTGACATCACACACTAATTTTATTGCTTAGTTTCATATGAAAGAGTATTAGATAATAATTTTAAGATATAATTGCAATTAGGTAAAGATTAAACTAATTAAATGAAATCAGTGGGAGAAGTCGCCCACTGAACTATTATTCACATAAGTTTAGAAAGGCTAGATATAAAATTATTTAATGTTAAAGTAAAAAACTGCCAGCATTGAATATGCGGCAGTTAAATTTATTTATTCTTATTTTTAGTGACAATTGCTTGGATTACAAATACGATAAAACCAACTAAGAGGCCTAAGAAAATAGCTACAACTGCTGATACCATTGGGGGTAATTCGAATTGAAATTGTAATACCATACCAATAATGATAGCTATAATAACTGCGATAATCGTTATCATGTTCTCTTTAAATATACTCAACTTGTTCACTCCTATTCATCAAGTATTATAGCATGAGTTATTTAAATAGATAAATAAAATCAAATAGATTCGATTGAATTTCTAATTTTTAAATAAACTAATAATTACATTTGAAAAGGAAATTTTTAACATGAATAGTTTCTATATTGGAAGATTATAATCGCGTAATAAATAGCTCAGTAATTTTTTCATTGGTTAGAAAGTATATTTGTTTTGTTGACGCAGGGCGCTTTTTTCTATATGATAATTTGGACAATTAAAAAGAAGTGGGTGCAACAGTGGAATCAAAAAAGAAAACGACATCTTTGATTGCAATAGTAATTGTATTGGGTGTATTAGCATTTCAATTTATTAATCATACGGGACCATTTCAAGAAAATGGTAGTAGTGATACATCTTCAGGGCCTGATAATTCAGAAAAGGTTCATGTTGATCGTGTTGTAGATGGAGATACTTTAGTTGCTAAAAACAGTGATAATGAACAATTGAAGGTTAGGTTAATAGGTATGGATACACCAGAGACTGTTAAACCTAATACGCCTGTAGAGCCATATGGGAAAGAAGCATCGGATTATTCTAAAAAACATTTAACGAATAAAGATGTGTACTTAGAATATGATAAAGAAAAAGAAGATCGCTATGGTAGAATATTAGCATATGTATGGCTAGATGATAAAACGATGTTCAATGAGGAATTGGTGAAAAGAGGATTAGCTAGAGAAAAATATTTTTCTCCAAATGGAAAGTATAGAGAAGTATTTAAACAAGCTGAAACACAGGCTAAAAATGACCAAATAAACCTTTGGAGTAAGTAAATTTATTCTAATTAGCTGATATGCCTTTATATTATTTAGTAGGAAAATAAAGTATAAAATAAACCTGTTACTTAAATTTATTTTAAGTAACAGGTTTGTTTTGTTAAATTAGCTAAAACGTGCAACTAATTTATCATATTGTTCTTTAGTTAAAACATCATTATTTGAATTTAAAGTCTCTTTTATAATCTTTTGTAAAGAAGATTTTGAAGAAACAGTTTCCACGTAATTATTTCTAATTGCTGGACCATCGATTAAATTAACACTACCATCTGTGAAGTAGACTAGACCAACATTTGGAATTTGTTGATTTAAACGTTCTTGGATTTTTGCTTCTAATGCTTGAGTGTTTTTAGAAGCTTGTTCATAAGGATCATAATTGTAAAAGTCATAAATGACAGAATTGTTTTTAATACGTTCTATAAATGTATAAGTTGTAGAACGCGATGATTGAAATTGTCCATGAAATTGATTGGCAATATATCTTCCTACAATTTGATGTACTGAATTCTCTTTATCAATTTCAGTTTGTTCTGCTGAATCAGGTGTAAAGTGATAAAAAGTTTTTTGCTTCCAATTTTTGACATTAATATTAAAGATTCCTTTTTCAGTAAAAACAATATAGTCAAAAGCTCTTGCGTATTCAAATAGAGGATGCTTAACAGCTAAATTACCAGTAGCAATAATATCGAAGTACGCTATTACACCTTGTTCTTTTTGTTCATTTAAAATGACTGTTAAATCTTGTTTAGCTTTTCTGAGACCATGGTGATGCGTGTCATTATTTGAATCAATATCCAACATTTTGTTTTTCAAATTTGTATTTTCACGAGTAACTGTACTTATTTTAGTTACTAATTGATCCTTAGCATAACTTTCAGTTTCAAGTTTATTTTGCATAACACGATGATCTATAAATACTATAATAATAAGTAGTACTATTATTATTAGTAATATAAGTGGTAAAAACATGAATATCATCCTAATCTTATTAATTTTTTTAACATAGCTCATTTTACGCTTTTATTTAACTTTCTACAAATGCTATTTATCAATTCATTATAGTTACTATAATTATATTCATAGTAATATATTATAACAAACCTGTACATAATTTATATTTGTAAATTAATTCCTTTCGTATCTTTTGAGTACTTAAGTGGTATTTTTTAAAATAGATAACGGTTTAACTTATGGAGATTAATAGCTATAATAAATTATATGCAATATAAAATAAGGAAGATGGTGAAAAGCGATTTGAGTACGATAAAAGAATATCTCGAGCATATTACTCGAACAATTAAACATGAGGATATTATAGCTTTTGATAATCATCCTTTTGCATATAAAATTTTAGACGAACTTTCTAATTATGATATTAAAATATCTGTGATTAGTTACTCTACAGATGTTATTAAATACGTATCGAGGTACACAAATTTCAATATTATTGTACCTAATGGCGTGGTTGATAGTGCTTTCCATATCATTGTGGGGTCGGATGTAGTACAAACATTTTCAAAATACCGTATTCGATATTACTTCATCACTGTACCATATATATTTGATAATAATTTATACCAGACAATACCTGCTATTGCCGACATTCAAAGAACACTTAATACAAACGCTAATGGTATTTTTCTGTTAAACAGACCAGATGTTTTAGATAATCATCCCAACCATGATTATACCTTGGTAGGCAGTTTTTAAAATAATTTGTGTTTTATTTCACGATTTTGTATTTAATACATTGAAATATCTATGGACAAACTATATAATATTAATTATTGGAAACGCTTACTTTTTGTCAGGAGGTGCACATTTGGAAAATGAAAAAAATAAATCGATAAAGAGAATTGTCGAAATTTTAAATATTAATGTACCAAATTTAATTAAATATAATGGTGAAGTAGCAAAACAATTGTTTTTACATGATGCATTTAATCTTGAGAATAAAGTTGATATTAGTGTAGAGAGAAAGTTTCTGGGAGAAGTTTTAAAATATATTCCAAATGAATATCGAACATTATTGCACGATACTTCACATAGTACTTCTGATTTTACAGCAGTAGACTTTTCAAAGATAACTCATGCTAATATATATGATGGTGATACTTTGGTTATGACCGTGATTGTATACGATGTAAAAGATGAAGAATGGATGTTTAGATGGAATCATAATATAAGGTTGCCAGAGAAAAATATTTACTTCCATTCTATTAAATGGGATGTAGATTATATTAAACCAGAAATTGTATTAATGTATGAACTATTAGATCCAATAGATTATCATCAACTACCAAATTATAGAAATGTAATAGATTCATTAAGTTATTATCAGTTTGTAATATTGAGGTTAGTTGTTGGAGATGAACGTATCAATCAAGCACTTATTTCAGAGAAAAAAGCAATATAAAATCCTTCAAATCATTCGTTAGTCCTAATAGGAAGACAAAATGAATTTGAAGGGTTTTTTGTTTGTTAAATAATGTGTGATGCTATATTTTTAAACATTTTCCGTTGTAGCAATATTCATAAGTTGATTTCACAGCTTTATCTGCATCAGCTACATCAATACCGAACATAATTGAAATCTCAGAAGCACCTTGGTTCATCATTTTTAAATTTATTTTAGATTCTGCCAACGCATGTGTAATTGTGTTAGCGGTACCAACGATTCTGTGCATACCTTCACCAACAATCATTAGAATGGCTAAATCATGTTCTACGCTTAACTCATCAACGTCACATTTATCACGAATATCATTAAGCACTTGTTCTTCTCTGTTATGAATTTCTTTTGAGCGCATAATGATACTGATGCTATCAATACCTGAAGGCATATGGTCGAAAGAAATATTATAATCTTCTAAGACACCTAAGATTTTACGAGTGAATCCTACTTGTCTATTCATTAAATATTTTTTGATATTTAATACAGTAAATCCTTTATCACAACTAATACCACTCACGATATTATTAGAATTAATTTCTCTATCATGACGAATAAATGTTCCTGTATCATTTGGTCTATTTGTATTTTTTATAACGACAGGAATTCTATCTTTATGCAGAGGCTGTAAAGCTTCATCATGAAAGACGCCGAAACCTGCATAAGATAATTCCCTCATTTCTCTATAAGTAATTTCATCAATAACTTCAGGATTTTTGACAATTGTTGGGTTTGCTCTAAAAATGCCTGAAACATCAGTGAAGTTTTCGTATAAGTCTGCTCTGACACCTCTTGCAACAATAGCACCAGTGATGTCAGACCCGCCACGAGGAAATGTTACGATATAGTTTTGTCTTGAAACACCAAAAAAACCTGGGATGATTAATTTTTCGTCATATGCTCTTAAGTTATATAGCACTTCATATGATTGATCTGTTATTTGTGCGTTTTGGGGCAAATCGGTAACTTGAATGCCCGCTTCGCCAGGAGATATATAGCGAGTTGGTGTGCCCTGACTATTATTATATTCTGCAATTAATTGTGCATTGAAATTTTCACCACATGAAAGTAAAGCATCTAATAAACGTGAAGGTTTATCTTTTAATGTAGCAATAAAATTTTCTAACGTTTGATCAATGGTAGTTAATAAGTTATCACTCATATCTAATTCATAAATGATATCAGCGAAACGCTGAATAATTTCTTCTTTTTTAGAAATGTAATCTAAATCAGCAATGACTTTTTCATACAGACGAATAAGTAAATCTGTTGTTTTAACATCTTCTTTATGACGCTTACCTGGTGCGGAAACAATGATGATTTTCCGATCTTCATCGGAATTAACGATATTTAATACTTTTTTGATTTGATCTGCAGTAGATACAGAACTTCCTCCAAACTTGGCAACTTTCATGGGACATACAACCTTTCTAAAAAATCAGAAAATTTTGTTTAGTTTTTATCACGAGAGTGATAGGATAGATATAGAATCTAAATTTTCACCTTTACAAAAATAATGAATGAATTTATACTATACCATATTCAAGTATTTTTCAACTGTACAACTGTATTTTTTAGAAGAACAATCGGAGGAATGAAATTATGAAGGAATTAAATGTAGCCTTACTAGGTTTAGGAACTGTGGGTTCTGGTGTAGTAAAAATTATTGAAGAAAATAGAGAACAAATAAAAGAAACAATGAATAAAAACATTAATATTCGACACATATTGGTTCGAGATAAATCAAGACAACGTCCAATCAATGTGTCGAATTATAATTTAACTGAAGATATTGATGAAATATTAAACGATGATTCAATTGATATTGTAGTAGAAGTTATGGGTGGTATTGAGCCAACAGTGGATTGGTTGAAACGCGCATTAATTCAAAAGAAACATGTTGTGACTGCAAATAAAGATTTATTAGCGGTGCATCTAAATGTATTAGAAGATTTAGCACAAAAAAATGATGTAGCTTTAAAATATGAAGCTAGTGTCGCAGGTGGTATTCCAATTGTAAACGCAATTAACAATGGATTAAATGCTAATAACATTAGTAAATTTATGGGTATTTTGAATGGAACATCTAATTTTATTTTAAGTAAAATGACAAAAGAACAAACGTCATTCGAGGATGCATTAGATGAAGCGAAAAGATTAGGCTTTGCAGAAGCAGATCCAACTGATGATGTTGAAGGTATCGACGCTGCTAGAAAAGTTGTCATTACTTCATATTTATCATTTAACCAAGTTATTAATTTAGATGATGTGGTAAGACATGGCATTAGTGATGTTGAGCCCTCAGACATTAAAGTTGCCGATGATCTTGGATATAAGATTAAGTTGATTGGTAAAGGGACATATGAGCATGGCCAAGTACAAGCTTCTGTCTCACCTACACTTATAAACAAAGCCCATCAATTAGCCGCTGTTGAAGATGAGTTTAATGCAATTTATGTTATCGGCGATGCAGTAGGCGAAACAATGTTTTACGGGAAAGGTGCTGGTAGCCTCGCTACTGGAAGCGCGGTTGTAAGTGATCTATTGAATGTAACATTAAATTTTGATACAAATTTACACACTTTACCGCCACATTTTGAATTAAAAACTGAAAAAACAAAAGCGATTATGGACGATGGAGATACGGTATCAATTAAGGAAAAAGAAAGTTATTACGTTGTAGTGCAAACAGACGGTGAAGATATCAATAAAGTTGAAACTTTACTTAAGGGTGCTTTACCTTTCCATAAATCATTAGCAGTAACTGAACGTGACGCTCATACAGTCGGTGTTGCAGTAATCGGGATCGATGAAAACCCAGAAGTGTCAATTACAGAGTCAGGTTATATCGTTAAGAAAATTTATCCAGTAGAAGGGGTTTAATTAATATGAAGAATTGGAAAGGTTTAGTAGAAGAATTTAAAAATTATTTACCAGTAACTGAAAAAACACCATCTTTATCATTAAATGAAGGACACACACCATTAATTTATTGTGAAAACATGTCTGAAATGTTAGGTATTGAATTACACGTAAAATATGAAGGGGCCAATCCGACAGGTTCATTCAAAGATAGAGGTATGGTCATGGCAATGGCTAAAGCGAAAGAAGAAGGCAAGAAAATTGTAATTTGTGCCTCTACTGGAAATACATCAGCTTCGGCAGCTGCATATGCTGCACGTGCTGGATTAAAAGCCATTGTAGTTATTCCAGAAGGTAAAATAGCATTGGGTAAATTGTCACAAGCTGTAATGTACGGAGCAGAAATTGTATCAATTGAAGGTAATTTTGATGAAGCTTTAGAAATTGTTCAAGAAATTGCTAAAAATGGAGAAATTGCTCTAGTTAATTCAGTAAACCCTTATCGTATCGAAGGACAAAAAACGGGTGCTTTCGAGATCATCCAACAATTAGATGGTGTTGCGCCTGATATCTTATCAATTCCAGTTGGTAATGCTGGAAATATTTCTGCATATTGGAAAGGTTTCAAAGATTACCATGAAGCAAATGATACGCAATTACCACAAATGTTTGGTTTTCAAGCTGAAGGTGCTGCGCCAATCGTTCAAAATAAAGTAGTGAAAAATCCGGACACGGTTGCAACAGCAATCAGAATTGGAAATCCTGCAAGTTGGGATAAAGCAACCGCTGCACTCGAAGAGTCTAATGGCCAAATAGATAGTGTTACTGACGAAGAAATTTTAGAAGCATATCAATTGATGGCGCGTAACGAAGGCGTATTCAGTGAGCCAGCTAGTAACGCATCGATTGCCGGACTTATCAAGTTACATCGAGCAGGCAATTTACCTCAAGGTAAAAAAGTGGTTTCTGTATTAACAGGTAATGGTCTGAAAGATCCAGATACTGCAATTTCCTTGTTGGATAATCCGATTAAACCATTGCCAAATGATAGAGAAAGTATTTTAGAATATATCAAAGGGGCACTTTAGCATGAGCGAAAGGTTACATTTGAAAATCCCGGCATCTACTGCAAATTTAGGTGTCGGATTTGATTCAATTGGTATGGCTTTAAATAAATTTTTATATTTAGATGTGAAAATAAGTGATGACGATCATTGGTCGTTTAACCATATTGGTCCTAATGTAGAAGGTTTACCAACAAATAGTAGTCATTACATTTACCAAATTGCACAAAAAGTTGCGCATAAGTATAATGTAGTTTTACCACCATTAGCAGTAAAAATGAGAAGTGAGATTCCATTGGCTAGAGGATTAGGTTCTTCGGCATCTGCTTTAGTAGGTGCCTTATACATAGCAAATTATTTTGGTGACATTGAGTTGTCAAAATACGAATTACTGCAACTCGCTACCGAATTTGAGGGTCATCCAGATAATGTTGCACCGACGATTTACGGTGGTTTAGTCTTAGGTTATTACAACCCAGAAACTAAGGTGACTGATGTTTCTTATATTGATACACCTAAAGTAGATATCATTATCACAGTACCATCTTATGAATTAAGAACGATTGATTCAAGAAATGCTTTACCTGATACCTTCTCACATAAAAAAGCTGTTCAAAATAGTGCAATTAGTAACACGATGATTAGTGCACTTATTCAACATAATTACGTATTAGCTGGAAAAATGATGGAGCAAGATGGGTTTCATGAACCATACAGACAAAATTTAATCCCTGAATTCCAGACAATTAAAGGACTAGCAAAACAATATTTAGCATACTCTACAGTGATCAGTGGTGCAGGTCCAACCGTACTTACTATGATAGGTCCTGAACGTAGTGGTGAATTGGTTAGAGAATTAAAAAGAACATTTGAAAATTGTCGTTCAGAGTTGGTGACGATTAATGAGACTGGTATTGAACTCAAAGTGTTGTACCAACGTCAATAATTTGTTGTAATATAGAATGAAGACGTTGAAGGGAGACAAGCAACATGAGTGAATATAAAATGGTAGTAATGGATATGGATGATACATTGATGAACCGTGAGAATCAAATGAGTCCTGAAACAGAAAGTTATTTAATTGAAATACAAAATAAAGGGTACAAAGTTGTATTAGCATCAGGACGTCCTACAGAAGGTATGTTACCTACTGCTAAAACTTTACAATTAGATAAATTTCAAAGTTATGTAATTAGCTATAATGGTGGGAAAACCGTAAATGTTAATACACAAGCAGTTGAAGTAAGCCGTACTGTTTCTAAAGAAAATTTTGATTTTATAGTCGACTATTGTAGGGAAAATGAATTATTTGTATTAACTTATCAAGATGGATTTATTGTTTACGAAGGTGAACATGAATATATGAATATTGAATCTGAATTAACTGGATTGCCTATGAAACATGTAGATGACTTAAAGGATTTTATTCAAGAAGATGTGCCTAAAGTCATGGGCGTTGACTATGTACCTACGATTGCAAGTCTCAATAAAGATTTGGCAGGCCATTTTAATGAAGAAATTGATGTTACTACAAGTAAACCTTATTTCTTAGAATTTATGGCTAATGGTGTATCAAAAGGAAATGCCGTTACTGAATTATGTAAAAAAGTACAAATTGATCTATCAGAAGTCATTGCTTTTGGTGACAGTGCCAATGATATCTCTATGTTAAAAGTTGTTGGACACGCTGTAGCAATGGGAAATGCTAATGATGATGTGAAGAAAGTTGCTGATGAGATAACTTTAAGTAATAGTGATAATGGTATTCCACATGCTTTAAAATCCTTATTAAATTAAAGAAAGAGCCTGAGACACTCAGTTATGTGTCTCGGGCTCTTTCTTTAATGCTAATGGTTGTTTGTTAACATTCAAAAGTAGCTTATAGCAAGCTTTAGAATGAATAAACTGATTTTGTACGTAATCACTGAAATCAATTCAATGAATATGAAATTTCAGTGTGGCTGTCCTATTTGATATGTTTAAATCAATGTAAATTATGACTTTATAAAAGGTTGCGATAGTAAGATTACTAATACACTAAATTTTTAATGAATGGTGTATATTATTTTGCGGTGTGCGTCCATTCATTTTTGCCACGATGTCGCTTGACATGTGCGTATACATGATCTGCCGCGTAGTCTAAGTTAGTATAAACAGTTATTGCAAATGCAGATTGGTTTTCCTCAAAGTCTTCTTGCAAGAATAAGTCTTTCAAATGTTCAAAAAGACTTTCCATTTGAGAATGGTCTAAACTACTATACTCTCTTAATGTACGTTTGATTAAGCGTTGATGCTTATCTTCAAGTGATTGCACAACTATAACGAAGCGTTCTTCAGTTTCTAAAATATCGTCAAATAAATTCGTTTGTCCAATCATATTCTCCACCTCTAAGTTACGTCATTGTTATTAATTATTATACTATACTTCTATATAACTGAAAATAACTGAGGCTTATGTATTTGGAAAGAATTAATAAAAATATTTTTGTATTATACTGACAAATCTATGTATTTTAAATAAAATACGATATAACAAAAAACAGGAATACAAAATCAATGTTTAAATTGCTTTCGTATCCCCATTTTTGTAACTTTGAGATATCATATTTCAGTTGTTAGTGTGCTCATCATATTAAAGGTTATTTAGCCTGTTTAATATGAAATAATTAGTTCAAGTCGTGACGTTTTAGATCAATTTCTTCGAGTTTTACAATTTTAGTTTTTCTAATAAATTTATGTACTAAGTATATTAGAACTAAAATGACTATAGGTACTATGTTTCTAAATAGTGCACTAATATCTCCTGATAATGCTGCACCAAACGAATTACCTCCAAACAAGAACAGTAAAGCGATGATTACAATAATCGGACCTAAAGGATAAAACGGTGCTTTATACGGTAGCACATCTTTAGGGTCTTTGTTTTGCTTTTTAATTGCTAAGCGAAGTCTGATTTGAGCTAGAATACTAGCTGCCCAAATAACAATAACTAAAGAACCGATGATATTAAGTAATGTAAACACAATATCTGATTTGAATTGAGCCAATATAATTACTGCTAATACAATAATGAAAGTTGTGAATAGTGCAACCAAAGGTAGTTTTGTTGTTTTGTTTAATTTTGCTAAGAATCTTGGTGCTTGTTTGTCTTCAGCCATTGAGTATAACATTCTACTAGTTGTATAAATACCTGAGTTAGCTGCTGATAATAACGAAGTTAAGATAACTGCGTTAATCACAGATGCTGCAAAAGCAATTCCCACACGATCAAATACAATTGTAAATGGACTTTGAGATACCGATTCGCTTTCGTTTAGTAATAAAGGATCAGTATAAGGTATGATTGCAGAAATAACTGCAATAGATAAAACATAGAATAATAATATTCTCCAAAAAACTTGCTTTATTGCTTTTGGCATCGAACGATCAGGATTAGATGATTCACCTGCAGTGACTGCAACTACCTCTGTACCACCAACTGAAAATCCTGCAACGAGTAGTACGCCTAAGAAACCTGAAAAACCGCCAACGAATGGCGCTTCTCCCACAGTGTAATTTGAAAGTCCATATGTTTTACCACCTAAAATACCAAAGATAGTTAGAATACCGATGGCGATAAAGACGATAATTGTAATTACTTTAATTAACGATAACCAAAATTCAGTTTCACCAAATGCTTTAACTGAAAATATATTTAATAAGAAAAGTAAACATAAAAAGATAATACTCCAGGTTACTGGACTGAAAAATTGAAACGTATCCCAATAATTAAGTACACTTGCAGAAATAATGATATCTACACTCGTAACGAGTAACCATATTGCCCAATAGAGCCATCCCATAGTGAATCCTAATGACTTATCTACAAAACGGGTAGAGTAAGAACTGAAAGATCCTGAAACAGGGTAAAATGTGGCTAGTTCCCCAATAGAGGACATTAAGAAATATAACATTACCCCAATAATTAAATAAGCTAATATAGCACCACCAGGACCAGCTTGAGAAATTACATTACCTGTAGCAACAAAAAGTCCGGTTCCAATGGCACCCCCAATTGCTATCATTGAAATATGTCGAGAATTTAGACCACGATTCATATTATTTTGTGCCATAATAAGTCTCCTAATAGTTAATTAAAATATATACACTCCATTTTAATGCTTTTGATAGACACAAGCAATGCTTTTTATCGGCTAAAAGTCGCAAAATGTTTAAATATTGCGAAAATAGTCTAATTAATTAATGTTAGATATGTTGCTTTTAAAACTACTTTACATTAAAATAAGTACTAGGTAATAATAATTATTATTTGGATAGAGAATGAGGGGGAAATGTGATGAGCAACAATAAAAAATTAACTAGCTTATTTGGTGCACCAGTTTCTGATAGAGAAAATAGTATGACTGCTGGACCAAGAGGCCCACTAGTAATGCAAGATTGGTATTTTTTAGAACAAATGGCTCACTTTGATAGAGAGGTGATTCCAGAACGACGTATGCATGCAAAAGGGTCAGGCGCATTTGGTACCTTTACAGTTACTAATGATATTACGCAATATACTTCAGCAAGTATTTTCTCTGAAGTTGGTAAACAGACTGAAATGTTTGCGCGTTTTTCAACAGTAGCAGGTGAACGTGGTGCAGCAGATGCAGAGCGTGATATTCGAGGATTCGCTTTGAAATTCTATACAGATGAGGGGAACTGGGATTTAGTTGGTAATAATACACCAGTATTCTTCTTCAGAGATCCTAAATTATTCGCCAGTTTAAATCACGCAGTTAAACGTGATCCAAGAACAAACATGCGTAGTGCTCAAAATAATTGGGATTTTTGGACGTCATTACCAGAAGCATTACATCAGGTTACAATCTTGATGTCTGACCGTGGTATTCCAAAAGGTTTTAGAAATATGCATGGTTTTGGTTCTCATACTTACTCAATGTATAACGACAAAGGCGAACGCGTTTGGGTGAAGTTCCATCATAGAACACAACAAGGTATTGAAAACTTACAACCTGACGAAGCAGCGAAAATTATTGCCGACGATAGAGAATCATCACAACGTGATTTATTCGAAGCAATTGAAAATAAAGATTATCCGAAATGGAAGATGTACATCCAAGTGATGACGGAAGAACAAGCGAGAAATCATAAAGATAACCCATTTGATTTAACTAAAGTGTGGTATAAAGGTGATTATCCATTAATAGAAGTAGGAGAATGGGAACTTAACCGTAATCCAGATAACTATTTCCAAGATGTAGAACAAGCTGCTTTTGCACCTACTAATATTGTACCTGGTTTAGATTTTTCACCAGATAAAATGTTACAAGGTCGCTTATTCTCATATGGTGATGCTCAACGTTATAGATTAGGTGTAAATCATTGGCAAATACCAGTAAATCAACCAAAAGGTGTAGGCATTGAAAATATCTGCCCATTTAGTAGAGATGGCCAAATGAGAATTTTGGATAATAATCAAGGTGGAGGCACTCATTATTATCCAAATAGTGATGGTTCGTTTGAGGATCAACCTGAATTCAAAAAACCTGGCTTAAAAGTTGAAGGTGAAGCTTATGAATATGATTTCAGACAAGATGATGACAATTACTTTGAACAACCAGGACGCTTATTTAGATTGCAATCTAAAGAACAACAAGAGCGCATTTTTGAAAATACTGCAAACGAGATGCAAGGTACTACATTAGAAGTACAACACCGTCACATCCGTCACTGTTTTAAAGCTGATAGCGAATATGGTAAAGGTGTAGCGAAAGCTTTAGGTATTGATATTAATGATGTTGATTTAGAAATTAAAGATTAATAATGTAGAAAAACAATGAAGTATGAATACTTTTAAAATAAGTGTTTCTAATCCTTTTGAAAATGATGATTAGTTATTAGTTTAGAAGTATTTACTTACATGTGAAAAAGAGACCCGTAATTAGTCTCTTCAGAACGTAGACAAAACAAACCTTAGGTGATAGTTCGCCTAAGGTTTGTTTATTTATATTTGTATAGTTGTTTTTTCAAAATAGCAGTGGTCTTTTAGAACAAAGTTGACTCTATTATCAATTGGTGCATTCAACATTATAAACACCACCACTGTTTAATTTATATATAATCTTTTTAGTATAATATTAGCAGTTATTTGGGCCGAATCCTGTGGAAAGAGTACTAGCCGAAGACTACAGATACATGTAGTTACTGTGAAAAGCGTGCACAAAAAACTGTCGACAGTCTCAAGAGCCCCATTATGAGTTTCTTTTTTTTATAAATTGAGGGTACCATTAAATAGAAATTAAAGATGAAAATAAATAATGCCAACCACAATTATAAAAATGTAGTTGGCAATCATAAGTCATCATAATTTAATGAAGATAACTCTAGTGTTATAAGCTAAATATCATTACAACATACTGTTGTATTTAAATTGTCGTATTTAAAAGATAATTTTAGCAGAGAAATTATTTTGTTTCACGATGTAACGTATATTTATTTAATCTAGGGCAGAATTTTTTTAATTCAATACGCTCAGGATTATTACGTTTGTTTTTTGTAGAAATATAGTTACGATCGCCACATTCTGTACATGCTAATGTAATATTTACGCGCAAAGTTAACACCTCTTTCTTAACAGGAATGATTACGTTTTAAAATTTTAGCATATAAAGAAAATAATTTCAAATACTTTTAAGTTGAAATATAAAGTGAGTATGTTATTATTTAAAACGTAATGATTACGATTTATAAGGAGAGTTAGAACAATGGCAAAGAAATCAAAAATAGCGAAAGAACAAAAAAGAGAACAATTAGTTGAAGCATATTATGAGTTACGTAAAGAATTGAAAGCTAAAGGTGATTATGAGGCTTTAAGAAAATTACCAAGAGATTCATCACCTACAAGATTAACACGTCGTTGCAAAGTTACTGGAAGACCAAGAGGTGTATATCGTAAATTTGGAATGTCACGTATTGCATTACGTGAACATGCACATAAAGGACAAATCCCAGGTGTTAAAAAAGCAAGTTGGTAATTTACGACTTAAGTCCATTTACATTTAGTTTAAAACAATGTATATTATCTATTGGTAAAGATAAATAAAAAGTTATTGTTCGGGAATTTTAGTAAATATAACTATTATTCTCCATATAATTATTGAATAAATCATGAAAATCTTACCATTAAATAAATGTTTTATTAAAAATGTTAGGGGTTTGTTAACAATGAAGATTTTTGATTATGAAGATATCCAACTAATACCGAATAAATGTATTGTAAATAGTCGTTCTGAATGTGACACGACAGTTCAATTTGGTCCAAAAAGTTTTAAATTACCAGTCGTTCCAGCAAATATGCAAACAGTAATGAATGAAGAATTAGCTGAATGGTTTGCTGAAAATGATTATTTCTATATAATGCACAGATTTGATGAAGCGGCACGTATCCCATTTACTAAGAGAATGCATGAAAAAGGTTTGATTGCATCAATTTCTGTAGGTGTTAAAGAACGTGAATTCGATTTTGTAAAGCAATTAGCTAATGAAAAAGTAATTCCAGATTATATTACAATTGATATTGCACATGGTCATTCAGATTCTGTAATCAATATGATTAAACATATTAAACAACACATTCCTGAAGTATTTGTAATCGCAGGTAATGTTGGTACTCCAGAGGGTGTACGCGAATTAGAAAACGCTGGTGCAGATGCTACCAAAGTTGGTATCGGACCAGGAAGAGTTTGTATAACTAAGATTAAAACAGGATTTGGTACAGGCGGTTGGCAATTATCAGCATTAAATCACTGTAGTAAAGCAGCAAGAAAACCAATTATTGCTGATGGTGGTATTAGAACGCATGGTGATATTGCTAAATCTATACGCTTTGGTGCATCTATGGTAATGGTTGGGTCATTATTTGCTGCGCATGAAGAGTCACCTGGTGAAACAGTGGAATTAGATGGCAAACTATATAAAGAATATTTTGGTAGCGCCTCTGAATTCCAAAAAGGTGAACATAAAAATGTAGAAGGTAAGAAAATGTTTGTTGAGCACAAAGGGTCATTATCTAATACATTGATTGAAATGCAACAAGACTTGCAAAGTTCAATTTCATATGCGGGTGGCACTGACCTTAAATCATTAAGAAAAGTGGATTATGTAATTGTAAGAAACTCAATTTTTAATGGTGATAGAGACTAATATATTAGTAGGTGTAAAAAATTAGAAAATTATTCTTATATGTACTTACTTTCTTAGTAGTTATTCTTGTCCTACCAATCAAAGAAACAGAACCAATGATTACAGTACAACAGCAATTAAAGGATAAAGTTGCTGATTGGTCTTCATCAAAAACAACTAATGAAGATGCGTTGAAAGTACCTAGTAAACAAGAATTTGCAGTTAACAATATTCAAATGAATATGACTAAAGATGCTGTAGAAGAAAAGCTAGGGAGTTCCCAACGTGTCTCATCAAATGAATATGGTACAAATTGGCACACGTATTATTCGGATAGTTATAGAGGATTTGTGATGGTTAGTTATATAGATAATAAAGTAAATGCGCTATATAGTAACCAAAACGTTATATCATCTAAATCAAAAATTAAATATGGCACACCTAAAGATAAGGTAAGGGACCGTTTAGGTAAACCTATTACTGATAAGCAAAAAGGACATGTGAAATTTGATGTTCAAGATGATGAATTTGATAATTTTCATAAAGACAAAATATACACAACAGCTTTTTATGATAAACATGAGAGCAATAACTTAACAGCGCTATTACAAGTTAGTGAAAAAATGGAAAACCGATTACAACAACAATATGGCGCACCATCTGAGGGATTAGCACAAAGCTTTGAATTGCAAAACTTTGATTTAGTTAATTCAGAACGTGTACAGCATGAGTTAGAGCCACTTAAATATTCTACTAGTATTTCTGAGACGGCTAGAAAACACAGTAAAGATATGGCTGAACATAATTATTTTGATCATAATAATTTATCAGGCGATACTCCATTTGATCGTATGGAAGCTGACGGACACGATTTTAATGCAGCAGGTGAAAATTTGGCATATGGTCAAACAAATAGTATTTATGCTCACCAAGACTTAATGAATTCATTAGGACACAGAAAGAATATTCTTAAGAAAGAATTTAATACGCTTGGTGTAGGTGTTGACTTTAATAAAAATCGTCAGCCTTATTGGACAGAAAATTATACTGGATAATGTTTAAGGTTTGTTGTGTGAGGGTATCTGTTATCATGTGAGGATGAAAAGTTATGACAACAAACAAAAAAGACAAAACAGAAGATATACTTGAAAAAGTAAAAGACGTTTTAGAGAAAAAAGATGAAAAAAGATGAAAAAAGAGAGGGTGCGCGATGAGCGCACCCTCTCTTTTTGAGAGTGTTAGCATTGGTCAAAATATCAATTACATTTCTCTAAATAATCCAACCACTTTTCCTAATACAGTTACATTATCAAGATAAATTGGTCCCATTGTACTATTTTCTGGTTGCAAACGATAACGAGTTTTTTCTTTATAGAAACGCTTAACAGTCGCTTCATTCTCTTCTGTCATCGCAACGATGATATCTCCGTTCTCTGCAATAGTTTGACTTCTTACGATAACTTTATCTCCATCAAGAATGCCAGCTTCAACCATACTGTCACCAACAACATTTAAGATGAATATATCGCTATTATGTGTTGAAGTGAAATGTTCTGGTAATGGGAAGTATTCTTCAACATTTTCAACCGCAGAAATAGGTACACCCGCAGTTACTTTCCCTATAACAGGAACGTGGATTGTTTCTTCCATATTAATTGATTCACCCAATTGTTCTGACACAATTTCAATGGCACGAGGCTTAGTTGGATCTCTTCTAATGTAACCTTTTTCCTCTAATCTAGATAGATGGCCATGAACTGTTGAACTAGAGGCTAATCCAACAGCTTCTCCAATTTCTCTAACACTTGGCGGATACCCTTTGGATTGGACGGTTTGCTTGATATATTCAAAAATTTCATTTTGTCGTTTAGTTAACTCTCTCATAATAGGCACTCCCTAATTTAATTTAACTTAATTATAGCATGATTATAGCATTTTTACAAACGTTTGTTCGTCTGGTTGTTGACATAGAACAGATGTTCTGATAAAGTAACTATACAAACAAATGTTCTAGGAGTGGTTATAAATGATGAAGAACTATAAATCGCAAATAAAGTCTTATATTATAGTTTTAACGGTGACAATGATACTTTGCGCCTTATTTATATTAAGTGCACACAATAGTGCGAATTCAGAACAGACGTACGAAATGACTGACCATCAAATGACAAGACAATCAGTAAATGGCGAACAGAGTAATAATGAAACTAAACTACAAAGCGAACAAACTTCACAGCAAGTGATGGCAGCTGTTCACTAATAGTTTTTAGCGGCGTGAACTTTAGTGAATGTAAATGTTAATATAATGGTGTTTTTGTGAGCGAAACAATTTAGTTTCGTTCATTTTTTTGTTATATTTTTCTATATCAACAATATCGGAGGTTTATTATGGCTGATAAAGACGGTGTAGATTTACAACGTATAAATGAATTAGCGAAAAAGAAAAAAGAAAAAGGCTTGACTGAAAAAGAAGCTAAAGAACAATCTAAATTGAGAAAAGCTTACTTAGATTCATTTAGAGAAAAATTTAAGCAACAAATTGAAAGTACAAGAGTCATAGATCCTGAAGGAAACGATGTAACGCCTGATAAAGTGAAAAATATATTAGATTCTAAAAATAAAGAAGATAAAAACTAAATCAATTTTTTGTTAAATAGATACCAAATAAGGTATAATAATATAGAAACTTGCTAAAAGAAAGGAAGTCATTTAGATGAATAAAGAAAAAGATCAATTAGCGGTAGATACGATTAGAGCGCTAAGTATCGATGCAGTTGAAAAAGCAAATTCAGGACACCCTGGATTACCAATGGGCGCTGCTCCTATGGCATACACATTATGGACACGTCACTTGAATTTTAATCCCCAATCAAAAGATTTCTTTGACAGAGATCGTTTTGTATTATCAGCTGGACATGGTTCTGCACTATTATATAGCTTATTACATGTTTCAGGTAGTTTAGAATTAGAAGAATTAAAAGAATTTAGACAATGGGGTTCTAAAACACCAGGACATCCTGAGTTCAAACACACTGATGGTGTAGAAGTTACAACTGGTCCACTTGGACAAGGTTTTGCTATGTCTGTTGGTATGGCTATGGCTGAAAAGCATTTAGCAGGTAAATTTAATAAAGAAGATGCTAAAGTTGTGGACCATTACACATATGTTCTTGCTTCAGATGGTGACTTAATGGAAGGTATTTCTCACGAAGCAGCTTCATTAGCAGGGCATAACCAATTAGACAAATTGATTGTTTTATATGATTCAAATGATATCTCATTAGATGGAGATTTAAATAAAGCTTTTTCTGAAGATGTTAAGGGTCGTTTTGAAGCCTATGGTTGGAAACACATTTTAGTTGAAGAAGGTAATGATTTAGACGCAATTGATAAAGCGATTGAAGAAGCTAAATCTCAAAATGTACCAACAATTATTGAAATTAAAACAATTATTGGTTATGGTGCGCCTAATAAACAAGCTTCACATGGTGTTCACGGTGCGCCTCTTGGTGAAGACGAAAGAAAATTAGCGCTTGAAAACTATGGTTTAGATCCTGAAAAACGTTTCAATGTTCCAGAAGAAGTTTATGAAATTTTCCAACAAAGTATGTTGAAACGTGCTAACGAAAAAGAAGAAGCATGGAATAAACTTGTTGAAGAATATAGTAATAAATACCCTGAATTAGCTGAAGAATTTAAATTGACTATCAGTGGTAAATTACCAGAAAACTATAGAGATGAGTTACCACACTTTGAAGCTGGACATAGTGGTGCTTCACGTGCTGACTCTGGTGAAGTAATTCAAACTTTAAGTAAAACTGTACCTTCATTCTTTGGTGGTTCAGCTGACTTAGCTGGTTCAAATAAATCTAATGTCAAAGATGCAACAGATTTTGATAAAGATACACCAGAAGGTAAAAATATTTGGTTTGGTGTTCGTGAATTTGCAATGGGCGCTGCAGTAAATGGTATGGCTGCACATGGCGGTTTACACCCTTATGGTGCAACTTTCTTCGTGTTCAGTGACTACCTAAAACCAGCATTACGTCTTTCAGCAATCATGGGATTAAATTCAACGTTTATCTTCACACATGATTCAATTGCAGTTGGTGAAGACGGCCCTACACATGAACCGATTGAACAATTAGCTGGTTTACGTGCCATTCCAAACATGAATGTTATTCGTCCAGCGGATGGTAACGAAACTCGTGTAGCTTGGGAAGTAGCATTAGAATCTGAAAATACACCAACATCACTTGTTTTAACTCGTCAAAATCTTACTACTATGGATTTACCGAAAGAAACTGTAGAAGAGGGCGTACGTAAAGGTGCGTATGTAGTATTTGAATCAGACAAAGAGCCAGAATTCTTATTATTAGCTACTGGTTCTGAAGTTAACTTAGCAATTGAAGCGGCTAAAGATTTAGAGGCACAAGGTAAAGGTGTACGTGTTGTTTCTATGCCAAACTGGAATGCGTTCGATCAGCAAACTGATGAATATAAAGAATCAGTAATTCCATCATCAATTACTAAACGTGTAGCAATTGAAATGGCTTCGCCACTTGGTTGGCATAAATATGTAGGTACTGAAGGTAAAGTTATCGGTATCGATGGTTTCGGTGCTAGTGCGCCTGGAGACTTAGTTGTTGAAAAATATGGCTTCACAAAAGAAAATGTATTGAATCAAATTCAAACATTTTAATTTATGTAACTAAGCTTAATTTGTTGGTATGAGAGCCTAGGTTCTCATACCAATTTTTTATTTTTAGAAATAAAAATATACTTATATTTACAAAGTTAATTTTTAATTGGTATAATACATAAGTCGAAACGCTATATTAATTGAGTTGCTCTTGAAAAGGGGAACTAATTTTAGTAAAATTCATTAGGATAGGAAAGTGGGTGAAACAATGGCAACTTGGTTAGCAATATTATTAATCGTGTTAGCACTAATTCTAGGATTAGTCGGTGGATTTTTCCTTGCAAGAAAATATATGATGGATTATCTTAAAAAGAACCCACCAATTAATGAAGAAATGCTACGTATGATGATGATGCAAATGGGTCAAAAACCATCTCAAAAGAAAATTAATCAAATGATGACAATGATGAATAAAAATCAGGAAGACGCTATGAAGAAAAAGAAATAGCGCATAAATAAAGGGCTGACAGCTACTTACATTGAGTAGTTGTTAGCCCTTATTTTTGTCTGTGGTGGGCTTATGTGGATTATGCTTTTGATTTTACTTATAACAAAAGGCAAGACTATAACTCATAGGGTTAAGTTGCTATATTAGTTTCAATAATCAATTTAATGATATATATGGATTATCTAACTTACTGTTTCTAAAATGACTTTTTCGATTTTTACTTTTTTATTACACAAGTTTTCGTAAGAAAATAGATAAAAATATCATTACATTGTTTATAATTTATATATTTACATGGCGTTTGTTTTGAAAATAACCTTTTACTTAAAATTGAGTGAGCTTATATACATGAATTTTTAGATTGATTTTGAATAAGTAATATAAATAATATCGGTTAAACATTCTTGTATATAGAAGAGTAAATAATAAAATGATGTTTTGATGATTTTTTAATTAAAAGTATTGGTATTAAGTTTATATAATATTATAGCTGTATTAATTTATTGAAATATTCAGAAAATAATTGATTCTAAAATGTGGTTTGTTATAATATATATATAAGGGAGGTATCGATAAGTGAAGGATGCTTATGACATGGAAGATAAAGAAGTACTTGATCGACTAGCAAATATGCATATTAACTTTCCGACCGATGAGGCATTTAAGAAATATCATAATGCGATGCAAATTCATGATATGAATTATCTTAGATACACTTTAAATGATGCATTATCGACATGTAACCAGACACATGCTTTTTAAATAAAAGTACGATAAGATGAGCTTTTAAAAAGGCTTATCTTATCGTATTTTTATTTGTGCTCATCTATGATATTCGATTGAACTGCAATTATTTTCTTAGTAATTTAAAAAATACTAAGATATAATATATGTGCTATTGGTTAATAGTAAATAAAAATGGACATACAAATACTGATTATTATTTATTTAAATGATATACTAACCAAAGTGAATATCATCTTGTAGAAACTTAAAGTAGGTGTAAGCATGTTGTATTTAATATTTTCCATTGTATTTGCATTTCTAATGGGAATAGGTGTTATAATTGTGCGAATGAAAGCACAACACTTTCCAGTAAATGAAAAGAAAATTATATTACCTCCTTTTTTTATGGCAACGGGGGCATTAATGTACGTTGTTCCATATTTTAGGTTAACAGGTTTTGAAATAGTAGAATGTATTATTCTAGGTGTTTTATTTTCTACTATTCTAATTTGGACATCTAGGTTTGAAACACAAGGTAGTGAAATTTATATGAAACGTTCAAAAGCCTTTCCTATAATTCTTATAACATTACTTTTAGTACGTACAATAATTAAAATTTTTATAAGTAATCAGATAGATCCTGGCGAAATTGCAGGAATGTTTTTCCTACTTGCGTTTTGTATGATTGTACCTTGGCGTTTAGCGATGTTATACAAATACAAAAAGGTGAAAAGAACTTTAATTCAATAAGTTATACACGAGGCTGGGACAAATTAATTGTCTCAGCCTTAATCATTAAATAATCATTGGCTCAGGCAATACTTTTATCCATATCGACTCTAGCCATCTAAATAGGGATAGGTTACGAAATCTTATAAAATAAGATTGCTTCATTTTTAATATGCTTAAAGTATAATATAATAAAATAACGAACGAACGTTCTTGAAAGGGAGTGTTGAAATGAAGATTGTACATACAGCGGATTGGCATTTAGGTAGAATTTTAAATGGCAAGTCATTGTTAGAAGATCAATCATACATATTGGAACAATTTATTGAGGCGATGCGAGAAGAAAGACCTGATGTAATTGTCATTGCCGGAGATTTATATGACACGAGTTATCCTAATAAAAATGCGATTCAATTGTTGGAGCATACGATTGATACCTTGAATCTTGAAATGAAAATTCCATTAATTTTAATTAGTGGTAATCACGATAGTAAAGAAAGATTGAATTATGGTGCTAAGTGGTTTGAAAAATCGAATATGTATATTCGCACGGGTTTGAATGATATGCAAAATCCTATTTCAATAGATGGTGTAGACTTTTATACATTGCCATATGCAACAATTAATGAGATGCAATACTACTTCGATAATGAAGAAATTGAAACACATCAACAGGCACTTGGATATGCTTTGAATCAAATGAATGAAGTGATTAATAAACATAGAATAAATATGTTCATAGGTCACTTAACAGTGCAAGGTGGCATACGTTCAGATTCTGAGAGACCATTAACTATTGGTACGGTAGAATCAGTAGAAGAGAAGATGTTTCAGCAATTTGATAGAGTACTATTAGGGCATTTACATCACCCATTTAGTATTGAATCAAATTTTATAAATTATAGTGGGTCTATATTACAATATTCATTTTCGGAAGTGAATCAGCCTAAAGGTTATAGAGTAATTTCAATAAATGAAAATGATATAAAAGATAAGTTTACACCTTTGAAGCCGTTAAGACAACTGGAAGTTATAGAAGGTGATTATGAGGATGCAATACAAGAAAAGTTAGAAGTTAAAAATAAAGAAAACTATATACATTTTAAATTAAAGCATATGTCACATGTGAATGATCCAATGATGCATTTAAAACAAATTTATCCAAATACTCTAGCATTAACTAACCAAACCTTTGAATTTAATACATCGATGCATCACGAAAATGTAGAAATACAAAAGCTTGATGATGGGACTATTATAGATAATTTTTATCAAAGCATAACAGATGAAAAATTAACAACTAACCAAAAAGAAAAAATTGAGTATGTTATGCGTACAATATTAGAAGGAGGCTCTAAATAAATGAGACCAATAACGCTTAAATTAAATAATTTTGGTCCTTTTTTAAATGAAAAAATTGATTTTAATAATGTGAATAATAATCAATTATTTTTAATTAGTGGTAAAACTGGTTCAGGAAAAACTATGATTTTTGATGCCATTGTTTACGCTTTATTTGGAGAAGCTTCTACAAAAGATAGAAAAGAAAGTGATTTGAGAAGTCATTTTGCTGAAAGTAAGATGCCTATGGTAGTAGAATTTGAATTCAAATTAAGAAACCAATATTTTAAAATAAAAAGACAAGGGGCTTTTGTTAAAGAAGGTAATAAGAATAAAACACTTGGTCAACTTGCTGTATATCAAATGGAAACTGAGAAGTATGAACTTAGAGAAAGTAAAATAACGAATGGTAATCAATTTATTAAAGAATTATTGGGAGTAAACGCTGAGCAGTTTAGACAGTTGTTTATCTTACCTCAAGGAGAATTCAAAAGATTTTTATTATCAAAAAGTTCTGATAAACAAGAAATATTAAGGACACTTTTTAATAGCCAGCGTTTTGAAGAAATACAAAAAAACTTATCCGAAGATGTTAAAGAAGTTAGAGGCCAAATTGAACAAAGATATCATTTGTTAGAAACAAATTGGCTAGATTTAGAAACATTCAACGATGAAACTTTAATTGACAATAAAGCTATTAATCCAAGACAAACAAATCAAGTGCTTGAAGTATTAAAAGTATTTGATGATAAAGCGGAACATATTCAGAATAAATTAAAACAACAAAAGGTTGAGCATAAAACTAAGTTGAATGATGCTGAAGCTTGTTTGAAAAACAACCAAAAATTAGAAGAAACATTAAATAAGTTGGCAGAAAACCAACAAAACTATGAACGACTATTAACTCAAGAAAAGGATATAAATGAAAAAATCAATCGTTTGAATGCAATTAATGAGGTAAGGCCAATTGCTAATTTATTAGAGTCTAAAGACGAATTATATACAAAACAACAAAAAACAAAAGAAGATATCAATAAAAAAATAAAAATTATTTCAGAACTTGAAATTCAAATAGAAAAAGCAAATGAACAGTTAGATGCTCATAAAAGTGACTCAGATAAAATAACAGATATTAAAAACTTTATTGAAAAGACAAAACTTTTCTTTGAAAGATCCCAAAAGTACAAAGAGGCATATGAGGAGCAACAATCACTTAAAGAAGGTTTTGTATCACTTCAAACAAAGATAGATACACAAATAAAGCAATTAGATGAAATTAAAGGAAAAATAAACGGTAGAGTACCGAACTATAAGAAAATAGAACAAATAAATGAAACAATTTACAGGTTGAATAATGAAGTTACAGTGCTAAAACAAAATGAACTTGATAAAAAAGAATACCTACAATTACAAGAAAGAAAACATCAAAAAGCAAATTACAGTGAAAAGTTATATGATGAACTTCAACAGGTAACGAATGCTTATAAAAAAATAGATAAAACAAGTATAGATTTAAATAACAAGCAAGATTTGATTAGTACTTTGCAATCAGCAATAAATGTTGGAGACACTTGTCCAATTTGTGGTAATCAAGTACAAACTATAACGCAACATATCGATTTTGATGATTTAACTGCACGACACAAGAGTCTTGCACAGTTAGAACAAAAGAAAAATGATATAACTGAAGATAAAATTAAAGTTGAAAGCGAACTGAATTATATAGAGGAACTGTTGGCAAAATTTGATGAAGAGAAATTAGAAAATATTAATTATCAAGAATTTGAGTTGGAAATTAAGAAAAAAGTAGAACAAAAACAGAGAATTGAAAAGGAAAATGAAGCGATTGTCGAATTAAAGGAATTACAACAACAATGTGAACAACAGTATCATCAATTACAATTAGATAAGAAAACTAAACAACATAATCTAAAACAAAATGAAATGGCTATAAATGATTTTGAAAATACTACAGGTTATACTGATGTAGATATTTTTATAGAGGTTTTTGAAAACAATAAAAGTGAAATTGAGAAATATGAAAAAAACTTGGATGAGTTGGAGAAGAATATACAACAATATAAGAGTAAACTTGCTATAGAACAAAATAATAGAAATCATTTAAGTAATAATTTATCTGAAATTGAACAAGAGATTAAAAATATAAGTGTGAAAATTGATGATGAAATGAAACATATTGGTTTCACGGATTTAGAACAAGTATATAATACAGTTTCTAAAGTAAGTGAAAAAGAATCTCTAGAAAATGAAATAACTGAATTTAATAAATCAAAACAATCTTTTGAAGTAGTAATCTCACAATTAAAAGAAGAGATTTCCGATAAAAAGTTAGAAGATACTCAACATCTAATAGAAGCTTTTGAACAACAGCAACAAGCGTTTGAATTAATCTGTACTGAATTGAGTCAACATGAATATAAAGTTGCGTTTAATAATAAAAAAATAAGTGAAATTAGAGATATTATTGGTAAATTAGAAAGTGAATTAAAAACACAACAAGAAGTTTTTCAACTAGCAGAAATTCTAGCAGGGAAAAATGAACAAAAATTAACATTAGAAAATTATGTGTTAATTTATTATTTGGAAAGAATTTTAGCTCAAGCCAATCAACGTTTATCTTTAATGACAGGTCAGCGGTATCAATTGACACGTAGATCACAAGTTTCACAAGGATACAGTGGACTTGAGATTGATGTGTTTGATGCACACTCTAATCAATCTAGGCACATTAGTTCATTGTCTGGAGGGGAAACTTTCCAAGCTTCATTAGCTTTAGCTTTAGGTTTAAGTGAGATAGTTCAACAAGAATCAGGTGGTATTGCATTAGATTCTATGTTCGTCGATGAGGGATTTGGAACATTAGACCAAGAAACTTTAGAAACAGCTTTAGATACACTGTTAAGTTTAAAATCTACAGGGAGAATGGTAGGAATCATTTCACATGTAAGTGAATTGAAACAAAGAATCCCTCTCATTTTAGAAGTAGTTACGGAACAATATCAAAGTACGACAACTTTCAAGAAACAATAATTTACTTAAATAATATATGCCGAAGTAGCTCAAAATAATATATAATGTGTGAAAATCCAATAAAATAAGATAAATAAAAGAGTTCTAGTAGTTGTCATTCTGCTAGGACTCTCGTCTTTTTAGTATTTTAAATTAATTTTTTTCACGTAATAAATCACGAATTTCAGTAAGTAAAACAGTATTCTCTTCGATTTCTTCTTCTTCTTTTCTTATTAGCGTATTAGCAATTTTCACAAAGATAAATAATGCAAAAGCAATAATGATAAAGTCTATAATTGACTGAACGAACATACCGTATTTGATTCCCATAAATGACCAGCTCTTAGCAAAGTCAACTGTACCAAAAATCAATCCAATTAAAGGCATGATAATGAATGAAACTAAAGCTGTAACAATTTTGTTGAATGCTGCACCCATAACTACAGCTACAGCTAAGTCGAGTACATTGCCTTTTAATGCGAACTCTTTAAACTCTTGAAACATATGATTAACTCCCTTTTATTTAATTTTAAAGATTATTATACAATATATTTAAAAGTAAGAGAATAGTTTTTTTAACGAAATTTGATATTACCTCATTGTTTTGTTATTCTAATACGTGGTTAATACATAAATAGAATTTTTTAAAAAATGAAAGTTCTATTTGGCTTGAAAATTTAATATGATAAGAAAGGGAGTAATTAATTATGAATTCTTCTAGTAACCAATCTAATGGTAAGAAGATATCTCCAGTTTTTATCTATAGTGCTATCATCGTAGCAATCGTAGTAATTATCGGTGCAGTATTCCCGGGACAATTTGATTATGTTACGAATACGATTAAACTATGGATTACAGATAAACTTGGATGGTATTACCTAATTCTTACAACGTTTATAGTTTTCTTCTGTGTATTTCTAATTTTTAGCCCTATTGGGAAATTAAAATTAGGTAAACCAAATGACAAACCTGAATTCAACACAATCTCGTGGTTTGCGATGTTATTCAGTGCTGGTATGGGGATTGGACTTGTATTCTATGGTGCAGCAGAACCAATGGCTGATTTTGCAGCTCCACCAAATGCAGACCCAAAAACGACAGCAGCTTATACAGAAGCATTGCGTTCAACATTCTTCCATTGGGGATTCCATGCGTGGGCAATATATGGTGTTGTTGCATTAGCACTAGCTTATGCCCAATTTAGAAAAGGCGAACCAGGACTTATTTCAAGAACATTACGTCCTATCTTAGGTAACAAAGTTGAAGGCCCAATTGGGACAATCATTGATGTACTTGCTGTATTTGCTACAGTAGTAGGTGTGGCCGTATCACTAGGTATGGGTGCCTTACAAATTAACGGTGGGCTTAATTATCTATTTGGTATACCAAATAATGTTTGGGTTCAAGCTATAATCATAGTAGTAGTAACAATTTTATTTATTATGAGTGCTTGGTCTGGATTAAGTAAAGGTATTCAATATTTAAGTAACTTAAATATTAGTTTAGGGGCAATCTTGATGATTGCTGTACTTATTATTGGACCAACAGTATTGATTTTAAATATGATGACGAGCTCTGCAGGTAGTTTATTAAACTCATTCTTATTAAATACGTTTGACACTGCAGCACAAAACCCTCAAAAACGTGAATGGATGTCTAGTTGGACACTTTATTACTGGGGTTGGTGGTTAAGCTGGAGCCCATTCGTAGGTATTTTCATTGCACGTGTATCTAAAGGACGTTCTATACGTGAATTTATAGGAGGAGTACTGCTAGTACCAGCTCTTGTAAGTTTCGTTTGGTTCAGTGTGTTTGGTGTGTTAGGAATTGAAACTGGTAAGAAAAATCCAGAATTATTCGATATGACTGCTGAAACACAACTTTTCGGAGTGTTTAATGAAATACCGTTGGGTATGATATTATCTATCATTGCTTTAGTATTAATTGCATCATTCTTTATTACATCGGCTGACTCTGCAACCTTTGTATTAGGTATGCAAACGACTTATGGTTCATTAGAGCCATCAAACGTAGTCAAAGTTACATGGGGTATAGCACAATCATTAATCGCTTTTGTATTACTATTTGCAGGTGGAGGAAATGGTGCTGAGGCTCTTAACGCAATTCAAAGTGCCGCCATTATAAGCGCCTTGCCATTCTCATTTGTAGTAATCATGATGATGATTTCATTCTATAAAGATGCTAACCAAGAACGTAAATTCTTAGGTTTAACATTGACACCTAATAAACATAGATTACAAGATTACTTACAGCATCAACAAGAAGATTATGAAGACGATATTATTGAACAACGTAAACCACTTAGAAATGCAGAAAAAATGATCAATAAACATACTTTATAATTTAAAACTGGGTATCCATTTGGATACTCAGTTTTTTTATATAAAAATGAGGAAATGTCTGACATTAGGATGATAATGATTCTCAATTGATAATAATAACTTATTACACAATGGAGTCAAGATAAGTTTTGCTTATACATACTGATTGAAAATTCAAATCTAAATTATAGATGTTTCTGGCTTTATCTAGTTGTTTTAAATTACATATAATTATACAATTTAAATAACGGCATATATATTACAAAAATTTCAAGGGGGATTTATATGGCTTCTAATATTAAACAGCAATCGAAAAAATCGTTTGAGTTAAACGGCAAATCATATACTTTTTATGATTTGAACACTTTAGAAGAACAAGGTTTAACAAAAGTTTCAAAATTGCCATATTCAATTAGAGTATTACTAGAATCTGTATTAAGACAAGAGGATGGTTTTGTAATTACTGATGAACATATTAAAGCGTTATCAGAATTTACTAAAGGCACTGAAGGTGAAGTACCATTCAAACCTTCTCGTGTTATCTTACAAGACTTTACAGGCGTACCTGCAGTTGTTGACTTGGCGTCATTACGTAAGGCAATGAATGATGTAGGCGGAGATTTAAATAAAATTAACCCTGAAGTACCTGTAGATTTAGTTATTGACCACTCAGTTCAAGTTGATAGCTATGCAAATCCAGACGCATTAGAGCGCAATATGAAATTAGAGTTTGAAAGAAACTATGAACGTTATCAATTTTTAAATTGGGCTACAAAAGCGTTTAATAACTATAGCGCTGTGCCACCAGCAACTGGTATTGTTCACCAAGTAAACTTGGAATATCTAGCTAATGTTGTACATGCACGTGATGTAGATGGTGAAACAGTAGCTTTCCCTGATACATTAGTAGGTACTGACTCACATACAACAATGATTAATGGTCTTGGTGTATTAGGTTGGGGTGTAGGGGGTATTGAAGCCGAAGCCGGAATGCTTGGTCAACCGTCATATTTCCCAATTCCTGAAGTAATCGGTGTTAGATTGTCTAATGCATTGCCTCAAGGTGCGACTGCAACAGACTTAGCTTTACGTGTAACTCAAGAATTACGTAAAAAAGGTGTAGTTGGAAAATTTGTTGAGTTCTTTGGTCCAGGTGTACAACACTTACCATTAGCAGACCGTGCAACAATTGCTAACATGGCTCCAGAATATGGTGCTACTTGTGGTTTCTTCCCTGTAGACGAAGAAGCATTAAAATACATGCGTTTAACAGGTCGTACTGATGAACAAATCGATCTTGTAAAAAAATATTTAGAAGAAAACAGCATGTTCTTCACTGTTGAAAAAGAAGACCCTGAATACACTGATGTAGTTGAATTAGACTTATCTACTGTTGAACCATCATTATCAGGACCAAAACGTCCACAAGATTTAATTTTCTTAAGTGATATGAAGAAAGAATTCGAAAAATCAGTTACTGCGCCAGCAGGTAACCAAGGCCACGGTTTTGATGAAAGTGAATTCGATAAAACTGCAACAATCGAATTTAAAGATGGCACGTCAACTACAATGAAAACTGGTGATTTAGCGATTGCAGCGATTACGTCATGTACAAATACATCTAATCCATATGTTATGTTAGGTGCTGGACTAGTTGCTAAAAAAGCTGTAGAAAAAGGATTAAAAGTCCCAGAATATGTTAAAACGTCATTAGCTCCAGGTTCTAAAGTTGTTACTGGATATTTAAGAGATTCAGGCTTAACTGAATATCTAGATGATTTAGGCTTTAACCTTGTTGGTTATGGTTGTACAACTTGTATCGGGAACTCTGGTCCATTACTAGAAGAAATTGAAAAAGCAATTGCTGATGAAGATTTGCTCGTTACTTCTGTGTTATCAGGTAACCGTAACTTTGAAGGTCGTATCCATCCATTAGTTAAAGCTAACTACTTAGCCTCACCACAATTAGTTGTGGCATATGCATTAGCAGGAACTGTGGATATCGATTTACAAAATGAGCCACTTGGTAAAGGTAAAGATGGAGAAGACGTTTACCTAAAAGATATCTGGCCATCAATTAAAGAAGTTTCAGACACTGTTGATACGGTTGTGACTCCGAAACTATTTAAAGAAGAATATGAAACTGTATACAATAATAATGAAATGTGGAATGAAATTGATGTTACGGATCAACCGCTATATGATTTTGATCCTGAATCAACGTATATTCAAAATCCATCATTCTTCCAAGGTCTCTCTAAAGAACCAGGAACTATTGATTCATTAAAAGATTTAAGGGTTATGGGTAAATTTGGAGATTCAGTAACAACTGACCATATTTCACCAGCGGGTGCAATTGGTAAAGATACACCTGCAGGTAAATATTTACTTGAACATGGTGTTCCTATTCGTCAATTTAACTCATATGGTTCACGTCGTGGTAACCACGAAGTGATGGTACGTGGTACATTTGCGAATATCCGTATTAAAAACCAATTAGCACCAGGAACTGAAGGTGGTTTCACAACTTACTGGCCAACAGGTGAACAAATGCCAATATTTGATGCTGCCATGAAATATAAAGAAGACGGCACAGGTTTAGTTGTTTTAGCTGGTAATGATTACGGAATGGGTTCATCTCGTGACTGGGCAGCTAAAGGGACAAACTTATTAGGTGTTAAAACAGTTATCGCACAAAGTTATGAGCGTATCCACCGTTCAAACTTAGTAATGATGGGTGTTTTACCATTACAATTCAAAGAAGGCGAATCTGCGGATAGCCTTGGCATTGATGGTACTGAAATTATTTCAGTAGATATTGATGAAAATGTCAAACCGCATGATCTTGTAAAAGTACAAGCTAAGAAAGAAAATGGCGAAGTAATAGAGTTTGAAGCAATGGCTCGTTTCGATTCAAACGTTGAAATGGATTATTATCGTCATGGTGGTATTCTTCAATTAGTATTAAGAAATAAATTAGCTGAATAACTTTACAGTTAGAAGCATTAATTTAATAATAAAGATTCAAATGAGGCTGGGGCATACATAGATATGTCTCAGCCTCAAAGGCGTTATTGAAGGCGTATGAATATGTACATAATGTATTCCTTTATTATATAAGTCGGGATAAATGCTTGGATTAACATTACTTTGAAATAGCATTACTTGTAAGTAATGTTTAGATAATGAATATAGAATAGTTTATAGATACTTTATTGGAGTATTACTAAGGGTAAACTAGTAAAATGCTATACTTAATTTTTTATGTTAAAATTTAATAGTAAAAAAGATATAAGATGAACAATTGAAAAGAGGACGCTTATAATGATTTACAGTATGACACAAATAGAATCACGGTATTCAGAGACTGACCAAATGGGTGTGATTTATCATGGTAATTACCCTACCTGGTTTGAGGTAGCTCGTACAGATTATATATCTAAATTGGGTTTTAGCTATAAAGCTATGGAAGATTCAGGTATCATTTCTCCAGTTGTTGATTTGGACATTAAATATATCAAATCTATTTTTTATCCAGAAACCGTAAAAATCAAAACATGGGTTGAAAAATATTCTAGACTACGATCTAAATATTGCTATGAAATATACAATGAAGCTGGAGAATTAGCAACTACAGGATCAACTACATTGACTTGTATTAAAAAAGAAGACTTCAAGCCGATACGATTAGATAGATATTTTCCTGAATGGCACGCTGTATATAGCGATGTCGCTGAAAGAAATAAGGCAGGCGAGGATTTAGAAGTGATTAAAGGCATATAAGGCATGCTTTAGGCTTCGATGACTAGCACAGTGAAACGAGCAAGAGAATATGTTATTCAATAGCAATCAAACTAGAATTAAGTTAAAAAAAGCGTTTGGGAAGAGACCCAAACGCTTTTTTTTATTATTTATCATGATTTATTTAAAATGTATAAAGATTTCATACGCTTATTTCCAAAAATAAAGGTCAAGGGAATTAGTAAAACCTTGGAATAATTTATGATTTATTTTGTAGCATATGAAATTTCATCAATACTGTTGCTAACATCAATATATAAATTGTGGTCTTCAAAATACCATAAATCTTTTTCAGCGATTACGACATCTAATCCATCGTAATGATTTTCGTAACCAATTTCTACATCATTTTTCTTGTCTACACTGAAAGCAGGACTAAACCCTTGTTTTAGTTGGAATTCTCCGCCATAACGTACAAAGAATTGTAAGACTTTGTCATCTTCTGGTAAATCTAGTTCTTCCTTAAACCAAGATACAGCATTATCTGAAAGTTCTATTTCCATAATAAAGTCTCCTTTCGATTCATAAGGTTTCACTTATGAACGTTGATTACTAATTTTTAAATTAGTAATTTATACAATACCCACTTTGAGTAATGTTAAAGGTAGTATAACATAATTTTTCAATTAATTTCGACAAATGATTTACAAAAATATGAATTGTATAAATACTATGATAAAACGTTGTTTACGTAGTATAATAGATACAATGTTAAAAAGCTGGAAACATCTTAATGTCCCAGCTTAGCGTTTGTTTACATAATTTATCCGTTTTTATACTGCGACTTTTGTAATAGTTACATCCATTTTATTTTAGGCTCTTCACCTTTGAATATTCTTACAATATTAGTACGGTGTCTAATTATCAGTAGTACGCCTACACCAATACTAACAACAAAGAGGATATAGTCTCGAATTAATAATGCACCGATAACACAACAAATTGATGCAATGATACTTGAGAGTGATACATACTTTGTTAGATATAATATTCCAAAGAAAATTACTGCTAATATTAATAATAAGACAGGATTAACTCCTAGTATGACTCCAGCACTTGTAGCAACGGCTTTACCGCCTTTAAAACCAAGATAAACTGGATATACATGACCTAGAATCGCGAAAGCACCTACGATAAGTCCATTTGTGAAAAATGTACTAATTGTACCTTCCGCATGAACAGGCAACCACAGTGGGAAAAAGACCACAATAAACCCTTTAAATATATCTAGAAAAGTAACTAAAAATCCAGTAGGTTTTCCTAGTACTCTAAAGCTATTTGTTGCGCCAGTGTTGCCACTACCAAATTGTCGAATATCTTTTTTGAAAAATAATTTACCTATTACATAGCCACTTGGAAAAGCACCAATGAGGTAACTTAGTATTAACATGATTACAATCATCATATATAATCCACATCCTTTAATGACATTAAAATTATTTTACCACATAAGAGCATCATAATACGAATAAAAATTTCAAATGAAAAGCATTTATCTACTGAAAATTGATTTGACACTTGCAATTTATCAAGATTTATATAAGAATAACTAATGTATAGTTTTAAAAACGAACGTACGTTTGTAGGAGGGCGAAACGATTGGCAATGAATAAAAAAAATAATTATTCGGATGATTCCATTCAGGTACTTGAGGGACTAGAGGCCGTTAGAAAAAGACCTGGGATGTATATTGGTTCTACCGATAAACGTGGTTTACATCATCTAGTATATGAAGTTGTCGATAATTCCGTCGATGAAGTATTAAATGGTTTCGGAAGTGAAATCACTGTTACGATAAATAAAGATGAGAGCATTACTATAGAAGATAATGGACGTGGAATGCCTACAGGTATTCATACTTCTGGAAAACCTACTGTTCAAGTCATTTTTACGGTACTTCATGCAGGTGGAAAATTCGGACAAGGCGGTTATAAAACGTCAGGTGGCTTACACGGTGTTGGTGCTTCAGTTGTCAATGCTTTGAGTGAATGGTTAGAAGTTGAAATTTATAGAGATGGTAACATATATTCTCAAAGCTTTGCAGATGGTGGGAAACCAACAACTGGTTTGAAAAAACATGGTAAAACTAAAAAGACTGGTACTAAAGTGACATTTAAACCAGATCCAGAGATATTCAAAGCATTTACATCGTTTAATTATGATGTTTTAAGTGAAAGACTACAAGAATCAGCATTTTTACTTAAACGCTTGAGAATCATTCTAAAAGACTTAAGAGCAGGCAAAGAACGTGAAGATATCTTCCATTATGAAGATGGTATTAAAGAATTCGTTGCTTATGTCAATGAAGGGAAAGAAGTATTACATGATGTAGCAGATTTCTCTGGGGAAGCTAATAATATTGAAGTGGAAGTTGCATTCCAATATAACGATCAATATTCAGAAGGCATACTAAGTTTTGTTAATAATGTGCGTACAAAAGATGGCGGAACACATGAAGTTGGGTTTAAAACAGCTATGACTCGTGTGTTTAATGATTATGCACGTCGTATTAATGAATTAAAAGAAAAAGATAAAAATTTAGATGGTAATGATATAAGAGAAGGTTTAACTGCTATTATTTCAATTCGAATTCCTGAAGAATTGTTACAATTTGAAGGACAAACTAAATCTAAGTTAGGTACACCTGAAGCCAGGAGTGCAGTAGATTCAGTAGTAGCCGACAAATTACCATATTATTTGGAAGAAAAAGGACAATTATCTAAATCGTTAGTTAAAAAGTCTTTAAAGGCACAACAAGCTAGAGAAGCAGCACGTAAAGCGAGAGAAGATGCACGTTCAGGTAAGAAAAATAAACGTAAAGATACTTTGCTTTCTGGTAAACTTACACCTGCACAAAGTAAAAATACTGAGAAAAAAGAATTATACCTTGTCGAAGGTGACTCAGCGGGTGGCTCTGCAAAGTTAGGTCGTGATCGCAAATACCAAGCGATTTTACCGCTTAGAGGTAAAGTAATTAATACTGAAAAAGCACGTCTTGACGATATCTTTAAAAATGAAGAGATTAATACAATTATTCATACTATTGGAGCTGGTGTCGGAAATGAGTTCAAAATTGAAGATAGTAACTACAATAGAATCATTATAATGACAGATGCTGATACAGATGGTGCACATATTCAAGTGTTATTATTAACATTCTTCTTTAAATATATGAAGCCATTAGTTGAGGCGGGTCGAGTATTTATTGCATTACCACCACTTTATAAACTCGAAAAAGGAAAAGGTGCGTCAAAAAAAGTAGAATACGCTTGGACAGATGAAGAATTAGAGAAATTACAACGAAAATTAGGTAAAGGTTTCTCATTACAACGTTATAAAGGTCTTGGTGAAATGAATGCCGACCAATTGTGGGAAACGACAATGAACCCTGATACGAGAACCTTGATCAGAGTACAAGTTGAAGATGAGTTACGTTCATCTAAACGTGTTACAACACTAATGGGCGACAAAGTTGCACCAAGACGTGAATGGATTGAAAATCATGTTGAATTTGGTTTACAAGAACAACAAAGTATTTTAGATAATAATGAAATTCAAATATTGGAATAGGAAGCGCCTAATGAGGAGGAAGTAAATTGAGTGAAGTAATTCAAGATTTATCGCTAGAAGATGTTATTGGCGATCGTTTTGGTAGATATAGTAAATACATCATTCAAGAACGTGCATTGCCAGACGTTCGCGACGGTCTCAAGCCTGTTCAAAGACGTATTTTATATGCAATGTATTCAAGCGGTAACACTTACGACAAAAATTTCCGTAAAAGTGCTAAAACTGTTGGTGATGTTATAGGTCAGTATCATCCGCACGGTGATACGTCTGTATATGATGCGATGGTTCGCTTAAGCCAAGGATGGAAGCTACGACATGTACTTATAGAAATGCAAGGTAATAACGGTAGTATCGATAATGACCCAGCTGCTGCAATGCGTTATACTGAAGCAAAATTAAGCCGTCTTTCAGAAGAACTTTTAAGAGATATTAACAAAGAAACTGTACCATTTATGCCAAACTATGACGATACGACGATGGAACCGATGGTCTTGCCTGCAAGACTTCCTAATTTATTGATAAATGGTAGTACTGGGATTTCTGCTGGTTATGCTACAGATATTCCGCCACATAATCTTGGTGAAGTGATTCAAGCAACACTTAAATTTATTGATAACCCGGATATAACTGTGAATCAATTGATGAAATATATCAAAGGCCCTGATTTTCCAACAGGTGGTATTATTCAAGGTGTGGATGGTATTAAGAAAGCGTATGAATCAGGTAAAGGGAAGATCGTAGTTCGTTCAAAGGTTGAGATTGAAGAATTAAGAAACGGTAGAAAACAACTAATTGTTACAGAAGTACCTTATGAAGTTAATAAGAGTGCACTAGTTAAAAAAATGGATGAATTACGTGCTGATAAAAAGGTTGATGGCATCGTAGAAGTTAGAGACGAAACTGACCGTACAGGATTACGCATTGCAATCGAATTGAAAAAAGATATTAATAGTGAAGCTGTAGCCAATTTCCTTTATAAAAATACAGATTTACAAGTTTCATATAATTTTAACATGGTTGCTATTAGTGAAGGGCGCCCAGTATTAATGGGCATTCGTCAATTTATAGATAGTTATTTAAATCATCAAATCGATGTTGTAACGAAACGTACACGTTATGAACTAGATCATGCTGAAAATAGAATGCACATCGTTGAAGGTTTAATGAAAGCTTTATCTATATTAGACGAAGTGATTAAACATATTAGAGCTTCAAAAAACAAAAAAGATGCTAAAGAAAATTTGGTAGCTGAATATGACTTTACTGAAGCTCAAGCGGAAGCGATAGTGACATTACAATTGTATCGTTTGACGAATACAGATATTGTTCAGCTACAAGAAGAACACGGTGAATTGAAAGCGTTAATCGAGCGTTTGAGAAATATTTTAGATAATCACGATGCATTATTAAATGTAATTAAAGAGGAATTAACCGAAATTCGTAATAGATTTAAACAAAAGCGTCTATCTTCTATAGAGGCTGAGATCTCAGAGATTAAGATTGATAAAGAAGTGATGATCCCTAGTGAAACTGTAATTATGAGTATCACTAAACATGGTTATATTAAACGAACATCATTACGTAGTTTTAATGCAAGTGATGTAGATGAAGTGGGTACTAAAGATGGAGACTCAATCATGAAATATGAAGAAGTCAACACTTTAGATACAGCGCTAGTGTTTACCAATAAAGGTCGTTATCTATTTATACCTGTTCATAAATTAGCTGATATAAAATGGAAAGATTTAGGGCAACATGTCTCCCAAATTGTGCCACTTGATGAAGGTGAATATGTTATTAACGCTTATTGTGAAAATGACTTTAAGCCAGAAGCATTTTATATCTTAGCGACACGTAATGGTATGATTAAAAAAAGTAATATATCTATGTTTAAAACAACACGATATAATAAACCACTTGTCTCCATGAAGTTGAAAGATAATGATGAAATTATAAACGTTATGCGTATATCAGAGACACAATTGATTACTGTGGTTACAAACAAAGGCATGTCGCTTACCTATGATAGTGATGAACTTTCTGATACTGGCTTGAGAGCAGCAGGTGTTAAATCTATCAACTTAAAAGATGAAGACTTTACAGTATTAACAGATATTGTAACTTCAAATAATACAATATTAATGGCGACACAACGCGGATCTTTAAAACGCATCAGTTTTAAAGTATTACAAACGGCTAAACGCGCCCAACGTGGTATTACGTTATTAAAAGAATTAAAGAAAACACCGCACCGTATTATAGACGCTGCAGTTATTCAATCAGACCAAACGACTTATACAATCTACTCTGATAAACAGCAAGAGTCTGGCTTAATCAAGGATATCCACTTATCAGAACAATATACAAATGGTAGCTTTATCGTAGATACTAGTGATTTTGGTGAAATTAAAGAATTAGAAGTCAAATAAGATTAATTCTAAAAAATCATTAGTAAATACAACTATATAGTGATAAAATACCAATAAGGTGCAATAAATTATTTAAAAGAGATTTATAGCATAGTGTAAAAGGTGTGTGTATTGCTACTAGCTTTCGCATATTTTACCTAAGTTTATACGTAGTAATATAAATATTACTAGTATAAATATAGCTATAAATCTCTTGCTCTAATTAGAAATTAAAAATTACATAGATGAGAGGGATTAAATTGAGAGATTTTGATAGTTTAATTCCAGATTGGTTCAAGGCATTTGTTCAAGTCGGGAATGATTTAATCTGGTCACAATACCTAATTGGACTGTTAATAACAGCGGGTATTTTCTTTACGATTGGTTCGAAATTTGTACAGTTAAGATGGATACCAGAGATGTTTCGTGCAATTGGTGAGAAACCTGAAACTTTGGATAATGGTAAGAAAGGTATTTCCCCATTCCAAGCATTTGCAATTAGTGCAGGTTCTCGAGTTGGAACTGGTAATATAGCGGGTGTTGCAACTGCAATCGTACTCGGTGGTCCTGGCGCAGTATTTTGGATGTGGGTTATCGCTTTTATAGGAGCTGCAAGTGCGTTTATTGAAGCAACTTTAGCGCAAGTATATAAGGTGCCTGATGAAGATGGTGGCTTCCGTGGGGGTCCGGCTTACTACATAACTAAAGGTTTAAATCAAAAATGGTTAGGTGTTGTATTTGCAGTATTAATTACTATTACTTTTGCATTTGTATTTAATACGGTTCAATCAAATACAATCGCTGAATCTTTGAAAACACAATATAATGTAAGTCCTGTGGTTACAGGTATTATATTAGCGATCGTTACAGCCGCAATTATTTTTGGTGGGGTGCGTAGCATTGCAAAATTATCTTCAATTATTGTACCTGTTATGGCAATTATTTATATTGGTTTAGTCGTTGTGATATTGTTCATAAACTATGATCAAATTATTCCAATGATTTCAACTATTGTTAAAAGTGCATTTGGATTTGAACAAGCAACTGGTGGAGCAGTTGGTGCTGCAATTCTCCAAGGTGTGAAACGTGGTTTGTTCTCAAACGAAGCTGGTATGGGTTCTGCACCAAATGCTGCTGCAACAGCAGCTGCACCTCATCCAGTTAAACAAGGATTAATTCAGTCATTAGGTGTATTCTTTGATACAATGTTAGTTTGTACTGCTACAGCGATAATGATATTACTATACACTGGTTTAGAGTTTGGTGAAAATGCAGCACAAGGTGTGGCTGTTACGCAATCAGCTTTAAATGAACACTTAGGTAGTGCGGGAGGAATTTTCTTAACAATTGCAATTACATTGTTTGCATTTTCTTCAGTTGTCGGTAACTATTATTATGGTCAATCTAATATTGAATTTTTATCTAAGAATAAATCTATATTATTTATATTTAGATGTTTAGTCGTTGTTCTTGTATTTGTCGGCGCAGTCATTAAAACTGAAACTGTATGGGGTACTGCTGATGTATTTATGGGATTAATGGCAATTGTTAACTTAGTTGCCATCATAGGTCTATCTAATATTGCTTTTGCAGTGATGAATGACTACCAACGTCAACGTAAAGCTGGTAAAAAACCTGTTTTCAAACCGGAAGAATTAGAAATTAATTTATTCGGTATTGAAAGTTGGGGTATGAAAAAATAATTAAAAATTATTTATATCAACATATAGAGCCCTTCAAATAGATCACTGGTTAGTGAGAATTTGGAAGGCTCTTTTATATCTTTCAATTTTTGAAAATACACTATATAATATTGATTGACAGAAAAAGAAGGATGATTCATGTGAGTGATTACCTGATAACTAAGGTTTTAAATAATAATGTTATTATCTGTAAAAAGGAACAAGAAGAATATGTGTTCATTGCTAAAGGCATTGGCTTTAATAAAAAAAGTGGCATGACTTTGCAAGAAAATCAAACAGTTGAGAAAACGTATATATTAGATCAAAAGTCTCAACAAGACCATTATAAATCTCTGGTTGAACAAGCTGATGACACATTAATTCAAGCAGTAATTGAAGCTGTTAATATTATTACGAATTCAGTAATGAAGATAGATAATCAAAAATTGGTCATATCTTTAACTGATCATATTATATTTGCATATAACCGATTAAAACAAAATCAATTAATAAATAATCCTTTTGTTGTAGAAACAAAGCAATTATATACAGAGGCATATGGCATTGCTGAAAAAGTAATAGCTCGTTTAAACCATGTATTAGATGTGAATTTTCCGGAAGACGAAATAGGTTTTATAGCATTACATATAGCTTCTAATACCGAAACTTTACCTATACGTGAAATGGAACTGATTAATCGTTTGATTAATAAAAGTATATTTATTCTAGAACATGATTTAAAACATGAAATAGAAAAAGACACAGTCCAGTATCAGCGCTTTATTAGGCATATTCAATTTTTAATTAAAAGATTGAGAACTGGAGAAAATTTGCAAAAAACAAATGCTTTTGAAGAGTTATTGAAAACTCAGTATCCTTTATGCTTCAATATCGCATTAAAAATAATGAAAATGTTACAGCAGGAATTGGGTGTTAAAATATATGATGCAGAAGTTATTTATTTAACTTTGCATGTCTACCATTTTATGGTTGTTGCTGATCATACGAATACATCTAATGATTAAAGTTTTTAAATAGTTTACATTCAAAAATACGATGTCACTAAACGATGTGACGTCGTATTTTTAATATCGTAATTATATTTATTATATATTGTTAATATCTATGACAAATTTAGAGTTTATAGAAAACTAAATGTGTAATTAGTTGCATATTATAAAGTTGATATTAAGAATTTTAATTGCGTGTAATGAAAGTATTATGTTTTTATTTATGTATGCAAATTCACTTTACTATACCAATTAAAAATCATAGAATTAGTTTTAAAGTTGGTTTGTTTAAAGGGGATGTTTTTGTATTAAGTACTATGATGAAATTCCTATAATTAGGTCAGTGGCAGCTATGCTTGTTGTGGCTATCCATACAGTTAATAGTATCGCACTTTCAGGAGACTCATTCACTTCAGATGGGTTAGGGTATATAAATCAAATTGCAAGGTTAGGCACACCTATTTTTGCAGTAGTTAGTGCTTTTTTATTAACTATTTCTGTCATTCATAAAGGCTTTAGCTTGAATTATTTTATAAAATCAAGGTTTAGCAAAATCTTAATTCCTTATATTATATGGACAATTTTTTATTTATTATACAGGGCTTATTTTTTACATAACTTAGAAGATGATGGTAAATTAATAAATTATTTTGTATTCGGTAAGGCAAACTTTCATCTATATTTTATATTAACTGTAATACAATTCTATTTTTTATTTCCATTTGTACACAAATTTAAAAAAGGATGGCCAATTATTACTTTATTCATAGTTGCAACTATTGCTAATATAGTTTGGATAATGATGGGACCAGTTTCATTGGGCGGCGGTGGAGTAGAACGATTTGTAAATGATAAACTCTTCATTATGAACTGGATCTCCTTTTTCGTTTTAGGTATTGTTTACGCAAAATTTTACAATGAAATAAAAGTACTGATATTCAAATATAAGGCGTTACTTTCAATTATTATAGGTATATTATTTATTGATTTATTAATCAGTATTGATTTAGACGATTTACACAGTTCAATCCATGTTTCAAATATAATTTATATCCCGTTTTTTATTGTATTTCTTAACTACATGTTTGAACATGTAAAGAAAAATAAAATAATTTTGCGTACACTCACATTAATAGGAAATTACTCTATGGGCGTCTATTTAGTACATTATGTAGCAATCCAATTCGTGAAGCGTTTGCCTCTTGTTGAAGACATCGATGCTCAAAGTAAATTTATGGGTGTATTTATAGCATCTGTTGCTTTATCAGTATTCATTGTATACTTAATTGGCAAGCTACCATTTGGAAATTACATTGTACCTATTCCGAAAAAGAAAGCTAATCAACACCTTGCTAATATTCGAGATAATAGTGATACTGGTAATGAAGCAACGACGTAAAAATGAAAATAAAGTAATTTTTAAGTCTCTGGGGCATAAATATCTCTGAATAAAGAATAAACATCAATTTCTACTGAGTATATATAGAAATTGGTGTTTTCTTTGATTTTTATGAAATATTGAAGTTTACAATAGTAATGTAAGTTGAGTCATGTTATAACCTTTATACATAAGTCACCTCATTTTAAAATTATGTGGTGGTAATTTTATTATACGAAAGGGCCTTATTTTTTGTACTAAAATACATGATTTTTAACGATTTAGCTTTCTGTGTTCAATAATACTTTTAATTTAAGTATTATTTAGAAAAATTTGGAAAATGTGTTTAATTGTAATGGAATAGTGAATAATCTATGCAGAAGCGAGATGACAATCATAATTTAGTATAATAGATGATTGTCATATAGAGGATGTGTTATTATTAAGCATAGTACAATAAACTATTAAAGTTTTTTATAATAGAGTTTTGTACCTTCTTTTTATAATCATAACAAGTAATTACTATTTCTAGAATTAATTTAAGGTATGGTGAGTTATATGTCGAATGAAGACAATGTAAAACAAGAAAATAAGAAGGGTAAAGATAAGTTAAAACTTAGTTTCCCTGAAACCCGCTTCATGAAGTTTGCGGGTGGCAAAGACTTACTTTTTGGTTTGTTAATTTTAATATTAGTAGGTATAGCTATATTTATATTTGATCAAGTATCTTATATTTTCAAACCGTTTATCATTATTTTTAATACTATTGCTGCACCTATTATTGTTTCAGTGATTCTATATTATCTATTGAATCCATTAGTCAATTTAATGGAACGTTATAATATTTCTAGATTATGGGGCGTAATTATATTATTTTTGTTGATTGTAGGTGTCATAACACTTGTTATTAACCTTTTGATACCTGTAATAGGGTCTCAATTTAGAAGTTTTGGTAATAATTTCCCATTATATGTAGATAAAGTCAATCAATTTATAGATAGTGTTACAAAGTATTCCTTGATATCGAATTTCTATAGTCAAATTCAAGAACAATTGGATGCGTTGGCTAACAAATTGCCATCTATGGTTTCAGATTACTTCAACGGATTTGGTTCAAAGGTTAAGAATTTTGCTGAGGCAATTGTAAATGTTGGTGTAGTCATTGCGACAACACCATTTGTGTTGTTCTTTATGTTAAAAGATGGACATCGTTTTAAAGAGTTTTCTACAAAATTAATGCCACCTAAATTCAGAAAAGATTATCATGATTTATTAGACAAAATGAGTGTTCAAGTTGGTTCTTATATTCAAGGTCAAATTATTGTATCATTTTGTATTGGTATTTTATTATTTATAGGTTATAGCATTATTGGATTAGATTATAGCTTGATTTTAGCATCAATCGCTGCTGTTACAAGTGTGGTACCGTACATTGGTCCTACAATTGCAATATCGCCAGCAATTATTATTGCGCTAATAACTTCCCCAATTATGTTATTGAAATTAATTGTAGTTTGGACGGCTGTTCAGTTTATCGAAGGTCATCTAATTTCACCTAATGTCATGGGCAAAACACTTAAAATACACCCACTAACAATTATTTTCATCTTGTTAAGTGCAGGTAACTTATTAGGTATTGTAGGTGTGATTTTAGGTATACCGGCTTATGCAATATTAAAAGTCTTGGTTTCACATTTATATACTATGTTTAAACGTAGATATAATAAGTATTATGGTGAAGATGCTGGAGAATATGAAATTACTACGGATGAAGAAATTCGTTAAATTATTATAAATTTTGTTCAGTATGCTTTGACAATAAACAATATTTTAATTTCGATTTTATATCATAATAGTGTTCATACTAAAGCAGTAGGCTAGTAAACAAAATTGATAAGCGTCTATAGATATAATGCAGGTACATACTGTAATCTATAGGCGTTTTTATAATATACTATAGTTATAAAAACTATTGAGGACGAGATGATGAAATCAACTTCTAAAATGTGGTTCTTGTCTCGTCCTTAATTATTTTCATGATGATTTATTAACTTACTGAATTAGATTGTCGTTATACATGGAAGTTTTGTGCTATATGGCTATATTATTGAGAATTTTACCTTATTTAATGACGTTTAATTCATGATATTTAAAATTAAGTCATATATCTAACAATTTTGTTAGTAGTTATTATTAAAAATTTTATTTATTATGTATTGTTCTTGTGCTATATTTTTATGGAACGATTAGATTATTAAAAGTGAAGTGAAAAGATGTCAAAAGAATTGAGAAGCAAATTATTTTCTATATTAAAAATTGCATTCGCATTTACGTTATTTACAATTGTTGCTATTATTTTATACAAAGAGCTCTCACATATTAATCTCAAAGACGCAATAAAATCATTTAGTAAAATTAATAGATTTTGGCTCGTTGCATTGTTCTTTAGTGGTGGCGCATCTATTATAGTGCTTTCAATGTATGATGTGATTTTAGCTAAAACATTAAAGTTAAAAATTGGTTTAGGTAAAACGATTAGAATTGGTTATATTGTAAATGCTTTAAATGCTGTTGTTGGCTTTGGGGGATTTATAGGGGCTAGTGTACGTTTCCTATTTTATAAGAATACAACTGAAGATAAAAAAGCGCTTCTACATACCATTTCTATTGTTTTAATTTCAATGTTAACTGGTTTGAGTTTGCTTTCTATCTTAGTAGTGATTCATGTCTTTGATATTTCACATATTTTCACACCGTATCCATGGGTTAAGTGGTTAATGTACGTAGTAGCATTGTTTTTACCAATATTTGTAGTATTTACTATAATTAAGCCAGTACAAAAAACACATAGATTGCTTGGCGTATATTGCACAATTGTTTCAGGTGTTGAATGGTTTGTTGCAGCATTAGTGTTATACATGGCAATGGCTATCGTGGGTGTTCAAATACCTTTTGCTACCTTTATGGGGATTTTTATTCTAGCAGCGTTATCGGGGTTAATTAGTTTTATTCCTGGTGGATTTGGTACATTTGATTTAGTTGTACTGTTAGGTTTGAAGGCATTAAATATTGATGAGGAAGCAATCGTATTAGGTTTATTACTTTATCGTTTTGCTTATTATTTATTCCCTGTACTTATTGCATTGATTTTATCTACATTTGAATTCCGTAGTACTGCCAAACGTTACTGGGAAGATTCACGCATATTAGTGCCAGTAAAAGATATGACGTCTTTATTAGGCTCATATCAAAAGGACATAATTGCACGTATACCATCTTTTGCTATGGCACTTTTATTGCTATTTACGAGTTTAGTATTCTTTTTGAATAATTTAACAATTATTTATGATGGGTTATATGATTCAAATCACTATATCTATTATATTATTGTTTCAATTCATACATGTGCTTGTTTATTATTATTATTAAATGTCATAGGCGTATATAAATTATCTAAACGTGCGATACTATTCGCAATTATTTCTGTATTGTTTATATTTATTGCAACGGCTTATACGTATGCATCATTCATACTATTAAGTTGGCTTACAGTGATCTTTGTATTATTGCTTGTATTTTATAAACGGGCTCGGATTATCAAACGACCGTTTAGATATTCCAAGTTATTATTAAGTATTTTTACAGGTACGATAATACTTTATATTAATCATCTTGTGGTTAAGAGTACGTTTTATTCCTTAGATATTTATCATATTGAAATGCTGACTTCTATTTTGAGATATTATTTCTGGATTACTATTTTATTAGTAGCAATTATAGTTGGTGTTATTGTATGGTGGTTTGAATACAGATATAGATTATCAAATAGTAGAGATAACATCGCTACCTGTGAAGCGATTATTGATAAATATAATGGGAACTATTTAAGTCACTTAATGTACAGTGGAGATAAGAAATTTTTTATAAATGACAATGAAGATGCTTTTGTAATGTATCGTTATCATAATAATACGTATATTATTTTAGGTGATCCAATTGGTAATACAGAATCATTTTACAATTTATTAGAATCATTTTATCAAGAAGCGGAATATTTAGGTTATGATATTATTTTTTATCAAGTAACGGATAAATACATGTCACTCTATCATAGTTTTGGTAATCAATTCTTTAAATTAGGTGAAGAAGCTATTATAAATTTAACGACATTTACAACGTCAGGGAAGAAAAAGCGTGGTTTGCGAGCGACGCTAAACAAACTTGATGATTTGGGTTATTCATTTGAAGTGGTGAAGCCACCTTTCTCACAACAGATGATTACTGATTTAAAAGCCATAAGTGATGAATGGTTAGCTGATAAAAATGAAATGCATTTTTCTGTTGGTAGTTTTGACGTAAATTATATATCACAAGCTCCGATAGGCGTGTTAAAAAATAATGAACAATCCATCATTGCTTTCTGTACATTGATGCCAACTTACTATAGTGGCGTGATTTCAGTTGATTTAATACGTTGGAAACAAGACATTGAGTTGCCATTAATGGATAGTTTATATTTGAATATGCTACTTTGGTCAAAAGCTAATAGCTATGAACATTTTAATATGGGAATGGCGACGTTATCTAATGTTGGGCAAATTCCTTATTCATTTTATGGTGAAAGAATCGCTGGGCGTGTGTTTGAACATTTCAACGGCCTATATAGATTCCAAGGTCTCAGAAGATATAAAGAGAAATTTAATCCGAAATGGGAGCCAAGATTTCTCGTTTATCGTAAACGCCACTCATTATGGGTGAGCATGTTAAAAGTAATGCGTATCATTAGAAAAAATAGTTAAAGTACAACATAAAGCACCCCACATGTCATATGCATGTGGGGTGCTTTTTAAGGAGTTTAATAGTGCTTAATGGTTTGTGTAGTTAACCTTTGGAGAAGTTATTAACTACTTTAATAAACTAACAATTGTTACCCTTTTAAATATCATTTTGATTCTAACTACATTTGAATTTCTCGTTACCCCTTTGTTAAAGGTACAATATAAATATATCATCAATAGAAAACGCTTTCAATAGTGTATTGAAATCTTATTCACTTTATTATGGAGATATTATACGTGCGTTTTCTTATTAATATTTATATGTATTATTACTTATTCTAAGTGACAGGTCAAAAAAGACTTCCGTTTATAGTGATAAATCACACGGATTAACGCTGATTTTTTATTTTAAACAAAAAATAATTTAATAAATTAATCATGGAAACTTCTGTTAAATAGAGAAAATATGTGGTAGTATGAAAACGGTTACATAAGAGGGGTGATTTTACTGACAACGATAAAAGATGTAGCGCTATTAGCTGGTTGCTCAGTTGCAACTGTTTCTAGAGCGATTAACAATACTGGGTATGTTAAAGCACAAACGCGATTGCAAATTGATCGTGCAATTGTAGAACTGAATTACCAACCAAATGAAGCGGCAAGAACATTATACAAAAGAAAATCAAAAATGATTGGATTGCTCCTACCAGATATAAGTAATCCATTCTTTACGTTAATTGCAAGGGGAGTAGAAGATGTTGCTGTTGAACATGGTTACCAAGTTTTAATTGGTAACAGTGATAATGATATAGAAAAAGCAAAGTCCTATTTAACAACATTTGTATCTCATAATTGCGCTGGCATGATTACTACTGCACTTAACGAAAATATAATTGAAAATATGTTAGAACCTCTTCATATGCCTTTTGTATTTGTCGACCGAACTAATAATGAAATATCAGGTGTTTCAACTGATCATTATGAAGGTGGACAATGTCAAGCAGAGCTTGTTATTGAAGGAGTCTGTAATTATGGTCTAGTCGTACATGAAGATTTAACTATTGATGCTTTTAAACATCGCGTTAAAGGTGTAGTGTCAATTTTTAAAGAACATGGTATTAACTATAAAACATATTTAGCGCAGGATTTAAACGATGAAGGTTCATTTATTAATTTAATTAGGACACACAATATAGATAGTATTATCTGCAGTAATGATTTATTAGCAATTAAAGTAATGGGGATACTTCAACAACATAACTTGCAAATTCCAAAGGATGTTCAAATTGTAGGGTATGATAATATACCATTTTCAACTATGACATTTCCCAAAATTAGTACAATCGATCAGTCGGCTTATCGTTTGGGAGAACTAGCAATGTCAAAGTTACTTAAATTGTATGATCATCAAGATTGTGTCGAACTAGAAAAAGTAGCAATTTCCGTAATAAAGAGATCGAGTACACGTCATTAATGCGTAACATGTAACGGGTTACATAAAAAAGGAGTGGTTTGATGTATAAAACAGGTATTTTAAATAGTGAAATTTCAAAATTGCTAAGTGATTTAGGTCATACAGATCAAATTATTATTGCTGATTGTGGTTTGCCAGTACCACAAGGGGTTAAGAAAATAGACCTTGCCTTAGAATTTGGGAAACCATCATTCTTAGAAGTATTTCACTTAATAAAGAATCATATGGTAATTGAGCAAGTAACGATTGCTAATGAAATGATTAAGCAAAATGATGAACTCTATATACAATTGGTGTCAGAAAACATTGATATTAGTACTGTATCTCATGAACAGTTAAAAGCGGATAGTTGCAAAGTTAAATCTATTATCAGAACAGGCGAAGCTAAACCTTTTGCTAATGCGATATTAAAGAGCGGCGTTTTATTTTAAAGGGGTGATTAATAATGATTAATATGGATCAAATATATAAATCATTTGGACAAAATGATGTGTTGTTGGGTGTAGATTTTGAAATTGCTGATGGAGAAATCCATGCATTAATGGGGGAAAATGGTGCTGGTAAAAGTACATTAATGAAAATTCTAACAGGTGTCTATGAAGCGGATGGTGGCACAGTAGTAGAAAATGGGCAACCGATTCATTTTAAAAATACTAAAGATGCTGAAAGCCATGGCATCGCATTTATACAACAAGAATTGAATATTTGGCCTAATTTGACAGTATTAGAAAACTTATTTCTAGGAAAAGAAACAACTAAATTTTTCGGTATTGTAGATAATAAAGCCATGAGGGTGCAAGCACAAGAGATATTTAAAAAATTGAATATAACGATTGATTTAAATCAATTAGCAGGAGATTTATCGGTTGGTATGCAACAAATGTTAGAAATTAGTAAAGCGCTTATGCAAGAGGCTAAAGTTATTATAATGGATGAGCCAACTGCTGCATTAACAAATAATGAAATAGAAGTGTTATTTGAACAAATCAAAAAGTTAAAAAGTGAAGGCGTATCTTTTGTCTATATTTCACATAGAATGGAAGAAATATTTAGTATTTCTGATCGTATTACCGTTATGAGAGATGGTCGCTCTATTTTAACGTCTGCTACTGAATCTACAACACATCCACAAATCGTTAAGGCGATGATAGGTAGAGATTTAGATAACCAATATCCTGAAAGGGATTATAAGCAAGATGAATTAGTTCTTTCTGTTAAGGAGCTTAGTTCAAATGAGCATAATCTAAAATCGGTGCACTTTGAGTTGCATAAAGGAGAAATCTTAGGTTTTAGTGGGTTAATGGGTGCAGGTAGGTCAGAGATTATGCGCGTGTTGTTTGGGCTAGATAAAGGAACTATGCAAGTAGAATTGAATGGTAAAGATATTTACATGAAAAATCCTAACCAATCTATAAAACATGGTTTAGCTTTTATCACTGAAAATAGAAAAGAAGAAGGATTAGTTTTACAAGATTCTATTTTAGAGAATATATCATTACCTGCGCTAAAAAGTTTTTCAAAATCAGGATTTCTAGCTCAAGGTTCAATGGAACAATATTCACAGCAAATGATTAAGCGATTAAATATTAAAGGCAAACAAGATGATGCGTGCATAGATTTGTCTGGTGGGAACCAACAAAAAGTAGTTTTAGCTAAATGGATAGCGACAGCACCACGTGTATTGATTTTAGATGAGCCTACTAGAGGAATTGATGTAGGTGCTAAAAGAGAAATATATCAATTAATGAATGAACTTACAGAACGAGGAATGTCTATTATTATGATTTCATCAGAGTTACCTGAGGTTATTGGCATGAGTGACAATGTTGCTGTTGTCCATGAAGGTAACATTGTAGGGATATTAGATAAGGCATCATTATCTGAAGAACGTATTATGACTTTAGCTACTGGAGGGAAAATAAATGAATCAATCTAAGTTATCTTTTTCATATTTAGAAAAAATTATACCATTTATTGGATTAATATTATTAGTCATTATTATAAGTGCATTAAACAGTGCTTTTTTAGAACCATCTAATTTGTTTAATTTATTAAGACAAGTATCCATTAATGGTTTAATAGCATTTGGTATGACATTCGTCATTTTAACAGGGGGGATAGACCTATCAGTTGGTTCCACCCTTGCGTTATCTAGTGCGATGATAGCCATATTAATGGTATCTGGTGTTGATTCAATTGTTGCGTTGTTAATTGGTTGTATCTTTGGTGCTATTTTAGGAGCGATTAACGGGCTTTTAATTACATTAGGTAAGATGGCACCATTTATCGCAACTTTAGCAACAATGACCGTATTTAGAGGGGTCACACTGGTTATTACTGATGGTAATCCGATTACAAATTTAAATGGTAGTTATGCATTTCAACTATTTGGACGTGGCTACTTTATAGGTATACCTGTACCAGCAGTTACGATGTTTATCACATTTATTATTTTATATATTATTTTACATAAAACGGTGTTTGGTAGACAGACTTATGCTATGGGCGGTAATGAAAAAGCGGCATTTATCTCAGGAATCAAAGTAAATAAGTTGAAGGTTATGATATATAGTTTAGCTGGCTTAATGTCTGCGATGGCAGGAGCAATATTAACATCTCGTTTAAATTCTGCACAACCAACAGCGGGCATGTCATATGAATTAGACGCTATTGCAGCTGTAGTACTTGGTGGTACTTCACTTACAGGCGGTAAAGGACGCATTCTTGGCACCTTAATCGGTGTGCTTATTATAGGCGTTCTAAACAATGGTTTAAATCTATTGGGTGTGTCTTCATTTTATCAACAAGTCGTTAAAGGTGTTGTAATTATTATTGCAGTGCTAATAGATAGAAAGAATAAATCATAGAGGAGGTCATTTAATGAAAAAAGTATTTATTAGTGCTATTGCAATATTGTTACTTTTAGCAGGGTGTTCACTAGAATCTCCATTAGAAAATAATAGCAAAGATAAATCAAACAAGAAAAAATCTGAAATTGTAATTGGCGTCAGTCTATCTACGTTAAATAATCCGTTTTTTGTAAAAATAAAAGATGGTATTGAGGATGAAGCGAAAAAACAAGGAGCCAAAGTGAAATTTGCTGATGCACAAGATGATGCAGCAAAACAATCAAATGATATTGATGATTTAATTCAACAAAACGTAGACTACCTTATCGTTAATCCAACAGATTCAGATGCGATTTCGGGTAGCATACAAATTGCGAATGATCAAAACATCCCAGTTGTTACTTTGGATAGGGAAGTTGCTAAAGGAGAAGTAGCATCATTTATTGCTTCAGATAATGTTAAAGGTGGAGAAATGGGTGGCCAACTAATTGTAGAGCAATTAGGTAAAAATACGAAAGTTGCTGAATTAGAAGGTATACCCGGTGCAAGTGCAACGAGAGAACGTGGTAAAGGATTTCATAATGTAGCCGATAAATCACTTGATGTGGTATCGAAGCAAAGTGCTAAGTTCAATAGAACAGAAGGATTGAATGTGACGCAAAACATTATACAAGCACATCCAGATATCAAAGCTATTTTTGCGCAAAATGATGAAATGGCACTAGGTGCTGTAGAAGCGGTGGGTAATAAGGATATCAAAGTTATTGGTTTTGATGGTAACGAGGATGCAATTAAATCGGTAGAAAACAATAAATTATATGCTACTGTTGCGCAACAACCTCATTTAATGGGAGAGGAAAGTATTAAAACAGTAATGAATTTATTTGATGGTAAGAAAATAGAGAAGAAAAACAAAATCCCATTAGAAAAGAAAAAACAAAATTAATTGGCAATAATCTATAATAAAGCCGGATGTAGCAAACACTACTCCGGCTTTAAAATTTATATAAATAGCTTTATCTCAGTTATTGCGTTGACACGAATTGACTATAAAATTAAAGTTACTACCATTTCAATGAAGTTAATAAAAGGATTTGATGTAAATTAGATGTCTAACCCTTTTTCATATTTTTGACGCTCTTGTTGTTCTTTTGCATAACGCTCAGGATTCTTTTTGTAAAAATCTTGATGTTCAGCTTCTGCTTCGTAAAATGTAGAAGCGGGTAGAATTTGTGTTGCAATCGCTTTGTCTTTATCCATAGTATCCTTTAATTTCTCAATATAAATTTCTGCCAGTTCTTTTTGATCTTCATTTGTGTAGAAGATAGCAGTTTTATAGTGTGAACCTCTATCTTGGAATTGTCCGCCTTCATCAGAGGGATCTATTACAGAAAAGAAAATTTCTAATAATTTGTTGTAGGAAAACAATGCGACATCATATTCGACTTCGACAGTTTCCAAATGGCCGGTATTACCACTTTTGACTTGTTCATATGAAGGATTATCTACATGTCCTCCCATGTACCCAGAGGTTACTTTTTCTATGCCTTCAAATGTATCAAAGGGTTTAACCATACACCAAAAGCAACCTCCAGCGAAGTATGCTTTATTAATATTCATGCTTAACATCCTTTCCGTATTAGACCTTAGTACCATATATAAAGATATCACTTGATTTTTATACTCTTTTTATATAACTTTAATATATGTTAATTATAGTACATAGCAGTGCAATTTTGAAGATATAAGGTTGATACTAATGAATGAAGACAAACAAAGAAGTAATACAAACTCAAGAAACAACACTAAAGAAGCGCCTATGCGTAGGGTTAAGAAGAAGCGGATTAAGAAATTACCAATAATCATTTTAATTTTTATTGTGATTTTAGCAATTATCGTAGGTTATGCAGTACATGGTTATAATTCCGGTATTAATTATGCAAAAGACCATGGGAAAACATTAAAGCAAGAAAAATTTAATGGTGCCGCTAAAAATGACGGTAAGATTACGGTAATGGTATTAGGAGCAGACGCCGAAGACGGTGGTATTTCTAGAACAGATTCTATTATGATCGCTCAGTACGATTATGTTAATAAAAAGATGAAGATGGTGTCTGTAATGCGTGATATCTATGCTGATATTCCAGGAAATGGGCAACATAAGATTAACTCTGCATATTCCATCGGCGGACCAGAATTATTAAGACAAACGTTGAAGAAAAATTTAGGTATTGATCCTGAATATTACGCTGTTTTAGATTTCACTGGTTTTGAGAAAATGATAGATGAACTGGAACCGAATGGTGTACCGATAGACGTTGAAAAAGACATGTCAAAAAATATTGGCGTATCGTTGAAAAAAGGTCATCATCGTTTAAATGGTAAAGAGCTCTTAGGTTATGCTAGATTTAGACATGATCCTGAAGGAGATTTTGGACGTGTCCGTAGACAGCAACAAGTGATGCAATCGCTAAAAGAGGAACTTGTGAGTGTAGATTCAATTCTCAAGTTACCTAGAGTTGCAGGTATTTTAAGAGGCTATTTAAACACCAATATGCCGGATTCTGCATTGGTGCAATCAGGATTAAATTTCGGTATTCGTGGCGATAAGAATGTAGATTCTATAACATTACCAATTAAGGGTACTTATCAAGATATCCAGTCACCAACGGATGGCAGTGCTTTAGAAATTGATAAAGAGAAAAACAAAGAGGCAGTTAAGAAATTCTTGGATGAATAATATTGTTGCTATGTAAGTGTAAGACAAAGAAGTAATATAGCACTTGATTTTTATCGTATTTCGTTAGTTTCTGTCCAAGTAAAGATGCTTAGTAAGAAATATAATACTGGTGAAGTTTTTTGCATTTTTACTTAGCATGAGGTTATAATATATTTAACGAAAAAGATTAGCATTAATATACCAATCCCCCTTACTATTGTCATAATAAGGGGGATTTTTATAGTGTTGGCTATTGTCGCCTATTTATTATCTATCGCGTTTACTTAGCCAGTTAGTAAAATATGCGATGGCACAGCCACTGATGTATGATCTTTAGCTCAAGTAAATCTTTTATCTTCAGAGATAGAACAATGAAATGTTTTTAAATAAATTGGATTTCTGTTCTACTTTTTTACTGTAAAATTCTTGTTTTTAGACAAGATAAGTCCATATTCTAGTAATAGAATGATTATTACTACTGGTCAGATTTTCTAACTCCTGCAACCCCATAATGTGATGATTTCATTTCTTCTATAACTACTTGGATTGCTTCTTTATTAGCACCAGTTGTTTTTTCAACTGCATTTGTTACTTCACTTACTAAGTCTTTGAGTTGTTCATCTGAACGACCTTCTAATAATTTTACATTTACGATTGGCATATGTAATTCCTCCTAAAATAATTTAAAGATATTATATCACGAAAATTCGAAAAATTATAAAAATAACCCACAGGAATGTTTGTTCTTTTTTATATTGATTAAGAACAAACGTTCGTATATAATAGAGTTAATTCAGGGAGGTTGTTTGATATGTATGATTATAATCTAGTAGAAGAAAGAGACGTCTTGTGTATAGATCAAAAGAGTTTCTTTGCGAGTGTATCTTGTATTCAAAAAGGATTAGACCCTACTACTGAAAAATTAGCAGTGGTTGCTGACACTAAAAGACAAGGTTCAGTAGTATTAGCTGCCACAGGACCACTAAAAGCACTAGGTATCAAAACTGGATCTAGATTATTTGAAATACCACATAGAAATGACATTTATATAATTAATCCAAGCATGCGAAAATATTTGGAAGTTTCTATAGAAATATCAAAAATTGCATTGCAATATATTGCACCAGAAGACTTACATCAGTACAGTATAGACGAGTTCTTTATGGATGTGACGAATAGTTATCATAGATTTAGTAGTACGGTTCATTCATTTTGTCAAAAATTACAACTTGAAATTAAAGAAGCAACAGGTATTAATTGTTCAATAGGCATAGGCTCAAATATGTTATTGAGTAAAATTGCACTGGATATAGAAGCCAAACATAACGATAGTTTAATTGCAGAATGGCGTTATCAAGATGTACCTAAAAAACTTTGGCCAATTCAACCATTGAGCAAATTTTGGGGGATTAGCAGAAGAACAGAGGCTAAATTGAATAAAAGAGGAATTTTTACTGTTGGCGACCTAGCACATTATTCTTATACGTATTTAAAAAGAGACTTAGGTGTCGTTGGTATCGATTTACATTTACATGCAAATGGAATTGATGAAAGTAGAGTGCGAGATAAATATAAAGTGATGAATCCATCTATTTGTAAGAGTCAAATACTCATGCGAGATTATCGCTACAGCGAAGCCAAAGTAGTTATGCGTGAATTGATTGAGGATGTTGCTAGTCGTGTTAGAGGGAGAAATCAATTAGCTAAGACGATTCAATTTTCATTTGGTTACAGTGATGAAGGAGGCATAAGCAAACAGTATACGTTAGAAGATCCAACAAATCTAGAAGATAATATGTATAAAGTGGTTGAAGGGTTTGCAGATAAATTATGTGACCATTATGCATTATTCCGTACAGTAAGTATTTCTTTAACTCAGTTCATCGATGAGAAAGATAGACAATTGAATTTATTTATTGATGAGTACGAAAGAAAACGAAATGAAAAGCTAGCTAAAACTATAGACGCCTTACATCGGAAATTTGGACGAGGAATTGTCTCTAAAGCGGTATCTTATACAGATGCAGGTACAAAACATGGTCGTCTTGGTCTTATGGCAGGCCATAAGATGTAAAGTCTCACTTCTCTATAGAACTACTTTTTCATTTCATGAAAATTAGTAATTCTAATAATGAATTTAGTTCATGTAATCCACTTAGAGTTTTAGTAGTTCTTATACAAGCGTAAAAATGCTTGTATTCTAAGAAAAATTCTACTGGGACTTATGCATGAGCAATAGCTCAGATAAACCTAAAAACCATTGTTTAAACTATTAAACTAGTGGGGCTACCAAAAATGATTTCGTAGCCCCACTTATAAAATTTCATATATTAACCAATATAAGTATCAAAGTCATTGAGTGCCTCAGCGCCAGCTTTACGGTCATCAGGATTTTTAAAACTAATACGCAATGCTCCGTATATATCTTCGCGAACTTCTAAAATTCTAAGGTTGCTTATAGAAATATTATGTAAACTCAGAATGTTTGTCACTTTGCTAATCATACCTGGTTTATCCGGAATATCGACATATAGATCATACTCCACGGAAAGCGCTCCCTGTTGTTTAAGGGGAAGTTCATCACGATAAGTTTTAGCATCATTAAAGAAAGCATGAAGGTCTTCGGCGTTATTACGCTCAATTAACGATATAACTTCTCCCATTTGATCTTTCCATTCTTTTAAGATACTTAATATAGTGTCTTTATTCTCAACTGTAATATCACGCCACATAATTGGGTTACTGCTTGCAATTCTAGTGATATCTCTAAAACCACCAGCAGCCAATGTTTTCACTAAAGCAGAATCATCCACATGTTGAGCATTTAAATGAACCAAACTTGAAGCGATAATGTGCGGGACATGACTAACAATCCCAGTAACAAAATCATGTTCTTCTGCAGTTGTTGAAATGAATTTAGCATCAGTTGTTTTCAATAGATCTTGGATTTCTTCAAAAGCTAGATCATTAGCTGGTTCATTATGTACGAGTATATAAAAAGCATTTTCAAACAAATGTTTTTTAGCATTTAATACACCAGATTTATGACTACCAGCCATTGGATGGCCACCGATAAGGTGAATATCATGTTTTAAAAGAAATTGTTCATACTGTTGAATCGTTGATTTTGTACTACCAGTATCTGTAATAATAACGTTTTTCTTTAATTGATAGCTTGGTAATTCTTGTAAGTATTTTATTGTTTGTTGTACGGGCGTTGCATATATAATGATATCTGCATTTTCGACGCTTGATTTATAGTCTGTCGATTGAAAATCAATGATACCAATAGATAAAGCTTTATCTAATTGAGATGTATCAGCATCAAATGCTGTAATTTCTATATCATTATGATAGTATCTTAAATTACTCGCTAGACTGCCGCCGATTAGGCCTAGACCAACGAAAAGTATTTGTTTCATTAAGCGAATCACCTCTATCAAAATTTTCAGAATAGTAATATTGTATAGTAGGTATTACTAATACGCAATACGTGATGAAATTTTTGCTTCACCACTAATGATATTTTACGACTTTAAAATCATAGTGATAATTTTATTGAAAATGAATTGTTAGAGCTGACAATACGAAATATTACCTAACACAAATAGATAAGAAATGAATATGTGAAACATAAGAACATAAACCAAATAGAATTATGCTAAAGTAAGAGAAAGTAAACAATGTACAACGTAATAAATGATAAGTATAGTGATAATTTTTAAAATACGACTATTTATAATGATATTCAAAAAATAAAGGGAGTGTAAAATTTGAAAATAGAGAACATTTTAATTGCAGGTCCACACAAATTTGATTTTCAGCCATATTTGAAACAGCTAGAGAAGTATAATTTACGTTTTAAATCGACCGATGTCATTTCACAAGAGGATATGAACTGGGCAGATACATATGTAGGATTTGCTCCTAATGTAAATTTTGAACCTTCTAAAGTCAAATGGGTGCACACATTTAATGCAGGTGTGAATAATTATTTAGCCATTTCTGGTTGGGACAATACTCTGTTAACTAGAACAATCAGTGATTTCGGAGAAAAAATGAGTGAGTATTGCTTGAGTTATATATTAGCTGATTTACAATATCACTCCCAATTTAAAGCACAGCAAAAAGCTAAAGTTTGGTCTGTTAAATCACCAGGTTCATTGAAGGATCAAATCATAACAATACTAGGTACAGGTGAGATAGGCCAAAAGATTGCAGAAGTATTCTCAACGTTTGGGGCAACTGTAAATGGCATTTCAAATAGTGGCCAAAATAAAGCGTATTTTAATCAAATAAGTAATATAGAAAATGCTCATACAATACTTGAACGCTCAAATTATATAATTAGTACCTTACCATTAACACAAGATACAGAAAAGCTATTAAATCAACATCACTTTAATTATTTAAACAATGCATATTTTATAAATGTAGGTAGAGGGAAAGTAGTTGATACGGACCACTTACTAGACGCTTTAAATGAAGGAAAGTTAAGGCATGTTGTATTAGACGTCTTTGAGTCAGAACCATTAACAGAGAATTCTGAGTTGTGGCAAAGGAAAGATGTTACGATTACTCCTCATATTTCAGCGTTAACAGATATCGATGATGCCATATCATGTTTTTGTAACACATTGAAAAAATTAGAAAATAATGAATCAGTATCTAATCAAGTTGATTTCATTAAAGGATACTAAATTTAGTTAAGAATTAAACAAGTTTATTTTAGTTATAAGTGTTAAGGATTTTCGTACAATTATACCAATTTTTAAAGATAAAAGTTAAAATAGACTTATATATATTAGGAGGGGATTGCATGACTGAATCAATTTTCACCACTATTCAAGCATTAACTGAAATTAATAGCCCGTCAGGACACGCAGAAGAGGCCATTAATTACGTTAAAGACGAAGTTGAACAGTTGGGTTATACGACGACTTTGACCAACAAAGGCGCGTTGTTGATTAGCGTAAAAGGTGAGAACGACGAAGCACAAAAATGTATCACTGCACATGTTGATACATTAGGTGCTATGGTAAAAGAAATTAAAGAAGATGGAAGATTAGCATTGGATTTAATTGGCGGCTTTAGTTATAACGCAATTGAAGGTGAGTATTGTGAAATAGAAACTTCATCAGGACATACATACACTGGTACCATTTGTTTACACGAGACAAGTGTACATGTTTATAGAAACAATGATGATATACCTAGAAATATTGAACATATGGAAGTTAGATTAGATGAAAAAGTATTCTCCAAAGAAGACACCAAAAAATTAGGGATTGATGTAGGTGACTTTATAAGTTTCGATCCAAGAACGCGAATAACTTCATCAGGCTTTATAAAATCACGCCATTTAGATGATAAGGCAAGCGTTGCAATGATTATAGAGTTTTTGAAAACCATCAAAAATGACAACTTAACTCTACCTCATACGACACAATTTTATATTTCAAACAATGAGGAAATTGGTTATGGTGCAAATGCTTCAATTTCACCCCAAATTGTTGATTTTATAGCTTTTGATATGGGGGCTCTAGGTGATGGTCAAACATCTGACGAATATACAGTGTCTATTTGTGCAAAAGATGCTTCAGGTCCATATCATAAAGGGCTACGTGAGCAACTTGTTAATTTATGTAAAATTAACAAAATTCCTTATAAAGTAGATATTTATCCATATTACGGTTCAGATGCTTCTGCAGCATTAAAAGCTGGTGCTGATATTAGACATGGTTTGTTCGGTGCCGGTATTGAATCGTCACATGCATTAGAACGTACACATATAGATTCTTTAAAAGCGACACAAGCTTTACTTCATGCATATTGTTTAGCCTCCATACAATAATTTATATTTATCGATTGAAGTTTATATAAAAAGTTTAGATGCTTGCTGAAGAAAACTGTGACTTTAATAGTTTGTGTATAGAGATAGTTTTTGGAAAGTATAACTTGAATAAACCTGAATGTAGTGAATTTTATCAGTAGAATATTAAGGAAATCAATTATACGTCTAAAGGTAATAGTAAATGAAATACTAATATAAATTGTATTATTGAGGTGGAAAGATGGATAAAGATGTTGAATTAATTTTATTCGATTTGGATAATACATTATACCCGTTTCATGAATATTGGAATAAGGCCAACGAAGAAGTATTTAAGGATTTTGAATACACTAAAAACCTTGATTACCGAGAATTTAATCGTATATTGATATACTATGACGAATACTATTGGAAACAACATGATTCTGGTCAAATCACTTTAGACCAACTACGGTATTTAAGGTTAATAAAAGCGCTAGAAAAATTTAATATCAATATTAGTTACGAAGAAGCTAAGGAATACTTCGCAACATTTTTTAATTATATGTTATCTTACATAACCCCTGATTATGAACTCATTGAACTACTTAACATTTTAAAATACTATAAGAAAATAGGTATATTAACAAATGGGAAAATTTGGGAACAAAGAGAAAAAATAAGCCGACTAGATCTTGAAAAAATATTTGATGGAAATATTTATATTTCAGAAGAAATAAATATTGAGAAGCCTGATAGAAAATCGTTTCAATATGTCGCTAAGGCTTTTAATGTATCCGTTGAAAATACACTGTTTATAGGTGATTCACTTCATAACGATGTATTAGGAGCGTTATCTGCAGGTATGAAACCAATATGGTTGACCCCTGAAAAAGATTTAGAAAATCATAGAATAGATAATATAGAAATTTATAATGATAATATAAAAAGTCTTGTTATGAAATTTATAGAAGGCTATAAGTAAATTTCATAACAAGATTATATTAAAATTTACTTTTCATTTTTTAAATAGTAAGGAGCTTGATTTGTCATGAATAATTTAGCAATACTATCACCAGCAATATTTTATGCGGTGTTATTAGCAATTCAATATTTTTTATCTAGAACAGGAAATAAGATAGTGGGGGCAATTGTACCTGTTATATTTGTAATCGTTCTTATCTATTTGTATTTATCAGAAAAGTTAGGGCTAAATATATGGGTAGCTATAATATTTGGCATTATAGGACTATTATTTCTACTTGGCCAATGGGATAGCGCACAAAAAGATAACAAGAAAAAGACGGAAAAAGAATTAGATAAGATAGAAGGAAAAGACTTAATTTGAAATATGAGTAATAATTGATAATAAACATACACACAAAGTTCATATGATTTATTACTACAATTTACACAAAAAGACCACGCCTTATATAGGTGGTGGTCTTTAATTTTATCTTAAAAATAGTATTTAGAAATAATGGTTTATATTAAGTAGAAATGATTTGTTAAAATACACTTTGAAAAATGGGGATAACTCAAATTTTAAGAATGAGAGTTTTATTATTTAGTGATTTGTTAAAATATGAGTTTTTTATTAAAGATATCTTAAACTTTCATATTAACAATCTCAATTTATCTAAGGATCATCATATATGCAATTTCTTAATATAAAATTATAAGTTATAGCCTATTGAGCTAAATAACTGTTTATAATTATTTTTGGCACTATCAAAAGTTAATTCAGGTTTCGTTTTAATATTGTTTAATGGATTTTCAATAATATCTATCATATATTTAGTTAATTGTTCTATATTGTTTTTTTCTACAAGGTAGCCATTTTTACCATGATCAATTATTTCAGAGGGTCCGTACTTTATAGCGTATGAAATGACAGGACACCCCACATTTATACTTTCCATTACAGATAGGCCGAATCCTTCAAAGGAGCTTGTTAACAGTGAAGCTTTAGATTTTTGAAATTCAGATGTAGGATCATTTGTAAAACCATGAATATGCACCTCGTTTTGGATGCCAAGATCGAATATCAAATTCTCAATTACTGAAACTTGACCAAATTCGCCTCGTCCATAAATATCCAATGAAGTATTGTAACCACTTTCTAAAAACTTAGAATACGCTTTTAGTATATGAACAATTTGTTTCTCTTCAGCAATTCTTCCTATAAACACAAACCTATCTTCTTTCACTACATTATTAGAATATGGATTAGAGTTTATAAAGTGGGGTATTACAGAAATTTTATCTGAGCTAATACTGCTAACGTTTTGTATATCATTTTTTTGTTTATTAGTTAAAAGTAAATATTTAGAGACTTTATGATGGTTTTCTAGTGCAAATTTATAGGATTGTTCAACCTTATCAGTATTCATGTGACTACTGTGGAAAACAAGTATATTCTTAGTGTTGATTTTTTTGTTGAGTAATGGTTTATCAAGTAATCTAGCATCACAAAACACTGTATCATTTTCACTGAATTTGTTATCAAAATAATACTGGAATAATTGTTTTTCAGTTTTAAATGTTTTGTGTGGCCGATCGTCCTTATAAGTTTGTATTTGAATTACATTGTTAGCATCATTATCTTCAAAGAATTTCTTACAATAAATTATTTCATTTGCATCAAAAAATTCTTCGGCAATTTTTTTATAACTATTAGGAGAGTAGTAGATTTTTTTATGTAATACTCCATAATTGTTATATTGCCAACGCTGAATTCTCTTCTTACTAATAGGAGACATAAAGTCTTCAAACTCTAATATATTACTGTCTTTAAAATATCTTCTATATAAAACATATGAATCGTCACTATCGTAGTAACGTACAATATTATTAGTTTTCCCAAACTTATATTTCAAATCGTTCATTTCAAGTGGTGTTTCTATATATTTGATTTTCTTTAGTATTTTGCTTCGAGGTGATGTTAGTAACTTATAATTAGCTAACCAGTCGTATATATTTTCATATTTTATGTTTTCAGTAACTTTCTCTTCTTTAAAAAAACTTGCATATACATCATTATAATTAGGATTGTAATTGGTAGTTAATATTGTGGAAGGGACACCTAATTCTTCATCTAAAAATTTTGTTCTTCCCAATAAAGATTTTGTTCTTCCGCCGTGCACTGGAGGAAGTGTACTTGTAACTGTATATATCATTATTTTAAACTCCTTAAATAATAAGAACCCCGTTTAATCAAGATAATTTTATATTCCGAACAATATAAAATTTAACATAATGCTTCGATTCGAGGCTTTAATTTCCCTTTAGTAATAGTAAACAGTATTTTCTATGTTTTGCCTTGTAGAATTTTTAATTAATCATCGTTAAATTTAATTTATAGAAATTTTTCTTATATAAGAAACTCCTTTATGTTTTGAAATAAATAAACAACACATTCATATCATATTTTTATTCTAATGAATTAAATAAAATTCAACTCCCCAGTAAGAATGAAATATAGTATGTATTCATATTAGCAAATAATATAAGTATTTAGTATAAAAATTGCACAATTTATAAATTAATTTTGTTTATTGTGCTTGAAAAGTAATATTTTTAAACAGATTGTCCAATGCAAATTGAATAGATGAATTTAGTGAAATAATGTTTCACTAGAGTGAGGTTATTAAAAAGGGATTGAATTATATAACTATTATAGAGTTTATTGTTTACTTATATTGTGAATAATATGAGGAGTTATACAAAAGCATACAATTTTTCGCATATGTATAATTCATAATTTAATGAAATTAAGTGTTATAGTGGAACTATCATAAAATACATAAAATTATTTAAATTGTAAGATTTATAGTTATTTAATTATATTAAATAACTATAGCCTTTTGGATTGGAGTATTTGGCATTGCCTTTACAACAGCAATTAATAATATGAACCAAATTGTTTATAACGATTTCTAGTCGAAGAGGGGATGAATAAATATGTACTTTAAAGAAGCAACGATTTCTGATGCACCAATAATTCACAAGTTGATGATTAAAGCATTTTCAGAATACAAAAATGATGAGATTCCATCTAGCGCTCTAGAGGAAACAGAAAAGAGTATTAGTGTAGCGTTATTGGAAGAACGAGAAAAAGCTTTAATCGTATATGAGTCAGATGAACCAGTGGCAATGGCTAGATTTAAAATAGATAATTGTAAAATGAATTTTTATCGTCTATCTGTAGATCCTTTATACCAAGGAAATGGGGTAGGAAAGCATTTGTTAAAGTCATTAGAAATATATGCAAAAAATAAAGGTGTATCAGAAATTATATGTAAAGTTCGTATGAATATAAAAAGAAATGTTAGTCTCTATAAAGATATAGGCTATTTTATATTTGATAATTATACTATTGATAAACCGAATAATAAGTCGTTACATATTGTTTCTATGAAGAAATATATTTAAAGGTACAATGAAGGGAATAATGCAAATTATTGTTTAATCCAAAGAAAAAGTTAAAATAAGTAAAATCAGAAATGAGATCATTACTTTTAAAATTATCTCTCACAGCATCTAACCACAATTTTCACTTTAGCTATTGCATCTTACTATGATAGCTTTAAAATGGAGAGTAAGTAGTTAGAACGAATTATAAATAAAATTTTGTTGTAAAAAGGAAAATGACATTTGGGAGATAAAAAGATTATGAAAAGATCGAGTTTGAGAACTGTACTTTTAACTATATTTTGGCTTTTAGTGTTGTCATATGCTGTATATGTAACATTTGTAGATCATAAATTTCAATATCATCCAATTATATTCTTATTTTTATTCGCAATTGGTGCAAATATTATTAAGAAAGTAGCACCGAAAGATAATTACGAAAAATATCAAAATAACGAAGATAGATTACGATAAAAGTTGTGAATACAAGGTTTTTAATAACTAACACACCTTTGAAAACGACAATTAAATTTATGAAATTAAATTTAACTGTTGACAAAGTCGATTTATACTAGTAGGATTTTACTTAATTACTTATCGCAACAAAAGTTGCCATTTGAAAGATAACGTAGCAAATATGTGATGTAGCAATAAGAAAGCTAATGGTTGATGGAAATTAGCACTGCATATATTGTGAATTGGGCTTTTAAATGAAAATTAAATAGCAATTAAAGTGAACAATAAATTTGTTAACTAAGGTGGCACCACGGTAACGCGTCCTTACAGTATGCGTTAGTGTGGTGTTTTTTTATATTAAAATTGAACTGAATTGGAAGACAAAATGAAGTAAGTGATGATTAGGTAGTTGCAGAAAGTTAGTGGTTGATGAGAACTAACACCTACTTATACTGAAATTGGGTTTTGTTGGATTAAAAATGAATAAACAAAGAGAGAGTAGATGATTTTTAATAAAATAGATATCTACTAATTTTAGGTGGTACCGCGCGTCAGCGTCCTTAAACATTGTTTAAGGATGCTGATTTTTTTATAAGGAGGAAAGTAATATGAAAGTACAATATCAAAAATTAAATGCTGAAGTTACCCCAGAAGCTCTAGCAAGGTTAAGAAATAATAAAATAATTCTAGAAAGTTCAGATCAATCTCAATTAAAAGGGCGTTATTCCATTGTCATATTCGACACGTATGGGTCTATTACTTTAGATAATGACGTAATGACTGTAGAAACACCGAACGGAATAAACATAGAACGTAACCAACCATATGGCAAGATGAAGGAACTGATTGACCAATACAAAACGGCTATAGATGACGAAATATTGGCGCAATTACCATTTATATCAGGGTTCGTAGGGTCATGTAGTTTTGATCTAGTGAGACATGAATTTCCGGTATTAAAGCAAATTAAATTAGCAGATCATCCACAACACGATACGAAGTTTTATATGGTAGAGGATGTTTATATTTTTGATCATTATAAAGAGCACTTATATGTTATAGCGACGAACTTATTTTCCAATGACAATGACTCACAATTACAGGAACGTGTGCAACGTCGTGTGGCAGAATTGCGAAAAATTAATATTTATCCAACACAAATTGAACATCCTTTAACAGAGAAGGAAATAAAATCTAATATGGCACCAACACAATTTATTGAAACGGTTGAACATATGAAAACACTTATCCAACAAGGAGATATGTTCCAAGTAGTACCATCGATTATTTATAGCTATGAACACTTTTTTGGACAACAGCTACAACAATTGTCGTATCAACTTTATCAAAATCTAAAACGGCAAAATCCAAGTCCATATATGTATTATATGAATATGGACCAACCTATTATTGTTGGAAGTTCGCCTGAGAGTTTTGTAAAGGTACAAGGTGAAACGGTAATCACTAATCCAATTGCTGGAACAATTAAAAGAGGTGCTACCGAAGATGAGGATAAATTAAATGAAACGCAGTTGAAAAATGATGATAAAGAATTAAGTGAACATAGTATGTTAGTTGATTTAGGACGCAATGACATTCATAGAGTAAGTCAAACAGGAACGTCAAAAATCCAAAAACTAATGACAATCGAACGCTATGAACATGTAATGCACATCGTGAGTGAAGTAACTGGCAAATTAAAAAATAATTATTCTCCAATGACTGTAATTGCGAGTTTATTGCCAACAGGCACGGTTTCGGGTGCACCAAAACTCAGAGCGATTCAACGTATCTACGAATCACAACCACATAAGCGTGGCGTTTATAGTGGTGGTATTGGTTATATTAATTGTAATCATGATTTAGATTTTGCATTAGCAATAAGAACGATGATGATTGATGAAACACATGTGAATGTTCAAGCAGGCTGCGGTGTAGTATTTGACTCTATACCTGAAAAAGAGCTTGAAGAAACGAAACTGAAAGCCAAAAGTTTATTGGAGGTATCACCATGATATTAATTGTCGATAACTATGATTCTTTTACTTATAATTTAGTGAATATGATAGCACAACATAAAGAAGTGATTATTAAGTATCCAGATGACCCTAGTATATACAATTTAGATGTTGAAGGTATAGTGATATCACCAGGTCCTGGTCATCCGTTAGATACAGATAATCTAATAAATATTATTAAGCACTATGAAAATAAACCTATATTAGGTGTGTGCTTGGGTGCACAAGCGTTAACTTGTTATCATCAAGGAGACGTAATCCAAAGTGAAAATATTATGCATGGTAAAAAAGATCAAATGCAAATCATAAAAGAGACAAAGTTATACAGTGATATTCCAGAATATTCTGAAATAATGAGATACCATTCACTTATTAGCGATCCACAAATGATGCCTGAATCTTTAGCAATTACAGCAAAAACGAATGATTGTATTCAATCATTCGAACATTTGCAGTTATTACATTTCGGCATTCAATATCATCCTGAATCATTTGCAACTGAATTTGGAGAACAAATTATTAAAAACTTTTTAAATATAGTAGAGGAGGTTGAAAGTCATGGAATTACAAGCATTACTCAATCAATATAAACCATTAAATCAACGACAAATGAATGCGTTTATTGAGTTACTTATTTCTGAAGATGTGAAAGATGAAGTGAAAATAGAATATTTAACTTCGTTTTCCGAAAAAGAAATTACACAGGAAGAATTAACATACATTGCTAAAAGTTTGATTCATTCTATGTATGATCAACAGCCTTACTATCCAAATAGTATGTGTGTTTGCGGTACTGGTGGAGATAAATCTAATAGCTTTAATATTTCAACTACTGTCTCTTTTATAATCGCGAGTGCCAAGGTTCCAGTTATTAAACATGGTAATAAGAGTGTTACATCATCATCAGGAAGTACAGATTTACTCAATGCGATGCAAATTCAAACTACTTCTGTAGAACAGACACCGAGTCAATTAGCCGATACAGGTTTAGCATTTTTGAGTGCGACAGAAACATATCCAATTATGAAGCAAATACAACCTATAAGAAAACATATGAGTAATCCAACGATTTTTAATATAACAGGACCGATGATAAATCCATTTAAATTAGATTATCAAGTTATGGGTGTCTATGAAACTTCAAAACTAGACAAAATTGCTCAAACGTTAGCAGATTTAGGGCGCAAAAAAGCAATTGTAGTGTATGGGGCTAATGGTATGGATGAAGCAACCTTGTCTGGAGACAATATAATATATGAAGTAAACACAAATGAAAAAGTTAAAACTTACACTTTAAATGCTAACGATGTTGGGTTAGATTATGCGCCAAATGAAGATTTAATTGGTGGTTCACCAGCTGAAAATTTAGAAATTACTAAAAATATTTTGAATGGAACAGATCGCAGTGCCAAAAGAGATGTCGTTGTATTGAATGCTGGTATTGCATTATATGTATCTGAGCAAGTGAGTACAATTCAAGAAGGCGTATGTAAAGCACAGAGATTGATTGATGAAGGTGAAGCATTGGCACAATATAACAAAATGGGAGGAAAAACGTATGACTATATTGGATGAAATCGTATTATATAAAAAGGATTTGCTTAAACAGGGCTATTATGAAGAAAAATTAAAAATACTTGATGATGTAGATATTTCACATAAAACTACATTTAAAGCACAAATAGATGAATCGAATCGTTTAGCAGTTATTGCAGAAATTAAATCTAAAAGCCCAACATTAAATGAATTACCTGGTAGAGATTTAGTGCAACAAGTTAAAGATTATGAAGCAAACGGAGCAAACGCAGTCTCAATATTAACTGATGAGCAGTACTTTGGTGGTAGCTATGAACGTTTACAATCCTTAACTACTCAAACTGACTTACCAGTATTATGTAAAGACTTTGTCGTAGATAAAGTACAAATAGATGTAGCTAAAAAAGCAGGTGCTTCAATTATTCTATTGATTGTCAATGTCTTAACTGATCAGCAATTAAAAGAGTTATATCAATATGCAACTTCATTAAATTTAGAAGTACTTGTTGAGGTGCATGATAAAGAAGAGTTATCACGTGCTTATCAGCTAAATCCACAAATTATTGGTGTGAATAATCGAGATCTAAAAAGATTTGTTACAGATGTCTTGCATACTAATGAAATTTTAGAAAATAAAAAAGATGGTTATTATTATATTTCAGAAAGTGGCATTCGTGATGAACAAGATGTAGCGAATGTTGTTGATTCTGGTATAGATGGTTTATTGATTGGTGAATCGTTAATGAAATGTGATGATTTAAGCCAGTTTTTACCAGGATTAAAATTAAATAAGGTGAAGGAATGAAGTTAAAATTTTGTGGTTTTCGTCAGCTAGCTGATGTGAAGAAAGCAAAAGATTTAGACATCGATGCTATGGGTTTTATCCATTTTCCCAAAAGTAAGCGATTTGTTGATATTCAAACCATTAGACAATTTACAGATGTTATCCCTGATGATAAGGAAAAGGTAGTTATCTTGGTGAATCCAGATTATGATGTGATAGACAATTTAATAGAAGAAACTGGTATTACATCAATTCAATTACACGGGGAGGAACCATTAGCCACAATCTCATATATAAGACAAAAAAGTAAGGCTATAAAGATTATTAAAGCTTTGCCAGCTAAAGATAGTGCATCATTACTGACAGCAATTGAATATTATAAACATGTAATAGACCAATTTATTATAGACACACCATCACAAAACTATGGCGGCACAGGAAAAGTCTATGATTGGGAAATACTTGAAGTTGTTAATGATATTGATTATTTGATTGCGGGAGGTATCAATTATGAGAATATTAAAAAGATAGAAAAATTATCACTTCAACACAGTGGTTATGATATTGCTAGTGGTATAGAAACGAATAATGTTAAAGATATATGTAAAATGCAATCAATAATAGAACTAGTAAAAGGAGCTAATTAATTATGGTGAAAAACATCCAAACAGAAGTAGATGAGTTTGGTTTCTTTGGTAATTATGGTGGACAATATGTACCAGAAACATTAATGCCAGCAGTACAAGAACTTAAGCAGGCATACCAAGAGGCAAAAGAAGATCCCAAATTTCAAGAAGAACTCGATGGTTATTTAAAAGATTATGTAGGTCGTGAAACGCCATTGACTTATGCTAAGTCATACTCGGAATCATTAGGTGGTGCCAAAATCTATTTGAAACGTGAAGACTTAAACCATACTGGCGCACACAAAATAAATAACGCGCTTGGACAAGCACTGTTGGCTAAACGTATGGGCAAAAACAAACTGGTTGCTGAAACAGGTGCAGGTCAACATGGCGTGGCTAGTGCAACAGTAGCTGCGTTGTTTGATATGGAACTTGTTGTATTTATGGGTGAAGAAGATATTAAGAGACAATCACTAAATGTTTTTCGAATGGAATTATTAGGTGCAAAAGTAGAACCAGTAACTGAAGGTCAAGGAACATTATCCGATGCAGTGAACAAGGCACTGCAATATTGGGTCAGTCATGTAGAAGATACGCATTATTTATTAGGTTCTGCATTAGGTCCAGATCCATTTCCTACTATTGTAAGAGACTTCCAAAAAATTATAGGTACTGAGATCAAAGCGCAAGTTAAAGAAATTGAAGGTCGCTTACCTGACGCAATTGTTGCTTGTGTTGGTGGAGGATCAAATGCGATTGGAACGTTTTATCCGTTTGTCGAAGAGGATGTAAAGCTATATGGCGTCGAAGCAGCTGGTGAAGGTTTTGATTCTGACAAACATGCATTAGCAATAAATAAAGGTAAAGAAGGCGTGTTACACGGTACCAAGATGTACTTGATTCAAGATGAGCATGGTCAAATTGAATTAGCACACTCTATTTCAGCTGGATTAGATTATCCTGGCGTTGGTCCTGAGCATTCGTATTATCATGATATCGGCAGAGTGAAGTATGCAACTGCGAGTGATAAACAAGCGATGGATGCACTTGTTAGATTCACTAAAGCTGAAGGCATTATTCCTGCTATTGAAAGCGCGCATGCTTTAAGTTATGTAGAAACATTAGCACCGACTATGAACTCAGATGAAATCTTAGTTGTTACAGTATCAGGTCGTGGTGATAAGGATATGGAAACAATTAGAAATTATATGAAACAGGACGGTGACAAACATGCATAAATTATTTATACCTTATGTTATGGGGAATAAGCATTTTATTGAAAATGTGAAAACATTAAGTAATGTAGGTGCCGATATTATTGAAGTGGGGGTGCCTTTTTCAGATCCAGTAGCTGATGGCCCTGTCATTATGGATGCGGGTAATAAAGCAATTCAAGAAGGTGTGAATATACAATTCATTTTGGATCAACTCACAAAACATCGTGATGAAATTCAAAGTGACTATGTATTAATGACGTATTATAATATCATCAATTACTATGGTGAATCAGACTTTTTACAAGCATGTGAACGTGCTGGTGTATACGGATTAATTATCCCTGACTTACCACATGAATTAGTGCAACAATTTAAAGAACGCCATCCACAAAGAAATACAAAAATAATCTCATTAATTGCTATGACGACATCTGAATCTCGAAGTAATCAAATTGCTAAAGATGCAGAGGGTTTTATATACACTGTAACGATGAATGCAACAACTGGTGAAAATGGTAAATTTCATCCAGATTTAAAAGATAGAATTAAAAAAATAAAAGATAAATCTGAGGTACCCGTAGTTGCTGGTTTTGGTATACGAACACCGGAACATGTTAAAGATATTACAGAGTCATCAGATGGTGTAGTTATAGGTAGTGAAATTGTTAAACGATTTGAAAATGATAGTGAAAAAAATATATTGAATTACTTGAAATCTATAAGAAATGCACTTAATCAATAAAATTCCACAATAATTTTATGTATAGATTTGTTAAAATAAGGGTAACAGATTATCAGAGGATTCTTGGTATATATTGTATCGATGATAATCCTTATTTTATAAAGAGGTGATATAAAATGAGTAAAAAAGTTTTATTCATACTAACAAGCAGAGATCAATATGAAGATGGAACACCAACAGGATTATGGTTAGAAGAGGCGAGCGAGCCTTATAATATATTAACAGAGGCTGACATTGCTGTAGATTTAACTTCTATCGAAGGTGGAGCAGTTCCGTTAGATCCAAATTCAACACAAAATAACGAACTTGATAAATATGCAGAATTTGTAGCAAAAATTAAAGATGTACCTAGTATTGCAGAAGTAGATGTAGCTCAGTATGACGCTGTGTACCTACCTGGTGGTCATGGTACGGTATTTGATTTTGCACACAACCAACAATTATCATCAATATTAGCTGATTTTAAAGATGAAGATAAAATTATTTCATCTGTATGTCATGGACCAAGTGCATTTGTTGGTGCCAAAGATAAACAAGGTAATTTCTTAGTTAATGGTGTTACGCTTACTTCATTTACAGATGAAGAAGAACGTACTATGGGCTTAGATAATAAAGTACCATTCTTAACTCAAACAGAATTAGAAAATCAAGGTGCTAAATTCATAACTAAAGAAAACTTTAGCGAACACGTAGAATCAGATAGTCAATTTATCACTGGACAGAATCCACAATCAAGCGTTGCTATCGGTAAAGCGTTACGTGATGCATTAAAATAAACACAATGATAATTTATTAGTTATTTGTGCTAAATAAAAAACTGGGAGACTTATTAAGTTTCCCAGTTTTTATTATATTTTAAGAAGTAGACTAATATACAGTAATATTTGAATTTAAATATAGTTGAAGAAGGGCTAAATAAGCACAGATAAATGTAAACATGACTGTTTATGTTAAAAGCGTAATATAAAGGGAAATATTGTTCTTTAAAATATTGTTATTAAGATACTTTTGGTCAATACATGAATATTAAAACACTTTTTAATAATTAAAATAATGCTGATGAAAGATTAAATATAAATACTTTGTTAGAATAGAAGTAATGATATAATTGTAAGACACAGCACGATTATAAAACATTGTGGACTGGGTAATGATTTTGTTTTATGAATGAATATTGTATAATAATTAAGATTGAAGCTTAACTCGAAAAAGAATTATAGACAATTAGGAGTATACAAAAATGAAATTTACAAATTTAACTGCAAAAGAGTTTGGCGCATTTACAGATAAAATGCCAAATAGCCATTTCACACAAATGGTAGGGAATTATGAATTGAAAATTGCAGAAAGTACGGAGACGCATTTAGTAGGTATAAAAAATAATGAAAATGAAGTCATTGCAGCTTGTTTATTAACTGCGGTGCCAGTAATGAAGTTCTTTAAGTATTTTTACACTAATAGAGGTCCGGTTATAGATTTTGAAAATAAAGAATTAGTACATTACTTTTTCAATGAACTATCTAAATATGTAAAAAAACATAATGCGCTTTATTTAAGAGTTGACCCTTATTTAGCATATCAATACCGTAATCATGATGGTGATGTATTGGAGAATGCAGGACATGATTGGATTTTCGATAAAATGAAACAGCTTGGATATAAACACCAAGGATTTTTAACTGGTTTCGATTCCATTATTCAAATTAGATTCCACTCTGTACTGGATTTAGTAGGCAAAACAGCTAAAGATGTATTAAATGGTATGGATAGTTTACGTAAACGTAATACTAAAAAAGTACAAAAAAATGGTGTGAAAGTAAGGTTCTTAGGGGAAGATGAGTTGCCAATTTTCCGCTCGTTCATGGAAGATACATCTGAAAGTAAAGATTTTGACGATAGAGACGATGATTTTTACTATAATAGATTAAGGTATTACAAGGGCCGCGTTCTAGTACCACTGGCTTATATGGATTTCGATGAATATATTGAAGAATTACAAGCCGAACGTGAGGTATTAAGCAAAGATATCAATAAAGCAGTAAAAGATATCGAGAAAAGACCTGAAAATAAAAAAGCATATAACAAAAAAGATAACCTAGAGAAACAACTTATAGCGAATCAACAAAAAATCGATGAAGCTAAAGTTTTACAAGAGAAACATGGTAATGAACTACCAATCTCAGCAGCATATTTCATCATTAATCCTTATGAAGTTGTGTATTATGCAGGTGGAACGTCGAATGAGTTTAGACATTTTGCTGGTAGTTATGCCATTCAATGGAAGATGATTAACTATGCCATTGATCATAATATTGATAGATATAATTTTTATGGAATTAGTGGTCATTTCACTGAAGATGCAGAAGACGCAGGTGTAGTTAAATTTAAAAAAGGATTTAATGCGGATGTAGTGGAATATGTTGGTGATTTTATTAAACCAATCAATAAACCAATGTACAAAATTTATACGACATTAAAGAAAATTAAAGATAAAAAGAAATAAACATTTAATAGAAGGGAACTAAGCTAGAATGAAATTTACAGAGTTAACTGTCAAAGAATATGACAATTTTGTACAGAATCCAGCACTAGAGAGTCATTACTTTCAAGTGAAAGAAAATATTGCGACAAGAGAAGAAGATGGATTTCAAGTTGTTTTATTAGGCTTAAAAGATGACGACAATCAAGTTATTGCTGCTAGTCTTTTCTCTAAAATCCCTACAATGGGAAGCTATGTTTATTATTCAAATCGTGGACCAGTGATGGATTACAATGATTTGGGATTAGTAGATTTTTATTTACGTGAATTAGATACGTATTTGCAACAACATAATTGCTTATATGTAAAAATGGATCCATATTGGATTTATCAAATTTACGATAAAGATATTAATCCTTTACCGAATCAAGATAAGAATGATGCATTAGTGAATTTATTTAAATCTCACAACTATACGCATCATGGTTTTACAACGGAATATGACACATCAAGCCAAGTGAGATGGATGGGTGTATTGAATCTTGATGGTGAAACACCAGCTTCCTTAAAAAAACAGTTCGATAGTCAACGTAAGCGAAACATAAATAAAGCAATTAATTACGGTGTTAAAGTAAGATTATTACCAAGAGAAGAATTTGGTGTATTCTTGGAACTTTATCGTGAAACGGAAGAACGTGCTGGTTTTGTTTCAAAAACAGATGAATATTTTTATAATTTTATTGATAATTATGGGGATAAAGCGTTAGTACCATTGGCATATATTGATTTAGATGAATATATTAATAATATGCAAGAGGGTATTAATGAAAAAGAAGCGCGTAGAGATCAAATGATGCAAAATGAAAACAAATCAGATAAGCAATTGAAAAAAATTGCTGAGTTAGACAAACAAATTGATCATGATAAAAAGGAATTGCTTCAAGCAAGTGAATTAAGACAAACTGATGGGGCAATATTGAATCTAGCGGCAGGTGTTTACTTCGCAAATGCGTATGAAGTAAATTATTTCTCAGGTGGTTCTTCAGAAAAATATAACCAATACATGGGACCTTATATGATGCATTGGTTTATGTTGAATTATTGTTTTGATCATGGATATGGACGTTATAATTTCTATGGACTATCAGGTGATTTCACTGAAAATAGTGAGGATTACGGAGTTTATCGCTTTAAACGTGGTTTTAATGTACAAATCGAAGAATTAATCGGTGACTTCTACAAACCAATCAAGAAATCGAAATACTGGTTGTTTAATACACTGAATAATTTAAGAAAAAAGGTTAGAAAATAATAAAAAAAGAAAGCATACTGATGATGTTAAGCCCTGGTCAGTATGCTTTCTTTCGTTCTGAAGTTGGTTATATTAGGATGGCATTCCAATATAACAGTGAACTAAAGTGTGGAATAGTCTGAGAAGTTAGTTTCTGGTTGTACTCCACGTAATTTAGTATAGCATAGAGTAAAACAATTTCAACATTCACGCATAAAAATAATTTTATAGTAAAAATATTTTTTATAAAATAAAAAACACATAAAAACACCCTGAACCATTGCGTTCAGGGTGTTTTTAGTTGCAAATGTTTTCTTGCTCTAAATAATAGCTGCTTGAATAAACAAAAAGCGATTAATGTAATGCATCTATAATATAGCTGATACCTATAATAAAGAACACAGCACTAATAAATATTGCAATAATGAAAGCTGCTATGAGCGGATTAAATAATAATATAACCCCGAATAAAATAGCTATAATATTTAAAAGAATTGAGATTATATGGAAAGTTTTGTTTGATTTTTCTACAGGCGTTACATTAAACATATTAAAAGTTGCGTTAATAATAAACCAAATTGCAAACAAATAAACAATAAATGTCGTACTTGTTACTACATTGAACAAGATTAATAAACCAAAGATAATATTAAAAATACCTAATAATATAAGCATTGTCGAACTTTGTTGTGCTGCTCTTTTGATTACTTGTCTTATAAATATTTCTAAAAAACCATTAATTATAAATAAAAGACCTATTAGCCAAGTTATAGCAAATAAGTTTTCTTCTGGAAAACTTATAATAAACACCGCGATAACAAGAAATATTACGCCGATGATTAAACTAGACCATTTAATAGTTGAAGATTGCTGCATAAATGTCACTCCTAAATTTTTAACTAACTAATATATACCCAAAAACGAGAAAAAAACACTATTTTTAAGTAGACTATAATTATGTTATGTAACCCTATATAAGTAATAGCAAAATCAAAACCATTATTTAAGGATTGAAGGTTCTGGTAGGTATAATACCACATATTAAAGTAAACATTTACGTAAAATTGTTTTTTTTATTAATTGTCTGAATTTTGACGCTGAGATTTCGATTTCTGAGCATCAAATATGATGCCTGTGTATCGTTAGTCGATTAATGCAAATAAACAACTATGTATTATTTGATGTTATACGGTGTGTTTTAAACAGATATTGTAAATGAATAATTGCTTTTGTAAATGTGGATCTTTGAGAGAACTTGTAAACTGATGACTTTAAGCAAACTTAGGTATGAATTACGGTATGTAAAATACGTGCAGGTTTATATATGTATCTAGCTAAGATTTTAAAATGATAATTAGTATGTGCATATATAAGCGAGGTTTAATACGTAAAGCAAATAATGTAATTTAAAGCAAATTGTTCATATGTAAGTTGTAAAATTTTTGAAATCCATTTTAGTTTACATAATATATATTATAGGAAGTTATGTGTGTTTTGATATAATTATAGTTCTTGACCCTATTTCATTATATATAGACCTATTTGCTATTTACTGACTGCTAAATATTTAATTCTATTATATCTATTGGTTAAATACTAATACAATTTTGTTACTTAAATAATTAAACCATCTGCATTATCTCAAGCTATGAGTTTGATTTTTTATTAGTATCAATACTAATTGAATGTTTAGCTCATTGCTTTATTTGTTTATTATTTAAACACTCGATACAATTATTTAATATTCCTATAATTGACAGTCGTTATGGTCAAAACGTAGTTCAGATGTGCGTTTGATTTTGTATATATGCACTTGATGTTAAGGTCGAATAACTTCTTGGTTGTTTCTAGCATATTCATTTAGTTTTTCCCATTTACTTTTACTGTAGAATACATTGATAGTGTTTGTGTAATAACACCTTCAAATTCAATTTAACACAATTAATAAGAATTATAAAACCTCTAATTGATAATGGTTTTCATTTAATATATAATTAACTTCTATATTAAAGGAGGAATTACATATGAATAAATTTGTATTCTTTATGTTAACAGCTTTATGTGTCTTATTTTTAGGTGCTTGTAATAATGCTCATAGTGATAAAGAATCAAAACAAACAGTTAAAATCAAAACTTCTTATGAGCTCAAAGATAAGAATAAAGATCATAATAGAGGTGAAATGAAACGTGAGACTGTTGAGGTTCCTGTAAATCCTAAACGAGTTGTAGTAATGGATTATGGAGCGTTAGATGTAATGCAACAATTAAAATTAGAAAACCATATAGTTGCTATTGCTAAGGGACAAGGATCTTCATTTTTGCCAGATAGACTAAAATCATTTAAAAATAGTAAATATAAAAATATCGGCAATCCAGGGCAACCTAATTATGATGAGTTAGCAAAGTCTAAACCAGATGTTATTTTTGCTTCTTTCAGACAAGCTCATACTAAAACTTTGGAAGAAATGAAGAAAGCTGCTCCAAGTGCTAAAATTGTTTTTGTAAGTCCACAAAATGATAATTACATAGCTTCAATTAAACAAAACACCGAAAATATTGGTAGGATTTTTGAAAAGGAAAACGAAGCAAAAAAATTAGTTGCAGAACTAGATGACCAAGTGGCTGAAACTAAACAAAGAATCGGTGGTCAATCAGTCTTGTTTTTAAATATTGATGATAAAGGTTTAAAAACATATGGTCCTACAGGAAGATTCGGAGGCTTCTTAAATAAAGATTTAGGTATTAAACACGCTGATAAACAAATGAAAGCTAATTCAAGTGGCATACTTATTTCTAATGAGTACTTAAATGAAATTAATCCTGATAAATTATTTGTTATTGATAGAACTAAAAAAGCTAATGGACAGAATAAAGTCATACCTCAAGCATTACAAAATGATGTAATTAAAAATTCAAAAGCAATTAAAAATAATGATGTTACACTTTTTGAACCAAACAGTTGGTTTTTCGGTGAAGGTGGTATTGGTTTAACTATCGAACAGCTAGAGCAAATACAAAAAGCTTATAAATAACCCCCTACTAACCTATTTAATGATCATAATAAAATAAAAGGAATTGTAACGTAGATTGCTACAATTCCTTTTATAAATGTTTATCTTTTTTCTCTGTAATTTTCTATTTCGTCTTGTGGTATTCCTCCACGTTTACGAATTTCTTTTTTTGCTTTTTTCTCTCGACGTTTACGTCTCCAATTTCTTGTAGAAAACCATATCAAAAAGCTAATGATTAAGCTTAGAACAGCCATAAACGCTGCAAATCCTAGTAATGGCTCATAGGTAATGTCTTGGAAATTAGGAATTAGAAACGCGGCTATTGCTAACACTATAAATGTTAGAATAGCTGTAGCAAACCATTTATTTAATACGAGATTACAAAAAACAGTTACGACTATAACTGCAACAATTGAAATCCATAAAAAATTAGGCATATCAAAAATCGTCATCTATTGCACTCCTTATATTTTAAAACCTGGTTTTAAGTGGTGTTTATTTAATTGTACTATATTTTCATATAAATAGTGTCCGACTGTGGGAGTATAATTTAATAATATCTACGGATTCATGTGTAGTCAATCTATTTTATAACTGTTCCCTACTTTAAATTTTACTAAACTTACGGTTGTATTTCTTAAGGGTCTTTCATGTATAATTAACTGTGAATACTAAATAAATTTTAGGAGTGATTCAATGACTGAAACATTACCGTTCAGAAAAGAAGTTCCATTAGAAGAAACGTGGGACGTTACAGATTTATTCATCTCAGATGATGAATTTTATCAAACTTTAACAGATATTATTAAATCGGCTAAGGCATTTAATGCTCAATATGTTAACCAGTTGAAAGATGTACAGATAATTGAACAAGCTTTGGATGACTATTCTGAAATATTAATTCAATTAGACAGAATGGCTAATTATGCAGAATTACGCTTAAGTGTAGATACAGCCAACGAACAGTCACAGACACTAAGTGCAAAATTATCTACATCTTATGGCAAAATTGCAAGTGAGTTATCTTTTGTAGTATCAGAGATTATAGCATTATCCGAACAAGATTTAAATGAACTAATTAATATGTCGAAATACCCCCATTTTCTTACTAAAGTTAAATCTAAAAAAGCATATGAATTATCACCAGAAGTTGAAAAAGTATTAGCTAGTTTGTCCCCTACTTTTGATAGCGCATATGAGTTATATGGCACTACTAAAATGTTGGACATAAACTTTGAATCTTTTGAACATAATAATCAAGCCTATCCTTTAGATTATGCAACATTTGAAAATGAATATGAAGATAATCCAGATGCAACGTTTAGAAAAACAAGCTTCAAATATTTCAGCGATGCATTACGTAAATACCAACATACTACTGCTGCTACATACAATATGCAAGTTCAGCAAGAGAAAATAGAAGCAGATTTAAGGGGTTATGACTCAGTTATTGATTATTTATTGCAAGATCAAGAAGTCACACGCGATATGTTTAATCGCCAAATTGATGTAATTATGAGTGATTTGGCTCCAATTATGCAAAAATATGCTAAGTTAATCAAACGTGTTCACGGCTTAGAAGTTATGGGATTCGAAGATTTGAAAGTGTCTATTGATCCGGATTATGAACCAGAAATCTCAATTGAAGAATCTAAGCAATATATTTATGGTGCTTTAGAAGTCTTAGGTGAAGATTACTTAAAAATGGTTGAATCAGCGTACAATGATAGGTGGATAGATTTTGCTCAAAATAAAGGTAAAGATACTGGTGCATACTGTGCAAGTCCTTACGCCTCACATTCATATATATTTATCTCTTGGACTGGTAAAATGACTGAAACGTTTGTTCTAGCACATGAGCTTGGTCATGCTGGCCACTTCACTTTGGCACAGAAACACCAGAATTATTTAGAATCAGAAGCTTCTATGTATTTTGTTGAAGCACCGTCAACAATGAATGAAATGCTTATGTCTAATTATCTGTTCAAAAATAGTGACAATCCTAAATTTAAGCGTTGGGTAATTGGTTCAATTGTTTCAAGAACTTACTATCATAATATGGTTACGCATTTATTAGAAGCAGCATATCAGCGCGAAGTTTATAATAAAGTGGATAAAGGAGAATCATTAACTGCTCCTGTACTTAATCAAATTATGCTAGATGTATATGGCCAATTCTTTGGTGATAGTGTTAAATTGACTGAAGGTACAGAATTAACATGGATGAGACAGCCTCACTATTATATGGGTTTATATTCTTATACGTATTCTGCTGGCTTAACAATTGGTACAGTTATGTCTCAACGCATTCAAAACGAAGGACAACCTGCAGTTGATGCTTGGTTAGAAACGTTGAAAGCTGGTGGCAGTAAATCGCCTGTAGCACTTGCAGATATCGCTAATATAGATATCCGTACAGATGCTCCTTTAAAATCAACAATTGGCTATATAGGCAGTCTAGTTGATGAATTAGAAAAACTTACAGATGAAATTGAACAAGCATAAAGCTTGTAGAATGATAAAAAAGACTCAATAATCGCAAGGTGCTAAACTCCTGTGCGACTATTGAGCCTTTTTTATTTATTATATGATTCGTAGCGATCACCTGTGATGAAAAAGTAAATGTTTTCAGCGATATTTGTAATATGATCTCCTATACGCTCTAGATATCTTGCGGCTAAATGAGCTTGACCAGCCACAAAAGGATCATTATCTATTAAATAAGTCGTATTGACTATATTTCTATATAAATCGTCAATGTCTACATCTCTTTCGATGATCTCTTTAATTAAAGTAATATCATTGTCTCTTACAGCATCGTTTAAATCTTTTAACATTAAAAGTGCGAGTTTCCCCATTGTGTTAAGTCTTGTGAGGACGTAATTATCAATGATTTTAGCTCTAAGTCTAATTTCAGCAATATTAGCTGAGTTATCTCCAATACGTTCGAAGTCAGAAGCAATTTTCATTGCTGCCATCATTAAACGCAAATCGCTAGCAATGGGTTGTTGTTTAGTTATAAGCATGATAACTTTTTCGTTAATTTCAGTTTCAATCGCATTGATATCTTTATCTTTGGCTATAGTTTGTCTAGCATAGTTACGATCTTCTTCACTTAATGACGTTAATGCGTATTCAATATTACGATATACATGAAGACCAAGTCGACGTAAATCTTTGATTAAATCGTCGAGTTGGTCTTCATATTTGCGTCTAATAATCGCCATATTTAAATTATCCGAATCTACCAGAGATATAATCTTCTGTTTGTTTATCAGAAGGATTTGAGAAGATCTTGTCAGTATCATCGTATTCATTTACATAGCCATTAAGGAAGAATGCGGTTTTATCAGAAACACGAGCTGCTTGTTGCATATTGTGTGTCACAATAATAATCGAATATTTCTCTTTTAATTCTTGAACAAGTTCTTCAACTTTTAATGTAGAAATAGGATCTAAAGCAGAAGTTGGCTCATCCATCAGTATGACATCTGGTTCTATTGCTAATGTACGAGCGATGCAGACACGTTGTTGTTGCCCACCTGATAAACTGTATGCATTTGTATCTAAACGATCTTTTAATTCGTCCCAAATTGCTGCGCCACGTAATGATTTTTCTACAATTTCATCTAAAACTTTTTTATTTTTAATGCCATGAATTTTAGGGCCATATGTGATATTATCATAAATTGATTTAGGGAATGGGTTCGGTTGTTGGAATACCATGCCAACGTTTGTTCTTAATTTTTCAACAGAATATTTATCATCAAAAATATTATTATCACGATATAAAATTTTTCCTGCTGTTTTAACAGATGGTACAAGTTCTACCATACGGTTTAATGCTTTGATATATGTTGATTTACCGCAACCAGAAGGCCCAATAATAGCAGTTACATTATTTTCTAAAATATCGAGATTAATGTTTTTTAAAGCGTGGTTTTCGCCATACCATAAATCTAAGTTTTTAGTAGAGTACACAATATTTTTTTGCGTATTAATTATTTTATTTTCCGACGTATTTGGATCTATTGTTGCTATAGGCGTATCGTTACGATTCGTATGTGATTGTAAATCATCATTTCTATCTTTAATTTGTTTGTTAGTCATAATTAAAACTCCTTTTTTTAGGCTATGTGCTAACATTTTCGAAAATGTTAGCATATTCCCATTTTCATAGCCTAGTTAGATAAAATCTTGTGTTCTATTACTAAATTAATATTTTTTGCTGTATTTATTTCTTAAGAATATTGCAATAGCGTTCATCAATAATAAGATTACTAGTAATACGATTATTCCTGCTGAAGCCACGTTTTGGAATTCTGCCTGAGGTAACTTAGCCCAGTTGTAGATTGCCATTGGTAAAGCTTGGAATTGATCGAATACGCTTGATGGTAACTGTAACAACACAGTTGGTATACCAATAAGAATTAATGGTGCAGTTTCACCTAATGCTCTAGATAGAGCAAGGATAAAGCCTGTTAATATACCAGGTATTGCTGCTGGCAATACAATGCGACGAATAGTTTGCCATTTATTACCACCTAGACCGTATGAAGCTTCTCTAATTGAATTAGGTACTGCTCTTATAGCTTCTTGGCTTGCAACAATAATTACAGGTAGAATTAACAACGACATTGTCAGCGCAGCGGCTAAGATAGAATTACTTAGCGCTAAAGCTTCGATGCCCATGCCTCGAACAAAAATAGTTAAACCTAGTAAACCGAATACTACTGATGGGACACCAGCTAAGTTTGAAATACTAACTTTAATAAAATTTGTAAATGCATTATCTTTAGAGTATTCTTCTAAATAAATTGCGGTCCCGACACCTAAAATAATAGAAATTGGGATGATTGTAATCATCAACCATATTGTTCCGATTAAAGCGCCCTTAATACCTGCCATCGACGGTGTTGAAGATGAGAAACTTGTGAAAAATGATGGTGTCAGATGCCCGACGCCTTTGAAGAGTGTATCTATGATTAATGCTGCTAAGACAAGTAAACCAATCATTGTACAAGCAAAAAATGCCCATTTATTAATTTTATTAACGGATAAGCGTCCAGAGAGTTTTTTCTCAACGGTGTTTTGATCGACAAGTACTTTGCTATTATTTGTTTCAGCCATTTTAATACTCCTCTCTGAAACGTTTTGTGATCCAATGTGATAATAAGTTCATGATTAAAGTAAAAATAAATAATGTGAAGCCTACAGCGTATATACTATAGTATATATCTGATCCAAATGTTGCGTCCCCTGTAGCTACTTGTACGATATAACCAGTCATTGTTTGAATAGAACCAGTTAAATCCAAAGAAGCAGTTGGTGTACTACCGGCTGCAAGAGACACAATCATTGTTTCGCCTATAGCACGTGATATAGCTAAAACAATTGATGCCATGATACCTGATGTAGCTGCTGGTAACACTACTTTAGTTGCGACTTCGAATTTTGTTGCGCCGAGACCTAATGCACCTTCACGCATTTTGTTTGGAACAGAAGACATCGCATCTTCGCTCATGCTTGAGATTAATGGTATGATCATGACCCCTACGACTAATCCTGGACTTATTGAGTTGAAACTGCCTAATTCCGGAAATATAGAACGTAATAAAGGTGTAACAAAAGTTAAGGCAAAGAAACCAAATACGATTGTCGGAATACCAGAAAGTATTTCTAATATTGGTTTAATAATGCTTCTTGCTCTATTTGAAGCATATTCACTTAAATATAATGCTGCACCTAAACCAAGCGGTACTGCAACAACGGTAGCGATGGCTGTAATTTTTAATGTTCCTAAAATTAAAGCCCAAATGCCATATTTAGGTGTTGATGAAAATGGATTCCATTCCATTGTAAGGAAAAAGTCTGCTAATGAAACGCGTGTAAAAAATGTGATTGTTTCTGTTAACAGTGTTACGATAATGCCAATTGTTGCTAAAATAGAGAAAACTGCAATAATGCCTAAAATTATTGGTGCAATTTTATCACTCGTACCATTCTTTTTAGCATTATTTCTTGCTATCATTTCACTTACGGAGAGGTTATTATTCGCCATGTGAATTCCTTCCTTCTTGTAAACTCCCAATTATTTAAAAAGGTTGGGAATGGAAGTGTGATGACAAAGTAGTGTACAAAGTTTACTTTGTGTCCATTCCAGAATCCCAACCCTTAACGATCTAATTAAAAATTATTTTTCTTCTTTTTTGCTATCTTTACTTTCTTTACCAATAATATCTTTTAATTTATCTTGTTGTTCTTTGTAATCTTTTTTAGGTAATGCTACGAAACCTGCATCTTCAGCGGATTTACCTTTGTCTTCAAGTACAAATTTCATAAAGTCTTGGAATCCTTTATTATCTTTTAATTTTTTCTCATTTGTGTAAATGTATAATGGTCTACTTAAAGCATAAGAACCATCTTGTATTGTTTTCTTAGTTGGCTCAGTAGTTTTACCTTCATCATCTTTAACTTTAACTTCTTTTAATTTATCTTTGTTTTGTTCGTAGAAGTTGTAACCAAAGTAACCAACACCATTTTCATTGTTTTGAACTGATTGTACTATTACGTTTGTATCAGCGTTTTTCTCAGCCTTGATATCCCCTTTATCCATCACTTCTTCGGTAAAGAAGTCATAAGTACCATGTGATTGGTCAGGTGAGAAAGCTTTGATTTCTTTTGATGGCCATTCTGAATTAACATCTTTCCAAGTTTTTGCTTCGCCTGAGTAGATTTTTTTAAGTTGTTCTTTTGTAAGTTCATCAACGAAATCATTATCTTTGTTTACAGTAATCGTTACACCATCTTGAGCAATTTTGAATTCATCATATTTAATGCCTTTATCATCTAGTTTTTTCTTTTCTTCATCTTTGATTGGTCTAGAAGCGTTTGAAAAATCAGTATTCCCGGCTATGAATTTCTCAAAGCCACCACCTGTTCCTGAAGTGCCAGAAGAAACTGTTACATCTGAATTATCTTTAGCAAATTTTTCATTTAGTTTTTCAATGATTGGACCTACTGTAGAAGAGCCATCGCCCTTTACTTCTCCTTCGCCTTTACCTGAGTTTGCGTTACCGCCACCACAAGCTCCTAATAAAAGTGAAGCGCCGATTGCTGTAGCACCAAATAATTGCCATTTTTTCATTGAAACATCCTCCTAATAAGTGAATAACCCAAAAGTTATATGTATTTATTACAGTTCCTATACTACATAATGTTTATTAAATAGAAATATAGTTAGTGTAAATGTTTCGTTAAGAAAACATTTTTGTCATTTACAATATTTATATTTTGCATATGATAATGTGTATTAGTACTAAAAATGCTTTGGTAGCAGTGTTTATAATCTTAGTGATATATTACAAAAATTCAGGGTTTGTAATATAAAAACTAAAAAAACCTGAAAACAACTACTTTACCGTAGTGTTTTCAGGTTATAACGTGTATTTCTATATGACGTTTTAAAGTTTTTTACGTTTAACTTCGTGGACTATTTTTCTACTCGGTCCCAACCCTTTTGAGTTAAAGCTATTTTACCACCTTCAATGTTAATAATTTTATTTTTGTAAAGATGACCAATTGCTCTTTTAAAGGACCCTTTGCTCATGTTAAATATTTCTTTAATGGCTTCAGGACTTGATTTATCTGAAAATGGTAGTTCGCCATTATATTCTACAAGTAAATCAAAAATGCGTTGCCCATCATCATCTAATCTTTCGTGAGCTAATGGTAAAAATGACCCGTTTAATTCACCTTTATCATTTTGGCCAATAATACGTACTTTTACATTTTCACCAAGACGTGGTTCTGCTTTACGTTCAGATTCATGAACAAATATTTTATATCCATCTTTAGATAGTAAGAAACTACCAATTCTTAATAGACGATATGGTCTAGCTTCGATAACTTGGTTTTGCTTTTCATTTTCAAATGAAGGGGTGTACATTTGTTCGACAATAGTTTCAGTCGCTAAACGCGCAAACATATTGTTGTCCCTGTCCACACGTAAAGTAACAAATAACTCATCACCTTGTATTGGCCATACTTCTTTTACTTTTGGTAAATCTACCCAAGGAATTAATACCTCTCTCGGTAAACCGACATCTACATGCGCACCATCGCGGTCTGTTTTGATTACTTTAACAAAAGCATACTTATCTGTTGTGATATCAGGCATATTTTGTGTGGCAAATAATGCTCCTGATCTGTTTGGATAGATGAAGAAACTATATTCTTCCCCTATTTGTAATTCATCTTCTTCGTTAATTTCAGATTGGTTTAGTTTTACGTCTTCGCCATTTGGTCCTTTTAATTGGTATGTTGAGCCTTCTATACCAACAACTTCAAGAAATTCTATTGAACCTACTATATCTTTTTCATCTTGGGCCATACTTTTCTCCTTCGTACATAAATTTATTCTTTCTTATTATAACATGCTATAAGGAAACAAGCATCAGTATAGCGAGAATGGTCGAAAGTACAAGCTAAGTGTGTTATAATTTGTCCGGTAGATTAACGAAAAGGAGTAAATGCATGTTACAAGTTACTGATGTAAGTTTACGATTTGGCGATCGTAAACTATTCGAAGATGTAAATATTAAATTTACAGATGGCAATTGCTATGGTTTGATTGGGGCAAATGGAGCTGGTAAGTCAACATTCTTGAAGATTTTATCCGGTGAATTAGACGCTCAAACTGGCCATGTTTCAATGGGTAAAAATGAACGTTTAGCAGTATTGAAACAAGATCACTTCGCCTTTGAAGATGAACGTGTTTTAGACGTTGTTATTAAAGGTCATGAACGTTTATATGAAGTAATGAAAGAAAAAGATGAAATTTATATGAAACCAGATTTCAATGATGAAGACGGTATCAGAGCTGCTGAACTTGAAGGTGAATTCGCAGAAATGGATGGTTGGAATGCAGAAGCAGATGCTGGTTCCCTACTTTCTGGTCTTGGTATTAAAGCTGACTTGCAAGACAAAACGATGTCAGAATTAGAAAACAATCAAAAAGTTAAAGTGTTATTAGCACAAAGTCTCTTTGGTCAGCCAGATGTACTATTACTAGATGAGCCGACTAACGGACTAGATATTCCAGCTATAAGTTGGTTAGAAGATTTCCTTATCAATTTTGACAACACTGTTATTGTCGTATCACATGATAGACACTTTTTAAATAATGTGTGTACTCATATTGCTGATTTAGATTATGGTAAGATTAAAGTTTATGTAGGTAACTATGATTTTTGGTATCAGTCAAGTGAATTAGCTATGAAAATGGCCCAAGATCAAAACAAGAAAAAAGAAGAAAAAATTAAAGAGTTACAAGAATTTGTTGCGCGTTTCTCTGCAAACGCATCTAAATCTAAACAAGCTACAAGCCGTAAAAAGCAATTAGAGAAAATTGAACTCGATGATATTCAACCTTCTTCGCGCCGTTATCCATTTGTAAAATTCACGCCAGAACGTGAAATTGGTAACGACTTATTATTTGTCGAAAACCTATCAAAATCAATTGATGGTGTTAAAGTTCTTGATAACATTTCATTTACAATGGATCCAAATGATAAAGCTGTATTAATTGGAGATAGTGAATTTGCTAAATCAACATTACTGAAAATACTAGCTGGAGAAATGGAACCTGATGAAGGTACTGTAAGATGGGGTGTTACTACATCTCGCAGCTACTTCCCTAAAGATAACTCAGAATTCTTTGAAGGTGTTGACATGAATCTTGTCGATTGGTTACGCCAATACGCACCTGAGGATGAACAAACTGAAACGTTCTTACGTGGTTTCTTAGGTCGTATGTTATTTAGTGGTGAAGAAGTTAAGAAAAAAGCAAGTGTATTATCAGGGGGAGAAAAAGTGCGTTGTATGCTAAGTAAAATGATGTTATCAAGCGCAAACGTATTATTACTTGATGAGCCTACGAACCACTTAGACTTAGAAAGTATCACTGCTGTAAATGATGGCTTGAAGAACTTTAAAGGTTCTCTTATTTTTACTTCATATGACTTTGAATTTATCAATACAATCGCAAATCGTGTAATCGACTTAAATCCAGCTGGAGCTGTATCTAAAGAGATATCATACCAAGCTTATTTAGAAGAAACTGGCGTATTAACGAAATAATTAATGATTGTTTAATAATAATTAAAAATATGAAAATATATTTGTCTGCCAGTTTATAATCTGGCAGACTTTTTTATTACTCCCCATTTGATGATTGTAAAATAAATGTTGTAAGGGCCAATTACTTTGAAATGCTTTTCAAGAATTATATAATCATTATAAGTTTAAGCTAGGAGGAATTTGAAAATGCAAAATATAGATATGATTGACGGCAAGATAATACCCCAAATAGGATTTGGTACATATAAGTTAAATGGTGTATCAGGGATGCATGCGATTGTTAGCGCGTTAAATCAAGGTTATCGTTTATTAGATACTGCATATAATTATGAGAATGAAGGTACCGTTGGTAAAGCGATTGAACAGAGTCATGTCTCAAGAGACCAAATTATTGTAACTTCTAAACTTCCTGGGCGTTATCAAGACTACAATTCGGCAATGATTGCTATTCAAGAATCGATTTATCGTCTGAATGTGGAATATATAGATTTATACTTAATACATTGGCCAAATCCAAGACATGGTAAATTTGTTGAGGCTTGGCAAGCGTTGATTGATGCTCGTAATGCTGGGTTAATTAAATCTATCGGTGTATGTAATTTCTTGCCTGAACACATTGAAACGTTAGAACAAGAAACAGGAGTCCTGCCTTCGGTTAACCAAATAGAATTACATCCTTATTTTAACCAACAAGATATGCTTAGATATCATAATGAAAAAGGAATTATCACACAAGCATGGAGCCCTCTTGGTCGTGCTTCAGAAGTTATAAATGATAAGGATATTGAAGTGATAGCAGAAAAATATGATAAAACCATTCCTCAAATTATTTTGAGATGGCATATTCAAAATGGTGTAGTACCTATTCCAAAAGCAACTTCTATTGCTAGACAAATTCAAAATAAAGATGTTTTTGATTTTACTTTAGAGCATGATGATATAGAAAAAATAAATGCATTAACACAAAAAGACGGCAGATTAAAAGGACAAGATCCAGCAGTATATGAAGAATTTTAATCCACTATAATTCCCATTATTATAATTTAAAATTGGGAATATGAATTGATTTACAACACTTTTTACACATAAGTTGCAAAAAGGATTTATAAAGTATTGGATTTTTCAGTAAATTAAAAAAACTGCGTAAAAGCGGTTTACAGTATATGCATGCCTATGTATAATGTGTATCATAAACAAAAAATTAAATATGGTTTTGATGAGGCGCATCAATCATTAGTAATTATTAGAAGAACCTGCCTGCTAGCAGCTAATTTTGAAAGGGTGAGATGCCGAAACAGTTATAATAGCAGCTTATAACACGTTGGACTTTATGGTTAAGAGCTAAGAGTCTGTCATTATTTTAAAATAATGGAGTGCATCACTTGTATATATATTATAGAACAGGTTCGCATTCCGAACTTGTTCTTTTTTTATAATACTGTGATTCTCCCCTATTCGTTGAGGAGGATATAGAAATTGGAAAGAAGTGTTTTGAAATTTGGAGGTTCTTCAGTAAGTGATTTTACTAAAATAAAAAATATTGCCGAAATGCTTAGATTAAGAGTTGAACAAGGTGAACAATTAATTGTGGTTGTAAGTGCTATGGGTAAAACAACAGATGAACTAATGGCAAATGTTTCGACTTTAACTAGTAGTCCTAAAGATCAGGAACTTGCCCTCTTACTTACCACAGGAGAGCAACAAACAGTTTCTTATTTATCGATGGTTTTAAATGATATTGGTATTAACGCCAAAGCCATGACTGGCTATCAAGCAGGAATTAAAACTGTTGGACATCATTTGAAGAGTCGTATAGCAGAAATTGATCCTGAGACATTCGAGCAATCATTTACCGAAAATGATATTTTAGTCATAGCAGGTTTTCAAGGTATTAATGATAACTTTGAAGTAACTACATTAGGTCGTGGTGGATCAGATACTACAGCAGTCGCATTAGCAGCAAGCAATAACACAGCATGCGAAATATATACAGATGTTGATGGCGTTTATGCAACAGATCCAAGACTTTACAAGGACGCTAAACGTTTGGACTATGTCTCTTATGAAGAAATGATGGAGATGAGTGCTTTAGGCGCAGGTGTACTTGAAACAAGAAGTGTAGAATTGGCAAACAATTACAGTATTCCACTTTACTTAGGAAGAACTTTATCAAATGTGAAAGGAACATGGATTATGCCCCAAACTGAAATATTAGAAAGAAAAGCCGTTACAGGCGTTGCGTTAGATACGCATATGATGCACGTTACTATTAGTTATCCTCTACCCGATAACAAATTATTAACTGCGTTATTCAACCATTTAGAAGATGGTTCCGTTAATGTTGATATGATATCACAAATCGTTAATTTGGAAGGATTACAAATGTCGTTCACGATTAAAGATACAGATGTCATACAAATTTCTACGATTTTAGAGTCTTTAAAAGAATCATTTAGTGCGTTAGACTTTAAGATAAATGAAGATTACGTTAAACTCTCTCTAATTGGTTCTGGCATGAGAGACATGTCGGGCGTAGCTTCAAAAGCATTCAAAACATTGATTGAAAATGATATTTCATTTTATCAAACAACAACTTCAGAAATTAGTATTTCATGTGTTATTGATGCTATGAATGGTGAACGAGCTGTTCAAACCCTTTATCAAGCCTTTGATATCTGAATTTTCAAAATTATATTACTATTAAAAAATAACATTGGAGTGTATTGTATATGACAAGATTAGCAATTGCAGGTGCAACTGGTTTAGTAGGAAGAAAAATGTTAGAAACTATTGATAGAAAAGAGATTCCATTTGATGAATTGGTGCTGTTTTCATCAGCACGTTCAGCTGGACAACAAGTAGAATTCCAAGGTCAAACGTATACAGTTAGAGAGTTAACTGAAGATGCGGCTAAAGAATCATTTGATTATGTATTGATGAGCGCAGGTGGTAGTACAAGTGAGCACTTCTCACCTATCTTTGAAGAAGCAGGTGCTATTGTTATTGATAACTCCAGCCAATGGAGAATGACTGAAGGTATCGATTTAATCGTACCAGAAGTCAATGAACCTAAATTAGATAGAAAGATTATTGCGAATCCTAACTGCTCTACGATTCAATCAGTTGTGCCACTTAAACCATTACAAGAAACTTATGGTTTGAAACGCGTAGCATACACAACTTATCAAGCAGTATCTGGATCTGGTGTTAAAGGTAAGGCAGATTTAGCAGAAGGTGCAAATGGCAAATCGCCTGAAGCTTACCCACATCCAATTTATAATAATGTGTTACCACATATAGATAGTTTCCTAGAAGACGGGTATACAAAAGAAGAACAAAAAATGATTGATGAAACACGTAAAATCTTAAATACAGATGATTTAAAAGTTACAGCGACATGTGTTCGTGTACCAGTACAAGATAGTCACAGCGTGCACATGAGTGTAACATTAGAAAAAGAAGCGACAGTTGAAGCAATACAAGCATTATTTGAAAATGATGATCGCGTTGTACTTGTTGATAATCCACAGAAGAATGAATACCCATTAGCGATACATTCTACTAATAAAGATGAAATTTTTGTAGGACGTATTCGACGTGATGATAGTTTAGATAATACATTCCACGTTTGGTGTACTTCTGATAACTTATTGAAAGGTGCAGCATTAAATGCAGTACAAATTCTTGAACAAGTGATGAGCTTGAAAGGAGTTAAATAACATGGGACATATTTTTGAAGGTGTTGGTGTAGCTTTAGCAACGCCATTCACACACAATGAAGTAGACTATGAAGCCATTAGAAGACATGTTGATTATTTAATAGAGAACGATACGAAATCTATCGTAGTCAATGGTACTACTGCAGAAAACCCTACACTTAATGATGATGAGAAAGATCAAATATTAGAAAGTGTCATTAATCATGTAGATGGTCGAGTACCGGTAATTGCAGGGACAGGTACTAACAATACACAAAAATCTATTCAAGCCTCAGTACGTGCTAGAGAATTAGGCGCAGATGCAATCATGTTGATTACGCCCTACTATAATAAAACAAACCAACGTGGTTTAATTGCACATTTTACGACAATTGCTGATGCAGTTAAATTACCAGTCGTTTTATATAATGTTCCCTCCCGTACGAATATGACAATTGAAGCAGAAACTGTCGAAACTTTAAGTCAAAATGATTATATCGTCGCACTAAAAGATGCAACAAATGATTTTGATTATTTAGACGATTTAAAAAAACGTCTTAACCTAGATGACTTCGCATTATATAGTGGGAATGACGATAATGTGGTTGAATATTTTAATAAAGATGGTCACGGTGTGATTTCAGTTGTTGCAAATGTGATTCCGAAATCATTCCAAGCGCTATACGACGCTAAACAAAATGGAGAAAATATTGAAACGCAATTTCAACCAATTCAAACATTGCTTGATGCCCTATCAGTAGATGTAAACCCTATTCCAGTAAAAGTATTAACAGCATTGGAAGGATTTGGAAATTATGAAGTTCGTTTACCATTAGTTCCACTTGAAGACAGTGAACGAGAAACATTAGAACAAGCTTATGAAAATTTTAAAGCAGGTGAAAAAGCATGAAAGTAGTACTTATTGGCTATGGCGCAATGAATCAACGTGTTGCTAGACTAGCTGAAGAAAAGGGACATGAAATTGTAGGGATAATTGTAAGAAATGAAACTAAAGACTACCCTTACCCTACTTATCAACATATTGCGGATGTTACAGACGCAGACGTTGCTATTGATTTTTCAAACCCTGAATTATTATTACCTCTATTAGAAGAAGATTTCACTTTACCATTGGTAATTGCGACCACTGGTGAAAAAGATACAATTATCGATAAACTAAAAGAACTAAGTAATCGTATGCCTGTATTTTTCAGTGCAAACATGAGTTATGGCGTTCACGCACTAACTAAAATTTTAGAAGCTGCTGTGCCATTACTAGAAGACTTTGATATTGAGCTTACAGAAGCTCACCATAATAAAAAAGTTGACGCACCAAGTGGTACTCTAGTTAAACTTTACGATGTGATTGAATCATTACGTACACAATCTACACCAGTTTATGATAGACATGAAAACAATGAAAAGCGTACTCAAGATGAAATTGGAGTTCATTCAATTCGTGGAGGCACTATCGTAGGACAACATGATATACTTTTTGCTGGTACAGATGAAACGATTGAAATAACTCATCGTGCACAGTCTAAAGATATTTTTGCCAATGGTGCAATTGGCGCAGCAGAAAAATTAATCAATAAAGCAAATGACTATTATACATTTGACAACCTATAAACCCTAAGGAGCGTATTTAATTATGGTACAACATTTAACGGCAGAAGAAATTATTCAATTTATTAGTGATGCAAAAAAATCCACACCACTAAAAGTATATGCAAATGGGAAGTTTGAAAATATGAACTTCCCTGAAAGTTTTAAAGTCTTTGGTTCCGCTGATTCAAAAGTAATCTTTTGTGAAGCTGACGAATGGAAACAATTTTACGAAAGCAATCAATCAAGTATTGATCAATTAGAAGTTGAAATGGATCGTCGCAACTCTGCAATTCCGTTGAAAGACTTAACAAACACTAATGCACGAATTGAACCTGGCGCTTTTATTCGCGAACAAGCGATTATTGAAGATGGTGCAGTAATCATGATGGGTGCTACAATTAATATCGGAGCTGTAGTTGGTGAAGGTACTATGGTAGATATGAATGCAACGCTTGGTGGACGTGCTACTACTGGTAAAAATGTTCATGTTGGAGCTGGTGCAGTATTAGCAGGAGTAATAGAACCACCAAGCGCATCACCAGTAGTCATTGAAGATGATGTATTAATTGGTGCAAATGCAGTAATTCTTGAAGGTGTTCGTGTTGGTAAAGGTTCTATTGTTGCGGCAGGCGCAATTGTAACACAAGATGTACCTGAAGGTTCTGTAGTAGCTGGTACTCCTGCAAAAGTCATTAAACAAACAAGCGAAGTTGAAGATTCAAAACGCGAGATTGTTTCAGCGTTAAGAAAATTAAATGACTAATACTTAATTAAAATAAAAGATATTTATTGTAAATGAAAACATATTGATGAAATTTAAGTAAATGTTGAAATAGCAAAATGGGAGGTTTAGACGAGACTGCATAAAATTTATTATAATGTCTCAACTTGTTATATGTGATAGTGATTTCATATATAACAAGGTCGTCTTACCTCCTCATTTTTATAATATAGAATGATACATAATAGACTTGTAAGAACAAAATAGAGTCTAAATATAACTTTAACTAAAAGGATTTGATTTTGATGAATGAGTTAGAATTTGTTACAACACATAGACGTTACTTGCATCAACATCCAGAGTTGAGCTTACATGAATATGAAACAACTGAATATATTGCTAACTTTTTAGAAGAATTAGGAGTCGAATATCAAAGACCCCTTGATACAGGGGTTATTGCGTACTTACCTGGTAATGGCGAACACACAATTGCTTATCGAGCAGATATCGATGCGTTGCCAATCTTTGAAGAAAATGATATAGATTTTAAAAGTAAAACGGATAATGTGATGCATGCATGTGGGCATGATGGACATACAACGGCGTTAATGCTCTTTGTCAAACGTTGTAAAGTCATAGCTGATCGTGGTGAACTTCCTCAAAATATTGTCTTTATCTTTCAACCTGCTGAAGAAACAGGTGGTGGCGCCAATCGACTAATTAGAGCTGGTGCATTTAGTCATTACCCTATTGAAGCTGTGTTTGGTGTCCATGTGATGCCATTTGAAAATGAAGGTCGTGTTGTCATTAGAGATGAAGAAATTACTGCAAGTGCTACAGAATATAGATTTTATTTAAATGGTCTATCAAGTCATGTAGCAGATAAAGAGCAAGGATATTCTTGTGGAGAAGCATTGCAACATGTACTGGGTCAAGTTGGTCAAATTCAACAATATCATTTGAATGGTTTGAAACGAAATATAGTTCATATGGGGCATTTTGAAGCTGGAGAAGCTATTAATACGGTACCTAGTCATGGATATTTGGAAGGTACTATTCGCACTTATGATATTAATGATTTAGAAATAGTTAAGCAACAAATGGCTAAAATTGCAGAAAGTGTGAAATTATTATTCAATGTCGACTGTGAAGTGAAATTTGAAGAAGGTTATCCCCCTACTTATAATGATCCGAATTTGCGTAAACGTGTAGAAACTGGTTTGAGAAATGCGAAATTTGAAGTGATTGATAAACCTACACCATATTTATTTGGAGAAGATTTTAGTTTTTATAGTCAACTAGCTCCAAGTTATTTTGTTTTTGTAGGTGTACGTGACGAATCCAAAGGATTTGTTACAGGGTTACATACCTCTCATTTGAATTTTAATGAACATATGCTTATTAGAATTGCTGATTATTATGAACAAATATTAAATTCTTACAGTGAGGTGCGCGTAAAATGACAGCTATTTGGTCTGTGGATACAGCAAAATTTCGAAAAAACGCTGAAAATGTAAAACAAGACAACCAATTGATGGCAGTCGTTAAAAATAATGCATATCATTATGGATTAGAGTTTGCAGTCACACAATTTTTGGCAATAGGTATTAATACATTTAGCACGACTTCATTAAGAGAAGCTATACGGATTCGTAAACTAGCTCCAGATGCTACTATTTTTTTAATGAATGCTGTCTATGAATTTGATAAAGTACGTGCTTATGACATACAAATGACTTTACCTTCCCTATCATTTTATTATGAGAATTTTAATGAACTATATGATATACAAGTACATGTGGAATATGAGAATTTATTACATCGTTCAGGAATGAAGACGATAGATGAAATTAAAGAACTACTTTCACATCATGAGCAAAATCAAAATACAAATAAAATGAATATTGTGGGTTTGTGGACCCATTTTGGCTATGCAGATGAATTTGACGTGACTGATTATAAAATTGAACGTGAAGCTTGGTTAGATATTGTAGAGGCATTATTTGCTGAAAACTATCAATTTGATATGATTCATGCTCAAAATAGTGCAAGTTATTATAGAGAAGAAGGTATATTTCCTAATCATACACATGCACGTGTGGGTATTGCTTTGTACGGATCAAGACCATATAGTACGATAGACGAAACAGTCATTCAACAATCATTAACGGTTAAAGGCAATATCATTCAAGTAAGAGAAGTAAATCAAGGTGATTACTGTGGTTATAGTTTTGCGTTTGAAGCAACAAAAGATCAGACTAAACTAGCAGTAGTTGATATTGGTTATGGTGATGGCATTCTTAAATCAAGAGCGAAGCATGAAGCAATGATAAACGGCAAACGTTTCCCTATACGTGCGTTGATGATGAGTCATATGTTCGTAGAAGTCGATGATAGTGTGAATGCACGAGATGAAGTTATATTATATAATAATGATATACGTGTTGATGAATACACGTTTAAAGGTGTCGGTGCCAATTCCGAACAACTGAGTGCAATGAATCACGACTCACTAATAAAGGAGTATAGATAAATTATGGTAGTAGAATATAATGATAGTGGCGAACTTACAATGGGAGGTACAAGTCTTAAAACTATAGCGCAAAGTTTTGGGACGCCTACAATTGTCTATGATGAAGTACAAATTAGAAATCAAATGAGACGTTTTCATGAAGCCTTTAAAAAAAGTGGATTAAATTATAATGTTTCATATGCATCTAAAGCATTTACTTGTTTACAAATGGTTAAATTGGTTCAAGAAGAAAATCTTGAATTAGATGTTGTCTCTGAGGGTGAACTATACACGGCTTTAGAAGCTGGATTTGACCCACAACATATCCACTTTCACGGAAATAATAAGACGAAACATGAAATTCGATATGCTTTAGAAAGCAAAGTTGGCTATATCGTTATAGATTCATTGGAAGAAATTGATCTTATTGACCGTTACGCAAATGAAGAAGTGAATGTAGTTATTAGATTAAACCCAGGAGTTGAAGCGCATACGCATGAATTTATTCAAACTGGACAAGAAGATAGTAAATTCGGTTTATCTATCAAGCATGGATTAGCTATTCAAGGTGTACAGAAAGTTAAAACTTCAAAATATTTAAAACTTAAAGGTGTTCATTTTCATGTAGGTTCACAAATTGAAGGTACTGAAGCAATGATTGAGACTACAAAACTTGTAGTTCATTGGTTGAAAGAAAATGATATTGAAGTAGAGCTAATAAATCTTGGCGGTGGCTTCAGTATTAAATATGTTGAAGGAGATGTAAGTTTCCCTATTGAAGAAGGTATTGAGGAAATTACTACTGCGGTTAAATCGATTGCTGAAGAAGCTAGTTACCCTATTCCTGAAATCGGTATTGAACCTGGGCGTTCAATTGTAGGTGAAGCTGGTATCACTTTATACGAAGTTGGAACAATTAAAGAAATCCCTAATGTTAATAAATACGTTTCTATTGATGGAGGTATGAGTGATCATATTAGAACATCATTATACGATGCACAATATGAAGCCCTACTTGTTAATAGAAATGATCCTAAAGATGAAACAGTTACGATTGCAGGAAAATTATGTGAGTCTGGTGACATTATTATCAAGGATGCAAAATTACCTAGCACAGTAAAACGTGGCGATTATTTAGCAGTTTTATCTACAGGTGCTTATCATTATTCAATGGCTTCAAACTATAATCAAATGCAGAAGCCTTCAGTATTCTTCTTGAAAGACGGTAAAGCTAGAGAAGTTATTAAACGTCAATCATTACGTCAATTGATCATTAATGATACGAAATAAATTAAAAAAAGTGATTCCATCTCCTTTAAGGTTGATGGAACCACTTTTTTATTTAGTTGATACTGATGTAAAATAATATAACTTATGTATGCATTAAGCCACTGTAATTAAGCAATATGACAATTAATAGCAAAGGAGCACATGAGAGAATGCATGTGTATTAAGAGCCCCTAGCTCATCGCTAGGGGTGATATAAAAAAAGAACCTTTAACAAGGTTCTTTAAATAGTCAATATTGCAATCTATATTATAGTTTTACAACGTTTGCAGCTTGAGGACCGCGGTCGCCTTCAACTACTTCAAATTCAACTGATTGACCTTCTTCTAATGATTTGTAACCTTCTTGGTTAATTGCTGAGAAGTGTACGAATACGTCGTTTTCTCCTTCAACTTCGATAAAACCAAATCCTTTTTCAGCGTTAAACCATTTTACTGTACCTTGTTTCATAAATGTGAAACCTCCAAGACTAATATTCATTCAATATGCGTTATTCGCATATTACAAAAAATACAATGAAACAGGATGAATCTGTTAGTACAATATTCTTTGCAATATGGAATAAAACAATTGCTTGACTAATATTATAGGATATTTTCAGTTGAATTGCAAGGCAAACGTTAATTAATTGTTTATTCAATTATAGGCAAATTAAAATAAACTTCATTTTCATTTAAAACTATAAAACTATAGAATATTTGTAAATCTTCATCACAATCTTCACAAAATCCTAATTCACAATTGTTATAAAACGCATGAATATTGTGCTTTCCAACTAAATAGTTATCGAATGAATTTTTGCTTTTAAAAATTAATGATGTATAAAAATTTAACATTTCATCGTAAGTCTCGAAGTCATACTGTTCTACGATATGATCAGTCCAGTCACTAAATAACCACCAGCCTTCATAATCAGCTCGAATTTTTGCAACTGTCCACATTGTAAATCTTCACCCTTTCATATATAGCCCAAATTACTTTTTTGGTGTAACTAAATGTGCACCTCGTTATTTAGACCTATAGAACAAAGTGCTTATACCTATGTATGTATTTTGATCACACATATACTCTAAATTAAATCCCCCATGTTTATAAATAGAAATAAAATAAAACTAAATATAGACGTTCTTATTTTGATTTAGAGACGTACAATTTTTGTCTATGTGTAATATTTTAACGAGTTAAGATACAAAATCAAGTTATCTGACTCATACTTTTGGCCGATAAACTATCAGTTTATAAACTTAAATATTAGTTTTGTAGCGTTAAATTTCGTATAATATTAATTAAGAGGTGATTTTATGAAACGTAAACACATTAAAGTATTTGGGATGGTACAAGGTGTAGGTTTTCGTTATTATACCCAAAAAATAGCACAAAAGTATCATATTGTTGGTACTGTTGAAAATGTAGATAATTACGTTGATATATATGCTCAAGGTGATGAACAATCATTAACACAGTTTATTAATGCAGTTACAGAAGGTGCTTCCCCAGCCTCCCATGTTGAGGACTTTACTACTGAAGAGATAGAAATTGAGCAATCATTGAAAGATTTTAAAACTATATAAAGGAAGATGAAGTTTGAGATATAATATTTCTCGTATTTTCGGGACAATTATTGCTTTGCCAGCAGCAGTTATCGCATGGTTTGTTAGTATATTTGCCTTAGATATTTATTTTATTTTTGATTTGTTGATTTCTATAGCAACATTTATAACGTTTTACTTCCCTACTCAACGATTAACTTCTAGAAAATATTTAAAAGAAATTGGTCTAACTCGTCGAGATTATCACTTTGTAAACAGTCAATTAAACAATGCACAGGATAAAATCAGACGGATATTCAAATCATTTGTAAATGTCAGATCTATTAAAGACTTTAGACAAGTAAATGAAATCTATCGAATATCTCGAGCTATATTTTATGCAGTAAAACAACAACCAAGTTCATTTTTTAAAGTCGAAAGTTTCTTCTATTCGCATATTGATAATGCATTAAATTTAATTGAAGCTTATACAAGGTTGTCAAAATCACCTAAGAAGACTAAAGAAGAAAAACAAAAATTAGAACAAACAAGAATTACTTTGGATGAAGTTAAAAGAACATTGGTAGCTGATTTAAGAAGAATTAATGATGAGGATTATAGTAAGTTAGATATAGAGATGGAATTAAACAAGATAGAACAAAGTCGGAATAAGAAGTAGCAAATTAAAACAAGAATGGAGAGAGATTTTATGGCAAGAGAACAAGACTATATAAATTCACATCCATTAGATAAATATATAGAAGAAAATTCTACAAGTGAATCTGAAGTCGTGAATTCTACCCAGTATACTCAAGAAGACCAACAAAAGATTAATGAGTTGAGTGAAAAAATAAAACCCATGGACCATGATGGCTTATTGAATTATGGTACAGAAGCTCAATCACATATGTCACAATTCTCACACCGTATTTTAAATGAAGTTAAAACAACTGATGTTGGACCAGTTGGTGAATCGTTGAATGGACTAATGAGTAAACTGAAATCAGTAAACCCTGATGAATTGAATCCAGAAAATCAATCTAAATTAAAGCGTATTTTTAGAAGAACAAAGGCATCTGTAAATGAAATTTTTTCAAAGATGCAATCGGTTGGTTCACAAATAGATCGCATATCTATCGAGTTAGACAAACATAAAAACAACTTAGTCAAAGATGTAGATATGTTAGATGAATTATACAATATGAATAAAGACTATTTTGATGAATTATCATTGTATATTGAAGCAGCCAAAAAGAAACAACATGATCTGCAACAAGAAGATGTGCCTAAATTAAGAGCGCAGGCAAAATCAACAGGTAATCAGATGGATGTGCAAGCTGCATCGGATATGGAACAATTTATTGATCGATTAGATAAACGTATTTATGATTTACAACTATCTAGACAAATTGCGATACAAACAGCGCCGCAAATACGAATGATTCAAAATGTTAATCAAGCATTAGCAGAAAAAATTCAAAGTTCTATTCTCACAAGTATTCCTTTGTGGAAAAATCAAATGTCAATTGCACTAACTTTAATGAGACAACGAAACGCAGTAACTGCTCAAAAGGCTGTTACCGATACGACTAATGATTTATTATTAAAGAACTCTGAACTACTGAAACAAAATGCTCTAGCAACTGCTACTGAAAATGAACGTGGCGTCGTTGATATTGAGACTCTAAAAACAACGCAAAATGATATTATTGAAACAATAGAACAGACACTACAGATTCAAGAACAAGGTCGTAATAAACGTAAACAAGCTGAGTCCGAATTAAATCAACTTGAAACTGAATTACAAAATCAACTTTTAGATATGAAACAAAACAAATAAATTTTTGATGCTTAATTAAATATTTAATTCGATCAGTGACTCCGGGACATAAATAGATGTTTCGGAGTTTTTGTTGATAGTACATTAAGTCGTGAAAACTTGTTATAAGGCTATTTTTTCCTAGTATCGTCTACGCCAAAAAATTTATTATAGTTAAAAAGCGTATCCATTTTTAATAATGAATACGCCCTTTTTGAATCTAAAATAAATTTACTTTCAATTTTATTTTAGCGCTAAACTTAAACAGTTATAGTATATGTTCTGGCATTGCTATGCTAAAAGTTTAATCGTTATCAGAAGATTTTTCAGTTAAAATATTGTTTTTTGAAGTTTCTTTTTCTTTATTCACTGCTATGTTTTGTTCTATAGCTAATTTATGTGCAATTTTTGGTGCTGTCCAAACTGCTGGCAACATAATGATTGATATCGGAACGGCTGTAACAATAATAAAAGATTGAATGGCATTGATACTACCTTCCCCTATATTTATTAAAATGATTGATATAACACCCATAATAACAACCCAAAAGAGTCTTATCATTTTCGGTGGATCACCTTCTCCAGTAACAGACATCGAAATTGAATACGACATCGTATCAGCAGTTGTGATGACAAATATTAACGTCAACAATAATAAAACAATTACCATTACGGTACCTAATGGCAAATGAGATGCAATTGAAATGACTGCTGCAGGTAATCCATTATTCGTTAATGGCCCGCTAATTGTACCACTGTTTTTGAGCTCATAAGATAGACCACTACCACCAAGAATAGAAAACCATATATGAGAAACTACTGCAGCTACTATAGATACAAGTAAAAATATTTCTCTAATTGTACGACCTCTAGATACACGAGCAACTAACATTCCCATTAAAGGCCCATATCCTATAAACCAACCAAAGAAAAATAACATCCACGTGCCAGCCCATTTATCATTTCCTCTAAATGTACTAATTTCTAAAAAGTGAGTTATATAAACACCATATGAAGATATAAATGTATCTATAATAAAGTGCCCAGGACCTAATAATAATATAAATGCTGCAAGTGCTAGTGCCAGCCATACATTTAATTTGCTTAAAAATTGTATGCCTTTCTCGATGCCAGTAGTGGCAGAAATGGTCACAACAACCATTAATCCTGTGACAGATAATATTTGAGTAATTATATTATCTGGTATACCAAAAATACTATGTAACCAGTAACTAAATTGAAAACCGAAGAACCCAATTGTACCAATAGTACCAGCTACAGCACCTAAAATACAAAAAACATCTATAATCCATCCAATTTTACTTTTTTCTATTTTACTACCAAAAATTGGATATAGTAGTGTACGTGGACGCATTTTTAAATGTTTATTATAGTGTGCATACATAATAATTATACCACTGATTGCTCCATAAACTGCCCACGCTGTAAAGCCCCAAGAGGTAAAACTTTGTGCCATAGCAGCTGGTATGGCTTGAGTACTGCCATTTTTAATATCAGAATCCATTGTTGGTGGGACATCTATAAAATAATACATTGGTTCTGCTGCAGCCCAAAAAATAGCTCCTGCGCCTAAGCCTGATGTAATTACGATGGCAGCCCACCTAAAATAACCCATTTCTGGTTTAGAAGCGTTTCCTAGTCGAACACGACCATATTTTGAAAATGCTAAAAACGCACCTACGGCAAACGTTGCAAGAAGTAATATTTGCCAAAAAGCTCCGAAATAAGTAATTGAGATTTGAAAACCTTTCTGAACTAAATTCGAAGTTGCCTGTGTAAAAACGGATGACATCAGTACAAATAAAACTAGGATGCCCCCACTAATTAAAAATACTGGCCAATCTAATTTTTCTTTCCATTGTGAATATTTAATATTATTCGACCCCTCTATTATACGTGTTCTGAACAATATAATTATTGAGTGTGTGATGCTATTTTTAATAATTTTAATAAGAGATTTATTAGGACATTAAATAGTAAAGCTGAATCTATAATATGAGAGGTGTAACTGTTTATGTGAAAACCATAAATAATTAATTTAAGCTTGTTTTATCTATATTAAAAAGTCATATTCTATAAAATACACTATTTTGAACTTATGAAAATACAAAGTGACTATCACCATAATACTCTTATATTGCTCTTTGACGAAACACTTGAAGTAAAGAGTATAGCTTATTTTTAAAAACTAATCAAATCGACTTTTCAAATTCATTTTCTCCAAATCATCGTGTTTTATGAATATGATTGTGAAATATATCGCTTATTATAATCAATATATTATTGGGGATTAGTAAAAAGTTTAAATAATATAAAAGCATATATTTATCGATTATTTATATAAAAAAGCAAATCAACGTCAGTTTAAGCGCCGATTTGCTTTTATTTTAAATATTATTCTTTTTCGTAAACAATTGGTTTTTGATTTTTTACCACTGTAGCTACAATATAACCTATGATTGTTGTCACAACAGCAATTGGGAACCATTCAAGTGAATAGTCTTTTAACGGCAAGCTATCAATGAAACTCAATTTTAGCCAGCCTTGTGTATGAATGACACTTAAAATAGATACGATTGTAACAATAGTAACGGGAATTTGTTGTGTAATTGGTTTTGTAGGTACAAAACGTGCTAATAAAATAAGTAATACTGATGTAATTGCTACAGGGTACACAATACTTAGTACTGGTACAGACATAGTAATAACTGAGTTAAGTCCTTGGTTTGCTAAAATAAAACTAATTAGAGTAAACACAATTACATATATTTTATAAGATATTCTTGGGAAAATTCTGTGGAAATATTCTGATACAGCTACGACTAAACCGCAAGCTGTTGTAAGACAAGCAAGTGCCACAATAATACCTAATAAATATTTACCCAATGTTCCAAATCCAACACTGGCCATAGTCGTTAATAAATATGTCCCAATATTTTGGTCATTTGCAGTCAGGCTCGCTATTTTTTCCTGAGGTACTGCCATATGATTACCTATAAATCCTAATGAGATATAAATAAACATTAAAGCTACAGCTGCAATAACGCCAGCCATTAACGTTTGTTTGAAAATTTGATTGGCATGTGTAATACCTGTTGATTTTACTGCATTAACAACAATCATTGAGAAAGCTATAGCTGCAATGGCATCCATAGTTAGATAACCATTTGTGAATCCTTGTGAGAAACCTGCAAAGTTCGATGTGAATGCTTCAGTAGCTTGACTATGGGAATTACTACCATAATCAACAAATCCTTTGATAATCATTGCTAAAATAGTGATCAATAACAATGGTGTTAATAGCGAACCAATACGATCTACCATTTTAGTTGGATTAATACATAAATATAAAACTATCAAGAAATATATTACAGTAAAGATAAACAATGCTAAACTACTATTTGTGTGTGCAATCGGTGTCACTGTCATTTCAAACGATGTCGATGCTGTACGAGGAATCGCGAACAGTGGTCCAATTGTAAGATAGATGATGACTAGGAATATGATAGAGAACTTAGGTGAAATTTTATTTAATGATCCAATATAACCTTGTTTATCTAACGCGCCTACGATAACGCCTAATAGTGGGAGTCCAATACCTGTTAAAGCAAATGCTAAGATTGATGGCCAGAAATACTGTCCACTATCTAAGCCTAAATTTGGTGGGAAAATAAGATTACCTGCCCCAAAAAACATTGCGAACAATGTAAAACCTATAATCCATGTATTTTTATTCATATGACTTGCTCCTTCTAACCAATAAAATAATATTACCTATTCTATCATGGTTAATTAGATATCGTCCATATAAATTTCAGAATATTTAAATATATCGTTTATTATTTGTCAAAATTAGCCTATTTAAAATGATTTTAATAATAGTTTTTTCAATAATGGTGATAATTGGGATGGGAGATTTTCAACACCTTCTACAAATAAAGCGTATTGTCCATATATATTATGAATCGTTTGCTCAATATCTTCTGTGATAGGCTCTTGACTCAAAAACACATTGAAGACTTCAATGCCCATTTTACGAGCTGTTTCAACCGCTTCATAAGTATCTAATATACCATCTTGGCTATAATTATATGCAGAAGGTTCTCCATCTGAAAATACAATTAAGAAACGCTGATTATGGGAGCGACGCATGAGTCTTTCACTACCAATTCTAATAGCAACACCATCTCTATTATCATCTTGTGGTTCTAATGCCATTATTCTTGGCCCATCTTTATCCATCATAGAACGATTGTATGTGATGATTTCATCTATAGTATTGGGTTGGTTTGCTTCATCGGCATCGAAGGCATCCTCATTAAATGCCAATATTTCATGTTTTACATTTAGGCTCTTTAATGTTTCGTGAAATAGTACGACACCTTTAATTGTTTCTTCCATTTTATCTTGCATACTGGCTGAAGCATCTACTAATAATGTGAACGTAGCATCGAATGACTGACTTAAGTCTTGTTTTTTATAAAATAGTTTATATTGATCGTCTATAAACCAATTGAGTAGGTTTTTTTGTAATCTGCCTTTTGTTAAATTATGTCGTTCATCTTGATATTCTCTATCAATCGTTTTTTGTATGATTTGAATTAAATCTTTGGTTTCAAACTGGACATCAGATTCAACCTTTTGGTATTGGTGGATAAATTGAGGTTGAATTTCAGGGATGTTCCATTTGATTTCGACGTTTTCATTAATTCCTTTTAAAGCGAAAGCTTGATTATGCCCAACAGAACCGCCTTGATCGTCTTCTATATTATTAGATGAACCTTTCCCCTTTTTGGTTTGCATATCAGTCATATCATCAGCAGGATCGCCTTCACGCGCATTATCATTATCACCCATGACTTGGCTATTTTCCCCTTCATTTAATTCCATTTCTAAGTATGCGCCACCTTGTGAGGCACTATCTTGATTATTTGATTCCATCTCTTCACTTACTGAATCTTCGTCTTTATCTTCATTTGAACTACCGTCTGTATTGCTCGCATCTGTTCTAGTTAAATCCTCGAATTGAAGTGCTTGTATAGATTCATAAACTTTTTTTGGTAAATGATAATATTCGTTTAGCATATCCTCTTTTAATATATCGTCAATTTGGAACATAATTCGCTCTACTAAATACATATTATCTTCAGAAGTCTTGTTATAGAAAAAGTTCGGTAAGTACATATACATATTATTTAACACATCATCAATTTGTGGATGTATTTGTGGTATATCGTAAAAGTTTTCTGTTATAAAAGAAGCCTCCAGATATAGAAATAATAAATCTGTAAAAGTAGTTTTGGTTCTGTATACATTTATTTGTGTCTTAGTGTAGTTAAGCCTAACTTCATTACGCATCTGAATAGCTGATTTTGTTGATGGGCGTTCCTTTGCTATCGTGCTTAAGATGCGTTGATCTTCGAGTAGTTTGAAAAGCTGTTGATAGAATTTAGGATGTTTGAACTCCTGATTCTGTATAACATGATTCACAACCTTTTCATCCATCATCTGATAACCATAAGTAGCGAGCATGACGTCAGTTTTTAATCCTGTAGTTTCAACATATTCATCCCTATGTGACCAAAAAGAACTCGTGATTAAAGTATTATTAATTGGATCGTAATAAGGGAACTTTTGAATCTTAACTTGTGTTTGCTCATTTTTCAATAAAAGACGTGCTAAATCCTGAAGCATCATCACTTGTTTAGCATCTAGCTGCTCGTCATTGAATTTTATAAAACGGTCACTCATGTTTATCCCTCACTAAAAGTTTAATTCTACCGCGTTTAAAATAGCTTGTTGTTCTCGCTCATCTTCTAACTTATCTATTATTGTTCGTTGAATGGCACGTTCAATTGGCATAATAGTAGCTAAATCACTTAAGTCTATTATTGCACGAATACTAGCCGCTTCTTCAGATATTTGACCTTGTTTTGTCATCGTACGTAAGTCTTCATTAAACTTAATGATTTTTTGAATTAATACAGTGTCATTTAACTGACTTTGTTGTTTAATGACATCACTTAAAATATCACCATCGATATAATCTACTTGAATGACAACAAAACGATTTTTTAATGCTTCGTTCATTGGCAAAGTTCCTATATATCCAACGTTGATTGCTGCAATGACGTTGAATCCAGGTGCTGCATTAACGACTTCTCCTGTAAATGGATTCGTCAGTTTTCTACGGTAGTCTAACACGCCGTTTAAAATAGGTAACGTCTCAGGTTTAGCCATATTAATTTCATCAATATACAGGATATGGCCTTCTTTCATGGCTTTAATTACTGGTCCATCTATAAAAACAATTTCTTGTGTTCCGTTGTCGTTGGTTTGTATGGTTTTGAATCCAAGTAGGCTTTCCGCATCTAAATCGACTGAACAATTGATTTGGTGCATTGGGCGATTCATTGTTTCGCTTAATGTTTCTGCCAATTTCGTCTTACCAGATCCTGTAGGTCCTTTTAGTAAAATGTTTTTATTTAGTTGCATTAAAGCTTCTGCATCGTTAAAGACTGTTTTATCTCTATTAATATAGTTTGTACTTGTCATCATGAATTGTCTCCTCTATATAAAATATGGCTTACTTATTTATAAAAAATCATTAAAAATAGACTGGGGCATGAATACATCATCATATTTCGCCCTAGCCCTATTTGTTAAGAAATTATTTGAACGCTCAACACAATATGAGCGCAAGATTTATTTGTTAATTCTATACCTCTTTAAAATATTCTTTGTAATAACCACCAACAAGCCCAGAGTTATCAATAATTTGGTAATATTCTTCAGTTTCATTTATAACATCATATTGTTGCCCAACAGTTAACATATCAGAAACTGTGAATTTCTTAGCATTTGTATGAATAACTTCAACTTTTTTCACTGGTGTATTTTCTTTCCATGTTTCGTGTAACATAAATAAACATTCCTCTTTCTATGATTTAATTTCTAAAGTCAATATAAAAGTGATACCACTTTTTTCACTAATTCTTAAGGATTTTTCACCTTCTTGATCTAACGATTGGTAAGGAATACCTATAGATTCAAGTTGTTGTAATGCATTTTGGAATTGTGCTTTGGATTCAGTTGCAAACTCAATTTGTTCTACAATACCATGTTTCGGCATTTTCAAATCTTCTTCAGTAGCGTGTAAGTGTAATTCCCCACCTAAACCACCTTCCCCGATTCGGAAGACTTGTACTTTATAGTCTGCGTCAGGATGTGGTGTGTATTCAGCGAAATGCGTAAGGCCAAACACTTTTGTCAAAATAGATTGAGTAAGTAATAATTCATTTACTTTAAGTAAGACTGGCCCTAAACCTTGAATTTGATGCAGTGGGTTAACAGTACTATCAAATGTGGGCATTCCTAAAGGTGCACCCGTATTATGTTCGTTTGAATAAATATTGAATGTCTGATGATTATGGTCATTAAATTCAAAATACTTATGCCCATTTAAATCAGTAATTTCACTATGATCAATTTGATGGTCATCTAAGATAGTTTGGTATTCATCTAAACCCTCGTCACTTGGTAAACGTAAACCAATATTTTCAATATGATTCTCTTGATTTGTATAGTTTGGTATTTCTACAAAATGGATACGTGTGCCGGAGTTTAGTTCTGCATCACCAAAACGGAGAGCTTGCCCTTTATCTGCAACGTTTAGACCTAATACATCTTTAAATAAAGTTTTAGTTTTTTCTAAATTATCTGTCCCTGTGGTTACACTTCTAAGACCATTCATTATATTAACCCCTTTATTCATAGCTTTTCAATCATTATAACTTATTTTACGCGTTATTTATACGATGAAGTTTATGGCAAATGTGTATATTAATTAAATTTTTAGAATATACATTGGATGAACTGAAAAAATGTATTAATATAGGTATATATCATGATTTTAATCTTATAAAAAGATTAGTTGTATATTGATTATTAATAAAGGAGGCTTGTCATAATGGGTGGTATGTGGTTTGTGTTTGGTATAACCGTACTTATTGCAGTTTATTCTGGTATTACCTTCTTCACTAACGTAAACAATAAAGCAAAACAAAAATCTCAAAATGAGCAGAGCGCTAAAAAGAATAATATTTACGGCGTTGTATTTTTGGTGTTTTTAATTATTGCTATTATTGAACTATTTGTTTATATTGCTTAATTGTAATTTTAGGTACATTATAACTATTTAAATCAATAAAAAGACATTCCTACAAGATTGTTATACATTCTAACTTGTAGGGATGTCTTTTTATAGTGAATTAATTAGGTCTTTTTAAATAGTACAATAAGCAATTTAAGTGCTATTAAAATATAAATTACAGCAAATAAACATAACAGAAGGAAATGGATATTAAGAATTGACAAATTATCGCTATTCAATTGATTTAAAAGATTGCTAATTGGTGGTAATAACCAGAATAACCATTTTGTAAATGGTACGGTCGTTATAAGTACCTCTTTAGTGAAAATGATGAGCATAATAAATATTGTTAATAACCACCTGTAAGATTTAGTGGCAATTTTCGTATTTGTAATAAAAGCGCCTAATACAATACCAAACATACTTAATAGCAGATGAGTAACTATCCCAATTAAGACAAAATTAAATGAAACAGGTTTATCAAATACATTAAGTAAAAATGGATAGATCAATGAGAAAATAAGCAGCAATGTACTAAATATATATAAATATAGTATTTTTATTAACAAATAAGTAGCCTTTGATTTTAATTGCATATAGAAAATATGACGTTCATTTAAAGTGTCACGACTGAAGTTAATAATAGTTATCCACGTCATTACTATAAATAAACCAATCGCTGTAGAGCCATAGCTTGATAGCACAGGCATATCTCGATAGATATAAATGCCAATGACCCACAGTAAGTATGTAAATACCGGTGCAATGAATTGATAAGATGTTAAAAATTTTAGATGTTCATATTTTAAAAAAGAATATAGCATTTTAAAGATCCTTTACTTCGATTATTTCGCAATTATGCTTTAGTAAATGTTGTAAAACGACATTTAAATTTTGTTTGTCAACTTGCAAGGTTACATATTGATGGTTTGAAGTTAATTTAGCACATACCCACGACGCTAAATCACGTTCAATGATTTCACTAACATATTGTTGGTTGGTAATCGTGATAGACTTCAATTCTTGATAATTAGATTGTGGCATAAATGTATAATCATCTAAACTTAATATATGAGTCGCAATTGTATGTTCAATATTAGAATCATGATCTGTAATAATTATTGTTTTAGTTTTCGATAGTTGTTTTAAACGAGTTAAAAATTGTGCTTCTGACATTTTATCTAAACCTGAAAATGGTTCGTCAAACACCATTATATCCGCATCCGTTAATAAAGTTTGGATGATATTCACTTTTTGTAAAGAGCCTTTTGAAAGATGATGTAATTTAGTATTTTGTAATGAAGATAGGTTTAATAGTGCTAAATAGTCATCGACGGTATGACTGTCAGATTTCCGCTTCATATTCAAATTTTGAATAGTTGTTAGAAATGATTTTGTTGTTAGTTTTATGTTTTTAGGGAAACTGTCAGGCGCGTAACTTGTGTAGCCAGAGACATTAATAATACCGGTATTTGGTGTTATTAATTTTGTCATCAATTTGAGTGTCAAACTTTTACCGACGCCATTCTTCCCTTTTAATAAGGTGATTGAACCTTTGGGTATTTGAAATGATAAATTATTGATGATTGTTTTATTGTTAAGCTTTAATGTTACCTGATCCATTTCTACTGCTATTTCAGTCATATATATACTCCTTTATACAATACGCAGCTATAATGATTTGTTTTTATTATATATAAGTTGTACAACGCCACTTTGGTACGTATTAGTTTTTACATGTATCAGATTAATTCTATTTGCTAAATGTTCAAATAAAGGTTTTCCAGAACCTAACACAATAGGGTGTATAGATAAGCGATATTCATCAATTAAGTCATTATTTATAAAAGAAGTTATAATATTAGAACCGCCATATAACCAAATATCTTTAGTCTGTTGAGCTTTTATTTTGTCTATATTAACTAGCATATCTTCTGGATTTATATATTCGACATCTGCAGAAACAAGATTTTTTTGGTGCGTAAATACATATTTCTGTTTGCTGTGAATCTCTTGCCACATACTATAGTCTCCATTTTCTTCATTACCTAATTGAGGTGTATAAGTCCCCCATAAATCATAGCTTTTCCTACCGAATATGATAGCGCTAATTTGTTTTAAAAAAGTATTGAAATTCATTTCTGGGTCCATAATACACCAGTCAATTTCTCCGTTTGGCCCTTCTATATAGCCATCGAGACTTACGGCGAGGTCTAAAATAACTTTTGATTGATTGTTCACATTAATACACCTACTGTTATCGATATTATGTTTAGTATATGGAAATATATGTATAAATTCAATTGATAATAATTTTAATATAATTATATTCGAATTAAAAATGCACAACGATAAAAATCGATGTGCAATAAATTATGAATGATAATAAAACTATTTAATTACTAGCAAAATGAACCACACTGTTTGATTTGGAAGATTTTTGTATAGCATCAATCATGGCGATAGATGCTAATGCATCTTTAGGCTGTATATAATCATCAGTATCTTCAATAATGCAATCGTAGAATTGGTTAATCAACTTGCCATGGCTAGGACCGTAATACGATTTATCACCATCTAGCTTTTCATCTTCATTAATTTGAATCTTATAACCTTGTTTATTCATACGTGTAAGTATATTATCTTTAATTGTTAATTTTTCGTTTTCAAATATAACCTGTAACTCTACACTTGAATTTCCAAAATTAGCGTTAGTAGCAAAGAACATACCGTTCGCATTATTTTCAAATTTAATATGTGCAGATGCTGTATCTTCTACTTCAATATCATAATCTAATAATTGAGATACGGTTCCTTTAATAGAGGTTACATTCCCGCAAAGTAGTTGCATTAAATCTAATGTATGAATGGATTGATTGATTAGAACACCTCCGCCTGCATAAGCCATTTGTCCACGCCAAGGTTTCTTTGTGTAATAGGATTCAGGTCGAAACCATGTAACAAGACCCTTTACTCCAACGACCTCTCCGTATTGTCCGCTTCGAACAATGTTTTTTAATGTCTGGAAGGTGTCGTTATATCTATTCTGGAAGCATACACCTATCTTAATTTCTGAATATTGACGTTGTAAAGCGACTAATTCGAGTCCTTCTTTCGCATTCACAGCTAAGGGTTTTTCTTGTAATACATGTACACCTTTTTCAACACATGTTGTAGTAGCAGATACATGTAAGTGGTGAGGTAAACAAATATGAACACAATCTAACTTTTCTGAATCTAACATGTTATTTAGATTATTATAAAAATTGCTATGAGGTAATTTGTTTTTTAATGACTCATTTTCATCACAAACTGCGATTAATTGAGCTTTAGGATTTTGTTGTATTGCATGTATATGAATTTGTGAGATATCTCCTAAACCGACTACACCAACTTTCAACATTTTATCATCTCCTGTTATAGGTGGATTTATTTATCTTCTGTATTGATTTTATGTTGTAAAGCCTTTTTGAATTCTGTTGGATCTACAGGCAATGTTACCTCTTTGCCTAACCAACTAGAAAGATAAATTGCATTTACGAAGTTAACGCCATTAACTCCATCGCTACCAGGTGCTATAAGCGGTGTTTCATCAATGATATTTGCAGCGAAGTTTTCAAGTACATTTATGTGTTGCTTCCCCCATACACTATCAAATTCAAAAGTATCTATCTCATAGATATCTCCCATACCGTCACCTTTGAAGATTTCTGCTACATCTGCCCAAGTCATGGTTTGGTTCATTTCATTTTCTGACTGTTTTAAGCGTTTGATAGTTATTTTCTTACTATCTTCGACTAAGATTTTTCCTTTGTCTCCTGTGATTTCTAGTCGATCCGTGCCTATGACATCATGAGTACATGTGATGAAAACACCTGTCGCCCCATTACCGTAATCTAATACGGTCGTCACATCATCATCAACATTTAAATCTCTCTGAGACCCATACTTTACATTGGCATATACTTTTTCTGGTAGTCCACACAACCATTGCATTAAATCTATTTGATGTGGTGCTTGATTAACTAATACACCACCACCTTCTCCATTCCAGGTTGCACGCCATGAACTTTGATCATAATATGCTTGCGGACGCCACCAAGTAGTAATAATCCAATTTGTACGTCTAATTTGTCCGATTTCTCCATCATCAATTAAGGCTTTAACTTTTTGATAAAGTGGATTGGTTCTTTGATTAAAGAAAATACCGAATGTTAATTCAGGTTTAGAAGCGGCTAAGTCACTAATTTCTTTTACTTTTTCGGCATAGATATCAGCTGGTTTCTCTAATAGTGCATGTATGTTTCTATCCAATGCGGCTTTACCTATATCAGTATGCAAATAATGTGGTACTGTTGTCACAATAGCATCAACATCTCCGCTTTCTAATAAATCGATATAATCTTTATAAAAAGGCGTATTTGGATATTTTTCGCTAGCTAATGCTTTTTTATCAGGATCGATATCACAAATTGCTCCAATAACTACATTTTTCACTTTATTTTCATTGATAAAGTTAGCATAAGTATTGCCTTGCGCTCCTAATCCAATTATGCCTAAACGAATATTTGTCATTATACATTCTCCTTATTTTCAATATTTTTTAAAATTTCTAAAAGCGCTTCATACTGAATTTGATATCCTTCAGCGCCATCTTTTGCAGCTGTATTTTGAATTGTTTCAGTAGAATGCTCTATTTCTAAATCTTTAATTGCATCAAATACAACAAGATGAGGTTCTAAAGTCAAGAAACCTTCATAGCCGCTATCTATCGCTTGTTTAAGAATAGACTCAATTTGGCCATCGCCTGTGCCACAAACAACGTTAATACTGTCTTTATAGACCGCATCTTTAATGTGGATGTATTCAATGTCAGGTGCTAAGAGTTCATAACAAGCTTGTGTGTCTTCTCCGCATTGAACGAAATTGGCAAAATCAAAAATCGCTTTAAAATGGTCAGATTCTACTTCATCAAGGATGAATTTACAACGACGAGCTATATCACCGAAAATATCTTTTTCATTTTCATGCAGTAAAACGACGTTATATTGCTTTGCGATTTTTGCAAATACTTTTAATTTTTTAATGACTGTATGTTGGTAATCATCAAAATTTTGATTTTTAGGTATATAAAAACTGAAAATTCTAATATACTTACAAGATAATACATTTGCGATTTGACACAAGTTTTTTAAGACATCTAATTGTTTTTCGAATGCTTCTTCATCTTGAATGTATATTTTACCTATTGGAGAACCAATAGATGAGACTGAAATATTCCATTCTTTTAATTTTGGTATAACGTTATTCTTTATTTTCTCGACTGTATAATCACCTATATTTTCATCGTCAATGCCACGTAATGAAATGTAACGCATACCTAATTCTGATACCTTTTGCAATTGTGTGTCTAAATCTGATGAAATTTCATCAGAAAAACCTGATATAGCAATGTTATTTAGCATGAATTTACCTCCATTTGTTTTAAAATAATGCACATTATTGTAATCGCTTACATTTTATTGGTCGTGAATTTGTGAAATCTCCACTTTGCCTATAATTGTAATCAGATATTAAAACCAATGTTTATAACCTAGTTCTAATAAATAATCTCGACTTGTAACTAAGCAATCATAAGGATCGGCACCATACAATTCATCTTGTTCAACGAAGAAGTATTCACTACCACTTTTTAACCCAACTTCAATAATGTCTTTTAAAGGTAAGGTACCTTCACCTAGTTCTGCAAATTGCGTAATCATATGTAGCATATAGTATATCTTTTCATGACCTTCACCAGGATATTGATCCATGTCTATTTCGCCTACGCGAAAATCTTTTAAATGGATTGCGCGAATTCGTTGCGCATAATTTGGTATAACGTCTATAGGATTAAGACCAGCTCTCCATATCCAGTGTACATCTAATTCGAATCCTAAATTCTCTGTATTATCGCGCATTAAATCAAGCATAAATTGTCCGTCATAGCGAACAAATTCAAGATTGTGTGCGTGATAATATAAATCAATGCCTTCTGCTTTTAATCGTTGTGCATAATCATCGCAAATTTTTGCAAAGTTTAGTATACGGTCTTTTGACCCCATGTAATTCACCGGCAACATACCAATTCTTAATATATTGCAGTCAACTGCTTTACAATCTGCAACAATCTTTTCAAAATCATTTTGTAAAGTATCTCCAGGATATTTTTGATCAGGTGAAATATCTTCTACTCCACATGACATGGCAGCAATATTCATATCGAAATCTTTGATGGCTTTTTGCATTTCAGAAATGTTATGAGGGGTCATTTCAATTTGTGAGACTTCTACAGCTTGGTATCCAAGACCATGAATAGTTCGCAATACATTGTAGATCCCATCTTCTTTCACTTTTTGCTTTAACATCATCATCTGTACTCCAATTTGTGGTTTGGCCATATAAATCATCCTTTCATAATAATAAACTTTAAGTGTTATAATGTGAGTATAAATTATTAGAAAATTTTAAACATTGTAAAAAAAGATAAAAAGATTGTATTTTGAGCGGGAGGTCTATCAATGTTAGACGATGAAACATTTAAACTAAAATTTGATACTATTTCACTACCATTCGAGGGAGAATATGCAGTATGGCATAAAATTAGTGATGGCCACTTTGGTAATGAGCTACATTATCATGATCATTATGAAATTTTCTTTTCACTATCTGGAAATATGCTGTACACGATTGAGGGACAGCAATTTCAATTAGACGTGGGTTCTATGTTGGTAATTACACCGTACGAATTTCATCAGTTGAATGAACAGATGGAGGGACACGCTGAAAGAATTGGTCTGAGGTTCGATGCGCAGTTATTAGAGTCACTTTCCACTCCTGAATGTAATTTAATGCAATGTTTTGATACCAAATCACCTAACTTTAAACATTCACTACAGTTAACAGAAGTACAAAAACGGGAGCTTTATTATTTACTACAAGGCCTTTTGAATGAGCAAGAAAATAATAGATACGGCAAAAAACTAGCTGAAGAATCTATGTTGACTCAATTTTTCGTATTGCTCAACAGAGTTTCCATAGAAAATACTGAAGCAAAGATGGATGACGATCCACAAATGCAGTTAGTTAGACAAGTCTTAGATTATATGGAATTACACTATGCTGACCAGATATCTTTAGAAGATTTGGAAAAGAAATTCTATGTTAGTCGATATAAAATAACACAGTACTTTACACGAATAGTAGGATATCCTCCTTACCGCTATTTATTACAAATAAGGCTACAAAATGCACAAAGAATGTTAAAAAAAGGAGAAAGCCCTCAACAAGTAGCAGTTTTATGTGGATTTACTGATTATTCGAATTTTTATAGACGTTTTAAAACAATATACGGATGTAGTCCTAAAAGTTATTATCAACAACATTTAACAAATGGTTAAATAATATAGTGATAAGTCTACTTTACGAATATAGTTGTGGTCATTATAAATAATTTTGTGAGATGATTTCATTCCACAAAACGTTGTCATGAAGGTATTTAAGCATAACAAGCTCCCCTACCCCACCGGATACTACGTTATAACGTCTTTAAAAACGTTATAACGTAGTACTTTATATTGTTCTTTTTGTACGTTATATTGTAATATGAGGTGTTTTTAGGTGAAAGAAATCAATGACGTTATCGCAGAAAATCTAAAATTATATAGAAAACAAAATGGTTATTCATTAGAGTATTTATCAGTTCTTACAGAGGTAAGTAAAACGATGTTAGGACAAATTGAACGCAAAGAATCGATACCATCCATTACTACATTGTGGAAAATTGCTAACGGTTTAAAAGTATCTTTTGCGGAATTGACACAAGACAATGAAGAATTTGTAAAAAAAATTACGGTTCAAGACATACAACCTTTATTGTCACCTGAGCATAAATATAGCGTTTATCCTTACTTCAAATTTGATATTGCCAAAAAATTTGAAAGCCATATGGTTGTAATAGAGCCTGGAGGCGCCATGAATGGAGAACCACATGGCTCAAGTGCAAATGAATATATTACTGTATTTGATGGTACATTGACCCTTGTATTGGGTGACGAACGAGTTGTTGTGAAAACAAATGAATCAATAAAGTTTAATGGGAACACGTTTCATAAATATTTAAACGAGCATGAGACAACAATGAGACTGAACATGGTCATTCATTATTAAATTAAAGAGTGCCTACGCAATTTTATGTGTAGGCACTCTCTTTTACTGTGTATGTTTTCGTATGTACTTCCTAATCATCATTTATTACATAAAGTTAATAAAATATTAGATTTAGAATTTGTTTATGAACTTTCAGTATTATCTTCTTTTCATGTTTTCTTTGCCTATTATAAAATAAACTAGCAATAAACCTATGCAAGTAGTAATTAATGAATAAACTATTTTCCCTAAAATGTGTTCAGGTGGCGGGATAATATAAAAAGCTGTGCACATGACTAATGACATAATGATACCAAATTTTAAAGCATTTTAAAAAGTTATAAAATCATTCCTTTTACAAATAATTTTAAACCTATATCTTACATTACATAATAACAATTTTATATTGTGAATGTTTTATAATTCCGAAAGTGTGTGTTTTAAATTCCTAAGTGTTAAATATTTAGAATTTGTATTTTAAAGGCGTTTTTAACGTTATAATAGAATTTCTGACGCCCAACCCTACGAATTTGAAAATTGTGCCTATATGCCACTCTCTTTTGCTTTCTAAGTTTTTTGATATATAACTTTATACAAATTAGATGGTTTTTGATCAGGACTTTTAAAATTATATATAACTATAAAAATACAACGACGCTGAACGCCGTTGTATTAGGGTTAGTAAACTATTTTGTGTTGTGGATTAAGATTCTAATAGTAAATCTTCTGGATTTTCAATTAATTCTTTAATTGTTTTTAAGAAACCTACAGCTTCTTTACCATCAATGATTCTGTGGTCATAGCTTAAAGCGATGTACATCATTGGACGATTTTCAATTGTATCTGCATCGATAGCAATTGGACGAGTTATAATTGAATGCATACCTAAAATCGCAGCTTGACTACCGTTGATGATAGGTGTAGACATCATTGAACCAAAGATACCGCCATTTGTAATTGTAAATGATCCGTTAACCATATCATCTAAACCAAGTTTTTTGTCACGCGCTTTTTTAGCTAAATTACCAATTTCATCTTCAATTTCGGCAAAGTTTTTCTTATCGCAATCTCTAACAAACGGTACAAGTAAACCGTCTTCTGTAGAAACTGCAACACCGATATCATAATATTGTTTAGTAATCATGTCATCGCCATCAATTTCAGCATTTACTTCTGGATATTTTTTCAACGCTGCTACAGCTGCTTTTGTAAAGAATGACATGAAACCAAGTTTCGTACCTTCATGGTCCTTGATGAATTGTTCTTTCTTACGTTTACGTAAGTCCATAACATTTGTCATATCGATTTCGTTAAAAGTAGTTAACATAGCTGTATTATTAGATACTTCTAATAATTTTTTGGCAGCTGTCTTCTTACGACGAGACATTTTTTCTCTAATAACTGGTTTTGATGGGTTTTGTTGCGTTGGTTTTTTAGTTTCTTCTTTAGCAGCTGGTTGTGATTGTTGGGTATTTGATTGTTGTTGACTTTGATCAACATGAGATTTTCTCACTACATCGTTAGAAGATGGTGATACTTCAGATAAATCAATACCTTTTTCACGGGCATATTTACGAGCAGATGGTGTAGCATTTACTCGTTGTCCATTATCTTGTGATGACATATCTGATTTACTTTCAGTTGATTCAGATGATTGTTGTTCTTTATTTGAATTGTCAGTTGCTTTTGTATCTTCTTGTTTCGTTGATGACTCGGAAGTATTATTACCGCTACCTTCTCCAACAACTGCGATTGATTGACCAACTTCTACAGTGTCGCCTTCATTAGCCAATAGCTCTTGAAGCACGCCTGCTTCTTCTGAAACAACTTCTACATTCACTTTGTCTGTTTCTAATTCAACAATAGCTTCACCTTTGTCTACGCTATCACCGACTTGTTTTAACCATTCTGCAATGGTACCTTCTGTTATGGATTCTGCTAATTCTGGAACTTTTACCTCTGGCATGCTTAACTTCCCCCTAGTTAATGTTTGTACTTTGTTCGATTATCATATTTTGTACGAGTTTGTGAATTTCACCATCACCTTCAGCGGGAGCTGAACGTTGGATGCGACCGTGATAACTTAAATCATATTTATCAGTTGTTAATTCTTTTAGATAAGGATAAACGAATGACCATGCACCTTGGTTCTTAGGTTCTTCTTGTACCCAAGCTACATTTTCTAAATTAGGTAATTCGTTTAATAATGCATTAATTTCATCAGCAGGGAAAGGATAAAGTCTTTCTACTGCTACGATTAAAATAGAATCATTCGGATTTTTAGCCAAATACTCTTTTAAATCAATAAACATTTTACCTGATGCTAAAATAACTTTTTTCACTGATGCTTTATCGTGATCTTCTGCTAAAATTGGTTCGAATTTACCAGAAGTAAATTTACTGATAGGATCTGCAACAGTCTTATTACGTAATAAACTCTTCGGTGACATAACTACTAATGGTCTCATAGACTGTGTACCAAGATTAGCTGCCTGTGCACGTAATAAATGGAAATAGTTACTTGAACTAGATAAATTAACGATAGTTGAATTATTTTCCCCAGCTAATTGTAAAAATCTTTCTAAACGTGCAGATGAATGTTCTGGACCTTGTCCTTCAAATGAATGAGGCAAGAATAAAGTTAGTCCTGAACGTTCGCCCCATTTAGCGCGTGAACTAAATAAGAAGTTGTCAAAAATCATTTGAGCCATATTTGAGAAGTCCCCGTATTGTGCTTCCCAAATAGTCATACATGATTTATTTTGCACATTATAGCCATATTCAAAACCTACAACAGCAGCTTCTGATAATGGAGAGTTACGCACTTCAAATGTTGCTTTTTGATCAGGAACATTGTGTAATGGTACATATTGTTCTCCAGTTTCTGGGTCATGTAACACAGCGTGACGGTGACTAAAAGTACCACGTTCACTATCTTGACCAGTTAAACGTATTGGTGTTCCATTTTGAGTGATAGTTGCAAAAGCTAATTGTTCTGCTTGAGCCCAGTCAACTAATCCATCTTCACTTTCAAATGGCTCTTTACGTTTCTCTAGTACTTTATTTAGCTTCTTCAATACATTGAAGTTTGGCGGATAAGTAAGCATTGCATCATTAATTTCTTTTAACTGTTCAAAGCTTAATTGCGAATCGTCATTTTGTATTGGTTCTGCTAAACTTTCAGGCCTTTGCATTTCTGGGTTGTCCATTTTGTCGTTTTTATCAATTTTGTCATGAGCAGTTCTTAAAGTTTTTTGAACTTCGTCAATGATATTATTCATTTCATCTTCTGAAATTATATTTTCGCTGACAAGTTGTTTTCCGTATAAGATTTCAACTGACTCATGTTTACGTATTTCATGATATGGTAGTGGATTTGTAATTGATGGTTCATCCATTTCATTATGACCGTAGCGACGGTAACCTACTAAATCGATAACTACATCTTTATGGAATTCTTTCCTAAATGCCATTGCAATTTCAATTGCTTCAATCGTTGCCTCGACATTATCAGCATTTACATGCATGATTGGAACGTCGTATCCTTTTGCAACATCTGAAGAATAAGTTGTAGAACGGCCATCTTGCGGTTCGGTTGTAAAGCCTATACGGTTATTTGTAATAATGTGTAGTGAACCACCTGTTGAATAACTATCTAAGTTACCTAAGTTCATAGCTTCAAAATTAATACCTTGTCCAGGATAAGCGGCGTCACCATGAATTAATATAGGCATAGATTTTTTAAATTCCGTAGTTACTGAGCCTGGTTTATCAGTTGTATCTTGATTAGCACGTGTTTTACCAAGGACTACTGGTGATACGATTTCCAAATGACTTGGATTGTTCGCCAAGGAGATTTTTTGTTCAGTACCATATGATTGGGTTGTTTTCACACCACCAAGATGATATTTAACGTCACCAGACCAGCCGGATGTTAATTCTAAGCTACCATCTTTAGGTAAGAATTTCATCGGATCTGTGTGCATAAATTCAGAAATCATCATTTCATATGGCTTTTCTAAAACATGTGTTAAAACATTTAATCTACCACGATGGGCCATACCTATCTGGATATTTTGGATGCCTTCGTCGCTCGCAATTCTTAATGTTTGTTGTAGCATAGGTACCAAAGTATCTACACCTTCGATGGAGAAACGTTTAGCTCCAACAAAGTTTTTGTGTAAATACTTTTCAAAACCTTCAACGTGGGCTAAGTTTTTAAATAGTTCGATTTTTTGATTATCATTTAATGTTGCTTTGTATGGAGTTTCAATTCTACGCTTTAACCACACACGTTCTCTATTATTATTAATGTGGGTATATTCAAAGGCAATTGGACCTTTGTAACGTTTTTCCATACGTACAATTGCTTCATATGCATTATCATAAATGTCTTTAAAATGGTCAGAAACAATACCGGCTGAAATTGATTCAAGTGTTTCTTTGTCCAAATTAAAATCTTCTATTGTTAATTTGGGAACATTTTCTCTTTCAGGCCTATTAACTGGATAAATATCTGCCAACAAATGCCCATATTGACGAATATTATCGATAAGGCGCATAACACGTTTGATTGTGCTATCTCCCTTAGTTATGTTACTCTGACTTTCATTATTTGTTGTGATGTTTGCTTCACCGTTTTTAATTGTACTAAAAAGGACTTGCAAATCTTCAGGAACTGCACCAGGATCATTTAGATATATATCATATAAATCTAAAACATATCCAAGATTTGCTCCGAAATTTACAGGTGCCTCGGAAACCTGACTTTCGTTGCTCATTTTACACCCTCCACAAAATAGTTGAAACGCTTACAAATCAATAATAGCATTAAATATATACAAATTAAAGTACCAATAACTCACTAATACGAAAAAAGGAGGTGCAATATAAATCTAATTATAATAATAAGATTTATACCTCACCTCCAGTAAATATATACAATAGTGAAAAAATTCGTTGTAAGTGTATTTTGTATTCTTGGAAAGTGTCACAAGTACATTTTTTGAATAACAATAGATTAGAATTAACCCGCGCTGAATGTACCTTTAATATTAGTTTAGGTGTTTTTGTTTGTTGCTGTATTATTTTTTAAAAGTCAATAGAAGTATTATTAAAATGTAATTTTAAAAGTTGTATATTGACCTACTACACTATCTACTTGAATCTTACCATGATTTAATTCTATTATCTTTTTGGCGATTGATAGCCCTAATCCATTACCGCCTAGTTTACGTGAACGTGATTTATCTACCCTGTAAAATCTATCAAAGATAAATTCAATATCCTCCTTAGGAATACCAACACCATGATCTGTAATTTCTATAGATGTTTGTTTATTTCTTAACTTTGTCTGAATATGGATATGTTTGTTAACCTGATCATATTTCATTGCATTATCAATAAAAATAATCAAAACTTGTTCTAATTGATAGCGGTCGATTTTTATATTCAATGGCTTAGGAAATGCATCAAATTCAAAAGTATAATCTTCATGAAGTTGCTTCAATGATTTAATACGTGACGTAATTTCTGCATTGATTTCTACATTTTCAATGTTTCCATCTCGACTATTATTATTTTCTTTCGTAAGTAATAATAATTCTTCTACCAATTTTGTAATTCTAGACATTTCTTCTAACGATATATCTAAAGATTCTTCTAAAATAGCTGCATCTTTTTTCCCCCATCGATTGATCAAATTCAAATGACCTTGTATAATTTGTAAAGGCGTTCGAAGTTCATGTGAAGCATCTTCAACGAACTGTCTTTGCTGATTAAACGATTCTTCCAATTGAAACATCATTTCATTGAACGTAGCGATTAAGTTATCAGTTTCCTCGTAGTTTGTAGATAACTCAACTTTTTCTTGGAAGCCATCTCGACGTATTTGTTGCATTTTGTTAGACATCAATATTAAAGGTTTTGTGATTTGTGATGAAAAGAAATAACTAATAATTGCTGTAATAAACGTAGCGATTACCCCAAAGATTAATGCTATAAAGTAAAGAGAATTAACGAGTGCGTTGTAATCTTCCAAAGAATGTACAATCACACTATAACCGTTAAATTTTGGCGATTCTATATGGTCCGTTATTATTAAATAATCGGTGTTGTGATGTTTTTTAATCACAATATTATTTCTATCTTTAGGAACTACTTCTGGTGAGAAGGTAATTGATTTGTCGTTTGAAGTTTCGATTAATTTTTTTTCATCATCATTAAATAGAATCACTTTTTGAAAATTTCCTAATGAAGCATTTAAATCCAAGGGCGTTATATGATCAATATTTTTTGATTCAAATAATTGAACAATATCATCAGAACTACGATTAGCTTCGCTTAATTCGTTATGTCTGAGTGAGCTACTTAAAAAGAATATAATAATTAGACTAAATACAAATATAGTTAAAAATGTAATGGTTGTAGTAATCATCATCCATTTAGTTTTTAATTTACGCTGTTTCATTGTCTAATCACATACCCAACGCCACGAACAGTTTCTATACATTTATCTTTACCAAATGGTTTGAGTTTATTTCTTAAATAACGTATATAAACATCAACGACGTTTGTTTCTACTTCTGTGTCATATCCCCATACATCCGTAATAATTTGTTCCCTTTGTAATACGTGATTTTTATTATCTGCTAATAGATATAATAAATCATACTCTGTTTTAGTTAAATCTAAAGATTGGCCATCGACGGTTACCTTAAATGCATCTTTATCAATGATAATACCTTTAATATCAATCACATTTTTTTGTGGCTGGCGTCGTAACATAGCGCGAATTCTAGCTAATAATTCTTCTATATCAAATGGTTTTACTATATAATCATCTGCGCCGTAATCTAATCCAGCTACTTTATCATACGTATCACTTTTTGCTGTAATAATGATTATAGGCGTTGTTTGTTGTTGACGAATTTGCCTACATATTTCTAGGCCATTTATACTTGGTAACATTAAATCTAAGAGAATTAGATCATAATCATTAGTTAATGCTTTATTTAAACCAGGTTGTCCATCATATTCAATATCGACCTCATAGTTTTCATGCTCAAGTTCAAGTTCAATAAAACGAGCAAGATTTTGTTCATCTTCTACTATTAAAATTTTTGTCATAAGTAGCACCTCAAGTTATATATTATATGAAATAGTTAATTGTAGAAAGTCATTGCTAAAAATAATTATATATTAAAAGTCCTTATGAATTAATACGATCGATGCTAATTTACAGAGTTTTCTTACGAAATTAAAAAATTTCGGAAATTCAATTGACAATCATTCTCAGTATTGTATAATGTAATTGAAAATGATTATCAATTCCAAAAGTAAGACATTCCCCCCCACACATATTTCGTTCTTATTTGGATTGATCATTTTCAAAAATATCCCCTTTTATATGCCCGTAAAAGACTAACGTTGCGAGACAACGTGAATATAAAAACCGGTTTTACTTTGTAAAATCGGTTTTTATAATAAATTTTGACACATATTAGACAGTTAGATGATTACATTATCATTTAACTGTCTTTTTACGTTGAGAATTTCTCAGTTTATATTATTTAAATCATTTCATTTAAGTTATTGCTCTATTAAGATAATGCAAAAATGCTCTCTGCAAAGTTTGAACTTTTCGGAGAGCACTTGATTAACAGGAATTAAATTTGTAATTTGTGACGTAATATTAATGTTGATAGAATTACGCAGAATGCGCCACCGATAATACCTGCAATGATATCGGTAGGATAATGGACACCAAGATACACACGCGATGTTGAAATCATAATGATAAATAAAGCAGATAAACCAACCATGAAGGCTTTTGATCTACCTTTCATTGTTCGATTGGCAATATACATGGCGCTTCCAAAAAAAGCTGCAGAGCCCATTGCATGTCCACTTGGAAAACTGAAACCTGAGATGTCTATTAGCCTAAGTAATGTTGGACGTTCTCTATCAAAGATATTTTTTAATAAAGGATTTAGTGTACTTGATAACCCCATAGCAATTGCAAAAAATAGTGCTTCGATATTTAGGCGTTTTAACATTAAATAAGCTATTAATAAAAGCGATAAACAAACCATTGCCCATACTTCTCCAATTTTAGTAACACCAAGAAAAATAGTTGTAGTGATAAAACTTTCAGAAGAATATATAAATTCATACACTTCGTTATCAATCCACTTACCTAGCCTAGATTCGTGGAAGAATGCAATGATGCCAAATATTAACGTGAAAATGATGAGTAAAGATATTCTTTTCCAACGACTCATTGCATAACCTCCTTATTAACTTAATGCGTCTTTAATTATTTTTCTAAATAAGTCTTGTCGCGTGAAACTTTCTTTATATGTTTGCATTTGATTAATTATTGTATCACGATTAGTTTCAATATCATTTAATTGATCTATTAATTTTTGTTCGGTTAAAGCATCTTCAGGGATTGTCTTACCAAAACCTTTAGTTTCAAAGTTCTTAGCATTATCAATTTGATCACCTCGTGATTGATCGAGTCCTAATGGTATTAAAAGCATCGGTATACGAAGGGCTAAGAATTCGTAAATTGCATTTGAACCAGCGCGACTAATTACTGTATCAGTAATAGCAAGTAAATCAGTTAAATCATCTTTAACAAAGTCAAATTGAATATAATCTTTTTGATTCGTATATTGTTCATCGATTAGCCCTTTACCTGTTAAATGAATAATTTGATAAGAAGCCTGCAAAGCATCAAGGTTTTCTCTAATGATACTATTAAGCTTTTTACTTCCTAAACTACCGCCCATAACTAATAGTACCTTTTTGTTATCTTTGAACTCTGTGAGTTGATAACCTCTCTTTTTATCTCCAGTTTTAAGATCTTCCCTAACAGTTGCACCTACAAAATCTGCTTTTTCTTTAGGTAAAAATTGTAGGGTATCTTCAAATGTAGTATAAATCTTTTTAGCAAATTTGAGCGAAATTTTATTTGCTAGACCTGGTGTTAAATCAGATTCATGTATAATAGTAGGAATCTTTAAAGATTTAGCTGCTATAACTACAGGTACAGAAACAAACCCACCTTTAGAAAATAATAAATCAGGTTTTTCCTTTTTTAATACACTTCTCGCGTCTAATATACCCTTTAAAACTTTAAATACGTCTTTGATATTATCCCATGATATATATCGTCTCAATTTACCGCTAGATATCGAATGATATTTAATAGAAGGTAACTGAGATTCGATCATTTCACGTTCAATGCCTTTTTTTGAACCGATATAAAAGGCTTCGTAACCTTCTTCGAGTGCAGTTGGAATTAAACTTAAATTAACTGATACATGACCAACTGTGCCTCCACCGGTAAATGCGATTTTCGTCATATTATTACCTCTATTCTTCTAATTTTTTATAATAGGCATAAAATGGTGCCCCTTTATTAAAAGGATGATAATCAATCTCTATTTCGCCTACTTTATTAAATCCAAACTTACTAAATAGACCTTGCGCACGCTTATTTAATGCAAAAGTATCTGTCAATATCACATGAATATCATGATCAAGTGCAAGATTAACTGCAAAATCAAATAATTGTGTTGCAGCCCCTTTATAGCTTGCTGAACCGGCAAGTCTATGAATGACATATGCACCTTGTCTATTAACAGGCCATTCTAAATTATCATACCACTCTGCTTGTTCTTGGTCGACAACTATAAACGCAAAAATTTCATCATTTTCTTCTATTACAAAGAGTGCTTCTTTCTCTATATCTTTCTTAAAATGTTCTTCTAAAGGATAGTGCTCATCCCACTGATTATTGTTATCTTGTTGCATAGTTGCTTTAGCTTCTTCAACAATATTTAATATACTTAACAAATCATTTTTGTTAGCAATTCTAATCATGAAACTTATACCTCTCTAATTTTAATTTATTGTTTTTAAAAGTTTATTGAGTACAGTATCTTCTTTATTTGCCTTATTTACTAATTGTTGTGTGAACTTCTCATTTGTTTCTTTATTAAAAGTGCCATTCACTTTTAAGTCATTTTCTTTTTGGAATGACTTAATTGCAGTTTCTAGTGAGCTATCAAACTCATTGGATTCATTTGACGTCTTATGACCTAATGCAGTTAAACCTACTTTTATTGTTTTAACATTTTTATCATTATCACCCAAGTGGTACGTTTTATCATTAGGAATGACATTTAAAGATTGATATGCTGGTTCGCTTATTTTAGTATCAGGTTCAATACCTTTGCCATGTATATAATGAGATTTTGGTGTTAACCATTTCATATTAGTGAATTTTAATAAGGAGCCATCATCAAATTCGTGTGTTGTTTGAACAATACCTTTACCGAATGTTTTAGCACCATAAACTTTTGCCTTATCATAGTCTTTCATAGCGCCAGTAAAAACTTCTGATGCGCTGGCTGATCCTTTATTAACTAAAATAGATACGTCCATATCATTTGCTTCTTTTAAGGCATCATTTGAAGTCTGTATCTTTTCTTTGTGTTTGCCTTTTTCAAGTTGAACTACAGTTTCTCCCTTATCTATGAAAATATTAGCCATTTTTACAGCCTCATCTAAAAGGCCCCCAGGATTATTGCGTAAATCTAAAACGATTTTACGTACACCATCTTTATGTGCTTTAATCAATGATGATTTTAGTTCGCCAGAAGTACTATTTTGAAATTTATTAATTGTAAAGACACCCACATTTTTATGTTTTTCATATTCAACGCTTTTTACATGGATTTTATCACGTTTAATTGTAATATCATGCGTTTGATTAGCTCGTTCAATAGTTAAAGTAACGTCTGTACCTTGTTTGCCTCTCACTTTTTTAACAATAGCCTCTAAAGGTTGTCCTTTTATGGATTTACCATCCACTTTTTTAACGATATCTTTTGGTTGAATACCTGCTTTTTCTGCTGGTGATTGTTTCATCGGACTTGTAATTTCAATTTTATCACCTTTTTTTTGCATTTCTGCGCCAATACCAACAAAATCACCAGAAACATCTTCATTAAATGATTTTGTTTCATCCTTTGTCATGTAATCTGAATAAGGATCATCTAAATCTTTTACCATACCATCAATTGCTGCAGAAGAAAGTTTTTCAGGATTTGTATCTTTGTAATATTCATTGTTTAAAGTTTTATAAACTTCTTCTATCTTTTGTACTTCATGCCTTTGGTTGCTTGTTAAACCACTTTTCCAATTACCTATCCATATTGTAGCGAAAACAGTAATTACTGCTGTAATAAGTATGGTAGCTAATAATAGTAAAATGAAATAACTGCGTTTGAATTTAAAGGTTTTTGAATTTGTTTGTTGATCTTTATCTTCGTTAGCATCAATATTTTGTTCGTTTATGTCTTTATGATCTGACATTTAATCACTTCCAATACATATGTAAAAATAAAATCTATCCATTTGTCATAAAATAAAATTAGCTGGGATTGAACCATTTAGTTTAATCCCAGCCCTGTAAATGATACTTAAATATTTTAATATATTTTACTATATCTCCTCAATTATTTAAGTATTAAAATTTTAGCCACTCTGTATATTCTTCATATAAATCATCAAATACGGCTAATGAAACTGTATAGTCTCCTCGAGTTTCAATATATTCAGAAAGTATATGAAAATCTTTTTCTTGTCTTGGGAAAGATAAGTCATCAAAAATTTCTTCTGCTAATTCGCCTTTTGCGTCACTACGGCCTCGTACCGTAAGTGCAAATTGATAAAATGAATGATCTTTCATTAGTTCATTGTTACATCAACGATTTTAGTTTCGCCTTTTGTAACTGTAGTTACATCAGAAACAGAAATTGAAGATGTATTATCAGAATTTGTAATAATGATTGGAGAAATAACGGACTTAGCATGTTCCTTAATGTAGTCTAAATCAAATTTAAGTAATGGATCTCCAACATTTACAGTGTCGCCACTTTCGACAAGGATATCAAAACCTTGGCCATCTAATTGAACAGTATCTAAACCGATATGAACAAGTAATTCTAATCCGTTATCAGCTTTAAGGCCAATAGCATGTTTTGTTGGGAAGACATTGTCTACTTTACCATCAATTGGTGAAACGACTTCTCCATTTGTTGGGTTAATACCGAAACCTTCACCCATCATTTTTTGAGCAAATACTGGGTCTGGTATGTCTTCAATTTTTACATATTCTCCAGAAAGTGGTGCATAAATAGCGCTATCTTTATTTACTTCTTTACCTTTACCGAATAATTTTTTAAACATATCTTGTTCGCTCCTTATTTTTCAAAATGTGGTATTAAATCTGCATAACCTAGTTCTTCTAGCTTGTCGAATGGTATGAATTGTACTGCAGCAGAATTAATGCAATATCTCAAGCCGCCACTTTCTTTTGGTCCATCATTAAATACATGGCCTAAATGACTATTTGCATCTTCTGAACGAACTTCCGTTCTTACCATGCCAAATGTTTTATCTACAAGTTCAATAATTTCTTCATTATCTAATGCTTTTGAAAAACTTGGCCAACCACAATCTGACTCAAATTTTTCTTCTGAAGTGAATAATGGCTTCCCAGAAATTTTGTCTACATAGATACCTTTATCAAAGTGATTCCAATATTCGTTTTGAAATGGAGGTTCAGTACCATTTTCTTGTGTAACTAAGTACTCCATTTCGTTTAAATCATTTTTATTTTTTTTAATCATTTTGTTTCCCCCAATGCTTTTCTATAAAACCTTTACGTCCTGAACCGCGTTGATATTGTTCATAATGTAGCGGGTTTTTTTTATAATAATCTTGATGATAAGATTCTGCAGGATAAAAGTTTTTATACGGTTTAATGGGCGTGATAACAGGATTATCAAATATTGCTTGCTCGTTTAATTGTTGTATCTTTGCTTCGGCAGCTTTTTTTTGTGTTTCATCATGATAAAAAATTGCTGGCTCGTAATGTTCACCACGATCAAAAAATTGACCGTCATTGTCTGTTGGATCAAATGTTTTAAAATAAACATCTAATATATTTTCGAAGGAAGTAATTTCCGGATTATAGGTGATTTGTACTGCTTCTACATGACCCGTTTGGTTAGTACTTACACTTTCATAATTAGGATTATCAGTATGACCACCACTATATCCAGAAATAACACTCTCTATACCTGGATATGAAGTGAATGGTTTAACTAAACACCAAAAACAACCTCCAGCTAATGTTGCATAAGCCATAATATACCTCCTAAGTCTATTTTGTCATAAAGTTACCATTATTTTAAGAGATACGCTATAAAATTGTTTATTTATTAATTAAGACATATTGTTTCAAGTATATTCATAGCGACCCTTTAATGGACTTATGATTTTAAAACTACGAGACCAATTGCACCTTGACCTGTATGTGTACTAATCACAGGTGTTGTTACATTTGTGTCGAACTGTGTAAAGTTGAATTCTTCTGAAAAATGTTTTTTAACTTTATCTACAAATTCAATAATATTTGCATGTGCAATTCCTATAGATTTTATATTTCTATCACCAATAAATGAACTAATTTCTTTCTTTAAAAATTGTACACTTGCATTTTGAGTTCTTGAATTGTGTATTAATTCGATTTTGCCATCTTCAAGTGTTCCAATTGGTTTGATTTTCATCATATTACCAATCAAACCTTTAGTTTTACTAATGCGACCACCTTTGATTAGTTGACTCAATTGACCTATTACAACATACAGTTTTATATTTTTTTGTAATTCAGTAATTTTAGATACGATATCTGTAGTGTCATATCCTTCGTTATTCCAGTCTACAATATGCTGTACTTGATAACCTAGCCCAAAAGAAATGGATTTAGAATCAATAACTGTTATCTTACTATCAGTCATTTGACTCGCCTGTAGCGCTGTTTGATATGTGCCACTTAAACCTGAAGTCATATGAATACTTATAATTTCAGAACCGTCTGCACCTAGTTCGTCATACATTTCAATAAATTTACCAATTGCGGGTTGGCTTGTTTTAACATCTGCATCTTCCTGCATTTTTTGAATATATGCTTCAGATGAAATATCTACTTGGTCTACATAGGCTTCGCCATTGATTGTTAAATTAAGTGGTATCACATGTATATCATTATCAGATAAATACTCGTGTGACAAATCAGATGTTGAATCGGTTACAATTTTCTTTTTCATCATAATTTCCTCCTATGAAGTTTCCTTACGTGTCAAATATAAAAAAGTGTGAGGAATTGTGTTCTTTTCATCAATTTCCCCCTTGACTGATGATTCAACTTCCCATTCTTTAAAAGTATATGGCGGGAAAAATGTATCGCCATTATATTTATCTTCTATCACAGTGATATACATATCATCAACTTTATCAATCATTTCTTCAAAGAGTGATTGACCACCAAAAATGAATACATGCCCTGGTAAGTTATAAATATCTTCCATAGAGTGTATGACATCTACACCTTCATGGTGGAATGATTTGTTTCTTGTTAAAACAACATTACGTCTATTAGGAAGTGGTTTCCCAATAGAATCAAATGTTGCACGTCCCATGACAAGCGTATTGCCCGTTGTTAAAGCTTTAACATGTTTTAAATCACTAGGTAAGTGCCAAGGTAATTGATTATTTACCCCGATGACACGTTGTTGGTCATGAGCTACTAGTATCGACAGTGTCATAATTTTCCTCCTAATAGTGAAATTCTAAATAAGTATTTATAAAGTTCATGGTCTTAATTATATAGTAAAAGGTTTATTAATTTAAATAAAAGCTTATGTTTTAAACTGCAATCGGTGCTTTAATAGCAGGATGAGATTCATAATCTACAATTTCTAAATCTTCATAATTTATATCGAAAATTGAAGCATCAGAATTAATTTTAAGTTTAGGTGGTTCAAAACTATCACGTGATAATTGTGTTTCTATTGCATCGATATGATTTGAGTAAATATGAGCATCACCAAAAGTATGCACAAATTCTCCGACTTCTAAACCACATTCTTTAGCTATTAAGTGCGTTAATAAACTATAACTTGCAATGTTAAATGGCACACCTAAGAATATATCAGCACTTCTCTGATATAATTGGCAACTCAATTTTCCATCTTGAACATAAAATTGGAACATCGTATGGCATGGTGGTAAAGCCATTGTATCAATTTCAGTTGGATTCCACGCAGAAATGATATGTCTACGAGAATTAGGGTTATTTTTAATTTGATTAATTACTGTTTTTAACTGATCGAAATGGTTACCTTGTTTATCTTCCCAATCGCGCCATTGTTTACCATAAACATTACCTAAATCACCGTATTTTGAAGCGAAATCATTATCATTTAATATTTGTTGCTTAAATTTCTGCATTTCTTCTTTATAAATTGCATTGAAAGCTTCGTCAGTTTGTGCTTTATGACCAAAATTAGTCATGTCTGGTCCATGATAATCAGATGAATTTACGTAATTTTCAAAAGCCCATTCATTCCAAATATTATTGTTGTATTGAAGTAAATATTTGATATTCGTATCACCTTTAATAAACCATAATAATTCAGTAGCGATTAATTTGAATGAAACTTTTTTTGTCGTCAGTAGAGGAAATCCTTTAGATAAATCAAATCTGAGTTGATGTCCAAATTTTGAAATTGTGCCGGTATTTGTGCGATCGTTTTTTTGTTTTCCTATCTCAAGAATTTCTTCACACAGATTATGGTAAGATTGGTCGAAACTATTTAACATAATAGCACACTCCTTTCAATTATATTTTTATTTAATCTTATTGGATATTAGCAACAATTAAAAGAATTTACTATAGATTGTGTAAAAAAGATTGTGTAAAAATATTGCATGTTAGGTAAATTATACAACATTTCAGTGTAAACGTTATAAAAGTAGCATTATTTTAAAAAATAAATGCCAACTTAGTCATATCTCAAGATTAAAAAATAGATACGTAGTAAGTTGGCATTTAAATATGTTTAATTAGTATTAATTTTAAACTGTATAAATTTATTTTACCGTTTCGAATTTATATAAGTTTACTTAATTAAGATAAGATGTATTTTTGACCATATTAACAATGTTCATCAAAGGCATCTTTGATATCCATGCATATATCTTGAATATCTCTGCCTTCAATGTGTTCGCGTGGGATAAAGTGTTTCAACTCTTGTCCTTTAAACAATGCATACGATGGGCTTGATGGTACTTGTTGAATGTAATTTCGCATCGTCTCAGTAGCTTCTTTATCTTGACCGGCAAAAACAGTCACTTTATTAGTTGGTTTTTTTTCATTTTGCTCTACAACAGTTACAGCAGCTGGTCTAGCTAAACCAGCTGCACATCCACACGTTGAATTGATTACAACGAATGTAGTGTCGTCTGTTGAAACGTTATTCATATAGTTCGTCACATCATCTGAAGTCTCTAAACTTTCAAAATCACGCCCGGTTAATTCGCTACGCATCTGTGTAGCAAGTTCGTTCATATATGCTTCATATGCATTCATTTCCAACACTCCTTAAAATCTAATAATAAATATTTTAACAATTATATTTTATTTCTGTTAGCAATTTGTTTCCAAACTGAGCCCAGAGCTTGATCTCCATTTTCAATTCTTTCAATCGCCATTTCGATTTGAAGTTTAACTTCATATGCTGAATCATTCTCGTGTGCATGTAAAGATTCTAATTGCTCTGGACCACCTTCGTCAAAAATGAACATCGCAGCTCTCCATCTAACAATTTTTTGTGGATCGTCTAATGCTTTTTCCATCTCTGGTAAGGCTTGTTTAAAACCTAAATCACTTAAACAGTCACCTGCAGTTCGTCTTACTGCTGGACTCTTATCGCGTAAACCTTTAAATAGATATGGCAGCACAGCCTTATCTTCTACCATTCCAAGTAAGACGATAGCTTCACGTCTTAAAGGTGTTTTCTCTTCTTCACTGACAGCATCTCCTAATAATGGGAAATCTTGTTCTGTTGGTGTTGGGAAAGCCTTCAACATTCTTAAACGTTCTTTCCAATCTTCTGTAGCTTGATAAGTTTCAAGTGACACATGCTGGTAATGCTTTTCAGGAATTACTACATCTGTGTTTAATGCATCTTGTACGAGTGTTTCTAATTTGTCATCGGGATAAATTGCTAATATCTCTTCAAAAACTTCTGACATAATTTCATCAAGTTCACCGTAACGAACTCCTAAATCTTCCCACTTGCGTTGAAAAACGATATTATCGTCGTCCTTCTGTGCTGCAAGCATGCTATCTACAAAAATTTCAGGTAATTGCTTACGTTTTTCTTCTGAATTAGTTGTTAGTTTTACTTGATAAGGAATGCCTTTAAATTTTAAAACTTCAGCCTTAACTTCTCCAAAATGTTCATCTGGCATAGGTTCTTCTAATTCTGCTACATCTTTATTTAATGTAGCAGTGACTTTAGGCAATAATGTTTCCCAGTCGTATTTTGGTTTTTTATCTATTGCAAGAAAATCCATAACATAAAATATAGATTTGATACCTTCTACGGCTAATACGTCATTGATAAAGTTGGGTTGGTCATCTTGGATGGTAGTATACGTATTTGATTTATTATCTTTTCTCTTATCATTTAGTACAATTTTCATCGTGTTAGGACTTGGCGTAGGTTCAACACGTACGATTTCCATTTAAGAACCTCCTTATTATATATTTTCTAATGTTTTGGTTACTCTTGGTAATAAGTCGTCCCAATTGGAATCAGATTTCTTATCAACGGATATGAAATTCATAGCTTGAAAAATAGACTTAATGCCTTCTAATTCAAGTATTGCATTGATAAAATCAGGTTGACCTTCTTTGACAGAAGTATACGTGTTAGGTTTATAGTCCTCACCTGATAATTGTAAAACGATTTTCATTGTATTTGGGTTTGGTGTTTGTGCTACCTCTACGATTTCCATTTAAAATTCCTCCTAATTATTGCAGCTCATTGCCTAATTGTTTAATTTCTTTCCCTACCGAACATTCTGATATGCAAAAATGGTGGGCATGTGTTTTTCCTTGAGTTTTATTAATGTGATGTTTAAGTAAGCATTTATTGCAATATGTGTTCATAAGATGATCTATTGCTTCTATTGCTTCTTTTTCAGAATAAGTTAGAATACTCGCCACTCTCCTGTTATTCTATAAGTAAAATGTCCCTAATAAATACATTAAATTTACAAGGATTTGACACTTAGAATCATTATATCATTTGTAACAATGTTTGTTTAATCTTAAAATTTATGCACAATTTTTATCTACATTTGGCAATGATTTTATTTAATTTGCTTGTATTTTTTGTTTTATTTGGTAAAATTATTTAGTTGTTTATTTTGCGGTTTCTAAACACCCGCATCAACAAAATTTAGGAGGCAAATAAATTGTTTAATGAAATATTTGGAGTAGTAACATTTTTAGTAACATTTCTTTTATTAGTAGCCATGTATAGATTGTTTGGTAAACATGGTCTGATTGCTTGGGTTGCAATAGGTACGATTATTGCAAACATTCAAGTGATTAAAACTGTAGATGTATTTACGATTTCTGCAACTTTGGGTAATGTCATGTTCGCTTCGATCTATCTTGCGACAGACATATTAAATGATATTTATGGTAGAAAAGTTGCAAAACGGGCAGTTTGGATAGGTTTTAGTTCTACCTTGGTTATGATTATTGTTATGCAAATGTCATTGCATTTCACACCATCGCCAATTGATAGTTCTCAACAAGCATTAGAAAGTATCTTTAACCTTGTTCCTAGAATTGCATTGGGATCTGTGATTGCTTACATTATCGGCCAACATTTAGACGTATTATTATTTAGTTTAATAAAAAAACTTTTTAGTTCAGATAAAACGTTTATTATTAGAGCATACGGCAGTACAATCATCAGTAATATTATTGATACTGCACTATTTGTATCGATTGCATTTATCGGTTCTATGCCAAATGCTGCAGTTTTTGAAATCTTTATAACTACTTACTTATTGAAAGTGATATCAACGATATTTAATGTTCCTTTTGGTTATTGGGCTAAATCAATGTACCGCAAGGGTAAAATAAACAAACTAGATGAAGGTTACTAAAAAACTCTAGGATTGGTTAACTACCAGTCCTAGAGTTTTTATTATTTAATGTTTGAGTGATTTGGTCTTTTAGAAAATTGAAAGTCCTATATCCATCACTATCAAGGAAATGACCTTCGTGTGACACATGTAATGTTTCCGTCTTTAATTCATGAGACAATCTGTCGGTTGCATCAATATTGACAATTGGGTCATGGCTACCGGCAATCGTTACGATGTGCTGTGCATTAATCTTACGGAAATCAATCTGAGTTTGTAATATATAGTGATCAAGTTCTGGTAAATTTGTTAATTGCTCATTAAATCCAGAAACGAGAAATAGGCCTTTAATATTCGGAGCGTGTTTAAGCTTAGAAAAATAATCAAGTATAGTTATTACACCTAAACTATGTGCAACAATGATGGTTTCTGCATTTAGCTTATTTTCTAAACTATTTTGTATAGCTGTTATCCATTCATCTAAATTGGGTTGGTTTGTATTCGGTAAATACACGATTTCCGTAGAATAACCAAACTGCTTCATTTCGGCAGCTAACCACTGAAACCAATGGCTTTTAGTAGTTGCTTGATAACCGTGTATAATAAACATATTTTTCAAATATATCAACGTCCTTTCAAATCCGACTCATTTAGTATGGATAATTAAAAGTATAAGCTATATCATATAATTTCACAAGAAATTTAATGTCGTGTAAATAGTATATATGTGCTTGGTTTGATAAAATAAAATAAACATAAATGATAGATAAAGGTGGAAATTATGGCAAAAATTTACTTTGATGCTGCTACAGCTGGTAATCCTGGCGTAAGCGCATGTGCAGTCGTGTTAGTAATTGACGATGAGCGCTTTCACTATACAAAAGATTTAGGTGTTATGGATAATCATAGTGCTGAATGGGCATCTTTAATATTTTCTTTGGAATGTGCTGTTAAACATGATATATCCACAGCTTTAGTGTTTACAGATTCGAAACTTATAGAGGATAGTATTAATAAAGGTAGCGTTAAAAATGAAAAATTCAAACTTTATTATGATAAGATGTTAGTGTTAGAACAGCATTTCGAATTGTTTTTCGTTAGATGGGTACCTAGAAACCAAAACAAAGAGGCAAATCATCATGCTAAAAATGAACTTTATAAAATAACAAAGCAAAATAAAAAATAAGTACCTTACTAGTAATTTACTAAAAATGAAGAAAGCGGACATATGAAATCAAAGTAAAAACTTTGAATTTATATGTCCGCTTTGTATAAAGTTTATAAGTCTTAGTCACATGTATTTGAGTTAACTAAAATGAGTAGCTAGATATTTACCAGATACATATAACTCGTGTTCGTTACATATATTTAAAACTTTTGTTATTTCAGTACCAAATGCCATATCATCTAATAAGTCATTTGTATTTAAAGGAACTTCTGTATGGATTTTTGCTAAGGTTTTTGAAAGTTTAAGATTGTCCATATCGGTTTCTATTTTATTACGCTGACCAGGTGTTAATTGTTCTAAAGAAGAAATAACAGATTCAACTGAACCGTGATTTTGAATTAGTTTGATTGCTGTTTTTTCTCCGATACCTTTTACTCCAGGATATCCGTCCGCAGTGTCGCCCATAAATGCTTTAACGTCTACAAGTTGTGAAGGGTTCAAACCATATTCACTTTGGAATCTATTTAATGTGTAACGATTGTAGATATTAAATCCCTTTTTGGTTAACCAAATCTCAACATTTGGATTAATACATTGTAAAATATCTCTATCCCCTGTCACGATATAAACTTGGTTTTGTTCAGAATAGGCTTCTGCTAAAGTACCAATGACATCATCTGCTTCAAAATTTTGGACTCCTATATTAACAAAACCGAATTGGTTAGAGACTTCTTTGACGTAATCGAATTGTGGTATCAGTTCGTCTGGGGGTGCAGGACGATTTTGCTTGTAACCATCGAACATATCGTTTCTAAAAGTAGATTTCCCCATATCCCAACATACAGCTACATGTGTTGGTTGAATTTCGTTTATTGCAGTAAAGACATGGCGTACAAACCCTTGAACACCATTTGTTGGTGTTCCCGAAGAGTTTCTCATAAATTGTTTGTGCAGACTTGTGGCAAAGAAATGGCGAAATAGTAAAGCCATGCCATCAATTAATAATATTTTTTTGGACATAAAAGTACCTCTTCCTCTAATTACATATATGGTTTTAAATTATTATTTGTTTCTTGTAGTTGTTGAATAAATGCATCGTCAACTTCAAAAGATAAAAGTTCCTTAATTTTGCTATGTGCATCATTTTCAAATTGATTAAATTTATCTTCAGCATTACTTTGCATTTGCACAACTGTTTCGTTAACAGCTTGTCTTAAATTAGCAATACAAGGTGCTAATAAATTAATCGTTTCTTGTGTTATTTGTTCTTGAATTGTGCTTTGCGTTTTAGGCTGTAAGATATTCTTTTTAGAAAGTGATTTTGGTAATGCGTCAATCATTTGAGTTAAATCGATTTTTAAGTAAGGATTATCTAACTCAATTTCACTTTTATCAAATTCAGGTTCTATAAACACGTGCAACTGTTGTAACTTTTGTTTTAATGGTGCAATTTCAGTGTGTAATTGTTCATGGAAATATTTTTTTATACGTTCTACAAGCAGTGATTGCTCTAGATATAATCGCTGGTGAATTTGATCTAAGTATAATTTTGTTGATTGACGTTTTTCCTCATTGAAATTCGTGTTTTTAGTCATTTGTCCATTATAGATAGATTTAACTTCATCTAATAATTGTAATTTTAATCGTTCATTTAAATGATAGATTTGATCGTCTACTTCATTTGATGTTCGTTGTTCAGCGATTTGAAGTAGATTGTTTTTGAAAATTGTTGTTTTATCATAACTTTGTAATTTTTGATTACGTTGGTTGATTTCTGCTTTATCATTATGAAATGCTTCAATCATTTGTTCATATGCTTCAGAAATATGGTGAAGTTGACCCAACATTTGTTTTTGTAGGATATTTTTGGATTCAACTTGAACAAAATGTTCAATACTCTTCTTAAGTCTTTCGATACCAATGTCGTTTGTTTTTAATGCTTCTCTACTTGAAACTGCGAAGATGTCTGAATCCATATTAACTTGAGTTAAAGCATCTCCTACGTATTCAATAACCGCATTTAAATCTTCCTCTGTCTCTGCTAAATCTGTTGCATTAATTATCATTTTAAATGCTTGGTTTTCGTTTAATTGGTTCATTGCTTTCATATGTTCAATAAAGCGTTTGTCATTATCTGTAAATGAATGGTTAAAGTAACTAACATACAAAATTAAATCAGCTGATGTTAATACTTTTTCAGTTTCATTAGTATGACGTTGATTATTAGAGTGCAGTCCTAGTGAATCTACTATAATTTTATCTTTTAACCAATCTACAGGTAATTTTAAATGAACAGTATTAACAAATGTAGCATACTCGTCTTCTGCGCTCCATTTTTTAATTTCATCTTGGTCGATTGTGTGTATTAAACCATTTTTAAGCATGTCTTGATACATGCCATAATGTTTCTCTACTGCATTCACAAAAGCTAGCTTATTTTTTTCTAGTGATGCTTTTAATTTATTGGTATTTTTATTTAAAAGTGCCTCGATACTATCAAATGTAATATTTTCCACTTCAAAAACTTGGTTTATTTCTTCTAAAAGTTGTTCGGCCGATTTTAACGTAATTTGGCTTTCGTGACCGTATGTTAGTTCTGTCATAGCTGCTGTTGTAGGGTTCGGTGAACTTACTAAATAATTATCACCTAATAAAGCATTAATTAAACTACTTTTACCAGCACTAAACGTCCCGAACACACCAATTTTGACTATTTTGTTATCTAGTCGAGTAAGTGTGTCATCTATATTTTGTTTGCTCTGTTCGAACAACGGTACATCTTTAATAATTTCAAGCGCATGCTTAATATTTTGTGTTTTATCTTCTTGGTTTGGTTCTATAGAAGTTTCTGTTTTCGAATGATTAACGGATTTTACTTTATTTACTTTTGGTGTGTAAGTGATTTCTTTTCTATCTATAAGTTTATCGAGAGAGTCATCTATGTGAATGTAATAATGTAAGTAATTTTGTGTCTCAAGTGATTCCCTTAGATTACGCATTTCCATAAATTTTTCATAATCATTATAGTCATCTTCTTGCTCTATACCAATATCATTTGCTTGAGCATGATTGATAGCTTCTTTGAACAATGGATCAGATGATTTGCCGATATACTGTTTAAGAGATTTCATTAAATCATCACAAAATGTTAATACATACTGATTGCTAATGGTAATCTGTGTTTGATATAAATCAGTTATTAATGATTCTGGGATTTCATAATGTTGATTTAATATAGCTTCATTTATTTCAGAATCATTTATAAAGCGAGTTAAAAATGACATATCTTCTCTAAGTGGTTGTCTGATCTCTTGGTTAACTTTTTCTTGTAATTGCGCAAGTGCTTGATTTAATCTACGCTGTTGTTCCTCTTGTGTTTTTTTCTTTTTATTAAAAAGTCCGCCAACTGTGAAGTCTTTAGTACGGCTTTCTAAATATATTCGAATCGTTTCTCTTGTATCGTGTGTCATTATATAAGCATTATCGATAATTGCTTGTCTTTTTTGTTTTAAAAATTCATACAACTCATTGGGGTTGTTTAATAGCTTTGCTTCTTCGCTAACCTGCTGGTGTTGTTTGAAATTGATATAAGCTTGTTCAAAGTCCGCCTCGAAAATATCCAATTTATCTAAAAGATCTTGGATTTCGTATTTAATATAGGATAATTGTTCTTCTGTGATGAATTTTACGATTCGATTAACATAATCCTCAATTGTTTCACGATTGTTATCTTTTTCTACGAGATATTTTGAAAGTGCTTCGATTTCATTATGTGTATGACTAAATTTAGAAACATAAAAAGTTTTATCTAAATCGATTTCCCATTCTGCTATTGATTTTTCAACACGTGATTTAAATGTGTCGAAACTGATTTCGTCTTCATTATGCTTATCAATTTGGTTAATTACAAACACGACTGGAACACCTGCTTGATTCAGTTGTTTCATAAATTGAAAATTTAAAGCAGATTGGACGTGATTATAATCTACTGTATAGAAGAGGACGTTGCTGGTATACATAAACTCTTCTGTACTAGATTGGTGGCTAGATACATTAGAGTCGACTCCAGGTGTGTCTTGTAATGTAAATCCTTTGCGAAATTTATCAGACGGGAATTTAATTTCCACAGATTCCACATCGAAATTTTCGCGATTCATTTTTTTTACATCATCGTAATTATTTAATAATGTATATTGTTTATTACTTAGATTTGCAATAATTCCTGGCTGCTCTGCGACAGAAACAATTGCGGTATTACTAGTTGTAGGCACGGGAGAACTTGGTAATATCGTTTCTTCTAGTAGTAAATTGATTAATGTGGATTTTCCTGCTGAAAAATGACCTACAAAAGTAGCAGTATATTGTTCTAAAAACACTTTTTTAATTACTTGATTGATAATATGGACTAATCTACCATTTTTAGATTTTTCTACTTCTTTTTTTAATTTATATAAAATATCGAGTTGCTCAGTATTAGACATGTTTCGTATCCCCTTTATTACTTATATGTAATTACTACTTATTGTATAACAAATCGTTACTTGTCTAAAGTAAGTATTTTAAAATAAGTTGTTAGAAATTGAAAATACTACCATTTAATTAAAGATGTTATAGGTACAAGTTGTATAATCCTTTAATATTTTTTGAATTTCAAAATTTAAAATTCAATGATATGACGTATTAGAAATGCTTTTTTGCTGAATTGACTTCGTCATATTTCTCTAATATTTGTAATTGTTTTCTCTATATTTACAAAAGCCAGCCCGAGGCAACTATTGATGTCTCGGACTGGCTTTTAATATGTTAATTTTAAATCAATTATTTCCATCTTGGTTTATCGAAATTTGTATTTGGTTTATTTATACCAATGTTTTCATTTAAATATAGTTCTGGATTCTTGGCAATTTGTACTGCTACTGCAGCTACACTTTTTCTAGATACTTCAGTCCCATTAAATGGTTGATCTTTTTTAGTGATTTCGTAATCAATTTCGTTTATATCAGTTAACCAAGCTGGTCTGAATATTGTATAATCAAGACCGGATTGTTCAATTATGTCTGCAGCTTTTTTATAGACTGGTAATGATTCGCTAATTTGAGTTTGTACCCACTCACCAAATTTACCTGGGATTTCATTGTAGATACCAAGTGATGTAACAAATACAAGTCGTTTTACTTTATTTGCATCCATGGCTTCGACAATTGTTTGTGCCTCTTTATCTAAATTACCGGATAATGAGGCGAAAACAATATCAACATCTTCCATTGCATTAGTAACATCATCTAAATTTGTGGCATCGCCTTCACGAACTCGTATACGATCTGAGGCGTAGTCAGGTAATCTGTTTGCATCTCTTAAAAATAATCTTAAGGTATATGTTGTATTTTCTAAAAATGAGTTGATAGCTGCTTTAGAAATCGCACCATTAGCTCCTAGTATCAATACTCTTGTCATCTAATCACTCCTGTACATTTTAGTTATTATACGAGACCTTATTTTTCTCTTATTATTTAATAGTGTTATGTATAGTATAATTATTTTTTCTAAATAATTCACTTCTTATGTTTACACTCACAATATTATAGTTATCCTATTTTTAGTTAAGTAAACGTGAAAGTAGAATTGTCAAAAGCTATAAATTATATTTTCAAAAAATAAAAACCCTAGTTCAAGGACGGTTTACACACATAAATGTAATACGATGTCCTTGCGCTAGAGACATTATTTTATAGTTAATTTAATTTATCACTGGGTTTTTATCTTTTTTGATTTTTACATATTGTGAAATGCTATAAATTATAATACCCACCCAAATAAAGATAAATGTAATGAGTTGATCTAAATCAAATGGCTCTTTGAATAGGAAGATGCCAATTAAAAACATTAAAGTAGGTCCGATATATTGTATGAAGCCAGTTAATGATAACGGTATGCGTCTGGCACCGGCTGAGAACAATATAAGTGGAACTGCTGTAACGGCTCCTGAGAATAACAACCAAAAAGAAGAAACGTTCATACCAAATGTAAGTCCACCGTGATGCCATATATACCATAAATAGATAAATCCAGCAGGCGCTGTTACAATACATTCGATAGTTATACTGCTTATAGCATCTATAGGAACAAGTTTTTTAATCAATCCATAGATTCCAAATGAACCTGCTAACAATAAAGAAATACCAGGAAATACCCCTATTTTCAATGTCATATATAACACACCTACAACAGCAAGCCCTATGGCAATCCATTCAAGTTTATTGAATCGCTCCTTTAAAAATATTAATGCAAGTAAAATACTTACAAGTGGATTTATGTAGTAACCTAAACTGGATTGTAACACGTGTCCATTTGTAACAGCCCATATGAATGTGCCCCAATTAATTGTTATCACATAGCCAGCTGCAATAATCGCAATGAGTTGTATTGGATTCGTAAATAGTCGTTGAATATCTCGTTTAAATGGCGCAGTATTTTTAGTAAGGGTAACGATAAATAGCATAAAAATCATTGAAAGTACAATTCGAAATGCTAATATTTCAAATGCTCCTATATCGTCAATTAATCCCCAATAAATGGGTAGTATTCCCCATAAGAAATATGCTCCAAAAGCAAAGATAATTCCTTTTTTAAATTCTGTATTCAATTGTAACACCTCTTTCTAATAATCAAGACATGAGAAAAATTTACTTGCGAGGTTTTTTCTCTCCCCAATATTGATAATAAGTACATTCAATATAACCATTAAATAATTTTCTGCGTTTTGTTGCTTTCTTATTAACTAAAAATTCGAATTCAGTATTGCTTGTAAGAACGTAAGTTGATATTTGTGGATGATTTTGCATAAGTGATCCAATATAACGATACATTTCTTCGACTTTATCTCTATCACCTATACGTTCGCCGTATGGTGGGTTACCAATTAATGCATATGGTTTTTCATCGTCTAAAGTTAATGTGTTAACGTCTTTAACATTAAATTGAATAATATCAGCGAGACCAACCTCTTCAGCATTTCTGCGCGCTATTTCAATCATTTCTGGATCTATATCATAGGCATATATTTCTAGCTCACGATCATAATTTGCTTGTTGATCGGCTTCGTCTCTCATTTCGTCATATAAACTATCTGGCATAATATCCCATTTTTCTGATACAAAATCACGATTGAAACCAGGAGCGATGTTTTGAGCGATTAAACAAGCTTCAATTGCGATTGTCCCCGACCCACAAAATGGATCAACCAAAGGCGTGTCACCTGTCCAGTTAGCTAGGCGGATTAAACTTGCTGCTAGTGTTTCTTTAATTGGAGCTTCACCTTGTGCCAAACGATAGCCACGTTTATTTAAGCCTGAACCAGAAGTATCTATAGTTAACAGTGCATTATCTTTTAAAATAGCCACTTCAACTGGATATTTTGCTCCATTTTCACTTAACCACCCACGTTCTTGATAAGCGTGCTTTAAGCGCTCTACAATTGCTTTCTTAACGATAGCTTGACAGTCAGGCACACTATATAATGTTGATTTAACACTACGACCTTGTACAGGGAAGTTACCGTTTTGTTCAATCAATGTTTCCCAAGGCAATGCTTTTGTCTTTTCAAATAGTTCCTCAAAAGTTGTAGTTTTAAATTGTCCAACTACTATTTTGATTCTGTCGGCTGTGCGTAACCATAAGTTACATTTAACAATTGCAGTTTCATCGCCTTCAAAGAAGATTTTGCCATTTTCGACAGTTGTTTCATAACCTAACTCTTGAATTTCTTTGGCTACAACTGCTTCTAATCCCATTGGACATACAGCTAATAATTGATACATTGTTTTGCTCCTTCTTATTAAAGATTTTATTTTATTTTATCAAAAGTTATTTTAAATAGATATGACATTGCATCAAGTTCTATAGTGAACTGATGATTATTTCAATTCATTTTAACCAATTAAAAAAGCTCTCCTATATTGGGAGAGCTTGGGTCTAGTGATGATATTTCTGTAAGCCATGTTTTGTACCATTGTACTGCGAACGTGTACTAGAAACACTCGTACGCTGGTGGTAACCATCTGTCTACATACTATCTAAAGTATGCCTTAAATATACGTTGAATTCCGCTAAATAAGTGCTCCTACCTAATTTGGATTGCTCACTCGAGGGGTTTACCGCGTTCCACCTTTTATATTTCTATAAAAGCTACGTCACTGTGGCACTTTCAAACTAATCTAACCGTATCCTAAGACTTAGGTTATTTCATTGCCGTCAACTTAATGCCTTGACTTATTGTTTCATCAAGCACGAACACTACAATCATCTCAGATTGTGTGAGCATGGACTTTCCTCTATATCGCTATAGCGATTACCCGAAACACCATCCCAAGAAGTATATCATTATTTTAGTTGTTAAACAAATAAAATAAGATAAGTTTTGAAAAAATCAAAACTTATCTTTATGTAGATGATATGAAATCTACGCTAATAACATTTCATCAGCACAATGCACGTGTATGTTATTTTCCGAAAACTGCTTTTTCTAGATTAGATATTCGTTTTAGAATATCTACATTGTTATTGTTGTTATTATTGTTATTACTTTTAGTTGTTGCATTACTGTTTGAAGAGAAATTTTTATTTTCTTGTGGTCTCGATGTAGCAACACGTAAACGTAACTCTTCTAATTCTTTTTTTAGTTTATTGTTTTCTTCTGAAAGTTTTACAACTTCATTATCTAAATCTGCCATCTTTTGATAATCTGCTATAATATCGTCTAAGAAGGCATCTACTTCTTCTCTTCTATAGCCACGAGTCATAGTTTTTTCAAAATCTTTTTCATAAATATCTTTTGCTGATAATTTTAATGAAACATCTGACATTTTTTCCACCTCATTCAAAACTTTGTTCTTGAGACCACTGTAAGTCGTTGATGAACTCAGTTAATTCATCGAACGTCACAATATCACAAGTATAATTTGTTTTTTCCATAAAATCAACTAACATGTGCTTAAAGAACTTAGGACTAGCTTCTTGCTCTTCATCGTAAATTAAAAGTGTCTGATCTGTATGATCTAACATGAATTGATCCGTTTGTTTAAACTGATGTGGGCCTTCATATGGTGCATGGAACACACTGTCAACGAAGTCTGCTTTTTGTGTAATGTTATTATACTTAGCTTGATTCTGTTCGTTCCACCTTTCACTATGTCCATAAAAAGGCGTTATTATACCTAATTTTAGATCAGGATGGCTCGCCTTCAACTCAAGAACCACTTCTGCCGTCCATAATTCTATGCCCATCTGTCCTTGTATTAATACCCACTCTAACCCTTCTTCAATCAACTGATTTAATTTATGTTCGATAAATTTCTTTAAATAGCTAACCTCTGGTGCATCATCTTTGAATATGTTGAGTTCAAATGATTTATAGCCAGTAACATAAATTGTTTTCATCATAAGCAAAACTCGTTTCTTTGAATATAACTTAAATCATATTGTACAGCTTTTAATTTTTCTGTGAACAATTTTCGGCTTGTACGCTTGAAATGGCATTCAACTGAAAGTGACTCGATATTTGAAATTAAAAGGTCGAACTTCTTTTTGTTCATATACTGTAATTGAAGGATTTGTGATTCTCGGTTCAAAAGTGTGTTTAAGCGTTGGTCTATCCCAGTGGTAAACGGTACAACAGTAGAATAAAAGTCATAATCTTCTCCTGATGCTTTCACGGATTCATACCTTTCTTGCATTAACAAAACATCATTTAATAGTTGTGTAACAATTTGTTGCATTGAGACTGCCCCCTACACTTCAAATTTACCATAAAATTGATTTTCAGTCATTTTTTAAAGAGTCGCCTAACATTTACCTTATATTACTATAATATTTTGTTTCAAATATTGTTTAATTGGGCAAAGCACGTTAAAATGTATGTGATGTATTTGTAAATACATTGGTTCAAATTTCATAGTTTGGAAAAAATTGCTGTACTCATGTATAATGGAGCAAGTTTTTGATTTCCAAACTAAAGTGGTGAAAATAAATGAATTACCCAAATGGAAAGCCATTTAATGGAAATAAGTCTCAAGACGGACGAACTCATCAGGGGAAAACTAGTAAAATTGATTACGGTGGCAGAGGTATGTCGCTAGAAAACGATATAGAATTGTCGAATACTTATTATTTGAATCATGGTATAGCTGTAATACATAAGAAACCTACACCTGTTCAAATAGTAAATGTTCACTATCCGATGAGAAGTAAAGCTGTTATAAATGAGGCTTATTTCAGAACGCCGTCGACCACCGACTATAACGGTATTTATAATGGCCGATATCTAGACTTTGAAGCGAAAGAAACGAAAAATAAAACGTCCTTTCCTTTAAATAACATGCATGATCATCAAGTGAAACACATGGATGCCTGTTATAAACAAAACGGAATTGTCTTTTTATTAATTCGTTTTAAATCGCTCGATGAAGTTTATTTGCTTCCATATTCTAATTTCAAAATGTTTTGGGAAAGACACATTAACGAAATTAAAAAGTCGATAACGGTTGAAGAAATAAGAAAAAATGGTTACTATATTCCTTATCAGTATCAACCACGATTGAATTATCTCAAAACAGTTGATAAGTTGATATTAGATGAAAGTGAGGACCGCGTATGACGGAGAAAAAGAAGACTTCCCAGTCTAACAGTAAGAATGGAAAGTCTGAGCAAAAACAGAATAGGAATATAAAACGAACGATAATTAAGATAATTGGTTTTCTAATTATTGCATTTATCGTTTTAGCATTAATTGGTATCTTGTTATTTGCGTATTATGCTTGGAAAGCACCAGCATTTACGGAATCAAAATTACAAGACCCTATTCCAGCAAAGATTTATGATAAAGATGGCGACTTGGTTAAGACGTTAGATAATGGACAGCGACGCGAACACGTTAATTTAGATGAGGTTCCGAAAACGATGAAAGAAGCGGTATTAGCTACTGAAGATAATCGTTTCTATGATCATGGCGCGTTAGACTATAAACGGCTGTTCGGTGCAGTTGCTAAAAACGTAACCGGTGGTTTTGGAGCTGAAGGTGCTTCGACGTTGACACAACAAGTTGTTAAACGTTCATTTTTAACCGATCAAAAATCAATAGCACGTAAAGCACAAGAAGCATATTTGTCTTATAGATTAGAGCAAGAGTACAGTAAAGATGAAATATTCGAAATGTACTTAAACAAAATCTACTATTCTGACGGTGTTTATGGTGTTAAAGCCGCTGCTAAATACTATTTCAACAAAGATTTGAAAGATTTAAATTTAGCTGAATCCGCTTATCTTGCTGGTTTACCACAGGTGCCAAATACTTATAACATCTACGAACATCCAAAAGAAGCAGAATCACGAAAAAACACTGTTCTTTATTTAATGGAATATCATAATAGAATTACAAAAGAACAGAAAGAAAAAGCTCAAAATACTTCTGTTGAAGATAACCTAGTTCAACGTTCTTCTGAAGAACGTGAAGTAAGTGAAGATAACTCAAATCCAGAATATGATTCATATATTAACTTTGTAAAATCTGAACTTATGAACAACAAAGAGTTTAAAGACCAAGATTTAGGATCTGTATTAAATAGTGGTATTAAGATTTATACTAATATGGATAAAAATGTTCAACAAACATTACAAGACCGTATTAATAACGGTAGCTATTACAAAAATGATGATCAACAAGTAGGATCTTCTATTGTAGATAGTGAAAATGGAGGCCTAGTTGCTATATCAGGCGGTAGAAATTATAAAGATATCGTAGATAGAAACTTAGCGACTGACGCACACCCTACCGGTTCATCACTTAAACCATTCTTAGCATATGGTCCAGCAATTGAGAATATGTCATGGGCGACAAACCATGCAATTCAAGATGAGGAAGCATATCAAGTAGATGGCGTTACTTTCAGAAACTATGATACAGAAAGCCATGGTAAAGTTAAACTTTATGACGCACTTCGTCAAAGTTTCAACATTCCAGCACTTAAAGCATGGCAGTCCACTAAAGAAAACGCTGGTAATGATGCACCTAAAGACTTTGCTAAAAATGTAGGTCTTGACTATGAAGGAGATATTGGTCCATCTGAAGTGCTAGGTGGTTCAGCATCCGAATTCTCACCTACCCAATTAGCTTCTGCCTTTGCAGCAATTGCAAATGGTGGCGAATACAATAACGCCCATTCAATTAAAAAAGTCGAAAAACAAAACGGCGAAACTATTGAATATGACCATACAAGTAAAAAAGCAATGAAAGATTCAACTTCTTACATGTTAGCTGAAGTATTAAAAGGTACATTTGAAGCATACGGTTCAGCTTATGGCCATAATATTTCTGGCGTTAACATAGCTGCAAAAACTGGTACAGGTACTTATGGTGGTGAAACTTATCAACAATACAACTTACCAGATAATGCTGCTAAAGATGTTTGGATTAACGGATTTACACCAAAATACAGTATGTCTGTATGGATGGGATTCAGTGAAGTTAAACAAGGTGGTACAAACTCCTTTGTTGGCCATGAAGAACAAGAATACCCACAATATCTGTTAGAAGATGTTATGGATAACATTTCACCACGAGATGGTAAAGACTTCAATAAACCTGATTCAGTAAGTGGAGATTCGAAAGATTCATTATCTGTTAAAGGTAGTCCAGATGACAATACAACATCGAATAAACCTCAAGGACAAGGTGGAGGCAGCAGTTCTTCATCAAGTTCAAATAGCAGTGATAGTTCTAGTAGTTCATCAAATAGTACAAACGGTCAAAGTGCCGCAAGATAGTACTTAATTAAATACAGTGAGCCTTAGACGAAGGTAAATTAATATTATTAATTTAAAAATGATTAATATCCCCATGTCTAAGATTTTAAACACACTCGACGCTAAGTATAGCGCTGAGTGTGTTTTTTATTTTGATTATTCATAACGATATTTTTTTCCTAGATAAAAAAAGCACGGTATATTCAAAAGAATTAAACATTTCCAATGAACACCGTGCATATTAATTATTTTTTATTTTTACGACGAATTTGATAAGATGCATTCATTTTAATAAGTTCTGACTTTAATGTTTTCATTTGACTATAACCCATAAAGTGATATTTTCTTGCTATCATATAATTGTAGCGTTCTTCAAAATTCATTGGTACAACAGGATAATTATCCAGCTCTTGAAACTCAAGGTTATCAATATTATTTATTTGTTTAAAATATTGTTCAATTAAATCAAAGTAATCATCTAGCAATGCTTTCGCTTCAGTTGATTTTAGTTGCTTTGCTTTTGCAAAATAATCAAGTTGATCTTCTAAAATTGTAAAATGTTCTTTTGTAATCATTATATTTATGCCTCTTTCACATTGGCTTTATAGCGTTTTTGTCCTTCTCTACATTCTTCAAATAATGGACAAACATCACATTTAGGACTTCTTGCTAAACAATGATAACGCCCAAAAAAGATGAGTTGATGATGTGTTTTATTCCAACGCTCTCTAGGAACTACTTTACATAATTTATCTTCTACCTGCCTAACGTTGTCTTTCCATCTGCAAATACCTAAGCGTTTAGAAATGCGTTCAACATGTGTATCAACAGCTAGGGACGGTTCGCCAAAAGCAACACTCATGACCACATTTGCTGTTTTTCTACCAACACCTGCTAAACTTTCTAGTTCACCATGTGTATGTGGAATTTCACCATCAAATTTATCTAAAAGCGACTTACATAATTTTTGAATATTTTTAGCTTTATTTCTATATAGACCGATTGTGCGTATATCATTTTCTAATTCTGAAATATCTACGCTTAAATAATCCTCAGGCGTTTTGTATTTTTTGAATAGTTTATCTGTTAATTTATTTACTGAAATATCTGTAGTTTGAGCAGATAATAATACTGCAATGGTTAATTCAAAGGGATTATCATGTTTTAGTTCACATTCAGCATTTGGAAACATCTCAGCAATAACATCCACCATTTCTAATGCTTTTTTGTTACTTATCATTTGGATTCTCTCCATTCAACCAATCAAATTTGGGTACTTTTGTTACGGTATGCTTCATTTTAGGTTGATTAAATTGACGACTAATCTTTTTCGAGTCTTCAATCGTTTTGACATTATTTTTCTTCCAATTGAGCAGAATACGATCCATGTATTTAAAACTTAATTTGTTTTGACTTGTTGCTTCATCAAGGGCAGCTTGAATCACGCTTAAATCGTGTTTATCTACGTCTAACCATTGATTTAAAGTTTCCATTTCAAATGGAGATAACGGTCGTGCAAAAGCTTGTTCGATTTGTTGAAATAACGTATTAAAATCTACTTCAGATTTTTCTTCGTCATGTTGGACTTCCATTTCTTCCATGATTTCACTTAATTTATTATAAAATGGACTCAGGTTCATATATTCTGTGAATTTTCCTTCTTCGTCTTTATTTACTTTCAGTTCTAGCAAATCGCTTTGAATTAAACTTTGAATGACAGAAGTAATTGCCTTGGAATCTAGAGATGACCCTTGTTGTAATGATTCAATGGAAGGCTGTTTGTTAGATGTTTCTGAAGCATGTATAAGTTTAATTAAAATTACTAATTCCGTTTCATTTATACCTAATTGATTATAATTATTTAATAGTTCTTGTCTAATAATTACTGGTCTAACTTTAAGTTGTTCGCTATTCAAACATGCACCCTCCTTTCATTAATTGCGTTATAAAAACGTCCAGCCATAGATATTAGACTGGACGAATGTTGATATATATATAATGCTTATGGATATAAACGATTTAATAGACGTGGGAATGGAGCAGTTTCACGAACGTGCTCTACGCCCGATAACCAAGCTACAGTTCTTTCTAAGCCTAAACCGAATCCGCTGTGAGGCACACTACCGTAACGACGTAAATCTAAATAATAGCTGTAACTTTCAGCGTCTAATTCAAATTCACTTAAGCGTTGTTCAAGTAGTTCGAGATCGTTAATACGTTCTGAACCTCCGATGATTTCACCATAGCCTTCTGGTGCGATTAAATCAGCACACAAGACAGTGTCTTCATTTTCAGGGTTTGGTTGCATATAGAATGGTTTGATTTTTGTTGGATAATTTGTGATGAATACAGGTAAATCATAATGATTGGCAATTGCAGTTTCATGTGGCGCACCAAAATCTTCGCCCCATTCAATATCATCAAAACCTTGTTCTTTTAAGAATACGACGGCATCATCATATGTGATACGTGGAAACGGTGTTGATACTTTTTCTAATTTTGAAGTATCACGTTCTAATGCATTTAATTCTAACTTACAGTTATTTAAAACAGATGTAACAACGTGTGTAACATATTGTTCCTGTATTTCTAAGCTTTGGAAATGTTCACAAAATGCCATTTCTGGTTCAATCATCCAAAATTCAATAAGATGGCGACGTGTTTTTGATTTTTCAGCACGGAATGTTGGTCCGAATGAAAATACTCTGCCGTGCGCCATAGCTGCCGCTTCCATATAAAGCTGACCACTTTGAGATAAAAATGCATCTTGATCAAAATATTTTGTATGGAACAACTCGCTTGTACCTTCAGGTGCACTTGCTGTTAAGATTGGTGGATCAATTTTTGTGAAACCATTATCATTAAAGAATTCATAAGTTGCACGAATAATTTCATTTCTTATTTTCATAACTGCGTGTTGTTTTTTAGAACGTAACCATAAATGACGGTGGTCCATTAAGAATTCTGTACCGTGATTTTTTGGTGTGATTGGATAATCATGCGCTTCTGAAATCACTTCAATAGATGTAACTTGCATTTCATAACCGATATCTGAACGATTATCTTCACTGATGACACCTGTGATATAAAGTGAGCTTTCTTGAGTAATTTCTTTAGCTTTTTGGAAAGTGTCTTCATCAACTGCAGCTTTGGCAACAACACCTTGCATAAATCCAGTCCCATCTCTTAATTGCAAGAATGCGATTTTACCACTTGAGCGTTTGTTTGTTAACCAAGCGCCTATTGTAACTTCTTGGTCGATATACTGTTTTGCTTCTTTTATCGTTATATTCATAACCAGTCTCCTATTATATTGTAGTTTTCTATGCTTTATCCTTATATATTTTAACAAAATCCATATATAAGTTCTAGTTGTGAACGCTATGTTTATGAGTTATTCTCATCTTTTTTTAATTTTTTAAGGATGCCAGAAAATTGTTTAATATCTCCTTTGTTTTGGCGATAATTTTCTAAAGATTGCTCGAAAAATTGTTTGTAGTTACTTCTGATTAAACGATCATCAAAAGATACAATAATTCCTTTGTCGTTTTCACTACGTATCAATCTACCAAGACCTTGTCTAAAACGTGTTACAGCATCTGGTAAAACGTATTCTTTAAAAGTTGAAGTAAACTCTGATTCCATAAGCCAATATTTAGTATTATTTTGATTCATAAATGGTAATTTAGCAATCATGACACATTTAATTCCGTTTGATTCAAAATCAAATCCTTCGAAAAAGGTTCCCGTACCAAGTAATATCGCTTTATTAAAACTATTAAATTGCTGAACTATTTTATAATTTTGATTTTGTTGTTGTGTTAATACAACATAATCTTCAAATTCAGGTAATTCATTTAATAGCTCTTGTACCATGTGCATCATTTTATAACTTGTGAATAGTATCAAACATTTAGATTCAACGATATTCACATATTCAATCACATAATTGACGATTGAACTTACATAATCATTAATATTTTTATAATTATAAGACGTTACGTCATTTGGTATGAATACTGTAGTTTGATTTGGAGACATCACTGTAGAGTCTATTTCATAAGTATTAAAGTCTATATCTTTGTTGAACCAATGTCTGAAATTATCAAATGTATGGTTGAAAGTTAACGTACCTGATATGAAAGTAAGGGAATTAAATTTATCTAACACTTGTTTTGTTAGTATTTCTTTCACACCATAATCTTTCACATTTAATTTAATCGTTGATTTTTGGTTTAAGTTTTTGATTGAAAGATAACTTGTATGGTTGTTTTTGAGACTTTGTTCTATTTCTTTAAAACGATCATTAATATATAAAAATTGCTTGCGTACAGATTTAATTGATTTATGACTCATTCCATTGAAAAACTCCAACGTCATATTTAACTTATGAATAATAGCATGTAAATCATTTAAAATTGGCGTGACATCAAAATGATACACGAAATGTAATTTGTGAACTTCGTCATCTTGGATTTCTGAAGCACGAATGATTTCATACATTGTTGAGAATAATTTTTCGTTCAAATCGTGAATTTCATTAACTGTAGTTTTTAAACCAAATACATCTATTGGTGGTATATCTAACTTTTCTAATATTCTTTGCTGTTCTAGATTATCAATAGATTTAAGTAGTTTTTCATTTTCTGTCTTACCTATTAAGCCTAGTTGGTATTTAATATCTGAATAACTAAGCTCGTTTGTAACTTGATTCAAAGCATAATCTGGTAATCTGTGAGCCTCATCTATAATACAGTCATCAAATAATTGATAAATTGAATTATCATGTGTTGCATGTATTAAATGTGCATGATTTGTGATACCTATTTGTATATTTTGTGCGTTGCGCTTAATGAAATTGAAATAATTGATATCATTACGAACAGGTACATATGTTTCTAGTTTTTGTTCGAAATACATCTTCTGTCCGCCTTTTAAATCTAATTCTTGTATGTCACCTGTAGCTGTTTCTGTTATCCATATAAGCAATTGCATTTTTAGAATACTAACTTCGTAGTTGTTAGAATCTTCTTTTAATATTTGGCTAATTAACCCTAATGAAATATAATCTCTCTTACTTTTAATTAAAGTTGCGTTAATCTTGAAATCTAATGCACGTTTTAATGCTGGAATATCTTTTTCTAATAACTGATTTTGTAATAACTTCGTATTAGTAGAAATCATTACATGCTTGCCAGTTTCAATATTATACATAAGCGAAGCTAGCAAATAAGCAAATGATTTCCCGCTTCCTAAAGGTGCCTCAATCATTGCCTTTTCACTGTGCATGAGTTGTTCTAATATAATTTCAGACAGATATAACTGTTGTGGTCGGTATGTTAATCCTAGTTCTTTTGTTACGTGTGTGTATAGTTCTTTTAATGTTCCGTTAAAATTAACAGTCGGTGCTTTAAAGTCGATTTGTTTTTTATATATAATTTGTTCAAATTGCTCATATTGATTGTCTAGTGGCTGTACACTATGATTACGCACCATTTCGAATAAAATATCATGTAAATCATATTTTAAGTTTTTGCTGAGATAGTATAGTTGTTTAAGTGTATCTAACGGTAGCGATTCGAATTTAGCAAAAGCCATAATCATTAATTTTGCTGTTGTTGCAGCATCTTCATCTGCCCTGTGCGCATTTGTTAAAACGATGCCGTGAGTCTCTGCTAATTCACTTAATTGATAGCTTTTATCTGTTGGAAACGCAACTTTAAATAATTCTAAGGTATCCATAACTTTTTTTGGACGATATTTAATATTGCAATTTTTAAATGATTTCTTTATGAAATTCAAATCAAAAGCGACATTGTGAGCGACAAATATACAATCTTTTATTTGCTTGTATATATCTTCGGCAACTTCATGAAAATATGGCGCTTGATTTAACATGTCTTCTTCTATCGACGTTAGAGCTTGAATAAAAGGAGGAATTTCTAAATCTGTTTTTATCATTGAATGATATGTGCCAATAATTTTGTTTTCGCGAACAAATGTAATACCTATTTGAATAATTTCATCATAATCTAATTGATTACCTGTTGTTTCTAAGTCGACAACAGCATAACACGGTTTTGTCATTTCGATTCCTCCTTTCATCGTTGTTTTGTTTATATTTCGATATCTGCACTCATTAATTGATGTTTTTGATTATCTTCATCATTAACAATTAAATAGCCGTTTTTGTCAATGTCTATTGCTTCGCCTTGGAACTGATTACCGTTTTCAGTAAATTTTAATTGCTTGTTCCAAATATTTGAGACCTCTATATATTCTTGACGAATTGTGGAAAACGGTTCTTTTAAAAATTGTGCGTAACGATATTCTATTTGTTGTATAAGTAATTTTAAAAATTCGTAGCGATTTACTTTTTCATTTCCTTGTATACGCATACTTGTCGCTTTTTGTGAAAGTTCACCGTCGAAATCTGTTTGTGTTTGGTTCATATTAATACCAATACCACAAATAACCGCTTCTATACCATCACTGTTCGCCACCATTTCTGTTAAAAAACCACATACTTTTTTACTATTAATATAAATATCATTTGGCCATTTAACAGAAACTGGAGTTTTGCTAAAAGCTTGTATAGCATCACGAATCCCTAATGTCATAAATAAATTGAATTTTGTAATCATATCGAATGGGACATTAGGGCGTAATACAACCGACATCCACAATCCTTTCCCCCGTGTAGATAACCATGGTCGATTGAAGCGACCTTTGCCTTTTGTCTGCTCGTCACTAAGTATTAAATAAGTATCAGTATTACCTACTAATTTTTGTTTTGCTAGTAACTGTGTGGAATCTACATTTTCGAACACTTCAATATGCTTAAATAGTTGCTGTGTTTTTATACTAGGTATAACAATTCCACTATACCATTTATCAGGAAGTTGTATTAGCCGATGACCTTTATGATTTATTGATTCAATTTGACAACCTTCTAATTTTAGTTGATCTATAACTTTTTTAACTGCAGTTCTGGAAATAGATAACTGTTCAGCAATAAATTGACCTGAAATATATTCAGGTTGATATTGATACAACATGTGTATCACATCTTTACTATATTTAGACATGTGTTTTCACCCACTTTATTAGTTCAGGTTTAAAGTTGTTCACTTCACCTGTTATAATAGCACACTCAATTTCTCGTAATGTTGATTTGAGCCATGGTCCACTGGGTTTATCAACTAATGTTAAAATATCTTTGCCGTTGATATCCATTTCTTTTCTCGAGTGTATTGGCAATACTTGTGCCATTTCTAAAATTGCTCTGCCATTTATGATAAATGGAGAGTTTGTTACTATTTGATTTTCTTTAAAAGTATCTGCATAACTCAATACTTCTAATATATCTTCTTTACCATAATCATAAACAAATAATTTAAGTTGCCTTTTTGTTTGTACTTTAGGAATAGTTTCTATTATCTGAATGATTTTATTTATATATTTTTTCTCTTGGTTACTCATTTTTAAATCTGAAATATTTGAAGTTATGTCAGGTTGTTGGACTTTTAATAATGCAATAAATACTGTAAGAGGCATCGGTTGTTCTATGATAACTTTCGATAAATCAAAATATTTAAAGAAAGGCATATAAGAAAATGCTTTAAATTGCTTTAGATTATTAAAAGTTTGCTTAATTGCGTTTCCAAGCATTAACTTCTTAAGCTCAACAACAATTCGTTCAATTGATAAATGACTAATATCTGAAATAAGTTGCTCCATCGCTTTAAAGGTATCAGGATCTAATTCAAAATCTAATTGAGACTGAAAGCGTAATCCTCTAATGATACGTAGTGCATCTTCATTAAAGCGCTCTGAGGGATTACCTACTGTTCTGATTATTTTATCAACAATGTCTTGTTGCCCATTAAAATAATCATGGATCTGATATTGCATATCCATAGCAATCGCATTCATTGTGAAATCTCTGCGTCTCACATCTTCAAATAGATTTCTTACAAAATAGACTTCATTAGGTCGACGGTGATCGATGTATTCACCTTCAGCGCGAAAAGTTGTCACTTCATATTGTTCACCTTGGTAAACAACATTAATAGTGCCATGTTCCCTGCCTATTGGGATGGTTTTTTCAAATACCGACTCGATTTCGTCCGGAGTGGCACTTGTTGTGATATCAATGTCGTGAATTGACTTATTCATGATATAGTCTCTAACAGAACCACCTACAAAGTAAGCTTGGAAATCGTGTGATTGTAGTCTTTCTAAAATAGGTTTAGCTTTTTCGAATAAATTATTAGTCATTGTTACCCTCTAACATTTTTTTGTAGTAATATTCATATTGATCAGCAATTAAATCAGAGGAGAAACGAGCCGATACATCTTGTAACATATTTTCTTGGATGTTTTTATAAAGTTTTGTATCAGTTAATAATTTAATTGCATATTCACTCGCTAGTTTACTATCTCCTACATCTACTATAAAGCCAGTTTCATCGTGTTTAATGACTTCCTTTATACCTCCTGCTGTAGAACCAATAGGTACGACGCCAGATTTCATCGCTTCTAATAAAGTCAGCCCGAAACTTTCCTTTTCGCTTAAAAGTAATACCAAGTCTGATATTTGATAGAACTCGCTTACCCAATTTTGTTTACCTAAAAATAAAACTGCATCTTCAATGCCTAAATCACGTGCTTTCTGCTTCATATCCATCAATTCTGGACCATCACCTAATAATATTAACTTTGAAGGTATCGCTTGATGAACTTTTGCAAAGGTATCTATTATTGTATCAATTCGTTTAACTGCTCTAAAGTTAGATACATGTATTAATACCTTTTCACCCGGCTTTATACCGTAACAAGCTTTCAAACGTTCATCGTCCGGAGTGGCTTGATTTGGTTTAACAGGAAATTCTTTCTCTCTAACGAAATTATATATAGGCACAATACGTTTATCTGTTTCAATGATATCGTATGTTTGTTCTGCAAGTGATTGACTCACGCTTGTAACGATATCACTACCTTCTATACCAAATTTAATAGCATTTTTTAATGAATGATCATAACCTAAAACGGTGATATCTGTACCATGAAGTGTAGTCATAATTTTTATATCTTTATTAGACATATGTTTTGCTAAAATACCACATACTGCGTGAGGAACGGCATAATGCATATGTAATAAATCTAAATCATATTCATTAATAACTTCTGCTATCTTTGTACTTAATGTAATGTCATAGGGTGGGTATTGAAAAACTGCATATTGATTCACTTCTACTTGGTGAAATGTAATATTTGGTAATGGTTTACGTATTCTAAAAGGAATATTGGAAGTGATGAAATGAATATCATGTCCACGTTCAGCAAGTTTTATGCCTAACTCTGTAGCTATAATGCCTGAACCACCCATAGATGGATAACAAGTGATGCCTATTTTCATAAGGCGGGACATCCTTTCTTATTTGATTATATTATCTACGTTCAAATCTATTTTTATCTCGAGTATTAAATTTTTCCATTGTTTCATCAAAACTTTCAGTTAAATCTATATCTAAAGAATTCGCAATACACATTAATACGAATAAATTGTCACCGAGTTCTGCTTTAATTGTATTTTCGGCTTCTGACGATTTTTTCTTTTTCTCACCATAATAATGGTTAATTTCTCTCGACAATTCACCTACTTCTTCAGTTAGACGTGCAAGGTTTGCCAAAGGAGAAAAGTATCCAGTTTTGAATTGACCAATGTAGTCATCAACTTCTGTTTGCATATCTTTCATAGATTTCATTTTAAACGCCTCACATTCCTTTAGGTTTCTTATATAGTATAGACTAATTTTATGTTTCATGCATTATTCCTGCAACAGTTAAGGCTTATGTCGTACATATTTAAACTAATTGATTGTCTAGTGTGATTTTTGTAATTTCATAAGCATTTTGTGATATTTTATGCGATGTCAAAAATGCTATAACATATTGGACCTGAATTAAACAAAACAATCTATTAAATTAAGCATAAAAAAGGAGGCTAAGACATTTTTCGAATGTCCCAGCCTCAAAATATTAGTTTAGTAATTATAATCTAACGTAAAAATTGAGCCTTATAATAAGCTGTTTAAATGTTAGTCATCTAAGCTGAAGTAACGAAAACTTATTTCAAAATAAGGCTTCTGCATCACTTCAATTTATATTATTATTCACTAGATCTAGCGATAAGGATAAATCTTGCAAGTTCCGCTAAAGCTACTGCAGTTGATGCAACATAAGTCATTGCTGCAGCTGTCAATACTTTTTTAGCATGACGATATTCCTTTTCGTTAACAATGTTTAAGCTTTGAATTTGCTTCATAGCTCTACTACTTGCATTGAATTCAACCGGCAGTGTAACGATAGAGAAAAGGACAGCAAATGACATAAATGCAATTCCAATCCATAGTGCAGTTGAACCTAAAGTACTTTGTAAACTCGTTAAAATAATACCTGCAAAAACGGCTAAATAACCAATTGAGCTACCAAGGTTAGCCAGTGGTACTAACGATGTTCTGAATCTTAGGAAGAAATAACCTTGCGCATGTTGAATTGCATGGCCAACTTCGTGAGCAGCAATAGCTGTACCAGCAACAGAAGGTCTACTAAAGTTGGCTGGTGATAGTACAAGCACCTTTTTTCTTGGGTCGTAGTGGTCAGTTAAGAAACCTTTTCCTTCAACCACGTCAACATCATAGATACCATTTGCCTGTAAAATTTCTAAAGCAACTTCTTGACCAGTCTTTCCACTTGTTGATCTAACTTGTGAATATTTTTCGTAATTAGATTTAACTTTATGCTGTGCCCATAGAGGCAACACCATTAAAATAACAAAGTATATAATCATATAGATAAAAGACAAAAATCTCACTCCTTTATAAACATTTTACTGTGAACATCAATGGTGGTCAAATATTTTATCTTTTTTAAATCGAGTTAAATATAAATAAAGTATTAATGGAATTACGCTTAACCAAAATGCTAAGTAGGCAACACCTTCTAAATGACTTGCAATAAAATCATAATAAGGATATTGCATAAATACATAATCTATAATGTCATTATGAAACACCCATATCATAGCAATAACAAAACCAATAATTGAAATTTTGAATCTTGGATAAAATATAAATGCTTCAATCGCCATAATGCCATGTGAGAGTATGAGCATACATCCTGTGATTGTAACCGTGTCATATTGAATAAACATGATTATATTCATTATAACTGCCCAAACTCCGTATTTAATAAGTGAGACGAAAGCAAGGGCTTCAAATACTGGGATATTCTTACCTAATATGAATGTAATAAGTACGAAACATAAAAATAGTGAAGCGGTCGGACTATCTGGTACAAATATTTTAAATTGAGTTTCAGTCATACTTAATTGCTCACCGTACCATATGTAACCATAGATTGTACCTAATAAATTACACAAAAGTAAAAAGTAAAGTATGCCTTTGTGATACAACATTAATTCCCAAAGTGATTTTATATTCATACTGTCAATCCTTCGTTGTTATATTTACATTTCTTAATTTAAAAGTATTAAGGATTTGTGATAATTGATAAAACAAATCGCTATCATGTAATTGTAAGCTTAAATCAATATTATCTTGCAAATGTGTGATGATAGAAGATTCACTTTGTTTTGAAAGCGGAATTCGATAGATGTCTTGAATATATAACGCATAATATGGTGAATGTAATAATTGTTTAATGAGTAAGTCATCTAATCTTGCTTCCCTATCTTGTTCAGCATTAAAATTCAGCTTAATGTCAAAAGATAATTGATTGAGAGCGATGTGCTCGAAAATCTCATTACTATTAATCATTTGTTGGTCTTTATAATTAAATTTAATACCATATTGCTCAGTGTGTAACATAGAAATTTCAAGCGTATTATGTGTATCGATACGTTCATCTACGAAATGTACGTTTTGTAGTAATTCTGGCGAAGATTTGAGTAAGTTCAATACCCATACACTAATCCTAGACTTGAATTCATATTGAAAGAGTAAATACTCTATGAAAGTTGCTTTTGATTGTTGTAGGGTATCAAACATTTAACTCACCTTCCTATACTAGAAAGACGCCAGTCTTTCCGCTTCATCATGCCATGTCTCATTAGATGGTTCTAATTCAACTAATTGGTCTAATAGCTTTTTAGCTAACTCAATTTGACCAATTTCTATTACATAAAAATAATAGTCACTTAAAAATGCAGATTGTGTTTGTAACGTGTCGTATGCTAATTCAAAGAAATGCTGTGCTTCTTTATCGCGTTCTTCTTGCCCCAATGCATAAGCGAGGTGCCACATAAATACTGGATCTAAGTCTTCTTCATCTACATATTTCAATAATCCAATAAGTGACTCATAATCTTCTTCTTGTCTATATAAATCACTTAATAACAATAATGGTTCTTGGTACGCATTATCAACTTCAAGTGCTTGAATTAATAATTGAACGCCTTCATTAGCGTCTCCGTGTTCTATTTGGATGCTACCAGTGGAAACCATCAATTCTTTATAGAATTGCGTTAATCTTAATCCTTCTTTACCGATTTCGATTGCGTCGGCGTGATTATGTTCGTTTTCATATAACTGTTGTAAATAGAAATATGCTTGTAGAAAGTCAGGGTCTTTAGATAATAGTGTTTGAACTAATTTAATAGCTTCTTGTGAGAGGTCATTTTTTTCATAAGCGATGGCTTTTTTGAAATAATCTTCTGAATCCATTTCATCTTCATTGATTTCATCAAACATTTTAATTGCATCACTGTAGTTACCGCTTTGCAAGCTACAATCGGCTAAACGAGAAAATAGATTTACACCGTTCACTTCATATTCTCCCGTTTCAAGCACGGTTTCGTATTCTGAAGTTGCTCGTAAATATTGACCATCAAAGTATAATATCTCAGCAAGTGCGTAATGTATGATTGGATCATTTGGCTCAATATCAATTGCTTCATCTAGTTTACTAATTGCAACTTCAAGCATATTTAATTGTTGATATAAATCTGCCTCTAACATTAAGCGTTCTGTTGATATTTCAACTTCACTTAAATATTCTAACGCTTCATCTGTGTGGTTTTCAGCCATTAATCCTTCGATAAAGTATATTAATAATTCACTTTCATCAGGATATTTATGGTAAAGCGTACGGAATACTTCTAAACCTTGTGGCATCAATCCATAATTATATAATGTTTCACCTAGAATAAATAAAGCATCGTCCTTAGGAGAACTTAATGCATCATTAACACGTGTGTCTAGGTTCTCTAATTTTTGTAAGTTGATATCATCTATTAATTTATAGATATCTTCCATACTTTTATCCCTCTTTTTCTAATTGTTTTAACTTTGGTAAGAATCCTGGGAAAGAAACATTAACTGCGTCAAATTGATTAATGGTAATTGCTTCATTAGTTAAAAGTGAGGCAACTGCTAACATCATACCTATACGATGGTCTGTAAAGCTATCTACAGTTGCAGTTTGTTCTAAAGCTGATGGATGAATAATCATACCATCATTAGTTGGTTGTAACATAAAACCAAGTAAATTTAACATATTAGCAGTTGTATCAATTCTATTAGTTTCTTTTACTTTTAATTCTTCAGCTTCTTTAACCACACTTGTACCATTAGCTTGTGTGCAAAGCAAAGCAACGATAGGAATTTCATCTATTGCTCTAGGCACTAAGTCACCATCAATATGAATGGGCTTCATGTCAGGAGAGTATTGCACTCGTATGGATGCAGTTGGTTCTGGTCCATCAGTTTGATGGAATAAAGTAATATTCCCTTCCATTTGTGTCACGATATCAATAATACCTGAACGAGTTGGGTTAATGCCAACATTGTGTATTGTAATATCACTTCCAGGTGTTATCAAGCCAGCTACAATAAAATACGCAGCTGAAGATATATCGCCTGGAACGTGAAAATCTACAGGTCTGATATGGTCAATGCCATGGGCAGGCATATCTATCAATTTGTCTTTTGTAGAAACAGGGATGTGATATTGTTGGAACATCGTTTCGGTATGGTTTCTAGAAGTATCAAATTCCTTAATTGTCGTTGGCTCTTCAGCGAATAAACTTGCGAATAGTATTGCGCTTTTAACTTGTGCACTGGCAACTTCCATTTCATATGCAATACCTTTGATTTTAGCAGGTTTGATAATTAAAGGTGTATAGTTATTATCGATGCCTGTAATATTGGCTTGCATTAATTTTAAAGGTTTCATAATTCTGTCCATTGGTCGTTTGCCTATTGATTCATCACCAGAAAGAACAGTTTCTATACCTAGACCGCTTAATAAACCAGCAACTAAACGTGTGGTCGTACCTGAATTGCCAGTATATAAAACTTGATGGGGTGTTTTAAAATGCTTAAATCCTGGTGAATCAATCTCTATTTTATCTTCAGATACTTTAATGTCAGCACCTAATAACTTAAATATTTCAACAGTACGTAAACAATCTTCACCAAGTAATGGTTTATATATTGTTGATTTTCCTGAGGCTAGAGAACCGAGCATAATAGCTCTATGTGTCATAGATTTATCTCCAGGTACTTCGATTTCACCGACTAACGGTCCGTTAATGTCTATTGTTTTACTGTTTGCCAAATCAGTCACCTACTTATTAAAATATGATTTAAATTCTGCGAAAGCTTTAGAAAGTGTTTTGTAATCAACGTGTCTCACAATTGGGTCTCCAATATCTTTTAGGAGTACCATTTGCATACCCTGTTCATCATTTTTTTTGTCGTTTAGCATTAATTTATATAAAGATTCAAATTCTAAATCATTAACAATATCTAACGGATAGTTTAAATCCCTTAGATAATTTACATAATGTGCAATATTAAATGATTTATTTAGCATTATATTCGTAACTATAAATTGAAAAACGATACCTATCATAACAGCGTGTCCGTGTGGAATTTTAAATTTATATTCAACGGCATGACCAAATGTATGGCCTAAGTTAAGAAATTTACGGACGTTTGATTCCTTCTCATCTGCTACAATAATATTCAATTTTGTTTGAACACCTTTGTATAAATAATATTCAATTTCATCAAGTGATTTAAGCGCTTGTTCATCTGAGTACTGTGCCTCGATATGATTTACCGATTCAATATCATTTAACAAAGCGTGTTTATAAACTTCTGCGTATCCACTTAAAATTTCTGAATATGGTAATGTACTTAAAAAGTTCAAATCATAAATGACTGCTTTAGGTCTATAAAAAGCACCAATAAGGTTTTTACCGTGTTTAGAATTAATTCCAACCTTACCACCTACACTCGAATCATGAGCTAAGATGGTAGTTGGTATTTGAATGAAATCGACACCTCTTAATAAAGTAGCGGCAAGGAAACCAGTGAAGTCACCAGTGGCACCTCCTCCGATAGCAATTAAACAAGTATTTCTTGTTAGTTGTTTACTCAACAACGATTCAATCGTTTCTTCGTAAAAAGATAGCGTCTTCGTTGTTTCGCCAGAAGGTACGATAAGTTTATGAGCTTCATATTCACTAGCGATGAAGTCAGTGATATGACTCCATTCGTTTTCAACTTTTTGATCAATGACAAGAACAATATCTTGATAATTTTTAATATAATCATGTAATTGATCGAGGGCATGATGTTCAATAATAATTGGATAGTTATTAGATTTATAAGTGGTTTCTAATTTCATGTAATCACCTAATTATTTCATAAATTTTAATTTATTGATTAGTATTCAATATTTAATAAGCGACGTTCCTTGATTTGCGATTGTAATTGCTCAATATGATTACATTGGAACTCTTCAAGTAATGCTTTTGCTAATTCAAAAGCCACTACGTTTTCAACAACAACACTTGCAGCAGGTACAGCGCAGCTATCAGAGCGCTCAATTGACGCTTTGAATGATTCTTTTGTATTGATATCTACAGAGTTTAAAGGTTTATAAAGTGTAGGGATTGGTTTCATTACACCGTTAACTACGATAGGCATACCATTAGACATACCACCTTCAAAACCACCTAAGTGATTTGAACCTCTATAATAACCATTTGTCGTATCATATAATATTTCGTCTTGTATTTCGCTACCTGGCTTCTCTGCAGCTTTGAAACCTTCACCAAAACTTACACCTTTAAAAGCGTTGATACTCACTACACCCTGAGCAATTCTGCCATCAAGTTTGCGATCGTAATGTACATAACTACCTATTCCAACAGGTACGCCTTCAATTATAGTTTGAACTACTCCACCAATTGTATCGCCAGCTTTTTTAGCTGCATCAATTTTATCGCGCATAGCTTGTGCAATTTCATCATTAACGACGCGCACATCATTTTTATCAATATTTGATTTAATTGTATCGATATCATATTCAATATCATCTTTAATGCCACCGATTTCTACTACTCTACTATAAAAATTAATATCTAATTGTTTGAGTAATATTTTAGAAACTGCACCAACAGCAACTCGTGCAGCTGTTTCTCTTGCTGAAGAACGTTCTAAAACATTTCTTAAATCTCTGTGGTTATATTTCATGCCACCGATTAAATCTGCGTGTCCTGGACGAGGTTTAGTGATTACACGCTTCATATTGTCTTGGTCTTCTTCGCTGATTGGATCTGCACCCATAATTTTTTTCCAATGAGTAAAGTCATCATTAGTAACTATAAGCGTAATAGGACTTCCTAAAGTATAACCATTTCTCACGCCAGATACGATTTCAACAGCATCTTTTTCAATTTGCATACGTCTTCCACGGCCGTAACCGCCTTGTCTTTTAAACATTTCTTCGTTAATGTCAGCAACATTGATTTCTAAATTTGCTGGAACACCTTCAATAATTACAGTTAACTGTGGTCCGTGTGACTCACCAGAAGTTAAATATCTCATACTTTACCCACTCCGTTCTTTAGTACTTTAAATTGATATATGTTCTATATCTTATCATATTCAATTGTTCAAATTAACAGAAAAATTCACAAATGATAAATCTTCTTAAATTTTTACGGTTAGAATGTTATTTTTCAGTGTAACATTTAAACATTTTTATTAATATTGAATTTTACTTTTTTATGGTTGTAACACCATAATTTTAAATGATTCGTCATACATAAAGCTATAAAATAATATAAAACTTCACTATATTTTTTATTTTCAAAGACTCTAGGGGAGAATTAAAAATTTTAAACAACTTTATTGTCTATTGTATTTATTTAACAGAACATTGTAATACAACCTTATAAAATATAAAAAACGATGATTTTTACAGGTATAAAGTAAAAATCATCGTTTATTTATTGCTTAAGACAATTTAGTCTCAAATTTTGTTCTATAAGTATTTAAATTATTCATATAACCATGCTTCACGTGCTTCTGTATAATCACTTAATTCTTCTGCTTTAAACCAAAGGTTAATTTCTTTATTAGCTGACTCTACTGAATCTGAACCATGAATGATATTTCTACCTACTGTTAAACCTAAGTCTCCACGAATTGTGCCTGGAGTTGCATCAGACGGATTTGTTTTGCCGATGATGTGACGGGCAACGTTTACAGCGTCTTCCCCTTCAACAACCATTGCAAATACTGGTGCTGATGTAATAAAGCTAATTAAATGTTTATAGAAAGGTTTATCTGTATGTTCTGCATAATGTTCCTCAGCAAGTGCTTGTGGCACAGTCATTAACTTACCACCTACAAGTTTTAGTCCTTTTCTTTCAATACGAGAAATAATTTCTCCTACTAGATTTCTTTGCACCGCATCTGGTTTAATCATTAAAAATGTTCTTTCCATTGTGTGTTTATCCCCCTGTTTGTTATGTATCAATGTCCTTTAATTTTTCAACAATATATAAAATTGTATATGTATCAAAATAAAAGTATGTTTTGAAGCACATTAATATATTAACAGGTAATTAAAGCGCTTTCAATGGTTTTCACACAAGTTACACATTTCTTTTTCCAACTTTTTTAATTAGTTTCTTAAATAATGGTTTTGAATCTTCATTTTCTAATTGATCAATTAAGTAAAGTGCCTTATCCAAATACTTGTCGCTGATTGCCTGAGACTGCTGTACGACATCAGAAGTCTTCACATGATTAATACAGTATTCGAACGTTTCTTGATTACTATTTACGTTTAATTGTTGTATAATTCCTTTGAATTCTTCATTTTTTCTCATCTCTAACAGCACCGGAAGCGTTAGGTGGCCGTTCATTAAATCACTACCAACTGGTTTACCTAATTTTTTTTCAGTGCTCGTGAAATCTAAGATATCGTCGACAATTTGAAAACTCATACCAATATAGTGGCCTATCATTTTTAAATTGCGAATTGTTTTAGCGTCTGCTCCCGAAGCAATTGCGCCCACTTCAGTAGATAATTGAATAAGTAATGCTGTTTTACGATTAATTCTCCGTAAATAGTTGGTGATTGTTTGATTACCATTGAATTGGTCTTGGAATTGATATAACTCGCCCATACAAACTTCTACAATTGCACTAGAAATGACGTTATGTACACGACTATCTTCGATGTTAGATATGTGCTCAAGTCCGCGAGCTAATAAGAAGTTTCCTGTGAGTATAGCTGTATTCTGATCCCATTTTTTAGCTATAGTTAAGCTACCCCTTCGTTTATCACTTTTATCTATAACATCATCGTGTACCAGCGTTGCCATATGAATAAGTTCAAGTGCTACGGCAACACGATAGACTTCGTCGTTTCTTTCTCTACCAAATTGGCTGCTTAAGATTACAAAGGCGGGTCTAACGCGTTTGCCGCCAGATGAAAATAAATGATATGATGCTGATTCAAGAATCTTGTCATTACTTTTTATAGACTGCTCTAATTGTTTTTCAATTTTTTTTATTTCGCTGTTCATGTTTAACTTTGCCACGCTAATCACCTTTGGTTGATTCATTTTATTTATAGCCAAGGTGCATTGCTGCAACGCCACCTGTAAAGCTACGGACTTTTATGTTGCTGAAACCAGCTTGTGTAAACAAACGTTTCAATTTTTCTTTATCTGGAAAATCGAATGTAGATTGTTGTAACCATTCGTATTCGTCTTTGGATTTCGCAAATATTTTACCAAATATTGGCATTACAAATTTAAAATAAAGTTTATAGCATTGTTTGAAAACAGGTGTCGTTGGTTGGCTAGTTTCTAAACAAACAACCATTCCACCAGGTTTTAAAACGCGGTTTAGTTCTTTTAAAGTTGCTAAATAATCAGGAACATTTCTTAAACCAAATCCAATAGTAACGTAATCAAACTCGTTGTCTTCAAATGGTAAATTCATTGCATCGCCATGTACAAGCTTTAAATTATGCATGTCTGAGGTCTTGCTTTTACCGACTTCAAGCATGTTTTCGCTAAAATCAACACCAATTACTTCGCCAGCTGGCCCTACTGCTTTGCTTAATGAGATAGTCCAATCAGCAGTACCACAACATACATCTAGTGCTTTACTTCCAGCTTTAACGTTCATTTCTTTCATAACACGTTTTCTCCATGTCTTGTGTTGTTCAAAGCTAATGATATTGTTGAGTCGATCATATTTACCAGAAATGTTTTGAAAAACATTGTGTACTTGTTCTTTTTTTGCTTTATTATCTGCCATGTTAATTACCTCTTTTTGAATGTATTTCAGCTTTTAATTTATCTATAAAACCATCTAGTTTTTCTTTAGAAAATTCGCCTAAGTAAGAAGGATGATGTTCAGCTAAACTCGCTATCATTTTGTCATTGATAAAATTAATATTAACTTCAGGGACATATCTTTTAATTGTAATAAACGGGAAAGTATTTTCAACTTTTAAAATATAGTCACTAATGTCGTTGTTATCAATTGCGACATGATGAATTGAAGATTTCATTTCATTTACTTCAACAATTGCTGTACTAATTTCTTTTTGATAAATTGGATCATTGAGTTTTGCTAATAATGTATAAAAATGAGCGCTTAATAAGTCGCCAATTAAAATAGATTTCTTAGACGATAACGTAGTTGAAACTTCGTCTAGATGACGCATCGCAGTATCTATTGTGAGGCAAGCTAATTTAGCTTCTTGAGGTATATCATAAGAATCAAGTATTTCTGCTAATCCTTGATTGATATAAATTGGTTCATAATGATTTACACTGCTGAGTCGCTGTGCAATTTGAGTTTCTAATATGCTAAATGTCGTTTCCATGTTCACACCTCACGTTATTATCCATATACATATTAACATTATATAGAGAAAAATAAAATCAACGTAAATCAAAGTAAAGGATATTTATGTAATATATATTAAAAATACTCATGTATTTGTGTAATCGAGTAATAGTTATATGTAAATTTGTTTAATAAACTCATTAATTTTCAGTAGTTGTTTTACTACATTTATTTAAAATCGCTACTTCGAATGATATCACAATTATAAAGTTAAAAGATATATGATTTAAAGCTTTATAAAAAATTCTCTATAAAAAAAGAAAAAGCCCCTTGAAAAGGGCTTTACTTTGAGTAAAGAATTATTTTACTGCGTCTTTTAAAGCTTTACCAGCTTTAAATGCTGGAACTTTGCTTGCAGGGATATCAATTTCTTTACCAGTTTGAGGGTTACGGCCTTTACGAGCAGCGCGTTCGCGTACTTCGAAGTTACCGAATCCAATTAATTGTACTTTTTCACCTTTAGAAAGTGATGATTGAATTGATTCGAATACTGCATCTACAGCTAAGCCAGCTTCTTTTTTAGTTAAGTCAGCTTGTTCTGCAACAGCATTGATTAAATCTGTCTTGTTCATTATGAATTCACCTCCCCTAGGGTTAATAATGATAACTTAATATCATTATGCTATGACTTTAACACAACGATTACTGCTACTGCAATGATTTATGCGTAAAAAACGTTGAAATAATAGGATTTTGACAGTTAATTGATATAAATTAACTAAAAAGTGTAATAATACCTCGCTATTCTGCTTTCTTTCCACGTCCCATCAAGTCTTTAACGCTTTCATCCACTGGTCTATTTTCAAACAATACACTATAAAGTGCGGCAGTGATTGGCATATCTACATCGACCTCTTTAGCTAAGTGATAAACAGATTTTGTTGTATATATACCTTCAACGACCATGTTCATTTCATTTAAAGCTATGTCTAATGATTTACCTTCACCTAATTTATAACCAAGTGTATAGTTTCTAGAATGGGTTGAGGTACAAGTTACAATTAAGTCTCCTATGCCTCCTAGGCCTAGAAATGTGATTGGGTCTGCACCTAGTTTTTCACCTAAGCGGCTAATTTCAGCTAAACCTCTAGTCATAAGCGCTGCTTTAGCATTATCACCGAATCCCATTCCTGATATAACACCACTAGCTACTGCAATAATATTTTTTAATGCACCACCTAGTTCAACACCTACTAAGTCATCATTTGTATATACACGTAAATAATCATTCATGAAAAGGTCTTGTGTTAGTTGACTGACTTCTGGAGTTTTAGATGAAGCTGCTACAGTAGTTGGTTGTTTTATTACAACTTCTTCAGCATGGCTTGGTCCTGAAAGCACACCTATACCTGCATTATGCTCTGGTGAAATTGAATCTTCCAACATTTCAGAAACACGCTTATATGTTTCATTTTCAATACCTTTAGCTACGTGAATAAAGGTCTTTTTAGAGGTTAATAGTGAATCGATTGATTTCGCTACTTCTCTCATTGCTTTTGTCGGTAACGCCATTAAATAGACATCTGAGAATGATACAGCGCTATTAATATCTAATGTTGCTTCTATTGTGTTATTAAGTTGTGCTTTTTTTAAGTATTTGCTATTAATGTGTTGTGAATTAATCTCATTGATTGTTTGCTCATTTTTCCCCCACATTAAAACTTGGTGTCCGTTTTCTGCTAAGACATTTGCTAATGCCGTACCAAAACTTCCCGTACCAAAGACAGTTACTTTAGACATGGAATCCCCCCGGTATTTAATTTCTTTTCCTTGCTATAATGTGTACTGGTGTACCTTCAAAGCCGAATGCAGCTCTAATTTGATTTTCTAAATAACGTTTGTATGAAAAATGCAATAGCTCAACATCATTTACAAATACGATAAATGTCGGCGGTTCAATAGCAACTTGTGTAGCATAGAATACGTTTAAACGTCGACCTTTATCTGTAGGTGTAGGATTCATGGAAATTGCATCCGTAATCACTTCATTTAGTGTTGAACTTTGAACACGTTTTTTATGATTCTCACTAGCTTCTTTAATATATGGGAATAATGTTCTGAGACGTTGCTTCTCTTTTGCGGAAACAAACGCAACCTCTGCATAATCTAAAAATTGGAATTCTTTACGAACTTCATCTTTAAATTTTTTCATAGTATTAGTTTCTTTGTCTACTGTATCCCATTTATTCACGACAATTACAATTGCTTTACCTTCTTCGTGTGCATAGCCAGCAACACGCTTGTCTTGTTCGATGATACCTTGATCCGCATCAATAACGATTAAAATTACATTAGAGCGTTCAATGGCTTTTAAAGCACGTAGCACTGAATATTTCTCTGTATTTTCATAGACTTTACCTTTTTTACGCATTCCAGCAGTATCTATCAACACATAATCTTGATCATCATAGCTATATTCGGTATCAACAGCATCTCTAGTAGTGCCAGCTACGTTTGATACGATTACACGATCTTCGCCAAGTATTGCATTTACTAAACTTGATTTACCAACGTTTGGACGTCCAATGATTGATAAGCGTATTGTATCATCGTCATATGGGTCTGGTTCTTCCTCTTTAAAATGCTTAACAACTTCGTCTAATAAATCTCCCAAACCTAGTCCATGGGAACCAGAAATTGGATACGGGTCCCCGAAACCAAGTGAGTAGAAATCATAAATTTCATTTCTCATTTCTGGATTATCAACTTTGTTAACTGCTAGTACTACCGGTTTTTTTGATTTATATAACATTTGAGCAACCATTTCATCACTTTGAGTTAGGCCTTCTCTTACGTTTACCATAAAGATAATTACATCGGCTTCATCGATGGCAACTTCAGCTTGTGCTCTAATTTGTGTTTGGAACGGGGCATCCCCAATTTCAATACCACCAGTATCAATAATGTTAAAATCGTGAGTTAACCATTCACCTGATGAATAAATTCTATCGCGAGTCACACCGGGTGTATCTTCTACGATTGAAACGCGTTCACCTACGACTCTGTTAAAAATTGTAGATTTGCCTACATTTGGCCTGCCTACAATTGCTACTATAGGTTTAGTCATAAACTAACTTCCTCTCTTCTTTAATCTCTATAATTCTATCATAAGGGGTAATGAAATCAAAAGAAATATTAAATCAATATTTTTGTTATAGAATAATCATACAAATTTTGAATAACAAAAAAGAAATCTTGCCCTAACATATACTAGGACAAGATTTAAAGTTGCTATTACTTACATTGTTAAAATTTGAAGTCTTTTAATTTATCTCCAAATACATCACCAAGCGTTGGATTATCTTCATCTTCTGAATTATTATTTAAATAAGATTGGGTAGTTTCCCTATCGCTTTCAATGACATTTTCATCTGGTAATGTTGCTTTTATTGATAATGAAATACGTTCGTTTTCTGGGTCCACACTTAGTACTTTTACACTCACTTTTTCGCCTGGTTGTAATACCTCGCCAGGTGTGCCGATGTGTGAGTGACTAATTTCTGAAATATGAACTAATCCTTGTACCCCAGGTTGAATCTCTACGAAAGCACCAAAGTTAGTCAATCTAACAACAGTTCCTTCTATAACTTCGCCTTCATTGATTTCACCTTTAATTGCTTCAAAAGGACTTGGTAATGTATCTTTGATAGACAGTGAAATACGTTCAGAATCTTTGTCTACTGATTTGATTTTAACTTTCACGCTATCTCCAATAGCTACAATATCTTCAGGTGATTTAACATGTTCGTGTGATAATTCCGAAACGTGTACAAGACCGTCCACGCCTCCAATATCAACAAAAGCACCGAAATTAGTTAAACGCGCTACTTTACCTTCGATAACGTCACCTTCGTTAAGTGACTCCAGTAATTTATCTTTTTTCTCTGCGTTTTCTAGTGCCTCTACTGCTTTTCGACTAAGAATGACACGATTATTTGCAGGATCTAATTCTTCAACTTTAAGTTTTAAAATTTGTCCTTCAAAACCAGAGAAATCTTCAATGAAATCTGTAGAAATTAATGAGGCTGGTACAAATCCTCTTTGGCCAACATCTACAACTAAACCACCTTTAACTACTTCTGTGACTTTAGCTTCGATAGTTTGGTTATTATCTAACTGTTCTTGTAAAAATTCATATGATTTTTCAGTTTCTAGTTGGCGTTTTGAAAGGATATATGCACCCGTTTCATTTTCTTCGTCATATTCTACTTTCGTAACATATGCACCGATTTCATCACCAACTTTTACTGCATCACTTGGGTTGTCAATATGATGCGTTGAAAGTTGACTAATAGGGATGATGCCATTAAATTTACCGCCATTGACATGGATGATTACTTGTTTCTCTTCAATTTCTTGAACTTCACCAGTAACCTTATCCCCTTCTTTAATCTCGTTAATCATTGATTCGTTGAACTCTTCAGTCATCTTGTCTGCCTCCTTATTACACTACATAATTATAACATCTTATAAACTGACAGAATTGTCAAGAAATTCCCCTTTATTCGAGAAAATCAATTTTAAATTGTTAATGTTTTGTAAAACAGGTTTTTTTGATCTAACAAAAAGAACAAAAACATTACCTAAACTTTACATTTTTATATAGTATATTAATTCTGATTAGTATAATAATACACGTGTATTATATACCCACTTTTTTCAGTGTATAACCTTTTTACACTATATGAAAATATTCATATTAAATTTGAGGCATCTATGGTTAATCTAATGATTTTACTAAAGTTAATATTTCTGATGTTACAGTTTCTATGCTCTTACCAGTTGTGTCTACAGTAATTGCATCGTCAGCCTTCATTAAAGGAGAAATTTCACGGTTCATATCATAATGATCTCTGTCTGCAATCTCCTTTTTTAATTGCTCTATATTTGATTCAATACCTCTTTCTTCATTATCTTTCTGTCTACGTAACGCACGTTCTTCCACTGAAGCTACCATATAGACTTTTAAATCAGCATTTGGTAATACGACAGTTCCGATGTCTCTACCGTCCATAACAATACCCTTTTTAGCTGCTAATTCTTGTTGTTTTTTTACTGCAAATGTACGAACGGGTTCTTTTGAAGCCACATATGATACATGACTAGTTACATTATTTTCTCTTAAGTAGTCAGTGACATCTTGATTATCTAAAATGACTCTTTGGCCTTTAACTTCATCATATGTGAGTGATAATTCTGTCGTATCGATTAATTCATTAAAGTCTTCAGTTTTATTTTGTTGTAAGTATTTATAAGTAATTGCACGATACATTGCACCAGTATCTACATAGATCATAGATAATTCACCAGCAACAAGCTTAGCAATTGTACTTTTTCCTGCTGCTGCAGGTCCGTCAAGTGCGATATTTAATAATTTCATTTTAGTAACCCTTCCTTGTTGTTTTATGAATAATATTTTATCATAAATATGTACTTTATAAATAGGAGGAATGCCCGCATGAAAAAAGTTCTTGTTATTCATACCGGTGGCACCATTAGCATGTCACAAGATGAAGCTAATAAAGTAGTTACAAATACAGATAACCCTATATCTAATCACAAGGAAGTAATAGAAAGATATGCTGATGTAACTGAAATTACACCATTTAATGTTCCCTCACCACATATGGACATTAAATATGTTGAAAAATTAAAAGAATTAATTGAAAATGCAGCTCAAAATGAAAGCTATGATGCATTTGTTATCACACATGGTACAGATACATTGGAAGAAACTGCATACTTGCTAGATTTAACAATGGCTATTTCTAAACCTATAGCAATTACAGGTGCAATGCGTTCCTCAAATGAAATTGGCTCGGATGGTTTGTATAATTTCATATCAGCTATTAGAGTTGCAACAAGTGATGAAGCTATAGATATGGGTGTTATGGTTGTCTTCAATGATGAGATACATACTGCTCGCAATGTAACAAAAACACATACTTCTAATACAAATACATTTCAAAGTCCAAACCATGGACCTTTAGGTGTAGTAACTAAAAACAGTGTTCAATTTCATCATAAACCTTTTGAGCATCTAATCCTTGATGAAATAGATAACAATTTAAACATTCCTTTAGTTAAGGCTTATATGGGAATGAACAGTGATGTCTTGACTTTTTATAGCCAAAACAATGTAGATGGTATTATTATTGAAGGACTTGGTCAAGGTAATTTACCGCCAACTAGTTTGGAAGGTTTGGATGATTGTTTACGTAAACATATACCAATAGTTCTAGTTTCTAGGTCATTCAATGGTATTGTTGGGCCAATTTACGCTTATGAAGGTGGCGGCGCAACTTTAGCCGAGCAAGGTGTTATTTTCTCAAATGGTTTAAATGGCCCTAAAGCGCGTTTAAAACTTCTTGTAGGGTTAAGTAATCAATTGTCATCAGAACAGTTGAAACAATATTTTGAATCACAGTTATAATGAAAATATATGTAAATAAAAAGCACAACCATTTATAACCTAGTATAAGTGGTTGTGATTTTTGATTTTGATTATTAAAGAATAATTATAAATACTTGCTAAGAATGTGATTAAAACATTATCATTTTAAGATTCAAGTGGAGTTTGTTTTTTAGATAAAATACTTTGAGTTATAATACCACCATGATATTTACCATTCTCAATAAATATTGTGTTTGCATCATTACCTGCAGCAATAACACCTGCGATATAACAATTTTCTACATTTGTCTCATATGTTTCTTTATTATAGATTGGTGCGGTGCCATATTCATTCTCGTTAATTTCAATGCCTATAGATTGTAAAAATTCATAATCTGGGTGGTATCCTATCATCGCGAAAACATAGTCATTAGCTATTTCAAATGTTTGCCCATTTTGTTCATAAATAACACTATCTTCTGTTATTTTAGTCACATTTGATTCAAACGCCATATTAATTTTTTCGTGACGGACGAGAGATTCAAAATTCGGTAATATCCAAGGTTTAATCGCTTTAGGATAATCGCTACCTCGATAAATTACTGTAACGTTTGCACCTGCTTTTTCTAATTCTAATGCCGCATCAACAGCAGAATTTTTACCGCCAATAATCACTACATTTTGATCAAAATAAGGATGCGCTTCTTTAAAGTAATGCATAACTTTAGGAAGTTCAGCCCCTTCAACTTCAAGTTGATTATGATGTCCGTAATAACCTGTAGCTACAGTAAGAAATCTACATTGATATACGTCTTTAGTAGTTGTTATTGTAAAACGGTTATTTATTTTTTTTACTGTGAGGACTTCTTCAAAAGCATTAATACGAAGTTGGTGATGTTTTACAACAGCTCTATAGTAAACCAACGCTTGATTACGATGTGGTTTACTTTCTTCCACTATAAACGGAACGTCCCCTATACTTAATTTATCACTTGAAGAAAAAAACGTTTGATGTGTTGGGTAATTATAAATTGCATCTACAACGTTCCCTTTTTCTATAACTAATGTATCTATACCTTTTCTTTTTTGTTCAATAGCAGCGCTAAGTCCACAAGGGCCGCCACCTATAATTATACTTTCAACTGTTTGCATTCTTCCTTCGTCCTCCTTTTACCACCCATATATTATACCAATAGTTTTAAAAAAACCAAATGAAAGAAATTGAAAATTTTATTACAAAATTGTTTGTGTCTATAAATATATTGAGAAAATAAAAAAGATCTCACTATAAATACAAACTCATAGTGAGATCTTTTTTATGAATGGATTATTGCTAGAATCCATTTTGAATTATGAATTAAATACTTATTTTCTTTATTGAGGAATAACTAAACGTTGCCCATTATGGATGTCATTACCTTGTAAGTTATTCGCCTCTCTAATTTTTTCTACATTTTCTGGAGAACCTTCGCCGTAATATTGGATGGCAATTCTATAAAGATTTTGGCCATTTACAACATGTGTTTGTTGTCCAGAATTATTAGTTGTAGCTTGGTCATTCTGTTGGTTATTATTTGATGAACTTTGAGATTGTTCAGTTGAACCATTTTGTGTATTGGCTTGATCATTTTGTTCTGATTGACTATCTTGTTGATTTTGTTGTGATTGATCGCTTTGATTAGCTTGATCTTGATTATTTTGATTTTGATCACTATTTGCTTGGTCTTGAGAGTCAGAATCTGATTGGTCTGAATCGCTATTAGCACCATCTGAAGCATTACTGTTGTCATCTGAGTCAGAAGAAGCATTACTGTTGTCATCTGAGTCAGAAGAAGCATTTTTGTCATCATCTTTGTTAGCTTTATCGTCATTTGATTTTTTATCTTTGTCAGAGTCTTTATCAGCATCTTTATCTTTATTATCAGCGACTTTTTTATCATCGTTGTTGTTACTATCGTCGTTGTTTCCAGTTAGTGCCATACCGGCGAATATAGCAATAGCAGCTAAGATTAAGATAGCAGCAAGAATAGGTAGTAATTTACCTAATAAACCACCTTTTTTCTTCTTGTTGTCGTCATCGTCATTATTGTTATTACCACCATTACTGCCGTTACCGTTACCACCATTACCACCGCTTGATTTTGAATGGCTAGCAGCAGCACCAGTTCCAGCAGCTGCCGCTCCACCTGCTACAGCAGCACCTTTTTTCTTGTTACTGCTTTTCGCGTTATTTTGTTGATCCTTGTTGTCGTTTTTGTCATTTTTTTCATTTTCTGATGTATCATCATCATGACTAGCGTTTTTATCATTTTCACCTTTATGTTTACCCGCTGCATATGCACCAGCTCCAGCAGCCGCGGCTCCACCGGCTACAGCAGCGCCTTTTTTCTTAGAGCCACTTTTAGAGTCATCTTGCTGTGATTCGTTTTGGTCTTGATTTGATTGGTTATCTGGTTGATTTTCATCAACATCTTGTTCATCTGCATGATGTTGATTGTCATTTTTTGACTCGTCTTGATTTGCATCTGAATTATCTTTATCCTTATGTTTACTAGCAGCATAAGCGCCAGCACCAGTAGCTGCCGCTCCGCCTGCTACAGCAGCGCCTTTTTTCTTAGAACTGTTATCGTCCTCTAAACCATCATTGTCTTCGCTGTACTTATGATCATTAGCATTTGTTTTATCATTAGTAGGCTCATGACTTAAATTGTTATTTTGCGAAGGATCATCAGTATTGCGTTCTGATGTTAAGTCAGATGTTGAATTGTCTTCGTTGTACTGTTCACTATCAAATGCTTCATCCTCGCTATGTTCTTGTTGATCTGTTTGATTAGTCTGTTCATCTTCACCTTGATTTGTAGCAGTATCTCTTCTACGTTGTCTTCGTTGAGCATTTCTTGGAGGGAATTGTTCGTCTGTTTTATCAGAAACTTCCTCTTTCACATTGTCAACTGAATTGTTAACTGAATCCTTTGCATTATCTTGATGTTCTTTTGGATCAATGGATTGACGATTTTTTTCAAAATCATCTTTAAAATTGTTTTTAGACAAAGTCATCATCCTTCCTTTTTTATTTAAGTATATACTGTTTTACCCTAACAGAACGTAAATATGTATAATTTTTTAAGAAAAAATACTGTTAAATAAGCGTATATGTCGTATTATAGCTTGATTGAAAATATGAAGTAAAGTAATTGTCTATTTTTTAAACAAATTTTGTATTTTTTCATTAAATTCCATTTTTCTTTTTACTTTTTTTCTATTTATTCTATTTATTAAATTTAATTCACAATCATTATCGCAACATAATTTTGGCTTTTCTATCAAAATTTCATCAAAAAATTCAACTAAATAAGATCTTCTGCATTGATCAAGATTTTTATAACCTAGCATACGTATATAACCTAATTTTTTACGTTTATAAGCCATATCAAAGATATTGCGTAATTGTTCAAAAGTATACTGTGTACTGAGTACATCAAGTATGTCTGACTTTTCAGGTGGTAGAAATTGAGATAATTCATACGCATTTACATCCTCAATGTTAATTATGTCTGTAAATAATAAAGTCTCTAAAAGAAAGCTATCATCGGGTTGATAAAGACTTATTGCTTGGCTTTGATTACCGTCACGGCCTGCTCTGCCTATTTCTTGCATATAACTAGATGGACTTGTAGATAAATGGAAATGAATAATTGTTCTAATATCTTTTTTGTTAATACCCATTCCAAAAGCACTTGTAGCAACGATAATAGGTATTTCATTATTAATAAATTGATGTTGTACTGTATGTCTTTCTTGGTATGACAGATCACCATGGTAAATGCCAGTTAAAAAACCATAGTTATAAATACTTTGAGCTAATGATAGACACATTTTTTTAGATGATACATAAATAATTGTCGGTCCTGATTGCTCTAATGTAGGTAAAAGCCAGTTTAATTTTTCATCATCATCAGCAAAATTTTTATGTGCTAGTGAAATGTTATCTCTATTCATACTATTTTTTATGACTGAAAATGATTTACTTAATATTTGCTCTAAATCAAAAGTTAAATAAGACGGTGCTGTTGCAGTCAATGCTAATACGGTGGCTCCATTGAAATGATTTACGATTTTACCTACAAGTGCATAGTGCGGCCTAAAATCATACCCCCACTCTGATAAGCAGTGTGCTTCATCTAAGACAATCATACCGATATTTAAACTTTTAATTAATTTGAAATTGTGTTTTTGTAATATAAACTCTGGGCTTAAAAAAATAAATTTACTTTGCTTTAAGTAGTTAATGTTTTGTTGCTTTTCATTTTCATCCATGCCTGAATGTATACAGCACACATTTTTTTCTCCTTGTAACTTGAGTTGCATAACTTGGTCATCCATCAGTGAAATTAACGGAGAGATAACTAAAGTTGGCTTTTGTTTTATGTAGGTTGGTAATTGGTAACATAGGCTTTTACCACTACCAGTAGGTAAGATTCCTAAGGTATCAATATTATTAAGTACATTATTAATAATTTCCTCTTGGCCAGGCTTAAATGACTCAAATCCAAACCATTTTTTCAAGTCATCATGTAACATTTAGTTCACCTCTTTCGACACCAACAATAATTAATTTAATTTCAAAGTAACTGAGTTCAGAGAAATTGTCCTTATAGCTACGCAGTCTTTCACTGCGATTAGCTATATAATAAGTCATAAATGGTTTGTATTCTACATGATTTAAATAACTATCGTAATCGGTTAAGTATCCTTTGATAAATAATTCTAAAATATGATCATCGATTGTATTAGGTTTAACATTTTGCTGGGCAGCAAGTTGTTTGAAGTTTAATCCATTTTGTATTCCTAAATAAGTTTTTTCGGTTTTGTTTAATAATGTTGGAAGAATAATCAAGCTATGTAATAATGGATACTTTTCTTCATTCTCTATTTCATACATTAAAGTTACTAAATCCCTCATTTCTAATTCAAAAAGCATTTCCTGCGATATTGCTTCTATTAAACTAACTTGTTGTCTTGTATACATACTTTCTTCGAAACCTTGCAAATAATAATGAATGTATATGTCATTATTATGGTTAGTTAAAGATTGAAAAAGTGATGTGAGTTCTGTTATAAACGATTTTTCTAATTGTTCGTCAGAAATTTTTTTATATAAGTGTTTAACCTTTTGATGAACTGTTCTATGTTGTGTAATAGGTACAAATTGATAATTGTCATGTTGGATATTAGACAACGTTTGTGTTAATAATTGTAGCGCATTGAAAGTGTTTAATAAGCTGTCATATGTATGCCGTGGATGGCTAATGATATTTTGAATTTGTTGTTCGTTGATGTTAGAATTACTAGAATATTGTTCGAATAAAGGATATTTTAGTTTAGGCATACTATGATACAATGATAAGAGTTGTTGACTACAGGCATCAAAAAAGGTTTGATGCGATTTTTTACCTGTGATAATATTAAATATACTTTTTTCGGTTTTGTAATTATGTGACTTCGTGTATGCAAAAAGAATTAAATTATACATGGATGCTCCCTCACTTTTATAAATCGAAAACATTTGAAAAAATGATAAACAGTGATTACAATAATATTTGTGTAATTATTGTAGCATTTTTGTCAAAGGAGGCGAAGAAATTGGCTAAATATACAATTGTTGATATGGACACATGCATAGCATGTGGCGCTTGCGGTGCCGCTGCCCCTGATATATATGACTATGATGACGAAGGTATCGCTTATGTAATACTAGATGATAACCAAGGTACTGCAGAGGTACCAGAAGAATTATATGAAGATATGGAAGATGCAATAGACGGATGCCCTACTGATTCTATTAAAATTGAAGAAGAATCATTTGATGGTGATGCGTTAAAATTTGAATAGAAATGCATTATATTTAAGTGTAAACAAGTGGCTACCTACTATTCCAATTGCATCATTTAACGACTTAGATGTAATTGAATTTAAATCCGGGACATAAATAACTGTCTCGGATTTTTTGTATCCAGTTATTCTATAAAGTTGTATTACTCCAATGAATTCATATTGTAAAAATGATTGGATTCTGGCTACTCACTTTTGAATTATTTACAATTCCACCTATAAATTCACCAAAGGAACCTTAATATTTATATTTGAAATAAAAACGCCCTTCATTTCTCACTTGTTCAGTGGTACTTCGAAAGGCGTTTATCATTTCAGATAAAAAGTTATATTACAATTTTAACGTGGTAAAACGTTTTTTAATCGGTTATATAAAAGAATAAAGACAATTGAGATGACGACACCTTTAATAATATTAAAAGGTATAACGCCTGATACAATAACTATTTTAATATTTTCTACTACATCAGATAGATTCATAATCATGCCATATAAAGGTAATAAAATAAAGTAGTTTAGTATACTTAGAACAATTGTCATAACTAACGTAGCCACACTAAGTCCTATAATTTGAGACTTGAGGGCACCTTTATGTTTAGTGATGAAATAAGCTGTTAATAAAAAGCTTGATGCCGCTAAAAAGTTAGCTACAGGACCTACTGGATCACCAACGTTGAATAGAAAATTGAGTAAGTTTTTAATAAATTCTACAATAAGTCCGGCAACAGGACCTAGCGTGAATGTCGCTAACAAAGCTGGTACATCACCAAAATCTAAAGTTAAATATGGTGGTAAAAATGGTATCGGAAACTTTATAAACATTAAAATAAATGCTACTGCACTCAACATACTAATAGTGATGAGGCGTTTTGTTTGTTGTTGCATATTAAATTATCTCCTTCCATTCATCTTTTTAGAATAGGAGGATATAATTTCACAACAAATAAACCCTCCATCTTCTCCCATCCAGACTATACTGTCGGCTCTAGATTCACACTAGATCAGCCATTAATCTATTAATCAGAAAAATGGGTCGCAGGCTTAAATTACTGCCGGTTGGGAATTGCACCCTACCCCGAAGATGAATTTCTTAAATTTTATAAATTTATCATAGCTTATTGCTCAGGTAAAAACAATAGACTTGCTTAAAATATATTAACGATGTAAATAAAATGGTTGAAACTGGTATAAAAATTGCCAACAAAGTATTTAACTTTGCCGGCAGTTTTTAAGCTATATATAGATAAATAAATTGCATATAAAAATATACAGAATATATGATTATTATTTCAAATTACAATTCTTATTTGTAATCATTGTTAATTGTTTATTGATCTAGCGACGATACTTAACTATTGTCGTCTTCAATTTCTGGTTTAGGTAAGGAAATGATAAAAGTAGTCCCTTTCCCTAGTTTGCTTTTTACATCAATAGTACCACCATGAGAATCAATAATCATACGACATATAAATAATCCTAACCCAGTTCCTTGTTTGCCACGCTTACGTGCAGTATCTACTTTGTAAAAGCGATCAAAAACTTGTTGTAAATGTTCGGGTGCGATACCAGAACCGGTGTCGGATATATATAGTATTTGTTCTGAATTAGTTTCCCTTACGTCTATGTTGAGTGTATCTCCAGGTTCAGTATATCTAGATGCATTATCTATTAAATTAGTTAACACTTGTTCAATTCTGTCCGAATCAAAATACCATAAACGTTTTTGTGTATCTGGATTTAAACGCATATTTAATTCTAAATCTTTAGCATGCTTTTGATATTTTTGTTGCATTTTGTTGAGTAATGGATCAATTGGTTGTATAACTTTATCTACAGTTAAACCTTCAGCATCCATTCGCGCTACATTTAATAATTCATTGACCAACCTATTCAATCTTTTAGTTTCATCTAAAACGATAGATAATGATTCATGAATTTCATCAGGCTCAGTTACGATACCATCAACAATAGATTCAGTGTATCCTTGTAATAAGGATATAGGCGTACGTAATTCGTGAGAGACATTTGCAATGAAATCTTTTTTCATTTGATCCATATTATGCTCGTTTGTCATATCACGAATTATGGCTACGATACCACTTCTACCATCAGGCTGTATTTGCTCTATATAGCTAGTAATAATTACAAAATAACGTGTATTGATTTCATAAACTTCAAATTGCGTTTTTTTGCTACTAAATGTAAGCTCATTTTGTTCATCTAATTTCTCTAACGCATATTCATCTAACATTTGTAAAATTGTATTGGCTAATTTATTAGAGATAATAATTTCTTTTTTGTCATTAAATCCTAAAACGCCTTCAACCATGGAGTTAATTAGACTATCACGAATATTTTTAGAGGATGACAATGCGTCAATATGCTGTTGAATTTCAGAACTCATTGTATTAAATGTACGTGATAATTCACCAATTTCATCTTTAGAGTTAACTGGTACAACTTGAGCATAATCACCTTTGGAAACTTTTAGTGCTTGCGTTCTTAGATTACGTAGTGGCTTTGTTATACGTGACGATAAGAAGAATGCAAATACGGTTGTTATTGCTAAAAAGATGATAGCAATGATTAAGATAATTACTGTAATAACATTATTGGTTTCTTCTATTGTCTTTAAGTCTTGATAGATAAACACGCCACTATATTTACTATTCGGACTATTTGCTGCTTCAATATTTTTCGTTGGATAACCAATTAATACATATGTTCGTTGTTTATCATTAAAGTTGACCGTTACATGTTCTGAAATTTGTTTGCCATTATCAAAGACGCGATCATAATCTTTGTTATTTTTAATTTCTTTGAACATTTCATTTTTTGTAACATCATTGTCGTGGTTATCTTTATGCTTATTATTCATTATGATTAGACCAACAGGGCCTTCAATTAATTTACGACTATGTTCGATAGCAGTAGCTCTATCGTCAGAACTTTCAACAAGTTGGCTTATCCTTTTGGCGTCTTTTAATAAAGAATCTTCTGTTTCTTGAGTGAAATAAGACTGTATAAACGTTATAAGAGCTGCACTTAATAGAATTAAAACTGTAGTTACTATAAATATTATAGTTAACCACAGTTTTACAACTACACTATTAAGTAGGTTCATTATTTGATTTGACTTCAAATTTATATCCTACACCCCATACAGTTTGTATCATATGAGCAGCATCTTCTGATACTCGATTTAACTTTTCTCTTAAACGTTTAACGTGCGTGTCTACTGTACGCAAGTCGCCATAGAACTCATAATGCCAGACTTCTTTTAATAATTGTTCTCTATCAAATACTTTATTTGGTGTTTTGGCTAAGAAGATTAATAGCTCATATTCTTTAGGTGTCAAGTTCACTTGATTGCCATCAGCTAACACTCTGTGTGCATCATTATCTATAACTAAGTGATCAAATTCAATTAAATCTCTTGCATGCGGTTCACTTTGTTCAGCAGATGCAACTTGAGTACGTCTTAATAATGCTTTGACACGTAACACAACCTCACGTGGTGAAAATGGTTTAACGATATAATCATCAGCACCAGACTCAAAACCTTCTACTCTGTTTGTTTCTTCACCTTTAGCAGTTAACATAATAATTGGCGTTTCTTTATGTTCTCTTAATCGAGATGCTACTGTGATTCCATCCATTTCTGGTAGCATTAAATCTAATAAGATACAAGCATAATCATGTTCTACAGCCATTTTATATGCTTCATTACCATCACTTGCTTCGTGTATTTCAAAAGATTCTCTTTCAAGATATAACTTTAACAATCTTCTGATTCTATCTTCATCGTCTACGATAAGTATTTCGTTTGACATGCATATATACCTCCCACACTGCTACTTTCATATTCAACAATATTATATCATAGGTTGGTCTTTAAAAGTGACTGTGACTTAAAGTTTGTGAAAAAATTCTCATAAGCATAGATGAAGAGAAATTACTATCTATTTACCGTGCTCTGCAAGGTGACGAATTGTTTTAACTTCATGGGGCGTTAAAACTCTGCCCTCACCCGCATTCAATCCTTTTAAGTCTAATGGTCCGAATTCAATTCGTTGAAGTTTAGAAACTTGGTGTCCGAAGTGTTCAAACATACGACGAACTTGACGATTGCGACCTTCTGTAATTGTAATTTCAACAAGTGTATTATTTTTATCTTTATCTTGATTTTTCACTTTAACGATTGCTGGTTGTGTGACGCCGTCTTCTAATTTTATGCCTTGTTCTAATGCTTTAACTTCTTCTCTCATTAGGTACCCTTTTAATTTAACAACATACTTTTTCTTTATTTTATAGCTAGGATGCGTCATTAAATTTGTGAATTCTCCATCGTTTGTTAATAAAAGTAAGCCCGAAGTATCGTAGTCTAAACGGCCAACAGGATAGATTCTAGTTTTAATTTCTTTGAAGTAATCAGTTACGACTTTTCTGCCTCTATCATCAGATACACTTGTAATTACTTGTGCTGGTTTATAAAACAAAATGTATAACTTATCTTCTTGTTCTAGTTTAATACCTTCAACCTCTATACTATCTGAATTTTTCACTTTTGTACCTAATTCAGTAACAACCGAACCGTTGACTTTAACCTTACCTTCTGTAATAAGCGTTTCTGCTTTACGGCGTGATGTGTAACCACTATTGGCTATGCGTTTTTGTAATCTTTCTGTCTCTTTATTCATTATTTTCTCCTTTTTGGTTCACTAAATTACTGAAGAATGCTTCTATCTCTTCATCTTCTTCATCTGTCGTAGGTAAATCGTCCAAGTGCTCAATACCAAATACATTTAAAAATAATTCGGTTGTATAGAGTTGTTGACTTCTTGAATCAGCTTGTTCTTTTGCTTCTACAAGTCCTCTAGCAATTAAAGTTTTCACAGCACCATCAGAATTAATACCTCTAATCATTTCTATATCGCTTCGTGATAAAGGTTGATTGTAAGCAATAATGGATAAAGATTCCATTGCCGCTTGTGATAACTTCATTTTTGATTTTTGTTCAATTAATTTCTCGATATATTCTGAAGCTTCTTTTTTAGTTGTTAACACATAAGTTTGTCCAAAGTGTTGAATCATTAAACCATCAGATTGATATGTATTTACAAGTTCTGATAAAGTAGCCTCATCTATTTCTAAAATTTCAAGTAATTGTTTTTTGTCTAGCCCTTCATCACCAGCTGTATATAATAGTGATTCTAAAATTCCTTTAACGTTCAATGCCATAGTTTACCCCTCTTAAAATATTGATATCATCAAAACTTTTGGGTTGTTCAATGTTAACAATACCAGATTTGGACATTTCAAGTATTGCTAGAAAATGTGTTACAACCATTTCTACGGGTTCAGTAAAATTAAACAAACTAAAGAAATTGAAAGACTCATGCTGCTTTAAACGTTCAGAAACTTGTGTTGTAGCTTGTTGAATAGTAAATGTTTCTTTGTGTATATCAACAGTTTTAGGTGTATTAAATTCTACTCTGTTTTTCACTTTCTGATAGGCAATGATTAATTCTGTTAAATCTATTGTGTTTTCTGAATCCCATGTTTCTGTTGATTCTAAATGTGATAAATCGGTTGGATGTTTTGAAAAATAGTAAGCGCGTTCTGATTTTTTTTCATTTAGAATTTCTGTATATTCTTTATAGTTTTGATATTCTATTAAACGACCGACTAAATCATCACGTGGGTCGTCATCTAACGTTTCTTCTTCATTTGTTTGTGGTAATAGCAACTTACTTTTAATCACAAGTAATTCAGAAGCCATTACTAAGTATTCACTTGCAATATTTATTTCTAATTGATTCATTGCATGAATATATTGCATATACTGCTCAGTTAATTCCTTCATAGGAATATCATAAATATCAATTTCAATTTTTTGAATAAGATGCAATAATAAGTCTAGTGGACCATTAAAGGCATCTAACTTTACTTCATACATTTTATCTACCTCATATCGCAAGTTAAGTGCGTAATTCACTAAAATATTATAGCATGTTTATAGTAAACATTTAAATTTGGAGCGATTTTAATATGGAAAAAGCATTGAAAGATTTTTATTTTCACTTTCACACCAATCAACACTACTTTTTATGTCATGACATATTAGAAGAAGCATGGAAAGACAATGAACACTTTCGTAAAGATGATGCAGTCGTAAGTTTAATCTTATTAGCGACAGGATGTTATCATTTTCGTCGAGCTAATCATAAAGGTGCTATGAAATCATTTAATAAAGCGCTAAATGTGATCGAAGGTTATACTAATGACACAGAATTAGGCATTGAATTAGAGTCTTATAAAACGATACTTTTAGAATTAATAGAAGCTGCTAAAAATTACGATAATTTTCTACCAATACAACTACCGTTAACACCAAGCATGCAACAAGCTATACTAAAGGATTATCCTAACTTTACGATGACTGATTATACTATTGAGGACAGTTATATAGTAAATCATCATATAGAAAGAGATCGGTCAGAAGTTCAAGCTGCACGTTTACAAGCACTTCGTGAAAGAAGAAATGCCAAAATGTAATAATGAACTTTCTATTTTGAATAATAGACATATAAAAACACAGGCTAGTTATTCTACGAATAAACTGGTCTGTGTTTATGCACGTGGATGGAATTCATTATACATTTTACGAATTTGTGATTTTGATACATGTGTATACAGTTGGGTTGTAGAAATGTCGGAATGTCCTAACATTTCTTGAACTGCTCGCAAGTCTGCACCATTTTCTAATAAATGTGTTGCAAATGAATGCCTTAGGGTATGTGGCGTTAAAGATTTGTTAATATTTGCTTTGACACCGTTTTGTTTGATCATTTTCCATATCGCCTGTCTAGATAAAGGTTTACCATGCATGTTTAAAAATAATACATCAGTTACAGTTCTTTTTAATAATTGTGGCCTTACTGTATCTATATATGTAGTCAAATAATCGATAACCGCATCTCCTAATGGAATTATACGCTCCTTGTTTCCTTTACCGAACACTTTAACAAAGCCCATAATTAAATTGATATCTTCAAGCTCAATTTGAATTAATTCAGAAACGCGCATGCCTGTAGCATATAGAAGTTCTAACATTGTACGGTCTCTGTAACCGTTATTTTTTGAAAGGTCTGGTGTTTCTAATAATGTTAGCACTTCATTTATTTCTAATACGTCAGGCAACTTACGATCATACTTAGGTGTTTCAATTAGCACAGTAGGGTCTTTTGCTGCGTATTTTTCTCTCAAAGCAAATTGGTGAAAACTCCTAACCGTTGATATAAAACGCGCTAATGATTTTGTGGATGCTCCATCATCATGTAAGTGACCAAGGCATAGTTGTACAGCTTGTCTATCTACAAAGTCAATGTGACTGATTTTTTGAAGTTCTATAAAAGCTTTGTATTTTTTTAAATCTCTACGATATGCACCTATAGTATTTGTGCTCAACCCTTTTTCTAATTGTATAAATTTCAAGTATTCTTCAATTATATCATCCAAGCTTAACACCTCTATTCATAAAAGGTTTTTGTTCGTACAAGATTATTTACCTTGAGCTTGGCAATTTGAACATACGCCATGAAATGTTAAACGGTGGTCTAAGATTCTAAAATCAAAATCTTGTTCAACGCGTTCTTCTACTTGAGGTAATAAATCTTCTTCAATTTCTTCAACTTTACCACATTCCATACAAACGAGATGATGGTGGAAATGTTTTGCGCCTTCTTTACGCAAATCAAATCGAGCAACGCCATCTCCAAAATTGATTTTATCAACTACTTTAAGTTCTGATAATAACTCAAGTGTACGATACACAGTAGCTAGACCTATTTCAGGTGCTTTGTCTTTTACTTTTAAATATACATCTTCAGCACTTAAATGATCTTTCTCATTTTCAATTAATACACGTAACGTCGCTTCACGTTGTGGCGTTAATTTATATGAAGATTGTTGTAATTGTTGCTTCACGCGATTTAGACGTTCTTCCACGGAAGCCTCACTCCCCTACTAATAATTATAATCATTTTAATTTGTATAATGATTTATATATTTAAAATACCAGTAATTGATAAAATACGCAAGTATACGCGTTATTTATTTATAATCATTATAATTAAGAAGTAAGTGTTGTAACGCAATAATAGTTTTAGCGTCTTCAAGTTCTTTGTTTTTCAGCATGACTTTGACTTCTGATAGAGAATACTGTTCTAATTCAATAAATTCATCATCATCTAAATTCATTTGACCTATTTTTAAGTCTTTAGCTAAATAAATTGATATTTTTTCATTTGAAAAACCAGGAGATCCATACATCTCAGTTATTAATTCTAAATTATCAGCAATATAGCCGGTTTCTTCTTCTAGTTCACGTTTAGCTGCTTCTGATCGCACTTCATTTATTTCTAGTTTACCTGCCGGGATTTCTAATAGTGGTTTTTCAGCTGGCTTACGAAATTGTTTAACAAGCAACACTTTATTCTCAGGTGTTAATGCACAGACTGCTACAGCTCCATTGTGATAAACAAGTTCACGTTTAGATGTTTTACCATCGGGTAATTCAACATCGTGTACTTCTAAATCAATAATGGATCCCTGGTAAATGGATGTTTTATGTATTGTTTTTTCGTATAGGTTCATTTTAATCACGTTCCTTTTATTTGATTTGAGTTATTGTTAAGATATACAAGGTAGTATGTAGGGAGCAACTATTACAGTTAATATACGCATCAAATTAAGTAATATTGCATATATTGTTTTTACACCCTATGATTTAAGTGTATCGAAAGGAGAAACTACATGCAAAAAAATGTATTAAGAAGTGGTATCGAGGTTTCAGAATTAGGTTTAGGTTGTATGAGTTTAGGTACTGATTATAATGAAGCAGAACCTATTATTGAACGTGCGATAGAACATGGCATTACTTATTTTGATACAGCAGATATTTATGATAAAGGTATTAATGAAGATATCGTAGGTAAGGCATTAAAGAAATATCAAGATAGAGATGATATCGTTATAGGTACAAAAGTTGGTAATCATTTAGCTGAAGACGGTTCTACTTTTTGGGATCCATCAAAAACTTATATAAAAGAAGCTGTGAAAGACTCGCTAAAACGTTTAGGATTAAACCATTTAGATTTATATCAATTGCACGGTGGTACTATTGATGACCCGTTAGATGAAACGATTAGTGCGTTTGATGAGTTAAAACAAGAAGGCTTAGTACGTGCTTATGGAATTTCCTCCATACGTCCAAATGTAATTGATTATTATTTGAAGCATAGTGATATAGAAACGTTAATGTCACAATTTAACTTAATTGATAATAGACCAGAAGCATTATTGGATGATATACATGCACAAAAGGTGAAAGTACTTGCACGTGGACCAGTGTTCAAAGGATTATTAACTTCTAATAGTAACCAAGCTTTAGATGATAAGTTTGCTGAAGGTATTTTTGATTATAGTTATCAAGAATTAGGAGAAACGATTGCTTCTATTAAAGAAATAGAAAGTAATTTAACAGGTTTAACATTTAATTATCTTACTTCGCATGACGCCCTAGGGTCAATTATAGTTGGCGCAAGCAGCGTGGATCAATTAGATGAGAATGTGAAGAACTATCAGCTTTCAAGAGATATTAGTTTGGAACAATTAAAAGCTGCTCGTGAAAGAGTTAAAAACTTAGAGTATAACCAGCATTTGAAATAATGAGCTAAAACTCGTGTATCAAGGGAGTGGGACAGAAATAAAATTTTCAAATATAGATTTCGTAGTCCCACCTCGGCAAGGTTGACTAGAATTGAAAAAGAGCCTGAGACATCTATTTATGTTCCAGGCTCTTTTTTAGAGTGATTTTTCAGTTCAGGAAAGTGATTTTCAATGATGACTTGAGTTGACGTACTTTCAGAAGTCAATCACATGAATTAACGCTCATGCATAAGAACCACTAACTCAATAAATTGAGAGTGGTTTAAGTGATTACCTGAGCCTTCGCTCATGCATAAGAACCACTATAACTCAATAAATTGAGAGTGGTTTAAATGATTACCTGAGCCTTCGCTCATGCATAAGAACCACTAACTCAATAAATTGAGAGTGGTTCTTTACATTTTGTTTTTAAATAGAAATGTGAAATGTTTTTCGATGAATCGTGGTGCTATTTGGTATATTCGTAAAAATAAGTGCATCCATTTAGGTTCATTGATTTCTTGTTTAGTGCTAAGCATCCCTTTTATGATTTTATGAGCTAATGCATCAGGATCAAGCATTATACTTTTATATTTTTGTTCAAAGGCTAACGACGGATCTGCTTTCTCGTGAAACGGCGTGGCAATTGGTCCAGTGTTGACTGTTAATATGTGATAATTAGGTTTTTCAATACGTAATGCATTTAGCACTTGATTAAATGCTGCTTTACTAGCCCCGTAATGTGCTGCATAAGCTTGTGTTAAAAATGCAGATTGACTACCAATACCAACGATTGTAGGAAAGTGACTGAAAAATGGTTGTAATGTAGTTAATAATGTATTGAAATTAACTATATTTAAGTTATAAGTTTCAAGCATCTCCTCTGTTGAATGTTGTTCTATAGATTTAAAGTAACCTAACCCCGAACTATAAATAATACCATCAATTATTTTTCCATTAAATTGATTTTTGAGATTTAAAATTTTTTCTTGAGACTGTAAATCACATTTTAAGACTGTTAATAATGAAGTATCATACTTATTTGCTATTTTTTGTGGATTGCGTGCTAGCACAGTTACATGTACCTGTTTGTTTAGTAATATTTCTAATAAAGCTTGACCTAATCCGCTTGTCCCTCCAGTCAACACATAATGTTTTCCAATCATATAGACATCCCTACCCTTTGTTAATTTAATTCCAGTATAAATGAAAAGATTTATATGTGTCATCTATAAATATTAGCCATATGTTAAAACTATGTTAGTATGGATACATAAAAACTTAGAGGAAGTGAAATGTTCACATGAAACTAGTATTTTATGGTGCCGGAAATATGGCACATGCAATTTTTACAGGTATCGTTAATTCAAACGTTATTGATTCTAACGATATATATTTAACAAATCGTTCAAATGAAGTTGCTTTAAAAGAATATGCTGATGAGTTAGGCGTCAATTATAGTTATGATGATGAAGCTTTATTAAAGAATGCAGATTATGTATTCTTAGGAACAAAACCATATGATTTTGATGATTTAGCAGAAAGAATCAAACCTTATATTGTTGAAAATAATAAATTTATATCAATTATGGCAGGTTTACCAATTAGTTATATTCGTGAAAAATTAGATTTTAACAGTCCAGTTGCACGTATTATGCCAAATACGAATGCACACGTCGGTCATTCTGTAACAGGTATTAGTTTCTCTAGTAACTTTGGGGCAAAATCAAAAGAAGAAGTTGATAGTTTAATTAATGCATTCGGTTCAGCGATAGAAGTCTCTGAAGATAATTTACATCAAGTGACTGCTATTACTGGAAGCGGACCAGCATTTTTATATCATGTTTTTGAACAGTATGTAACTGCTGGAACTAGACTAGGTCTTGAAAAAGCTCAAGTCGAAGAATCTATACGTAATTTAATTATTGGGACAAGTAAAATGATTGAACGCTCAGAATTAAGTATGGAACAGTTGAGAAAGAACATAACTTCTAAAGGAGGCACAACACAAGCTGGCTTAAATGCATTAAGTCAACATGACTTAGAAAGTGTCTTTGAAGATTGTTTAAGAGCAGCGGTCAACCGAAGTGTTGAATTATCAAACCAAGATGATGAATAATTCAGATTTAGTTTAATTGGCGTTGGTTAATAATTTATAAAAAATGTGGTTGAGACAGAATAAATGTCTCAACCACATTTTTTATTTTAAGTGAGTAATTAAAATGTCCAAGAATCAAAATCTTTAACGAAAGTAAACGGTGGTGTTGAAGGTTTAGATTTAAGTGCTAAACTAATATCCTCTATTTCATCCAGAGTATATCGATTGCTTAAATGTGTGATTAAACTATATTCCACTTGTGCTGCTTCTATTAAGTCAAACACGTCTTCGATGTGACTGTGATGATAATTATTTGCTAAAGATTTATCACCTTCAATATATGTACTTTCATGAACCATAACATTTGCTTTATCTGCAATAATTGCTTCATTGTTACATGGCATAGTATCACCAAATATTGCGATAACAGGTCCTTTGGTTGCTTCTCCTTTAAAGTCTTTCGAAGTATAAATTTGACCATTATATTCAAAAGTTTCATTATTTTTAACTTCTTGATATTTAGGGCCTGGCTCGAGACCTATCTCTTTTAGGGCAGCTACATCAATTTTTCCAGATGTATAAGGAGCTTCAATACGATAACCGAATGACGGTATACCATGATTTAACATATGTCCTTCTACATTAAAACCATTATTTTGATATGATAAATGGTCTTCTATTTCTATATATGTAATTGGATAATTTAATTTCGATTCTGACAACTGCAAAGTTGTTTCTATAAATGCTTTTATACCCTTTGGCCCAACGACAGTTAAAAGTTTTCCTTCGCCGCCTTGAAAAGATCTACTTGTTAATAAACCGGGTAAGCCAAAAATATGATCACCATGCATATGCGTAATAAAAATATGATCAACTTTACCTAATTTTATAGAGTGATGTAAGATTTGGTGTTGTGTAGCTTCACCTACATCAAATAACCAGATACTATTGGAGTATGGTTCCAAATTTAAAGCAATAGCTTGTGTGTTACGTTCTTTTGTTGGTAGACCAGCACTCGTACCAAAAAATGTGATTTCCATGCATATGCCTCCTCTTCTTGTTCACATTTTATCACAGAAAAGAATAAAAAATATATTAAAAATAAATTCTTTCAAGCAAAATGGTAGGAACATGTTTGATTATTGTTCTATAATAAATACAGATTTATAAAAAGAATTGAGGTTTTGATCTTGAATACTAAAAATAAAGACATTCCATGCTTAATAACAATTTTTGGTGCAACTGGGGATTTGAGTCATAGAAAATTATTCCCATCATTGTTCCATTTATATCAACAAGAAAATTTAAATGAGCAAGTTGCTATAATTGGTATTGGTAGAAGAGACTTAACAAATGATGATTTCCGTAATCAAGTGAAGTCATCAATACAAGAACATGTTAAAGATACAAAACATTTAGATAAATTTATGGAACACGTTTTTTATCATAAGCATGATGTTAGTGATGAAGCGAGTTATCAATCATTACTAGAAGTAAGTAATAAGCTTGATAGTGAATTCCAGCTAAATGGCAATAGACTGTTTTATTTAGCAATGGCACCTAAATTCTTCGGTGTAATTTCAGATTATTTGAAATCATCTGGATTAACAGATACAACAGGCTTCAAACGCCTTGTTATTGAAAAACCATTTGGTACAGATTTAGCATCAGCTGAAAAATTAAATGAACAATTGCGTCGTTCATTTAAAGAAGAAGAGATTTATCGTATCGATCATTACTTAGGTAAAGATATGGTACAAAATATTGAAGTATTACGTTTTGCCAATGCAATGTTTGAACCTCTATGGAACAATAAATATATTTCTAATATTCAAGTTACATCTTCAGAAGTGCTTGGTGTTGAAGACAGAGGTGGTTATTACGAATCTAGTGGTGCGCTAAAAGATATGGTACAAAACCATATGTTACAAATGGTTGCCCTACTTGCTATGGAAGCGCCGATCAGCTTAAATAGTGAAGACATCAGAGCCGAAAAAGTAAAAGCATTAAAGTCATTACGTAAACTTGAACCAGAAGAAGTACGCCATAACTTTGTCCGTGGACAATACGACGAAGGCACAATTGATGGTAAAAAAGTTCCTAAATATAGAGATGAAGATAGAGTAGCTGAAGATTCTACAACGCCTACATTTGTATCAGGGAAATTAACTATTGATAACTTTAGATGGGCTGGCGTACCGTTCTATATTAGAACTGGTAAACGAATGAAGAGCAAAACAATTCAAGTAGTCGTTGAATTCAAGGAAGTTCCTATGAATTTATATTATGAAACAGATAAAAAATTAGATTCTAATTTACTTGTTATAAATATCCAACCTAATGAAGGCGTATCACTACATTTAAATGCGAAGAAAAATGTCCAAGGTATTGAAACTGAACCTGTTCAATTATCTTATGCTATGAGTGCACAAGATAAGATGAATACAGTAGATGCATATGAAAACTTATTATTTGATTGTTTAAATGGAGATGCTACAAACTTTACTCATTGGGAAGAATTAAAATCTACTTGGAAATTTGTAGATGCTATACAAGAAGAATGGAATCAAAACGAACCAGAATTCCCTAACTATGAATCAGGTTCAAATGGTCCGTTGGAAAGTGATTTACTACTAAGTAGAGATGGTTTCCATTGGTGGGACGATATTCATTAATTATAAAGTGAAAAATACGTGGTTTAAATATAAAGTTGCTTTATAAAACCACAATTATCTAGCTATTAAGGTTCGATGCCTTAAGTGACCTATATTAACTACCTCATTTATTGATTATTAAAAGATTTATATTAAGAGAGCATGATGTGAAATCAATTATAAATATTTGATTTCAGTCTCGCTCTCTTTTTTCTTATCTCTTTTTTGTGTTATTATTTAATTTGTTGAAGTAAAACAGTGGGCTAAAACCAGTTATTTACATTTTACCCTATTAATTATTTTTTAGATGTAAGTGGAACGAAAATGATGTAGAATATACTTAATTAGTAAATATACAAAACATATAGATATAGCATTAAAATGGTTTGAAAAGTGAACAGTAGTTAATTGAAAATTAGGAGTGAAAGTTTTGGACGTTATCAAGCAAATACAACAGGCAATTGTTTATATTGAGGATCATTTGCTAGAGCCTTTTCATTTGCAATCACTCAGTGATTACGTTGGTCTTTCACCTTATCATCTTGATCAATCTTTTAAAATGATAGTTGGTCAATCCCCCACTGAATATGCTAGAGCTCGTAGAATGACTTTGGCAGCAAAAGAAATTATCAGTGGATCAAGTCGATTAGTAGATGTTGCAAAAAAGTATAATTATGCTAACACAAATGATTTTGCAAATGACTTTAGCGATTTTCATGGTGTCTCACCTATACAAGTAAATACAAAGCGTGATGAATTAAAGATGCAAGCTCGACTTTATATCAAGCTTACAACAACAGAAAAACCGCCATATGCTTATCGTTTAGAGGATACACAAGGTATTTCATTAGTGGGTTATGCTCAGTTTGTTGATTCAGAACATTTAGAAAATCCATTTAAAGTGCCAGACTTTTTAGACGATTTACTAAATGAAGGGAAAATAACTGAGCTTCAACGGTATAATGATATTAGCCCACATGAATTGTTTGTCGTTAACTGTCCATTAGATGAAGGTATGGAAATATTTGTTGGTGTTCCAAGTGAAAGATACCCTGCTCATCTAGAAAGTCGTTTTTTACCAGAAAGACAATATGCAAAATTTAATTTGCAAGGAGAACTCGATTACGTAATAAATGAAGCATGGTATTATATTGAAACTAGCTTACAGATGACTTTGCCGTACGAACATAATAGTCTTTATGTAGAAATTTATCCTTTCGATATTTCATTTGACGATCCATTCACTAAAGTTCAATTATGGATGCCTGTCGATCAAGAACAATATGTAACAGATGATTTTTAAATAGTGTCGTTGCGAAGAACGATTATAAGTTTGTTGTATTGATGCAAATCATAAATTGCATAAATGAAAAACTACCAACAAAAGCAGACGCTTTGCTGGCAGTAAGATTAAAAATGAATATATTTTGGTAGTTTCTCAAAGTTAGTAAAACTTTAAATTCAAAATACATTCCGAAGCAGTATTTAATATAATTAAATATTATTGTTGGTATAGGTTGACGATATCTTAGTAAAATTTAGATGTCGTTAGCCTATACTTTTTTATTAGAATTCTTTCATTTGTCGGTCTATTCATTTCTCAAACGTTAGTTATTATATAGATACAACAAATGCTTCAAAAGGCTTTATAGCATTAATGTCTATTGCTTCATCATTATAATTATGAAGTAAAATATTATTCTTGTTTACTCGGCCATCATATTTAAACGTAGCAGTTTGATTTGTTAAATTACCTACAATTAGTATTTTTTTGTTATTTAATGTTCTAGTATAAGCAAATACTTGTTCATTATTCTTATCTACTAAGTCGAATGTACCATATGTGTATACATCATCAGATTTTTTTAAAATAATTAATGATTTATAAAAGTTTAATATTGAGTTGGGATCTTGTTGCTGACTAGCAACATTAATTTCTTTATAATTTGGGTTTACAGGAAACCAAGGAGTATGTTCTGAAAAACCACCATTTGTTTGCTCATTCCATTGCATTGGTGTTCTTGAATTATCCCTGTTTTCCATTTTATGTTTTTCCAATAATGCAGAAACATCTCCATTTTGTGATTTAACAATATTATATTCGTTAATTACTGCAACATCATTGAAGGTTTCTACACTTTCAAAAGGATAGTTTGTCATACCAATTTCTTGTCCTTGGTAAATAAATGGTGTGCCTTGTTGTAAGAAATAAACAATAGCATGGCTTGTAGCTGATTCATACCAATAACTTTGGTCGTCACCCCATGTAGAGACGCGACGAGGTTGGTCATGGTTCTCTATAAATAATGCATTCCATCCTATATTCTCTAATTGTTTCTGCCATCTATTAAGAACATCTTTATAGGCTTTGACATCAAATTTAGAATCACCAGTATTCCATAAACCTAAATGCTCAAATTGGAATATCATATTGAACTTTCCTTCGTTTTCCCCTACCCATTCCACTGCATTTTCCGGATTTACACCATTTGCTTCACCGACTGTCATAACATCGTACTGACTCAATGATTTTTCTTTCATTTCTTGTAACCAACTTTGAATTCCAGGTTGGTTCATATCCACATCAAATGCAGGGGCATAAATTTTGCCTTCTGGTACAGGTAAATCTCCTGCTTCAAACGATTTCTTAATATGAGTGATAGCATCTACTCTAAAACCATCGATTCCTTTTTCAAACCACCAATTCATCATTTCAAAAATAGCATTACGAACCTCTGCATTGTCCCAATTTAAGTCTGGCTGTTTTTTACTAAATAAGTGGAAGTAATATTCACCTGTTATTTCATCATATTCCCATGTAGAACCATTAAATATGCTTTCCCAATTATTAGGTTCTGATCCATGAGGTTTTGGTTCTTGCCATATATACCAATCACGTTTAGGATTATCTTTACTGGATTTGGATTCTATAAACCATGGATGTTCATCAGAAGTATGATTAACAACTAGATCAAGAATCAATTTCATGCCACGTTGATGAACACCTTCAAGCAATGAATTAAAATCATCCATTGTTCCAAATTCATCCATAATATCAGTATAATCACTAATGTCATAACCGTTATCATCGTTAGGGGATTTATACATAGGGCTTAACCATATCACATCTATCCCTAATTCATTTAAGTAATCTAACTTTTCAATAACACCAGGTAAATCGCCAATACCGTCATTATTAGAATCATTAAAACTTCTCGGATAAACTTGGTAAGCTACTGCTTCTTTCCACCATTGTTTGTTCATACTATACCCCCTGAATTGTTGTTGTTGAATCACGTTCAATAATTGTTGTTTGTATTAATTTATTAAAATCTACTATATCGTGCCCTTGGATTACGTTTATAGCCGATTCAGCTGCTACTTCACCAAGTGATTTTGGATAGATATTCACCGTTGTTTGTGGTGGAGATGCAAATACATTTAGATAAGAATCGTTAAATGTTGCTGTTTGAATGTCTGTAGGAATATGCAATTTCAATTCATAAAAAACACTCAATATCAGGTGATTCAGTAACGTGTCGGATGTAATTACGATAGTAGGTAATGTACGATATTTAATGAGCTCTTGAAAAAATGACCTAATATGCTGGCGATTTTTATCAAAATATACAATTTCCGTAACTGAGCCAGCTTGTTCTATAGCTTTTAGATGGCCTGCTATCCTATCTTTTACAACTTCATAGTCGCCAGTTTCTGCTACAAATAAAAATTTATTATGACCTTTATCAATTAATAGACGTGTTAATGATTGTGACGCACTAACATTGTCATTGTCTATATGTATGATGCCATCATTTGTTAAAGACTTACCAATAATCACATACGGCATAGCATGTGCCTTTAATATATCAATTATAGGATCATCCTTTTTAGAATAAAGTACTATAAATCCATCAACAGAATGATAATGAATCATTTCCTGCACTTCTAGTTCTATCCCTATAGTCTCATTATTTGTCGTTGAAATTGTGGAATAACCATGGTTTTTACATTCACTAAAAATACCTGAAAGTACATCTATAACAAATGGGTTTTGACTATCTTCAATAGAAGCAGACTTTTGTATAATACCAATTGTATTTGATTGTTTTGTTGCTAACGTTCTCGCCGCTTGATTTGGTTTATAATTGAAAGCTTTCATAGTTGCCTTTACTTTTTCACGTGTATGCATACTAATTCTTGGATTACCACGAATGACTCTTGAAACAGTTGAAGCTGAAACATTTGCAGCTTGTGCAATATCTTTAATTGTTACCATAAATGTCATCCTTTATTTAGTTTCAAAATCAAACTTTATGTTACTAACTCTTATAATAATTAAAGCTATTTAGCATGTCAAAGAATATGTGCAATCGTTTGCACATGTTAATTTATCAAGTTTTACAAGATACAAAAACTACCCATAACTAAAGACATATGTCTCTAGTTACGGGTAGTTCATTTTTATAAAATTAAATCAACAGTTAATCTTAATCTTCAATCCATTGTGTATGGAATACTCCATCACGATCTTTACGCTCATAAGTATGTGCGCCAAAATAATCACGTTGAGCTTGGATTAAGTTAGCTGGTAAGTTTTCTGAGCGATAACTATCATAATAGTTAATACTTGCAGAAAAACCAGGTGTTGGTACACCGTTTTGAACACCAGTTGCAACTACATCACGTAATGCATCTTGATAATTCGTTACAATATCTTTGAAGTATGGGTCTAATAATAAGTTTTGTAATTCAGTATCATTATCATATGCTTCTTTGATTTTTTGTAGGAATTGCGCACGAATAATACAACCTTCACGCCAAATCATAGCTAATTCGCCAAGTTTTAAATTCCATTCGTTATCTTCACTAGCTTTTCTCATTTGAGCGAAACCTTGTGCATATGAACAAATTTTACTCATATATAATGCTTTACGAATTTTTTCAAGGAACTCATCTTTACTTCCTTCGAATTTAGCACTTGGACCATTTAATTGTTTAGAAGCATTAACACGCTCTTCTTTTATTGAAGAAATAAAACGAGCAAATACTGACTCAGTAATAATTGTCAGTGGAATACCTAATTCTAAAGCGTTGATTGATGTCCATTTACCTGTGCCTTTTTGGCCGGCAGTATCTAGAATTTGTTCAACTAAAGCTTCGTCTTTACCTTCATCTAATTTAGTAAAGATATCACCAGTAATTTCGATTAGATAACTTGATAATTCGCCAGCATTCCAATCTTTAAAAGTTTTTGAAATTTCTTCATGAGACATACCTAGTAAATCTTTCATCATTGCATAACTTTCTGCAATTAATTGCATATCTGCATATTCAATGCCGTTGTGTACCATTTTTACGTAGTGACCAGCACCGTTAGGGCCAATATAAGCGACACAAGCAGCACCGTCATCAGCTTTGGCTGAGATTGATTCTAAAATATGACTTACTTTATCGAATGCTTCTTCTTGACCGCCTGGCATTAATGAAGGACCAGTTAATGCACCAACTTCACCACCAGATACGCCCATTCCGATAAAGTTAACACCGCTCTCAGCAAGTGCTTTATTACGTCTAATAGTATCTTGATAGTTCGTATTACCACCATCAATTAAGATATCATCGTTATCTAATAATGGTAATAAGCTATCAATTGTTGCATCTGTTGCAGGTCCAGCTTTAACCATTAATAAAATTTTGCGGGGCTTTTCTAGAGAATTAACAAATTCCTCTATAGAGTACGTTGGATGTATGTTTTTACCTTCAGATTCTGTAACCATTTCATCCGTTTTTGCAGATGAGCGATTAAAAACAGAAACGCTGTATCCACGTGATTCAATATTCCAAGCTAGGTTTTTACCCATTACGGCTAAACCTACTACACCAATTTGTTGTGTCATATTACTAACCTCTCTTATTAAAGTTTTCTAGTATATTGTATCATAAAGACGTAAGAATATTCACTTAATCAGTTTTAAGATTTCTGACTAATTATTTCAACAATCTTAATTAACTGTTCTGCTAACAGGTTTAATGAACTAACAGGCATACGTTCATCAGTAGTATGGATATTTTCATAGCCTACACCTAAAATTACAGTTGGTATACCTAATTGATTGATGATGTTTCCATCCGATCCACCGCTAGCAATCACAGCCTCAGGAGCTAATCCTAAAGCGACAGCACTTGACTTAGCTACTTTGGTAACTAGCGCATCATTTGCAATTTCAAAGCCAGGATAACTTTTTATTATTTCAACATCAGCAGTACAGCCGTATTTTTGAGCTGTTTCTTCAAAAACAGACTGCATATGTTCCACTTGAGCCTGTATACTTGACTCAGAATGTGATCGCACTTCAGCTTTAAGAGTAACTTTATCTGCAACGATATTTGTAGCAGATCCCCCTTCAAAGCGGCCGATATTAGCAGTTGTAAACTCATCAATTTGACCTAACTTCATTTCACTTACGGCTTTTGCTGCAATATTAATTGCACTTATCCCCTTATTAGGTGTGCTTGCATGTGCTGTTTTACCATATATTGTTGCATTAACTTTCATTTGTGTAGGAGCATGGGTAACTGTCTTGCCCACATCAACACTTGCATCAATTGCATAACCGTAATCAGCATCTAATAATGTATGATCTAAAGCTTTTGCTCCCTCTAATCCAGATTCTTCACCCACTGTTATAACGAATTGTATTTGACCATGTGATAATTTATTGTCATTTATTGTTTGTACAAGTTCTAAGATAGATGCCAATCCAGCTTTATCATCAGCACCTAGAATAGTAGTCCCATCAGAATATATGTATCCATCATCTTTAATTTGTGGTTTAATATTTACACCTGGAGTTACTGTGTCCATGTGACTTGTAAAATATACTTTATCTACATTATCCATATTTTCTGTTGCTTTTAATGTGCAAACTAAATTATTAGCTCCCAAATTTTCATTAATGCTTGCGTTATCTTCTTTTACAATAACGCCTAAAGTTTCAAATTTGGATTTAAGGAATTGTTGTATCACTTGTTCCTTACCACTCTCAGAATTGATTTGTACTAATTCTAAGAAAGTATCAATAAGACGTTGTTTATTTATCATTTATAATTCCCCATTCTTATATTTATGTGACTCCTAGTTCAGTTTAACGAAATATATGTAGTAGTAAAACTAATATGACTCTGTGCTCAGACTGATCATATGCTATAATGACAATATAAAACTAATTTAAATTTGAATATAGTTAGTTGGTTAAATGTTATAAATGAAAAGATACAGGTTAATCCTATTTTCAATGATTTGGAGGAATATACGTTGAACAATAATAAAGTATTGAGAGTTATTATCGTAGTAATGTTAGTAGCTGTTGTACTTGCATTGATATTAACAAGTGTCGTTCCACTAGTGAATTAATCATTAATTAAATGTAAGTTTAAATGTTGTATATCAATCTCTTAAAATAAACGAAGCTCACACATAGTATGAGTACAAGGCTGAGTATATAAACTCAAACCGCTCTCATACATTGTGTGAGCTTTTTATGTTGCTGCAGATTTTTGATCGCTGTGTAGACGTAATGAGCCAAATTGCGATTTAACGGCTAAATATGCTTCTAATTCATTCAATAATTGAAATAGATTTGCACGCGTTCTAAATCCTTCATGCGAAGTTGGCAATTCTAATTTGTTTAATTCTAACCTTATTTCATATAATGAGTGTAGACGCAACACAGTGTAATCATTGCTATTTACATTGGTAGCTACTTCTGCAAACAAATTAGATATTTTAGACAATAAACAGTCTTTGGTCTCAATGTTTTCAATGATTGCAGACATACGGCGTAAAAGCTCTAATTGTTCCTCACGCATATCAAAATAATGGTAATAAGAGTTTTCATTTCTAACAAAATGATTTTTAACATCTCTAAAAGCGATAGATTTTGCTTTGCGAATTGTATATTTTAATTCGTCAAAAGCTATATTCACATTATTATTTGGCTTTATACATGTATTGCTAAACTGTTCAAAAATATAAGTGAATTGTTGTTCGATTTCTTGTTTATAATGTTTTAAATTACTATCTAAACTAGGCATAATAACGTTCATTAAGAATGCAATACCCAGGCCTACTATTAAAAGAAGAATCTCATTGTAAAACAATTGTAAATCAATGACTGACGCATTGAAAACGTGTAATAAAATGACACAACTGGTTACAACGCCTTCTTGCACTTTAAATACTACTGTTAACGGTATAAAAAACAGTACAATTAGACCTAAAACAATCGCACTTTGCCCTAACATACTAAAAGCAACAGAACCTAGAATTAGAACCATAAGACATGATACAAAACGAGAAACAATTGCTTGTAGTGAATGCACTTTAGTATGTTTGATGCACAAAACAACTAAAATGGCACTGGAAGCAAAATTATCTAAACCCATTAATTTAGCAATTATGATTCCTAGCGCCATTCCAACCGCAGTCTTAATTGTTCTAAATCCGATTCGATATGGATTTAAACTCATCATCTAATAAGACCTCTATTTTTCGTCACAATAAGTGTCGAATAAGTTTTGTAATTGATTAATCACATCCATCACATCATGACCTTCGATTTGGTGCCTTTCAATCATTTCTGTGACTTTACCATCTTTGACTAAGGCGAACGATGGACTTGATGGAGCAAAACCTTCAAAATAGTCTCTAGCTTGTTGTGTAGCTTCTTTATCTTGACCAGCAAACACAGTAACAAGACGATTTGGTAATTTATCATAGTGCAATGCATGTGCGGCTGCTGGTCTTGCAATACCACCTGCACATCCACAAACAGAATTGACCATTACTAATGTTGTTCCCTCTTGTTTTAAAACATTATCTACTTCTTCTGCAGATGTTAATTGCTCGTAACCTGCTTCTTCTATTTCATTACGTGCTTGATTAACTACATCTGTCATATATAAATCAAAGTTTAAGTCCATAATAATTCACCTTTCATTTCAAGTTGATACCTTCATTTTACTAATATATATTCAATTGTTCAACATGTGTACACACTATTCAATAAACTTTCAAGAATATTTGCTTTTTAGACATAAGTTATAATGAAACTTATTTTCAATTTTTGCGTTATTAAAATTTCTAATAAAATTAATTTGTAGCTTATTATTGAAAGTCAAAACACTACATTTATAATATAATATTTTAGGCTGAAACATATATTTTGTGTCTCAGCCTAAAATATTATCAACTTTATTGAGTTGTAAGTTAATTAGTAGATACTTGTATGCTCAATTGAATATTGTTCGATACGTGTTTTTACGAAGTTCATAAATCTACCTGCTTGTAAGCCATCTAAAATACGATGATCGATAGATATACATAAGTTAACCATGTTTCGTATTGCAATCATATCATCAATAACTACTGGTTTTTTAATCACAGATTCAATCTGCAGTATTGCTGCTTGAGGATGATTAATTATACCCATAGAAGATACTGAGCCAAACGTACCTGTATTATTTACGGTAAACGTACCACCTTGCATATCTTCTGAGCGTAATTTCTTGTTACGTGCTTTTTGCGCTAATTCGTTAATTTCTCGAGCGATACCTTTAATTGACTTTTCATCAGCATTTTTAATTACAGGCACGTATAATTTATCTTCGTCTGCAACTGCTATAGAGATATTAACATCTTTATGCATTACTATCTCAGAATCTTGCCAACTACTATTTAATAATGGATAAGCTTTTAATCCTTCAGCAACTGCTTTAACGAAAAATGCAAAGAACGTGAGGTTATAGCCTTCACTTTCTTTAAAGCTATTCTTATGATAATTACGTGTTTTAACTAAGTTAGTTGCATCTGCTTCTACCATCATCCAAGCGTGGGGAATTTCGTTAACACTGTTCACCATATTTTGAGCTATTTGTTTACGTACGCCATTAACTGGTATTGATGAACCTGGTGATGGATCATTATACGCTGATTGTTGTGAGACTTTAGGAGAATCTTTTGGCGCTACAATTGTAGAAGGTGCTTTGCTTATACCTTCTTTAATAACTTTCTCTATATCTTTCTTTGTTACACGACCTTCAAAGCCTGTGCCTACAACTTGATCTAAATCAATTTGGTTTTCAGATGCTAATTTGAAGACGACTGGTGAATAACGGCCATTGTTTTTAGGCCCATGTGCATTAGTATTAGCAGCAGTTGAAACTGAATCATTTTGGATGTTATTATCACCTGTTGACTGCTTGTTTTGTAACTCTTTTTTGACATCTTCAGATTGATTATTAGTCGATTGTTCTTGTTCAGTTTCATTTTGTTCGTCACCAGTATCTAATAGACAAATAATTTCATCTACAGCTATAGTATCGCCTTCTTCAACTTTTATCTCAGTAATTGTACCTGCATAAGAAGAAGGTACTTCTGCAGTGACTTTATCTGTAATTACTTCACATAATGGATCATATTCTTCAACTTTATCCCCTACTGAGACAAGCCACTGTTCTATAGTTCCTTCATGAACACTTTCACCGAGTTTAGGCATTTTTATTTCCATGTTTGTGCCTCCTTAGAATTCTGCGAGTTCACGCATTTTAATTTTTATTTTATCTGGATTAATCATAAACTCGTCTTCGAGTGTCGGTGCAAATGGCATCGCTGGAACATCAGGACCTGCGAGTCTCATTATTGGGGCATCTAAGTCGAACAGACAGTTTTCTGCAATTATAGCAGCTACTTCAGACATAACACTACCTTCTAAATTATCTTCGGTAACTAATAAAACTTTACCTGTTAGTTTTGCTCTTTCAATAATTGTTTGTTTATCTAATGGGTATACTGTACGTAAATCAACAACTTCTACATTAATGCCATCTTCTGAGAGCATATCGGCTGCTTGAATACAATAATTTACACATAGTCCATAAGTAAATACAGTAATATCGTCGCCTTCACGCTTAACATCAGCTTTACCAATTGGCACTGTATAATACGATTCCGGCACTTCTTCTTTAAGTAAGCGATAAGCTTTTTTATGTTCGAAATATAATACTGGGTCATTTGATTCGATTGAAGCTAATAATAAGCCTTTCGCATCATATGGCGTGGATGGAATAACAATTGTGAGTCCTGGTGTATTTGCAAATACAGATTCCACGCTTTGAGAGTGATAAAGTGCACCGTGAATGCCGCCTCCAAATGGAGAGCGGATCGTAATTGGACAATGAAAATCATTATTTGAACGATATCTCATTTTAGCTGCTTCGCTCATGATTTGATTTGTTGCAGGTAGAATATATTCGGCAAATTGTATTTCTGCTACAGGACGTTTACCTAACATTGCTGCGCCAATACTTGTGCCTACGATGTTAGACTCTGCTAGTGGAGTATCTAAAACACGTGCTTCACCATATTTTTGTTGTAAACCTAAAGTGACACCAAATACGCCACCTTTTTTACCGACGTCTTCACCTAATACAAATACGTCGTCGTCCTTTTCCATTGCTTGGTCGAGTCCTTGTTGGATTGCTTCTAAGTAACTTAATTTAGGCATTGTCTAAACTCCCTTCTTCATAAACATGTGTATATGTTTCTTCTGGAGACGGATAAGGTGCTTTTTCGGCTTCTTTAGTTGCTTGGTTTATAATTTCTTTATGTTCACTTTCAACTTTTTCTAACCATTGTTCATTTATAATGCCTTCGTCAAGAAGAAATGTTTTAAATTTAAGATTACAGTCTAATGATTTCAATTCTTCACGTTCTTCTTTCGTACGATATTTATCATCATCATCTGAAGAATGGGCTGTCAATCTTGTACACATAGCTTCAATCAATGTAGAACCTCCACCATTTAATGCACGATCTCTAGCCTCTTTCATAACTTTATACATTGCAATTGGATCGTTGCCGTCTACATGTTCACCATGCATACCGTAACCAATAGCACGGTCTGACAATTTTTCAGCACCATATTGTAGCGAATCTGGAACAGAAATAGCATATTTATTATTTTCAATTACACAAACAAATGGTAGTTTATGTACACCTGCAAAGTTTAATCCTTCGTGAAAATCACCTTGGTTAGAACTACCTTCACCAACTGTAGCCATAGCAATATTTGGTTTATTATCCATTTTCAACGCTAATGCTGCCCCAACACCATGTACGATTTGTGTACCAACTGGTGAACTTTGAGATAAAATTCCTTTTTCACGTTTACTAAAATGAGATGGCATTTGCTTTCCACCTGAACTAATATCATCACGTTTACCAAATGCTGCTAACATTGAGTCTAAAGCTGTCATGCCCATATAGGTAACAAACGCTAAATCTCTATAATAAGGTGAAGAAATATCTCCTTCTTGCATAGCATACGCCATACCTATTTGAGTAGCCTCCTGTCCTTGACAACTTATAACAAACGGGATTTTACCTGCACGGTTTAATAGCCACATACGTTCATCTATTTTACGCCCTAAATCCATCCATTTATACATTGCTTTTAAATCAGACTCTTCTAGTCCAACTGATTTATAATCAAACATCTTATTTCCTCCTAAATTAAACGTGAATCGATCTGTTCTCAACCTTCAACCCTAATTCCATCAACACTTCAGATAGTGATGGGTGTGCATGTGTTGTTAGGCCGAGTTCTAAAGTTGAACCATTCATAAATTGGAATAGTGACACTTCGTTAATTAATTCTGTGACATGAGGACCAATTATATTAAGTCCTAACACAGTATCTTGTTCTTGATCGATTATAACTTCACAAAAGCCACTTTGATTAGTGGTGTTTTCAATAACTGCTTTACCAATCGCTTTGAAAGGTACTTTAACTGCTTTTGCTTTAATGTTTTCAGATTTAGCTTGGTCCATATTCAGTCCAATACTTGCCACTTCAGGTTGAGTATAAACGCATTTCGGCATTTTATTGTAATCAATTGGAAGTGGTGACTGATCAAACATATGTTCAATTGCAATAATGCCTTCTTTAGAGCCAACATGTGCCAATTGTAAATTACCGATGCAATCACCCGCTGCATAGATATGTTTATCATCAGTTTGCTGATATTCATTAACACTGATATGCTTTTTATCTGTTAATTGTATCTTTGTATTATTTAATCCAATATCTTCGGTATTAGGCAGTCTGCCAATAGAAATCAATGATTTTTCAAATTTTATTATTTCGTCATTTAATGTGATATTAATATGATCTTCGTCGACTGTTATATCAGACTCAGATAATTGTGTATTTTCATAAAATGTGACGCCTCTATCAGTTAATTCATTTCTTAAAGTCTTGGCAATCATTTTACTTTCAGTAGGTAAAATACGTGAGCCGGCTTCAATTACAGTTACATCGACGCCAAAATCAGTCATCAGTGAAGCAAACTCTAAACCGATAACACCACCACCAATAATAGCTAGGTTATTTGGCAATTGTTCCATTTGCAAGATATCATCACTGGACAGCACAACTTTATGGTCAAACGGTAAAAAAGGTAATGACATAGGTTGTGATCCTGTAGTTATAAGAACATTATTATTAGGGATTAATTCAGATTCACCATCTTCGTATTCTACAGAAATCGTACCACTTTGTGGCGAGAATATAGAAGGACCTAATATCCTGCCTGTCCCATTAAATACATCGATACTGTTATGCTCCATTAAATGGTTAACACCACTAAACATTTGGCTTACTACTTCGTTTTTTCTTTCTTGTATTCGCGCAAAATTTAATTTAAATCCATCAACGTCCACACCAAAATTAGTTGCGTTTGTAATTGTACGCATAACTTCTGCAGATTTTAACAATGCTTTTGTCGGAATGCATCCTTTATGTAAACAAGTTCCACCTAGTAACGATTTTTCTACTAGCGCAACTTTCTTTCCTAATTGTGAAGCTCTTATTGCAGATACATAACCCGCAGTACCTCCTCCAAGAATGACTAAATCATATTTTTCTTCTGACATATTAATACTCCTAACTATAAGCTTTAACCTTTTCTTTTCCGTCTAGTACGTTTGATGTACGTAATGCCAATGTATCCATTTCTTTTTCTCCTGGATAAATTGTTACAGGCGCAATCCAATCAACGAATGATATTATTTTTTGTACTAATAACTTATTGTAGCTTAAACCGCCCGTTAAAATAATTTGATCTACCTGTCCGCGAAAAATAATTGACCGAGCTCCAATAGCATTAGAAACTTGATATGCTAATGCATCAAACGCTAATTTGACTTCGGAGTTTGAATCATATTTATCCGATAATAATTTTAAATCATTTGTTTTGAACATACTAATGAAACCACCTCTTTTACTTAAAAAGTGATTCATCTCCTCAGGTGTGAAATTATGTTTGTATCCAAATTCATAGAGTTGGTCATTGGGTAAAGAACCGGCACGCTCTGGACTAAAAGGACCTTCTCCTAACAATCCATCGTTCACATCTACTACTTGCCCGTTTTTATGTGCGCCAATCGTTATACCACCACCCATATGCGCAACGATAACATTTACATCTTCGTATGCTTGTTGAATAGAGGATGCATATAATCTAGCAACAGCCTTTTGATTTAATGCATGAAATATACTACGACGTTTAATATTCTTTAAACCTGTAACTTTTGCAATATCGAATAATTCGTCAACAACGACTGGATCGATTATAAAAGCTGGAATGTTCATCTCTATTCCTAATTCATAACCAATCATACCACTCAGGTTAGATGCGTGTACACCATATTTAAATGCTTTAAGGTCCTCATACATTTCATTATTTATATGATAAACGCCACCTTGCATTGGCTTTAACAATCCACCTCTACATGCGATCGCCTCAAAATTTTTAATTGTGTAATCTGATGTAAGGTTTAATGAATATATAATCTCTTTAAGTCTTAATGGCTTTTGTTCCAATAATGATATATTAGTAAGTTGTATATCATGTCGAATCGTGTCATACCACATACACTGATGTGCTTCATATACTGCAATTTTTGATGATGTACTACCTAAATTTAAAACTAGAATTCTAGTCATTGTTGCACCTTCTTCTTGAAAATAACATAACTTTTGTATGTTAAGCCTTATTACTTAAAATCAATTATGACAAATAGTTGGATACTATGTACCACTAGCTGATTAATTGTATTTATAAATTATATTATCTACTTATATATTACATCAATTTCTTACATTATAAAATTAATAACCTATTTCTGAAATTGATTTTATAAATGGGAATGTAAAGAAATTTGCTTAATAAAATTTATTTTATTAAGATATTCGAGATAGTTACAGCCCTTATAATTAAATGTTTTGAGTAACTTATTACATTCCGCAACTAATTTATTAATTTAATATTTTCAATGCTAATAATAATGAATCTAGTTTATTTTGTTTCGTGTCTGTCCTTGAAGTCAATACAATCGGGAATTTTGCTCCTAAGACTAAACTAGCTACACGTGCACCTGCAAAATAAGTGAAAGATTTGTATAGTGCATTGCCAACATCTATATGTGGCACCAATAATGCATCTACATCGCCTGCTACGTGTGACTTGATATTTTTTTTAATAACACTTTCCATATTAATTGCGTTATCGAAAGCTAATGGACCATCAACATATAAATAATCAGACGTCGTTCTACTAAATATGTTCTTGAGCTTTTCAGCATCTGTAGATGACAAGATTTTCTTAGTAGGCTTTTCAACGGATGAAAGAATACCAACTTTAAACTGATTATAGCCAAGTGCTTTAGAAAATTCAGTTAAATTATTAATAATTTGTTTCTTTTCTTCAACAGAAGGATTAATGTTTAATGCTACATCACTTAACATTAATGTTTTATGATAATTTGACACGTTAAAACATGCAACATGATTTAAGAAACCATGCTTAGCAATAAAATTTTTATTACTCAGTACAAAGGATAATAAGGTTGATGACATCAAATTACCTTTAACTAAAACTGATACTTTACCAGAAGACAAATCATCAGCACATTGTTTAAAGAGTTCATTGTTGTTACTAAAATTAAGAATATGAATTCTATTGAGTAGTTGTGGATCCATATCGAATGAGCGAATTATCTCTGTTGGATCTTGTGTGTCATATAAATATACATCAATCTCTGTCAAAACGAGTGCTTTCATGATAACGGATAACATTTTCTCATTATTTGCATATAAAATAGCAACATTACCTTTTAAATTATATGAAGAATCAATTAAATGTTGATATTGCATAAAAAATCAACACCTTTCTCAATTTTATGAAGTGACTATATTTGATAACACTAAAAATAATTATTGAAAATGTACATCGTTAGGCATGTTGATTTTGTTCTATCATTTCTTTAGCATTTTGACGTGTGATATCAGTTACACTAGCTCCTGAAATCATCCTTGCTATTTCATCTATACGTTCTGAGCCTGAAAGCTCTTGGACGTGTGTTGTAGTACGGTCATCTACTGAATCTTTACTGATAAACAGATGATGATCGCTCATTGATGCTACTTGTGGCAAATGGGAGATACAAATTACTTGAATATGCTTAGCTAATCCTTTCATTTTTTCAGCCATTTTTTGTGCAGCTTGTCCTGAAACTCCAGAATCCACCTCATCGAATAATATTGCAGTTTGTCCTCGTGTTTTAACGAAAATAGTTTTAAGGGCAAGCATTATACGTGATAATTCCCCACCAGATGCAATTTTATTTAAACTTTTAAGCGGTTCTCCCTTATTAGGGCTGATTAAAAATTCTACAAATTCAATGCCTTCTCGACTTGGAACATCTAAAGGTTTAAATGAAATTTCTAAATTAGCATCTTTCATTTGTAAATTTTGAATTTCATCCACGATATGATCACGCAGAGTTTGTGCCACAATTCTACGTTCACGGGATAATTCTGTACCTAGTTTGATTACATCTTCATATAATCTTTCAATTTCTTGTCTTAACTGTGAAGTGCTTTCTTCGTAGTTTTCAATTTTATTAATTTCATTTTCTAATTTATCTTGATATTTAATTAATTCAGTAATATCTTTACCATATTTTCTTTTCAAATCATTCAGTACATTCATTCTAGCTTCAAGTTCATTTAAGTAGTGCTCATCAAATTCAGTATTGGTCAATTCATCATACAACTGATGTTTAGCATCTTCTAAAGTATAATAAAATTGATCGACCTCTTCTTTAAGCGCGTCATATTTTTCCGGTAATATTTCACTTATTGATTGCAATTGATTGCTCAATTCATATAAGCGATCTGTAATAGCATGCTCATCTGTTAAAGTAAGATGAGCATTATTTAGAGCTAAACTTAGATTTTCTGAATTTTGTATACGCTTTATGTCTGATTCGAGTTGTGAAACTTCACCGTCAACCAAGTTTGCTTCTTGTATTTCTTCAAACTGGAATTTAAGTAAATCTAGACGTTGTAATAAGGCTTGATCGGCAGATTCTAAATCTTCAAGTTCTTTCTTTTTAGCTTTATATTGATCATAAGTGGTAACGTATTGTTCAAGTAAATTTTTGTATTGATTTTCAGCATAGTTGTCGAGTAATTGTAGATGATATTTTTGCTTTAATAAAGTTTGTGTTTCATGTTGCCCGTGGATATCTAACAACTCTTGCATAATTTTACGTAAATCTTGCAATGTGACTATTTGATTATTAACCCTACAAATACTTTTACCTGTGCTGAAAATTTCTCTTTTAACTAATAAAAAATCTTCATCTATGTCGATGTCTAAAGCTTCAAGTATCGAAATGGCTTCCTTACTTTCATCAATATCAAATATACCTTCAATAATAGCTTTTTTCTCACCATGTCTCACATAATTTGATGATGCGCGCATACCAATCAGTTGTCCAATGGCATCGATAATAATTGATTTACCTGCGCCAGTTTCACCACTTAACACTGTTAATCCATCACCAAAGTGAACTTCTAGTTCATCAATGATAGCAAATTGTTTAATAGATAAAGTCTGTAGCATCCTTTTAAACACTTCCTTATACTTATAATAAATTAAAGATGCGCGTTTTGATTTTTTCACTTGCTAACTCATCTCTACAGATAATTAAGCAAGTATCATCACCACAAATAGTACCTAAAACTTCCTCCCAATCAATTTGATCTAAGATTGCACCGATTGATTGAGCATTTCCTGGTAATGTCTTTAGAACTAATAAGTTACCTGTGCCATCTATATTTACAAATGAATCCATTAAATAACGGCCTAGTTTTTCAAGAGGATGATATTTTCTATCATTAGGCAAACTATAAACATACTGTCCTGTTGGCGTGGGGACTTTAATTAATTGTAATTCTTTGATATCTCTAGAAACTGTAGCTTGAGTGACGTTTAATTCATACTCATTTAATCTTTTTACTAATTCATCTTGTGTTTCGATTTTTTCGTTTGAAATTATTTCTCTAATTTTAATATGTCTTACTGATTTTTTAGCCATGTATAGCACCTCTATAAACGAATATTTATACATTTATTTTAACACATGCATATAAATACTACTACTAAAGATAGTTGGAATTTTACTTATGTGAAAACGATAACTCTGCATATCAAAGGTAAAATCACAACTTAAAGTATATTTGAATGGTTGCTAAATCATGGTGAATATTATGAATGCGATGAATAATTATTGAATAGTATGTGATTTCTAATAAATAAAAATCGTCCTTGTTTTCAAAATAAAGTTTAATAACCTAATCTACGAAGTATATATTGTACATTTTTCATAATAAAAAGAGAGCGGGAACAGAAATCAAAATTAGATAAGTGATTTCGTATTCTCGCCCTCTACAAGAATGCATTAAGATTCGCGATTGTTAAATAACTCAATAATATAAGTCAAATTTTCTGTATTGTACTGATCTGGTAATTGATTTAGACATTCGTAGGCTTCTTGTGTATGATATGTCATTTTATCTTCGGCACCTTGTTGTCCTAATAGTGATACATATGTACTTTTATCATTATCAATATCGCTGCCTACAGCTTTACCTAATTTCGCTTCGTCACCATATACATCTAACAAATCATCTTTGATTTGAAACATTAATCCTAAATGCTCGCTAAATGATTCTAATGAATTGGCAACACTTTGTTCTGGTTTAGCAATATCTACTGCAGCCATCACTGCAAATTTAAGTAACGCACCTGTTTTAGCGTTGTGAATTTGTTCGAGTGTGTCGATATTCACTTCGGCACCTTCGCCTTCACTTTGCATATCAAGAGTTTGTCCTCCAACCATACCCAAATGACCACTAGCAAAAGCTAAACGTTTAATTAACTTGATTTTAGCAGTATCATCAACTGCTTCATCATTAACAATCATATCAAATGCTTTGGTTAGAAGTGCGTCGCCAGCTAAGATTGCTTTCCACTCACCAAACACTTTATGATTTGTAAGCTTGCCTCTGCGATAATCATCATTATCCATTGGTGGTAAATCATCGTGTATTAAAGAATAGGTATGGATCATTTCTAAACCAAGTGCCGAAGAAAGTCCAGCTTTATAATCACTAGATAACATCTCTAAAGTTAATAGTAATAACACTGGTCTAATTCGCTTACCACCAGCTTCTAATGAGTAACGCATACTTTCTTCTAAATTTGTGTTTAAATCTGAATTCGGGATCGTCTCGGATAATAGTTGGTTAACTTCCGCTGTCAAGTTTTCCATCTTTTTATTCATTTTCAGTATCTTCCTTCACGACATCGTCATTATTATCAGTATGCTCATCTGCCATTAATTCGTTGACTTTCTTTTCAGCGTCTTTTAACGTTTCATCGCAAGTTGCTGATAATTTCATACCACGTTGATATAAGTTCAGAGATTCTTCTAATGATACATTTTCGTTATCAAGTTTTTGCACTATATTTTCTAACTCTTTCATCATTTCCTCGAAACTTTGTGTATTACTATTACTCATCATTACACCTTACCTTCTTAACTTGAGCATCAACAACGCCATCTTTCATTGTTAATACTATGTTGTCGTTCTCAGCTAAATCACTAGTACTTGTAATAACATTGTCATCCTTGTTAACGATTGTATAACCACGCAACATCGTATTTGTCGGACTCAAATTATTAAGACTTTCTAATTTTCTAGCTAGATTATTTTTTTGATTTTGAATAAAATTATTCATAACTTTATTTAAATCATCACGCTTTTGAGCATTTGTTAGTTGTTCTCTATTTATATTTTGTTTAAAACCTTTAAGGTTAAACTTATTCAACAATAATTGTAATTGTTGTTGATGATTTTTGATTGCTAAATTCATCGACAGGTTAAGTTGCTTTTCTAAATCATCTCGTTTTTGAATCTGTTGATCATACAATAATGTTGGCGTTTGAAATTTATAATACGATGATACATGTTCTAAATGCTTTCTTTGTTGCTGTAAATGTTGTTTTATAAAACGGGTAAGCGACAAATTGGTTTGTTGTAAGTATTGACGTAATTCAAATTGATCTGGTGTAGCCATAACCGCTGCTTGTGTAGGTGTAGCTGCACGAACATCTGCAACAAAATCACTAAGCGTAAAATCCGTTTCATGACCAACTGCTGAAATAATAGGTGTAGTACATGTGTATATTGCTTTAACTACATCCTCTTCATTAAAGTTCCATAAGTCCTCAATAGAACCTCCGCCTCGTCCAATAATTATAGTATCTACACCCATGACATCAGCATGTTGTATATTTTTTATAATATCGTTTTTCGCTTGTTCACCTTGTACTAGCGTATTGATTTGTATTTGTTCTGCTAAAGGATATCTACTGTTGATTGTAGTGTGAATATCTCTAATGGCTGCACCTGTGCCTGCTGTTAACACTGCAATCTTCTTGGGAAACTTAGGTATAGGTTTCTTGTTGCTTTGATCAAAATAACCATCTTTAGTAAGTTTCTTCTTCAGCTGTTCTAATCTTTGATATAGATTACCAACACCATCTAAATGCATTTTATTGACATAAATTTGATAGTTCCCACGGCGTTCATATACCGACACACGTGCTTCTAAAAGTACCTCGTCACCTTCTTTAGGGTCAAAATCAATTTTCGAAGCATTGCCTTTAAACATCATGGCGCTAATAACACTATTGTTGTCTTTGACGTTAAAATAGAGATGCCCACTACTATGTTTTTTAAAATTAGAAAGTTCTCCTTTAATCAACACAGATTGTAAATGTGGGTCTTGATCAAATTTATATTTTATATATTTTGTAAGTGTAGAAACACTTAAATATTCTGCCATGTTATATCACTCTTTTATTCAATATTGCTCAATACACCATTTATAAATTTATAATGATCATCATCACTGAATTGTTTTGCTAATTCCACAGCTTCATTGATGATTACTTTTTGTGGTGTTGAACTATTTAACAATTCATAAGTAGACATTCTTAAAATAATGCGATCAGATTTTAGTAATCTATCTAAAGTCCAATCTTTTAAGTGTGGTTGAATTTTCTCATCTAAGACTGATTCATGATCTTTTACACCAGTTACTAGCCAGTTGATAAAATCAAATTCTAAATCAGGGTTATCATCTTTAATAAAACTTATCGCTTCATCAATAGTTAATTCATTATTTTTCATTTCAAGCTGAAATAGAGTTTGAAAAGCTTGTGTTCTCGATTCTTTACGACTCATTATAAACTCCCTTAAGCATAGTGTTATTTGTAAATCATTTGTGCATAGAAATATGATACGTTTTAAAAACAAACGATTATTTCAGTTGTACACAAAATGTATTTATAAAGTAAATTTGCTTTATTTAATTTTAATTTATTGGTTCAATATGCGTGATATGGACATTAATTTGACTTGGTTCAATCGTGGTCATTGTAGTTAATGAATTATATATAGCCTGTTGTATTTTTTTAGCTGCTTCTGAAATATTAATTCCATAGGACAAAATGCAATATACATCTATATAAATGCCATCTTCTCTTGTATCTACTTTTATACCTCTACTTAATTGTTTCTTGCTGATATTTTCAATACTTGTATGTTTTAACTCTTTAAAATGACCTTGAATGCCTTTGATTTCAGATGTTGCTATACTTGCTATAACTGTTAAAACTTCGGGCGCAATCTCAATTTTCCCTAAATTGGAATGTGTGGACTCTGATACTTTGACCATTTCACTTACCCCCTAATTAGATTCATCATCCATAATATTATATTTTTCTAAGAAATTAGTGTTAAATTCCCCACTTCTGAAAATATCATTGTTCAATAGACGGACATGGAATGGTATCGTTGTGTCTATACCTAATACAAGGTATTCACCTAATGCACGTAAACCTGTCATGATTGCTTCGTCTCTAGTTGGTTCATGAACAATAAGTTTTGCAACCATAGAGTCATAATATGGAGGAATTGTATAATTAGTATAACATGCAGATTCAATTCTTACGCCAAATCCACCTGGAGCCAAGTATTGGGTGATTTGCCCTGGCGAAGGCATAAAGTTTTTATATGGATTTTCAGCATTAATTCTAAATTCCATTGCATGCCCTTCAATTTTAATATCTTTCTGTTTGAATGGTAATTTTTCTCCCATTGCAACTTTTAATTGTAGTTTAACTAAGTCTACGCCTGTAACCATTTCAGTAACAGGATGTTCAACTTGTATTCGTGTATTCATTTCCATGAAGTAAAATTCATTAGAGTCTAAGTCATATATAAATTCAATAGTACCTGCATTTTCGTAATTAACTGCTTTTGCAGCTCTTACTGCAGCGTTACCCATTTCTTGTCTCTTTTCTTCAGTTAATATTGGAGAAGGGGCTTCTTCTACAAGTTTTTGCATTCTACGTTGAATGGTACAATCACGTTCGCCTAAATGAACCACGTTACCGTAACTATCTCCCATAATTTGTATTTCAATATGTCTGAAATTCTCGATGAATTTTTCCAAATATAGACCACTGTTACCAAAAGCAGTTTCCGCTTCTTGTTGTGTCATTTTGAAACCAGTTTCTAATTCTTTTTCATCACGAGCAACTCTGATACCTTTACCACCACCACCAGCAGTAGCTTTGATGATAACTGGATAGCCTATTTGATTTGCAATCTTTTTCGCGTCTTCGATATTTAAAACAAGTCCTTCGCTACCAGGGACAACTGGTACTTCAGCGCGTTTCATTTCTTCTTTAGCTACGTCTTTAATACCCATTTTTTGAATAGATTCAAAACTTGGTCCAATGAATTTAAGTTGGCACGCATCGCATAATTCAGCAAAATCACCATTTTCTGCTAAGAAACCATATCCAGGGTGAATGCCGTCACACCCTGTAGATGTTGCAATAGATAAAATGTTTGGGATATTCAAATAAGAATCTTTAGATTGTGTTGGCCCGACGCAATATGCTTCATCAGCAATTTGAGTATGTAAAGCGTCTTTATCTCCTTCTGAGTATATTGCCACCGTTTGTAAACCTAAATCATGACATGCACGAATAATTCTTACTGCGATTTCCCCTCTATTTGCTATTAAAATTTTATTCATTATTTTACCTTAAATAACGGTTGGCCATACTCTACCATTTGCCCGTCTTCTACTAAGATTTCAGCAATTTCACCACTGACTTCGGCTTGTATTTCATTGAATAATTTCATAGCTTCTAATATACATACTGTTGAATCGTTTGTTACAGAATCTCCAACTTGCACATAGGCACTTTCTTCTGGAGACGGTGATTTGTAAAACGTCCCAACCATTGGCGCATTAATTGTTTGCAAGTTATCTTCTGCAGTATTAGTATTTGTATTACTATTCATGCTAATTTCATCAGCACCTTGTGTTCCTGCAGGAGTTGATGCCACGCCTTGTTGTGGTGCTATTTGTTGCATCGGTTGTTGTGAAATTTGAGGTGTTATAATTTCAGTTTCTTTTTCTTTTTTTAAATTTACAATATTGCCTTTATCCTCAATATTAATTTCAGTCAAGCTAGATTGGTCAAGAATTTCTATCAATTCTTTAATTTCTTTAAAATTCATAAATACTGACTCCTTCAGATTGTTTTCATTTACCTTGTTTATTTTACTTTAGTGATATGTTCAATTCAAGCATATACATACTTTCTATAATAAACTGATTAACTTTTATCGTGTTCTATATACCTATAAGCGTGCTGAAATCTAAATTTTTTGAGTAAGATGATGTGATTTCTGATTTAACAAAAAGAAAGTGAAATATATTATACAATAAATCGCATAATTTAACTTCTCGTATTTATAAATAAATTACATCACTATAATTTAGATATCATCAAGTTTTATAATTTGATGATAGTTCAATCCACTTCTTTATGTTCAGATACAAATCACTATGTATCATAGTGTAATACACTTAATAATTCTTAGGTTAAGCATTAAATATAAAGTTAAACATTTATAATTTAACATTTTAATTATAGAATTTATAGTATTCATAAACATTATATTATCTAATATAACCTTTTATATTCATAATAACCATAAAAAACCTTTCCAATTTATAAATTGGAAAGGTTTTTGCTCATCACTTTAATTACATATCATTTTTAAACAATAAAATGTTAGGCTCTAGAAATATAGCTACCGTCACCTGTATTAATTACAAGTGTGTCTCCTTCATTAACAAATAAAGGTACATTCAATGTATATCCAGTTTCAACTGTAGCAGATTTAGTAGCACCATTTGCTGTGTCACCTTTAATACCTGGTTCAGTTTCTGTTACTACAAGTTCGACTGTTTTTGGTAATTCAACACCAAGTGTTTCATTACCATATGTTTGAATTTGGACTTCCATATTTGCTTTTAAGAAATTTAATTCGTGTTGTAAATAATCTCCTTGTAGCTCTGTTTGATCAAATGTTTGATTATCCATGAAAACATGTGTATCTCCATCGGCATATAGATATTGCATACGACGATTCTCAATCATAGCAGTTTCTACTTTTTCGCCACCTCTGAATGTTTTCTCTTGAATCGAACCAGTTCTTAAATTACGTAGCTTAGAACGTACAAATGCAGAACCTTTTCCTGGTTTAACATGTTGGAAATCTAAAACTTTCCAAATGCCATTATCTACTGATATTGTTAAGCCTGTTTTAAAATCATTAACCGAAATCATCCAGTTTCCTCCTCAATTATAAGGTCTTCTATAAAATAATAAGGTTTTTGGAAGATTTAGTAAAGCGTTCACAGCCATTTTCTTTAATTAAAATGTCATCTTCAATACGAACGCCACCTAACCCGTCTAAATATATACCAGGTTCAATTGTAACACAATTATTAATATCTAATGGCGTTTCCGATTTTCTAGAAAGGTTAGGGCCTTCATGAACGTCTAATCCAATACCATGACCAAGTGAATGTCCAAACGCCTCACCATAACCTTTTTCAGTGATATAATCTCTAGCAATAGCATCTAATGCTTTTCCAGTAATACCTTTTTTAGCGGCGTCAATGCCTTTTTGATTCGCCTCTAACACAATATTATATATTTCTTTAAGTTTTGGATCAGGTTCACCTATTGCAAATGTACGAGTAATATCTGATGAATATCCTTTGTAATATGCACCAAAATCTAATGTAATTAATTCCCCTGAATTTATAACTTTATCACTAGCAACTCCATGAGGTAGCGCACCACGTTCACCAGAAGCTACAATTGTTTCGAATGAAGTTCCTTCAGCGCCAAGTTCTAACATTTTACTTTCTAACTTTGCTTTTAGTTGCTGTTCAGTCATACCAGCTTTTGCGACAGTTAAAATATATTCGTATGCCTCATCAACGATATCTGCTGCTTTTTGAATCAACTCAATCTCTGCTTCATCTTTAACTTCACGTATCTTTTCTATCATACCTGAAATGCTAATTAAACTAATATACGATTTACTCAACTGAAGATATGTATCATAGCTGACTAAGTTTCCTTCAAATCCAACATTTTGTACGTCTAATTTTTCAAGTTGATTTTTGACTTCATCAATTAAGCTACCTTCTTGTTTGATGATTTCAAATTCTGGGGCTTGTGCAGATGCTTGTTCAATGTACCTAAAATCAGTTAGCAATAAGTTGTGATCTTTCGTAATAATTAACGCACCACTTGTACCAGTAAAACCAGATAAATAACGTCTGTTAAAGTCAGATAATACTACCACTGCTTCTAAATGTTTGGCTTCTATAGCGGTATTTAATTTATCAATTCTTGTCATTTGTCATCCTCCTATACAATAAGTTTGTACATTTTCTTTTTATACATTAAAATGATAGCATAATTATTGTATAAATTTATAGTTTTTGAATTAGGAGAGAGTTATGAAGAAAAAAATAGTGGCTATTTTATGTGCTTCATGTGTACTTGCTGGTTGCGGAAGTCAAAACCTTGGTCCTTTAGAAGAAAAGACGACTAAACTTCGCGATGAAAACCATAAGTTAAAGGGGAACATTCAAGAATTAAAACAAGAAATTAGTAAAGAGCAAAATAAAGTTGCGGCTCTAGAGAAAGATAAGAAAGACATTGGCAAAGCGAAAAGTAATAAAAAGAAAGCAACTAATTTAAAAGCATCATCTACATATTATCAAGATATCGCTAAATTAATTGACCAATATAACGAAATCGAAAGTGATGTATCTAAAAACAAAGGTGATAAGAAAGTGCAAGATAAACTTGCAGAACTTAAAAATAAAATAGATACCGCATTTACGACATATAAAAATGATGTCAATAAAGAAAAAATGGATAGCGAAGATAAAACCAAAAATAAAAATATAACTAAATTGGACAAAGACTTAAATTCAGCATTTAGTGATATTAAAGATGGTTACGATGCTAAAGATAAGAAGAAGATTCAAAAAGGTCAAAAAGCTTTATCAATCATCAGTATTAAAGATAGTCAAAGTTAACAACCACATAGGAGTGTTTTAGGTGAAACAAGCAATATTTTATATCATTATCGCAATTGCAATTGTAGGATTAGTACTCAATCTTGATGCCTTTATCTTCAGTTTTGTAAGAATGGTCATTAGCTTAGCCATTTTTGGAGGTATTATATACGCAATTTACTATTTCTTCTTCTTAACTGAGGATCAGCGTAAATACAAACGTGCGCAACGTAAGTATAAAAGACAAAACAGAAAGAAAAAGTAACGTATACTTGGATTTATAAAAACCCCCAAAAGATATCTATTTTAAGATAATCTTTTCGGGGTTTTATTTTATAATTTATACATATTAAAATATCTTAATATGTGTTGTTGTTTTAAATGTCGAGTCAGCAATTTAAAACTAAACTATTTACGATAGTTCCACTCATCAGATTTGTATTTATCAATTAACTCATTTATTTCATTTTGCTGTTTTTCATTGAGTTCTAGTGGCTTAAAATCAATATTCAATCCTTTTTTAAAGCCTATTTCAAATGCTTTTTCCATCTCTTCTAAACTAATATGACGATCTGAAATATCATTAATTGCCACAGCTTTTTCTACAAATGCTTGCTTCATTTTATCTTTGAGGCGATCATTTTTAAAAACAAACATGTCAAACAAATCATCTATGTCTACATCTTGTAGCAAAGAGCCATGTTGTAAGATAACTCCTTTTTGACGAACTTGAGCACTTCCAGCAATTTTACGCCCTTCTACAACTAATTCATACCAGCTAGGTGCATCAAAACAAACTGCACTTCTTGGTTGCTTTAAATTTGCTCTTTCCTCTTTTGATTTTGGAATAGCAAATGAAGCATCAAAACCTAAATATTTAAAACCTTCTAGTAATCCTTCTGAAATAACTCGATAGGCTTCAGTAACTGTTGAAGGCATCTCAGGGTGTGATTCTGGAACAATGACACTGTACGTTAGTTCTTTATCATGTAACACACCTCTGCCACCAGTTTGACGACGTACAAGGCCATAACCTTTAGCATTCACCTTTTCAATATCTATTTCTTTAGTTAGCCTTTGAAAATAACCAACTGATAAAGTCGCAGGGTCCCATGTATAAAACCTAATTACTGGATCTATCTCTCCTCTGGATACAAAATTAAGTAAAGCTTCATCCATTGCCATATTATAATATGGGTCTTTGCTACCAGTATTTATAAAATTCCATGTTTCTGTCACTTTCAAAACTCCTATCGCTAAATTAAATTGTGATAACAGCAATTTTGTGTTATCGTTTTCAATAATTGTTCAAGTTTGTCAGCAATAACTATTTATCCTGAGAAAAATATTTTGATAAATTGCGCTAACAGTCTTATAATATATAATATCGGTTAATTAGGGAGGATGCAAGATGAGTAACTTTTGGTTTATACCTTTAGCAGTATTAATAATTATCATCGCTTACATGCTAATCAATTATCTTCTTAATAAAAGAGCAGTCACAGAATTAAACCAAAATGAGTTCCATGATGGTTTGCGCAAAGCTCAAGTTATTGATGTAAGAGAAAAAGTGGATTATGATTACGGACACATCAATGGTGCACGTAATATTCCAATTACAATGTTTAAACAAAGATACCAAGGTTTACGTACAGACCAACCTATCTATCTTTGTGATGCGAATGGCATTGCCAGTTATCGTGCAGCAAAAACATTAAAGAAAAACGGCTACACAGATATCTACATGTTAAAAGGTGGATATAAAAAATGGACTGGTAAAATTAAATCTAAAAAATAACTTTATATCTTAAAATTAAAGACATAAAGTGAATGTTTAAAATAAAAGCGTGGTCAACATTTAAAGTTGACCACGCTTTTATTTTTAAGTATTTATATATCAAAGGTAAATTCAATATAACCGTGTAAAAAGTGTAAACTAACTATTCTTTTTCTGAACGTAAGTTTTCAAATTTTAACACTGGATTTCTTGCTGCTTTGGTTTCATCTAATCTATCAATGATAGTTGTATGTGGCGCTTCTAATACAATATCCGGATTCTCTTTAGCTTCATTTGCAATTTGAATCATCGTATCACAGAAGTGGTCTAGAGTTTCTTTTGACTCAGTTTCAGTTGGCTCAATCATCATGCCTTCTTCGACATTAAGTGGGAAATAAATTGTCGGTGGATGTACTCCGAAATCTAATAGTCGTTTAGCCATATCTAGTGTACGAACGCCCTGTTCTTTTTGTTTAGATCCACTCAAGACAAACTCGTGTTTACAATATTGACTGTAAGGAATCTCAAAATGTTGTTTCAGTCTTGCTTTAATATAATTGGCATTTAATACAGCAGCTTCAGATACTTCTTCAAGTCCTTTGTTCCCCATACTACGAATATAAGTATAAGCTCTTAAATAGATGCCAAAATTACCATAGAATGGTTTAACGCGTCCTATAGAATTTGCTATATCATTATCATATTTATAAATATCATTTTCTTTGACAACCATTGGTTTAGGTAAAAAGCTCGCAAGTTCTTTTTTTACGCCTACTGGTCCAGAACCTGGACCGCCGCCACCATGTGGCCCTGTAAATGTTTTGTGTAAGTTTAAGTGAACTGCATCAAATCCCATGTCACCTGGTCTAACTTTGTCCATAATGGCATTTAAATTTGCACCATCATAATATAATAATCCTCCGGCTTCATGAACGATATTCCGAATATCCATAATGTTTTTTTCAAAAATACCTAAAGTATTAGGATTAGTTAACATGATTGCAGCTGTTTTATCATTAACTAAACGTTTCAGATCATCAATATCTACTTCTCCCCGTTCATTTGATTTAACTGTTACAGACTTAAAGCCTGCAAACGCAGCTGAAGCTGGATTGGTGCCGTGTGCAGAGTCAGGAACGATAACTTCATCACGATGACCTTCTCCGTTTTTTTGATGGTATGCTTTAAAAATCATTAATGCTGTCCACTCACCATGCGCACCAGCAGCAGGTTGTAACGTTACTTCATCCATACCAGTGATTTCTTTCAACTCTTCTTGTAAACTATGAACAATCTCTAAAGACCCTTGAACTTGCGATTCATCTTGTAATGGATGTGATTCTGCAAATCCAGGAATTCTAGCAATTTTTTCATTTATTTTTGGATTATATTTCATAGTACAAGAACCTAATGGATAAAATCCTGAATCTACACCAAAGTTTTTATTTGAAAGCTCTGTGTAATGCCTCACTAAATCTAATTCAGCAACTTCTGGTAGTTCTGCTTTATTTTTTCTAATATATTTTTCGTCTAGTAATTTTTCAACAGCACCATTATCTATTTCTTTTTTTGGTAACGAATACGCATAACGACCTTTTTTAGAACGTTCAAAAATTAATGGACTTGATTTACTTACTACCATTTAATTCACCTGCTTTCTTAACAAATGTGTCAATTTCATCTTTTGTTCTCAATTCTGTTACAGCAACTAACATATGATTTTTAAATGATTCTGTTACTTCACTTAAATCGAAACCACCTATAATTCCTTCTTGTATAAGTGCATCATTAATATCTTTAACAGGTTTATCGAATTTCACTACAAATTCATTAAATGAAGTTCCAGTTGACACTTCTAAACCAACTTGTTTAAATTGTTCCTTTGCATAGTTTGCATTTTCAAAATTTTGTACTGAAATATCATAAATACCTTCTTTCCCTAAAGCTGACATACAAATTGAGGAAGCTAATGCATTCAATGCTTGGTTTGAACAAATATTTGAAGTAGCTTTATCGCGACGTATATGTTGTTCGCGAGCTTGTAATGTTAAAACAAAGCCACGATGCCCATCTGCATCTTCGGTTTGACCTACTAAACGACCAGGTGTTTTGCGCATTAATTTTTTAGTTGTAGCAAAGAAACCACAGTGAGGACCACCAAATTGCGCAGGTATACCAAATGGTTGTGTATCTCCTACTACAATATCGGCACCAAAACTACCTGGAGGTGTAAGTAAACCTAATGCTAGTGGATTGGTATAAACAATAAACAAAGCTTTTTTACCTTCAATAAACGATTGAATTTTCTCTAAATCCTCAATTGAACCATAGAAGTTAGGATACTGAACAGCTACTGCAGCTGTATCATCGTCTATAGCTGCTTCTAACTTTTCTAAATCTGTAATAGTACCATCTAAATCAACTTCTACAACTTCAAATTCTTCACGTGTTTTCACATAAGTGTTGAGAACTTGTAATGCTTGATAATGTAATCCTTTAGAAACTACAATTTTATTTTTACGTGTTTGATTAAAAGCTAAAATACATGCTTCAGCAAAACTTGTAATACCATCATACATAGATGAATTTGCAATATCCATGTCCGTTAATTCACAAATTAAAGTTTGGAATTCAAAAATTGCTTGTAGTTCACCTTGTGAAATTTCTGGCTGATAAGGTGTGTATGCAGTATAGAATTCCGAACGAGAAATCATCGCATCTACTACTGCTGGTGCATAATGGTCGTATACGCCTGCGCCTAAAAATGAAGTGTGGGTTTCTTTAGTGATATTTTTACTTGCAACTCTACTTAAGCGTTTTGTTAATGTAGTTTCAGCTTCTGCATCTGGAATAGCTAGCTCTCTATTTAATAATATGTCATTTGGTACATCTCCAAATAATTCTGCAATTGATTCTGCACCAATAGTATCTAACATTTCATTCTTATCTTGCTCTGTTAATGGAATATAACGATGACTCACAGTAACACCCCTTTATATTATTTGCTTATTTGATTTTTCTTAACAATTTTTGCTTTAACTTGTCTCTTTCTTACTTGAACTAACACTTCTTTTCCCATTTCAAAAGCATCACGATTAATTAGAGCTAAACCAATTGATTTACCCGTTAACGGTGATTGGGTGCCTGAAGTAACCTCTCCAATTTGGTTACCATCTAAATCCAATACTTTATAACCAGTTCTAGGAATACCTTTATCAATCATTTCTAAGCCGACTGTTCTACGTTTTGAACCATGTTCTTTTTGTTCTTTAAGGACACTTTTACCAATGAAGTCTGCTTCAATTAATGGTTTGACTGCAAAAGCGATTCCAGCTTCATATGGCGTGATTTCTTCACTTAAATCTTGACCATGTAATGGTAAACCAGCTTCTAATCTTAATGTATCTCTTGCTCCTAAGCCACATGGCACAACGTTATGTTCTAATAGTTTCTTCCATAAATAAGGAGCATCATCCGCGTCGCAGTAAATTTCAAAACCATCTTCTCCAGTATATCCCGATTGCGATAAAATTACGTTTTTCCCAAAAAACGCTACATTTTGTTTAAATTCGAAAGGTTTCATTGAAGATACATCTACATCAACATGTTGTTGAACTAAGTTACGCGCATTTGGGCCTTGAATTGCTAATTGACCATAGTCATTCGAAACATTAATTACTTCTGCATCGAATTTTTCGGCATTCTCTTTCATCCAAACAAAGTCTTTATCTGTATTACCAGCATTTACTACTAATAAATATTGATTTTCGTCTAATTTATATGTGATTAAATCATCAATAATACCACCATTTTCATTACATAGTGCAGTATATTGAGCTTTATTTGTAGTCAAATTTTCAGTATCGTTAGAAAGCAGATATTGTACTAGCTGTGAAGCTTCACTACCTTTTATCAGAATTTCACCCATATGACTTACATCAAATAAACCGATTTCTGTTCTAACAGCATTATGTTCTTCTTTAATACTTGAAAATTGGACTGGCATAGCCCATCCACCAAATTCTATGATTTTAGCACCACTATCTACAAAAGTTTGATAAAGTGGTGTTTTTTTTAGTTCATTGGACATGAAGAAACCTCCTATTGTTTAAGTAAAATATATTAAAAAAACAGAGTAGACTAAGCTACCCTGTTTAAATTCTCCAGGAATGCGTCACAGTATTATCCTTTTGCCTGAGAGTTTCGTTAAACTTGCACCTTCGGCGATGGACTAAAGTTATAAATAATATAACTAACCATTCTCTCCAATACTGATCATTCGCAAACAATCTCTTCCATAATCTCACTTTGTAATAAGTGTAGAGATTTACTGCTATTTAATTTTATGAATGCGATTTCATTATATCTTGAAACCCTTGAGGAATACAAGCTTTTTAATTCAAAAAGAGATTTATTGTTTGCATTAGGTCTATTGCTATCATTTTTGATTCTGTTGTAAACAATATTCAAGTCACAATCTAACCATATTACTCGCTTTTGTAATTTTAAAAAGTCGAATGTTTGATCACTTTCAATAATACCTCCGCCGGTCGAAATAATATTGTAATGGTTTATGCATTCTTTTAGGTACTTATATTCTAATTCTCTAAAACCAGCTTCACCTATTTGTTTAAATAAATATGGTATAGATTGATCTTCTTGTTCTACTATGTACGCATCTAAGTCAACGTAGGATAGTTGATTATTCTTTGAAAGATATTTACCTAATGTTGTCTTACCAGTTCCCATAAATCCAATTAATATCAATGGTTCTATTTTAATGTTATTCAAAAATATCTTCCTTCTTCATAAATAAATTAATTTGGTTTTCATAATATTTATCTATATTGTCTAAAGTTTTTAATTGTATGCCAATTTGAAATACATAAATTGTAATTAAAGATAAATATAGCATAAATACTACCAATACAAAAGGATAGATGTATGCATTACTATTAAATATATAGTTGTTTTTCATAAGAATTTCCTTTTTCAATTATGTTTAAATTAACTTTCAACGTCTTATAATTTACAACACTAAATTCTACTGATTTCACATTGTTTAATAACGTTATATTCCCTTTACCGTTAATACTTTTGATTATCTTGTTATTTTTAAATTCATAAATAATATCTTTATCTTTATTTTTTATGACTATTTTATTTTTACATATGTCATTTACTATAATTTGAGAATTTTTTTCTAACAAATCACGGGTTAAATCAGCAGCAAAAAATTCTAAATCTAAATTGGTTTGATTTGCTAAGCGCGCTTCGATAAAGTGCGTTGTTTTAAATAACGAAGGTAATATTGTAAATATCAATATAGTAATGAATAATGCAAACAATAATTCGACATACGTAAATGATTTAAGTTTTTTTGACATAGCATTTTTCATATTTAGTTCCTTGTCTTGTTATACAAAGTTTTTGATTACTTAGTTTTAGATGATAAACATTTAAATTCACTCCGTTTTTCAGAACTGATTTGTCATATTGGTATAAAGAGCTAATTATAACCCTTTTCATCTCCATATCGATTATTTTATTTTGGACTTCTTTGGAAAGTTGCAACATTAAAGGGATAAACAAAATACATATCAAGGTTATTGTTGAAAAAGACAAAAGTGCATCTATAAATAATGAACCATTTAAATTATATTTTCTCATATATTAAGCGGCCTTTTTCTATATGAAATATTATTTTATATAAAGATTTATCAATACTTAGATATAAAGAACCAAATTTGTTTACATCACCATTTTTGTCGAAGTTTATATAAGCTAAATTTGTACGAGGATGTATATAGGTATTTTGAGGTAAATCAATAGTAGAATTCCGCATATGTTGTTCTTTTACACGGATTTGAGTTGAAAAATCATTGAATATTAATGTGATAGATTGTTGGTCTTTAATTGCTTTTGACTTTAAGTAATTAAATTGCATTATTAAGTTACTAATCTTTGAATGTGGTGAAGTTAAGTCATCTTTGTTAAAAGATAGTCGTTGCATTTGTATAAAAACTAGCAAACTGACAATGCTCAATACAAATAACATTTCAACATAAGTAAATGATCTACTAGCTTGCAACTGCTTCACCATCATTAATAGATATTAATGCGCCTGATTTACATCGTTTTTGATTCTCTTTTATATAACCTTCGTTAACGAGTTCTTCCATAGTATTTGGCTTCTTATTGAACTTCAAGCTATAAGCTTCAATTTGACTATCTACCATTTTAAGCTGTGCTTCACAACTAGTAGTTTGTATGTGTGAGGATTGTTTAGCTATATTAGGTATAATTAATATTAATAACAAACTTATTATTAGTAAAACCAATAGCATTTCAATGAGTGTGAATGCCTTTTTGTTAAACTTATATTTAAAATTTTTCATATATTATTAAACCCTCATTTCATTTTATTGTTTGCATTAAATCAAACATTGGTAACATGATGACTAAATATAATGATACAATCATAATAGCTATTACTAAAAATATACATGGCTGTATAAATTTGATTATGAATTGCATTGATTGTTGAATTTTATCAATAATGATTTCACTATATAATTTTAATTCCACTTCAAGGCGCCCTTTTTTCTCACCTTCTTCTATAAAAATAACTAGCTCCTCCTCAAAGCATGATAATTTTGTTAGAATTTCACTCAATTTCAAACCTCTCTGTGTACCACTCGAGAGCGCGTAAGCTAAATAATTTAAATAACTGTCATCTTTTTGCTCTGAATAAATGTCAACAATTTTATGTAGACTAATTCCATTTTTATAAAATAGCGAAAACTCTGAAGATAAGCGAAAAGTTTTATAAAGCTTAAAGAATTTTGAAACAATGGGCATTGACAACATTAACTTTAATTTATAATGTACAGAGAGCTTTATATATAACAACCAAAATAGTACCAGGGTTATTAGAACAACAATAATCAAATACCATATGAATGAAGGCAAATTTACTATTATAAAAGTTAGGTTTCGCTGTACTGAAGTAATTTCTACTCCCATATTATGATATAAATTTTGAAACTCTGGAATAATAGTATGATTAAGAATAATGAGCATAATGATGAATATTGAAAGTAAAAGTAAAGGATATTGTATTGTTTTAAGTAAACGTTTCTTAATCTTATAATTACGTATTAAATATTCTTGAGCATATGGTAATGTTTCTGTTAAATTACCAAACATCTCAGCAAAATAAATTAGCATAATAATTGATTTAGGATACTTTAGTATTTTAAGAATTTCAGAGCAATCAGCACCATGTCTTAATTCCGTTTTAATTAATGATTTGATTTCTAGCGACCTAATCTTGGTATGCTGTAGTAAAAAATCAAATGAATCACTTAAAGTAAAGCCATGTTCCAGTAAGTCTTTTAACTTTGATAGCAAATTAATTTTGTCCTTTTCACTTAATATTGTAAAAGGATAAAATTTAGAGATAACGTTCCATCGATGTTTCACATATCATTCCCTCTTTTGACATTTTGTTTAACTTATAAGATAAGTTATGGAAATCTTTGGGTAATGTATAACTATTTTTAAAGAAATGATAAATATCTTCTTTTGTTACCTGTTCATATACAAGTTCTCTAACACCTTCTTTAGTAGTAATAAGCCTTTGATTTAATATACTAATGATTGATTGTAGAAGCTGTTGTACTGTTATCCCCATTTCTAACAGCCTTAATATCACACCTTTGCAATTACTAGCATGAATTGTAGAAAGTACTAAATGGCCACTTAAACTGGCTTGTATGACATGTTTAGCTACATTTGCATCTCTTATTTCACCAATTAAAATAATATCTGGATCGCATCGCAATATTGCTTTAAAAGAAGTTTCATAATTTATCCCTGCCTTTTCATTCAATGATATTTGAGTTATACCATTTATCAATTGTTCAACAGGATCTTCAATTGTAATTATATTTAAATTTAAGTGCTCTTTAGCATAAGACAACATGTGATACATTAACGTACTTTTTCCAGAACCTGTAGGTCCACTCAATAAAATTAATCCTTGCTTTTTGTTCATTAGATTATATAAATGTGTTATGTTCTGGTTATTTTTGTGCTTTTGAAAATGTTGCGGGATAATCCTAATAACGCAGCTTTCATTTCCTAGAGATAAAGGAAGCGTTGATATTCTAAGGAAGTAAATTTGTTTTAATTTATAAATATACCTACCACTCTGAGCAGCGTTGTGTTTAGAGACATCTAATCCAGCTTGGTATTTCATATAAGTTAGTAATTTCAAATACGTATTTAATTGTAATGTTTCTATTGATTTCAAATCATCACGGATTCTAAATTTAATCATAACTTCTTTATCTACAGGAATAAAATGTATATCTGATGCATCTTTATTAATTGCCTTTTCAATCATACTATTAAACAATAACTTCAATAAAAAAACACCTCCTACATATATACACGTAAGAGGTGTGAAAATTACTTTTGTTTTGTATCAGTGATATTACTATAGAAATTCAACTCTACTAAATTTATCCATGTAAATAAGGATTCATTTGTTCATCTTCCACTGTGGTATATGGTCCATGTCCTGGGAATAAAGGTAGATCATCATCTAATTCAAATAATTTGTCTAATATTGAATTAACTAATGTTTCGTAATCACCTTTATATAAATCAGTTCGACCTATACCCTGTTTAAATAATGTATCACCCACAACAGCAAATTCATTAAAGACAAACGTCAAACTTCCTGGGGAATGACCAGGAGTATGTAATACCTTGAAATTAAAACCTTCTACACTTGCATCGCCTTCTTCTAGCGGTTGTGGTGCTGCGTGGCTAATAACATTAGGTAATCCATACTGTTTGAATTTTTCTGAACCATTTTTAGTTGTATTTGTTAAGAAATCAAATTCCGATTTATGCATAAATACTGGTACATCATATTTTTCAATAATGTCATCTAAAGCACCAATGTGATCAAAATGGCCATGAGTAAGTAATACAGCGACTAATTTTTTATTAATTTGATTTAACTTTTTAATAATTAAATCACTATCATTAGCAGGATCTACTAAAATGACACTTGTACCATTCTCTATAAAATAAACATTTGTTTCGACTAGACCTAAAGATAGACTCGAAATTTTCATTCTAGTTACCTCCGTCGTTCAAATATTTTTCTACTGCCTTTACTTTCTCGTTCATATTGCGTGATTTATCTCGTCGATCATCAATTCTAATATTTGTACATACACGACTTAGCCCTTTATCAAATGGTAATTCATGAATTGCTTGTACAACTTCGAATAAATCTTTTAAATCTCCTTCAATTAATGTGTTCATTGGCGTTAATTGATAATCAATTTTACCCTGTGCTTTATATTCTTTTAATTTAGTTTGAATTTCGGCAATATATTTACTCACGCTCGGTCCTTCTGTCCCGACCGGTATAACAACTACGTCTACGATAGCCATTATTTAACACCATCCTTTTCAATAATATAAGTATAAATTAATCCTGCAGCGCCTGTAATACCTGCATCATTTCCAAGCTGAGCTTGTACAATTTCAGTGTTTTGTTGAGCAGGCGTAAATGTTAAATTATGATATTCTGTTTTAATATTCTCAATTAGTATCAATCCTGCAGTGGACATACCTCCACCTAAAACGATGTATTTCGGATTACTCGTAACGCTGACTATACTACATAAATAGGCGATATAATTAGCTACACGTTCTGTTATAAAGATACAGAATTGATCCCCAGCTTTTGCAGCATCAAAAACTGCTTTGGCGCTTACTTTATTATCTTTAATTAATTGTAAAATTGAAGATTTAAATGTTAATTTAGGATAATAGAAATTAACCAAGTTTACGACACCCGTTGCAGACGCCACTGTTTCTATACAACCTGATTTCCCACAATTACATTTAAAGCGTTGGTCATGGTCTACTCTAAAATGTCCTATCTCAGCACCAGAACCATTATGACCATGCACGATTTCACCATTTGAAATAATGCCACCACCTAATCCAGTACCGAGTGTAATAGCAACTACATCTTCTGCACCATTACCCGCACCTTTGTGCTTTTCACCTAAAGCAGCAACATTTGCATCATTATCAACATAAACTGGACAATCTACAAATTGTTTGAAAATATTTCTTACATTTACTGTGTCTTTCCAATATAAGTTAACTGCTCCGTTTACTTCTCCCGTTTCAAAATTCACAGGTCCAGGCACACCAATTCCAATACCTAAAACATCTGAAAAAGTGTTGTCTGATTTATCTATATGCTGTATGAAAGAATCATATATATTTTTTAATAGTAAATATCCAGTAGTATCTGAAGTATCTGTATCGATTGACCATTTTGATAAACGGTTAAGATTTTCATCAAAAATTCCTAGTTTACATGTTGTTCCACCAATATCTGCGGCTAATATAATTTTGTTCATTTAATTTTCATCCTTCTCTGATTTATTAAAAGGGTGCACATCCTCTAACTGTAGTTCAAAAAAACTTATATATCAAGGGATTTGGATATTTTACACCAATAAGTATTCCAGATAATAAGACTTTTTGAGTTTAGCCTTTATAAACCATTTAATATAGATTTATATTTCCTTATTTACATTTTAATCTTAATCAATTCTCAATTGCAATAATTATGAAACAACTTATCTAACAGTGCAAGATACTTGTAATTTATAGCATTTGAAAGTTAAAAAGCATTGAATTTAAATTGTCAATATAGCGTTTATAATAACTTACGATAAATAGTCATAATATAATATTTTAGGTCGAGGCAAAACACTGCCTCGACCTCTTCTACAACTTCGTTTATTCATTTTTTCTTTGATTAATAATTAATCGACATTTTAAAAAGTCGTCCTTTGAAATAAGTCCTATGTTGAATAGCGATTTTATTTCTTGTTCCATCATTTCATACATATCTTCTTTATCTTTAAAGTAAACGATAAACCCAAATTTTTTGAGGAGTTGCTGCACGTCATAAAATGTATTAATTTTCTGAATCACTATCATCGCTCAATTCTTTATTTAAATTAATATAATCATTGTTACTAGGGTCAGACTTTAACGCAGCTTTTATGTATTTCTTTGCTTTATCTTTGTTATCAAGAGACCTGTTTGCAATGGCTAATTGATAGTTTAAGAGTCCTGAGTTAGGGTGTTCTCTTAATCCTCTTTCCCACACTGCAATGCCTTCTGCTTTCGAGTCTAACGTTGCTTTAATAAGTCCATTTAAATAATAAGTTTCGTCATCAGCATAATTCTTATTGATAGTATGCTTTACCATATCTTTTGCATCATCATAATTACCTTGTTTCATTTCGTTTGTAATAATCGTATTGTATATATTATCTTCTTTAATTGTAAAAATTCTGATTTGAGCGGCAATAAATAAGACTAGTATTAATATTATTAGAAACCAGAAACGATTTTTATTTGTTCTAAAATAGAATCCTATTAATGTTATTAATAACCCACCAATGAAACCGCCTATATGCGCAACAATATTTACATTTTGCATAAATAACGATAGACCGATCATAATTAAAAGTACAATTAATAATTGACCAATTAATTTGCGGTTGAACTGTTTACCTACATACATAAATATAAAAATTGCTCCAATTAACCCGAATATGGCACCACTTGCACCTACGGAAACGGTATCTGTATTAAATGAAAGGGATGCAAAGTTACCAAATAAACCAGCGACAATATATATTACAAGCATTCTCCAATGACCCACGATAGCTTCTACAATTTTCCCAAATACAAATAGACTCAACATATTCATTAAAATATGTTCAAAATTATAATGTAAAAAGATAGAGGTAATCAATCTATACCATTCACCATGTACAACATTAAAATGAACAAGCCCACCTACATCTAATAATTTTAAATCTGAAAAACGATTTAAAAACAATGTCATAGCTAACCAAATAATAACATTAATTGCTATTAACGTATATGTTACAGGGGCAAACTTAAGCATATGTTTTTCAATAGGATTGTTATTGAGAGTGCGTTGTTTATAGTATGATTTTGTATGCTTAGTTGTACGATTATACATTTTTTTCACAAAGAAGTTTGGCATTATTCTTTCTATATGCTCTGGTTCTCTAATGATTTTAACCTTAAATTTAACCGGTTTAGTTTCATTTAAGTTCTCATCTGTAAATATTTTATCTGTAAAAATATATAATTCATAATTATTGGGTTTAAACCCTAAAAATGCAATGATATTATCTTGGTTTTCTTGTATTCGAGTTTTATCAAACCTAACATCTTGAGTTGAATTAGCGCCATATTTAAATATCACGATACTTTCCGATTTCTTATTCGCTAACCAAATTTCATCATTATCTTTATTTGTGTAAACAACATGATAGTTCAGATATTTAATCCAAGTATATATGCACTTCCAATAATGTTTCTCAGTGATCATATTTGCCTCCATTATTTAGTTGTTGCTATGATTAATTTTTCAACCGGTTCATCATGTACTTCTGTCTCAAACGAATTTAATTGGAAGTCGTATAGTAGACTGATAGTAGATTGTTTATTATTACTTAAAAATTTATCAAAATACCCACCACCATAACCAATACGGTAACCAATATTATTAAATACGACGCCAGGAACCACTACTAAATCTAAATTATTAGTGATTTCAGTATCTGCGTTAACGTGATTAATGCCTTTATCATCTGGATCAATGTGATTTAAATCATCTACATGTTTAAATGTCATTTCCTTCGTTTGATAATTTGTTTCAGGTACAAAAACAGTTTTTCCGTCTTCTATCATTTGTTGAATAATTGGATATGTATTTACTTCATGGGGCATCGATAATACAATGCCAATCCGTTGTGAAAATCTGTATTCATCTGTATTAAAAAAATGATCGCTTAAATATCGATCTGCCTCTTGCTTATTCGATTGTTTCATAAATTGTTTCATTAAATTAATATTTTTTTGACGCAAAGTTTTTTTGGACATCTTGAACACCTTCCCCAAATACATACTTATATTATTATAACGTTAAAAAAATGTAATGTCATTTAACTGCTTTTTAAAATAAACGAAAAAATAACCAGATCCTATATTAGAATCTGGCTTAAAATATTAATTATTTTGTTTCGCGGTGCATAGTGTGTTTGTTATCACGTGCACAGTGTTTTTTCATTTCTATACGTTCAGGATTAGTACGTTTATTTTTTGTAGTAATGTAGTTTCTTTCTCCACATTCTGTACAAGCTAGAGTTACGTTTACGCGCATGCTAATTCCTCCTTACCTTTTCAAAATACGACCTATTAATCATACCATTTAGTTATAAAATTGAAAAGTATTATTTTTCAATAAAGACGACTATATCAGTATTTATAACAAAATCGCTTATTTTATTTTTTAGCTCGTTCTTTAAAGTAGTAGTTTATAACATCCCTACCTAAATCTCCACCATTTAACCACGGTTCTGGAACTGGTTGGTTTGTATAGACAATTGAAAATGCAAGTTTAGGGTCCTTAATTGGTGCATAACCAACATAAGTTGAGTTTACTCTTGATTCACCATTTTGGAAAACTTCGGCTGTACCCGTTTTACCTGCTGATGGAACTTCGGTATCATTAAAACTTTGATACCCTGTGCCGGGTTTTTCATTAAATGCCATTTCAAACCCATCTTGAATTTGTTTAATTTGCTCTCCTGAGTTATTCACTCTGTTTAGCACTTTCCCCTTAACCTTCTCTTTAACAGGGCCCAATGTATCTTTATTTGTTGCCTGTCTAATTTCTAAGCCAATATGTGGTTGAACTCTATATCCGTTATTACCAATTGTAGAAACATATTGTGCCAATTGTAAAGGTGTATACGTATCATATTGTCCTATTGCTAAATCAAGGAAATTACCTGGATTATCAGTTAATGGTTCAATTTGTCCATTTGTTTCATTCGGTAAATCAATACCTGTTTTAACGCCAAGCCCTACTTGATTCAATCCTTTACGTAGCTTTTGACCTGCCTCAGAAATATCATTTGGTAATGTCATATTTGCTGAATAGGGAGATCCAGCCATTTTCAAAGCTGTCTTGAACATATAAACGTTAGATGAGTGCATTAGTGCTTCCTTATCGTTTATCGTTTTTCTACCATCTTGGTTAAAGTAAGAGCGTTTTGTCAGACCACCAGCAAATTTCAGTGGTTCATCGACCATTTGATCACCAACGTTAATTGCATTATTTTGATAACCGGCTAATAAAGTGCCACCTTTTACAGATGAGCCAACAGCAAATTGTGATGTAAATGTACCTATATCATAATCTGTTAAATCGCCGTTCTTATCTATTTGTTTACCAGCCATCGCTAAAATATCGCCGTTATTTGGATTTTGTACAACTATTAGTGCATTATCCATATCTTTAGCGCCTTCACTACGAAGTTTTGATATTTGCTTCTCTAAGTATTCTTCGGTTTTTTTCTGTAAGTCGATGTCAATACTAAGCACTAAATCATCACCACGGGAGCCAGGATTAATGACTTTGGAATCAATGACTTCGCCTGATTTATCAGTAGTATATTTCATTTCTTTTTTCTTGCCTTTTAAAATATCATCATATTGATATTCTAAATATGATTTTCCTACACGATCATTACGAGAATATCCTTTAGCCAAGTATTGCTCGGTTAATTCTTTAGGAATACCTTCTTCAGTCGTAGATACATCTCCAAAGATACCTCTTAATGTATCACCATTAGGATATTTTCTATCCCAATCCATTGTCGTATTTACACCTGGCAAATCAGATAATTTTTGTGATACCGCTGCGTATTCTTCATCAGTGACATCCTCATTTTTAATCATTTGTGGATCAAGCGCTGAACCAGACATCATTTCTCTATAAATAGCTAAGACTTGCAAATCTTTGTCACTTAGTGTGTTGATTTGCTTTTTCCCAATTTTTTTATATAAGGACTCGTCATAGTCGTCTTGAGAAATACTTCCATCATCAAGTAATGCTTGTTCGCTTTGCATTAATTCTCTCGCTTTATTTGGATGTAATTGAATCCAATAGTCTTGTTTATCTCGATCTGTTATTTTGTCAGTATCCATTTTAATTAAATCAGATAGATCTTTTGCAATTTTTAAAACTTCTGTTTGTGAAGTTTTTCTACCACGCGCATATGTAATCGCTTTTTTAGAAGCGTTATCAACAAGGACTTTGCCGTTTCTATCTAATATACGCCCTCTCGGTACGGCTTCATTAACTGTTAAATTTTCGCTATTTTTTATCAGTTGTTTATAATGAGAACCCTGTGCAATTTGTAAATAACCTAACCTTAAGACAACTACTGCAAAAATAAATACAATCACACCAAATATAAAACTAATTCTTTTATTCATTGTATTTCTAATTTTTTCATCATTTGACTTTTCTTTTAATCTTTTTAACAAAACAGCATACCTCAATTCAAAAGTTCTCACTACAAATGATATATGAAATTAGCGAATATTTCTATTATTTTAGTTAAAAAAAATGACGACCTAGTAAAAGGCCGTCATATTCGCTAGCTCAATTATTTAGCTGCGTTATATAATTCGTCAACTTTTTCCCAATTTACAACGTTCCAGAATGCACTAATATAGTCTGGACGTTTATTTTGGTATTTAAGATAATAAGCATGTTCCCAAACATCTAATCCTAAGATAGGTGTTTTGCCTTCAGTAATTGGATTATCTTGGTTAGGTGTAGTAACGATTTCTAAGTTACCGTTATTAACTACTAGCCATGCCCAGCCTGAACCGAAACGTGCTGCTGCTTTGTCTGCAAATTCTTCTTTAAATGCGTCTAAAGAACCCCATTGTTCTTTAATTTTATCAACAACAGTACCTTTTTCTTCTGAGTTTGGAGTTAATAATTCCCAGAATAATGAGTGGTTTAAATGTCCACCGCCATTATTGCGAACAGCTGTTTGAATGTTTTCTGGAACACTGTCTAGATTCGCAACAATTTCTTCAATTGATTTAGATTCTAAATCAGTTCCTTCTACTGCTGCGTTTAATTTAGTTACATAAGTGTTATGGTGTTTGCCATGGTGAATTTCCATTGTTTGTTGATCAATGTGTGGTTCCAATGCATCAAAACCATAAGGTAAGTTTGGTAATTCAAAAGCCATAAATAATCATCCTCCTAATTAATCTTTAAATAAAGCATAACAACTAATTATGATAACAACAATTAATCTGCTTAAAGTTTAATTGAAAAGTTATTGAATAATATTTGTCATCTTTAGTTACTCTACTAGTATATCTCAAATTGGACTTATTTAAACATGTTTATGCAACAATTTTAAAAATTCAATTTAATTCATACGAAAGACCTATGATTTATGGAAAATATTTTGTATTTTTACTCTCATTTGTACAATTTATAATCAAGCTTGTTGACAAGTTTCACATACGCCATAAACTTCTAATTTATGTGTATGGATGTCAACTTTAGGAAGAAACGCTTTAATTTGTTCAATAGGACAAAAATCAATTACTTTTGTATCGCCACATGATTCGCATATAAAATGATGGTGATGATGATCTGTGCAAGCAATTCTAAATTTCATCTCCCCGTCTAATTCTGTGCCTTCAACTATACCTAAATCTTTAAATAAATGTAAATTACGATAAATTGTATCAAACGATATGCCAGGGAAATTTTTATCCATTTCTTGCTGAATTAATTTCGCGTTGATATATTTATCTTCAGAGACAAATATATCAAGCATTTCGCGTCTCTTATTTGTATATTTATGTCCGTGATTTTTAATGATATTAATAGCCTCTTCAGTTTTCATCGTTAGCATCTCCTTTAATTGTTCTTATTTTAAATTTCTGATACATCATCGCAATAGAGAGTATTAGTACAAGTAATACTACAATTACACCACCTGGTGATATATTCATATAAAACGCTAATACGAGTCCTCCAATAACTGAAATTTCTCCAATAACAACGCTTAAAATGATTAACTGTTTAAAGCCTTTTGTGAGTCGCATTGAAATTGCTACAGGTAAAGTTATTAGTGCACTCACTAATAAGATACCTACAACACGCATAGATGCAGATATAACCATTGCTACAATAATAATAAATATAAATTGAATCCATTTAGGTATTCCTATTACTTTACTATATTCTTCATCAAAAGATAATATAAATAATTCTTTGTAAAAAGAAAATATAAATATAAGAACAACGATGACAATTACAATAATTGTAAATAAGTCACTTAATGTTACTGCACTGATAGAACCAAACAATAATCCAACAATTTCTTGATTAAAGCCGTCTGCAAGTGAAATAAATATTGCACTTAAGGCGATTCCAGCACTCATAATAATTGGAATAGCAATTTCTTGATAGTTACTATAAGAAGTTCTTAACTTTTCAATGAGTAATGCGCCAATCACAGCAAATAGAATACCAAACCACATTGGATTTATAAATGCCACTGTCGGGATTATTGTAACAACAAACATTCCAAATGAAATACCACCAAGCGTGACATGACTTAACGCATCAGCAATTAATGATAGTCTCCTCACAACAATGAAAGCACCGATTAATGGTGCAATTAAGCCAATAAGAAGCCCACTTATAAGTGAATATCTCATGAAATCAAAATTTAGTAAGGCTTCAATCATGACGAACAACACTCCCTACTATGCTGATGATCAACAAATTGAATAGGATGACCATAAATTTTTGATATTTCAACTTCATCTAGCGATTTAAAGTCTTCAGTTGTACCATGAAAATGTAAATGCTTATTCAAGCAAGCTACTTCAGTTGCTGTATCTGCAACAACACCAATATCATGTGTAACAAGAATAATGGTTACACCTTCATTCTTTAATGTATCCAAAGTCTCATAAAATTCACTCACGTGTTTTGCATCAATGCCACTAGTTGGTTCATCAAGAATTAGTACAGATGGTTTACTGATTAACGCACGTGCAATTAACACTCTTTGCTGTTGTCCACCGGATAATTCAGCTATGTTTTTGTCGATTAAATGTTCAATATTAAGACGTGATAAAACAGTTTTTACACTTTGCTCATCTTTTTTATTGAACCATTGAAATAATTTCTTGCGCTTGGTAAGCCCGCTGATCACGACTTCTTTAACGCTAGCAGGGAAGCCTGCTTTAAACGCCTGTGCTTTTTGGGAAACGTAACTAATTTTAAGTAAAGATTGATTTCCATTATAGTCTTTCCCATCAACATAAATTTGGCCTTTTTGGATTGGTAATAATCCAAGTATGATTTTTAGTAAAGTTGATTTCCCGGCACCATTTGGTCCTACAATTGCAACAAACTCTCCTCTATTAATTTTAATATTTATATTTTCAAGTACTTGTTTGTTGTCAAAATAATAATCTATATTTTTTAATTCGAATACTGGCGTAGACATGTTTTCACCTCGTTCTATACTATACAATGAGATATTAATTATGTAAATAGTAATGTTTACGAATTACCAAAAAAGAGTAACATGCGAACTCTAAGTGGATCATTAGAATTCACATATTACTCTTACCGTTCTAGCAGAACAAATTCCCAACATATTTCTTATTGTATTGTTTAAAAGTGATTAATTAAATCCTTTAATATCCGGTCAATTTTTAAGAAACATTATTATTGATTTAAAATTTTATTCTTCAAATCTGGATCAAATTGTTGTTGTTTTAACATTTCAATTTCTAATTTATATGGTGGTTTCTTGTTCTTTTTATCTTCACCAACATAAGGTGTTTCTAATATTTTTGGAATTTCTTTAAAAGTATCGTGATGTACAATATAGTTAAGCGCATCGAACCCAATATAACCAAATCCGATATTTTCGTGCCTATCTTTATGTGCTCCAATATCATTTTTACTATCGTTTACATGCACGACTTTAATTCTATCGACACCTATAATTTTATCAAATTCGTTTAAAACACCATCAAAATCTTCTTTTACGTTATAACCGGCATCGTGTGTATGACATGTATCAAAACAGACAGATAGTCTTTCATTATGATCTACTCCATCAATAATTCTGGCTATCTCTTCAAAGTTTCTGCCGATTTCAGATCCCTTACCAGCCATTGTTTCTAATGCAATTCTAACATCGTTATCATTCGTTAGAACTTCGTTAAGACCTTCTATTATCTTTTTGATACCTGCATCTGTACCTTCGCCAACATGAGCACCTGGGTGTAATACTATATCTTTTGCACCTAGTGCTTGTGTACGTTCAATTTCACTTTGTAAGAACTCCACACCAAGTTCAAAGACATGTGGTTTAACTGTATTAGCGATATTTATAATATAAGGTGCATGCACAACAATATTTGATAGACCATGAGCTTTCATTACTTCATGACCTTTTTCAATATTTAATTCTTCGATAGGCTTTCTTCTAGTGTTTTGTGGCGCACCTGTATAAATCATAAATGTAGACTCACCAAATTTTTGGGCTTCTTCAGCTGAGCCTTCTAACATTTTTTTACCATTCATCGATACATGAGACCCTAATAACATAAAATTCACCTATCCTTTTCTATTTTTTCTTTCCTGTCTACTCTTTTGCTTACTAAATTGTTTGCGTTCTTTTCGTTTTAAATCATCCAAATCACGTTTGAATTTCTTCTTATAAGCAGGTTTGACTTTTTTCTTATTACTTTTAACTTTATATTTTAATTGATTTGTTAAATGATCATCTTTATTTTTACGTGATTGACGTAAATTATGAGCTTTAATAGGCTTTAACTCATCGTCTTTAATATCAACGTTTTCAAAATGATAGCCACGTTGTTCAATTAATGCAACGTTATTTTCTTCATCCGGGCTGTACAAAGTAATTGCAACGCCTTTATATTGCCCCCTACCAGTACGTCCTACACGATGTGTGAAGAAATCAATATCATTTGGTACATCAAAGTTAATTACATGACTTACACCATCAATATCAATACCTCGTGATGCTAAATCACTAGCTATTACGTATTGGAATTCTAAATTTCTAATACGTTTCATTTGTTGTTTACGCTCTCTAGGTGAAAGACCACCGTGAATCATACCTAATTTCAAACCAGCTGCATTAAGTTGGTTAGCTAATTCATCAGCACTGTCTCTACTATTACAGAAAATGATACATAAATATGGGTTTAGTATATCAATTAACTTTAGAGTCTTTTCTATTTTGGCTTCGCCTTTTGTTGGAATTAAATAGAATTCTATATTCTTTTTGTTTTTTTCTGTATTTTCAATCTCTACAAAATCCGGATTTTCAAGATATTTATTTAAAAATGGATGTAACGATTTAGGTATTGTTGCACTGAACACTGCAATATGTGCTTTCTCATCTAATCTTGTAGCAATATGGTCAACTTCATCTATTAGCCCTAAATCTATCATTAAATCTGCTTCATCAATGACTAAGTAGGATGCTAAGTGTACATGTAAATCCCCGTGTTTAGCTAAATCATTAATACGTGTAGGTGTTCCTATAACAAGTTGTGGTTGATTCTTTGCACGACTACGATCTTTTTCAATATCTGTGCCACCTATGAATAGTTTTACTGACACATCTTCTTTAAATTTTGTTATATGGCTAGCAACATCAAAAAGTTGTTGCGCTAATTCTCTTGTGGGAGCTACAACAATTGCTTGCGGTTCTTTGTATTCTGTATCTATTGAATTGATTAACGGTAATAAAAATGCATGGGATTTACCTGTCCCTGTTTGTGATTGGCCGATTAAATTTACTTGTTTTATTATTTTTGGTATTACTCGGCTTTGAATTTCAGTCGGTTGATCAAAATTCAAATCTTTCACAGCATCAATCAGACTTGGTTCTAAATTAAATTTCTCAAATGGGTGATTTGCCATGTCTTGGCCTCCTTAAATCTTCATCTTATCTATTATAAAGCATTACCGTATAATTTTGAACTAAATTATCATATCAAGTTAAATAAGTAATGAATGCTATAAAATGTTTTTGATTAGTAGTATTAATATAAACTTATAGCAATATCCCAATAATTTTCTCTAAGAATGTTAACTATACTATATTATTATTGTCAAAAATCAATTATATTTTAATTGTCACGCAATATTTCATATTAACGGCTGAAGCATTGATTATGCCTCAGCCACAAATTGTTGTTATAAATATTCAAAGGGGTCTGTATTGATCTCAGATGCTTCAATATTAAATATTTTATCATCAACATTCAGCCAATCTTCTAAAAGTTGGCATAGCCCTTCTCTCATTACATATTCACTGTAATGGTTGATATCTAATAAATTAACGCCTGCGATTTTAGCGTCTAATGCATCATGGTGTTTTATATCCCCTGTCACAAAGATGTCAGCGCCTTTCTGACTGGCTGCATACTCAAATCCAATTCCTGATCCACCTATAATAGCTACTGTTTCTATGTTTGCGTTAAGATCGCCAGAGAAACGTACACTTGGCATTTTTAATTGTGCTTTAACATGGCTCACAAATTTTTTCACTGTCGTAACTTCATTAAGTTTGCCTATCATGCCTAAACCATAATTCGCTTGTTTTGTAAGTTCTATAAAATCATAAACCGGAGTTTCATATGGATGATGTTGTATTATTAAGTCTTGCGTTAAAGTTCTTTGCGTATGGTCAATCATAAATTCTAATTTATATTCTTGTACTTTAGAAATTTGATCTATTTCACCGATATGTGGGTTTGCACTATCTACTGGTTTAAATTGGCCAGTGCCAGGGCTTTCGTAAAAACAGTATTGATAATCCCCCTCTTGAGCTATATCTGCTTCACTTAATACATCTTTAAAATCACTTAAATTTTCTTTAGGAATAAATACTTGAACTTTGTAATAAGGTATATTTTCAGGGTTTAAAATCTGTTGTTTTTCTAAACCTAATTTATTAGAAAGCATCGCATTCACACCTTTTGGATAAACATCCAAGTTAGTGTGTAATGCAATGAGATTAACGTCGTTTTTGATTAATTTACGTATGATTACCCCATATCCCTCTTGTTGAGTAATATTTTTTACCTCTTTAAAAATAAGAGGATGATGACAAATTATTGTATTATAGCCTTTATCTAACGTTTCATCAACAATCTCTTCAGTACAATCGAGTGCTGTTAATATACCTGTTACTTTGTTAGCTTTATCACCAATTAATAAACCTACGTTATCCCATGATTCTGCTGTATCAAAAGGTACATGTGTATTAATAGTTTTTAATAATTCATCTATAATCATTTATAACACCTCATTAATTAAATCTAACTCACCATTAATTTCATCTAAACGTTGGGCATGTGTTTTAGGGTTTAAATTATTCTTTATCTTTAATAATGCTTCTTTTTCACGTTCCCATTTTTTGTTAAATAAATCATTTTTATCTTTAACCAATTCAGGTCCGAATTTTAATTCTATTTGAGTCATAGGTGGTATTTTTTCGAAGTACTCAGCAACAATAATTTCATAGATATGGCCTTTTTCTTCCATAATTTCTTCGGCTATTATGCCATAATTTAATTCAGTAAGCTTATTTCTAATGGCACTTGACTGTATATTACTTTGTAACACCAATCTCGGTTTATTACACAATTTATTGGCGCCATCACTTATAATTTTAGCTATAAGAGGACCACCCATGCCACATATAGTAATTGTAGTTATAGCATCTCCATCTTGTATAACAGTTAACCCATCACCTAATCGTACATCGATATAGTGACTGAGTTTATGTTCGCATACGTTTCGTTTAGAAGCATCAAAAGGCCCTTTAATGACTTCGCCTGCAATTGCTCTTCTTGTTAATTTATTTTCTATAGCAAAAATAGGTAGATAAGCATGATCCGAACCAATATCTGCTAAATATTCACCTTTAATATAATTACTTACTCTTTTTAATCTTTGATTTAATGGAATCATAAAAGTGCTCCCCTTTTAATATGTAAAAAAGGAGCGGAAGAGAAATCAAAATTTTTAATTTGATCTCGTATTCCCGCTCCCTGTACCACTAACTTGTTTTTAAAGCTATTAAATAGCGTATTGTACACTTCGTCAGCTATTATACATGTGTATATATAGACACATCAATACCCATTTAATGTGTAGTCGATGCCTCAAGCGCTAAAAATTAGTCCATAAAATCTTTTAGACGTTTGCTTCTACTTGGATGTCTTAATTTTCTAAGTGCTTTTGCTTCTATCTGACGAATACGTTCTCTTGTAACACCAAATACTTTACCAACTTCTTCTAGTGTACGTGTTCTACCATCATCTAATCCAAAACGTAAACGCAATACATTTTCTTCACGATCAGTTAATGTGTCTAATACATCTTCTAATTGTTCTTTTAATAGTTCATAAGCTGCATGATCAGAAGGGCTTTGCGCTTCTTGGTCTTCAATGAAATCCCCTAAATGACTGTCATCTTCCTCACCTATTGGCGTTTCTAATGAGACAGGTTCCTGAGCAATTTTCAGTATTTCTCTTACTTTCTCAGGAGGTAAGTCCATTTCTTCTCCGATTTCTTCAGGAGCAGGATCACGGCCTAAATCTTGTAATAATTGTCTCTGAACACGGATTAACTTGTTGATTGTTTCAACCATGTGAACAGGAATACGTATTGTACGTGCTTGGTCAGCAATGGCACGCGTAATCGCTTGACGAATCCACCACGTTGCATAAGTTGAAAATTTAAATCCTTTATTAAAATCAAATTTTTCAACAGCTTTTATTAATCCCATATTACCTTCTTGGATAAGGTCTAAGAATAACATGCCACGACCTACATATCTCTTCGCGATACTAACAACAAGACGTAAGTTAGCTTCGGCTAAACGAGATTTGGCAACTTCGTCGCCTTGCTCAATTTTTTTAGCCAATTCAATTTCTTCTTGAGCGTTTAATAAATCTACTCGTCCAATTTCTTTTAGATACATACGAACTGGATCATTTATTTTTACACCTGGAGGTGCACTTAAATCGTTTAGATTCAATTTAGAATCTTTATCAGAACTATCTTTTTCATTAACTAAACTAATATCGTTATCTGTTAATTGATCAAATAGTTCATCCATTTGGTCAGAGTCCATATCGAAGTTTTGTAATTTTTCAGCAACTTCTTCATGGCTTAGGTGCCCTTCTTTTTTACCTTTTTCAATTAATTGTTTTTTTACATCTTCTAAAGTTAGAGATGGATCAATGGTTTGTTTTTTAACTTTAACTTTATTTCCAGACATGAAAAGGCCTCCCGAATATAATATCAACTTGATATCCAAATATTTTATAGATAAAATTAGTAAAATCTACTCAAAACATTGTATCGTATACACATTAAGTGATTAAAAAATACATACAAATACATATTTTTCAATTCATTCTACTTTTATTATGATTTACAATTTTTTCTAAATAATATTTTTGCAGTTCTAAATCACCCAATCTTGAGGCTTCTCGTAGCTTCTGATTAAGCGATTCAATAGTTTCTTCACTTCTATTAGTTGTCAGTGTATTTATATAGTCATCAATTTCATGTTCAAAAGGTTCTTCATTTATCAAATAGTTATCTAATGATATAAATGCTTCTTTAATTTCATTGGAATCAATGTACTGTAATACATCACTAATATTGAACGTATCATTTTCAGAGTAAAACTCGTGTAAAATATTAAATATACGCTTAAAATATTCATTTGTAAAGTCTTCTAATTGAAGTAATTTATGATAATTTAAAAAAGTGTCTTTATCGTTCATAAAATGCTTAAGTAAAGCACGTTCTGCCTTCTCATTTTTGTTTAAATTATTAAATTGTGGCGCAGACGGTACATGATAGTCTTGAGGTTGATAATAATCTTGTTGTTGTCCTACTATATTATTTAGACTATCCAAGCTAACTTTAAACAATTCCGAAACTTCTTGCAATATCTTTTTCCGCAAGATAGTTGAACTCATATAAGAAATATCGTTAGTGATTTCTTTTAAATATCGTTCATATGCTAAATCATTATTTTCAATTTCTTCTTGGTGAGTATGAACTTTATAAATAATGAACGACTTTTTCTCATGTTCTACAAAGTAATTGAACGCTTCAGGCCCATGCTTCCCAATATACTCATCAGGATCCATATCTTTAGGTAATTGCACTACAAACACATTAAAACCTTGTTGTAACAGAATTTGTCCAGTTTTTAATGTAGCTTCTGTACCAGCGTAATCCCCATCAAACATCAAAGTTACATTAGACGTTAACTTTTTAATAAATGCTATATGTTCTTGTGATATTTGCGTTCCCATACTAGCAACAACTTGTTTGAGACCAGCTTGATCAGCTTTAATAACATCCATAAAGCCTTCTAATAAAATTAATTCATCAGTTTTTCTGATGGATTTTCTAGCGTGATCAACGTTATATAGTAATCTACGCTTTTGAAATATTGGTGTTTCTGGACTATTTAAATACTTTGGTTCTTGATTTGTATATGTTCTACCAGAATAGCCGACAGTCCGTCCTTGTGCATTGGTTAACGGAAACATAATACGATCTCTAAAACGGTCATAGTAACTAAAATTTTCCTCGTTTCGAGATAGCAACCCAGCTTCATATGCCAGTTGAACATCATATCCTTTTTTCTTTAAAAAATCATGACAAAAATGTGAGTTGTTTGGTGCATAGCCAATTTTTCTCGCGTCGATTAACGCATCAGTAAAACCTCGTTCTTTCAAATAATTTAGGGCAGATTCACCTTCTACTGTTTTTTTCAGAGCATAATGATAATATTCTTGCATTAATTCGTGCATTTCAATCATTTTTAAATCGTCTGATGCAACTTGATGTGAACCCTCTTGGTTTGAACCAGACGATTCTGTTTCAACTTTAATATTAACTCGTTCCCCTAATTCTTTAACAGCGTCAGTAAAAGAGATGTCTTTAATTTCTTGTGTAAATTGGAAAACATTGCCCCCTTTTTTACAACCGAAACAATGACAAATTTGCTTATCTTCTGACACGGTAAAAGATGGGGTCTTTTCATCATGAAAAGGACACAAACCTATATAATTGCGTCCCCTTTTCTCTAACTTCACATACTCACTAACCAAATCGAGTATATCAGTTTTTTCTTTTATTTCGTTAATTGTAGATTGTTCGATTCGCAAAATAATCACCTATTAGACATTAGTTACACTATTATAAATGTTTTATTTATTTTTTGAAACTATTTTGCTCTATAATACTAATAATGTCATTTGCAGTTTCTTCAATCGCTTTATCTGATACGTCAATTACCGGACAGCCGATCCTTTCAACTAAGTCATGGAAATAATTAAGTTCTTCTTCAATACGTTGTTCTGTAGCATATCTAGCACTGTCTCCTAATCCAAGTTGTTTCAGGCGTTCTTTACGAATTTTATTTAATTTTTCTTCACTTATTTTTAAAGCAATACATTTAGATGAATCAATATTAAATAGATCATCTGGTGGTGTAACCTCTGGTACAATTGGAATGTTCATAACCTTATAACTTTTATGTGCAAGGTATTGAGATAATGGCGTTTTTGAAGTTCTTGAGATTCCTAATAAGACAATATCTGCTTTTGATAAACCCTTTGGATCTTTACCATCATCATATTTTACAGCAAATTCAATAGCATCAATTTTTTTGAAATAAGCTTCATCTAGTTGATGGACAAGACCCGGTTCAAAATATGGCTGTTCATCAATTTTATCCAATAAAATATTCATCAATGGCCCCATGATATCTACAGATTTAATATTAAATTCACTGATTTTCGCTTCCATATATTTTCTTATTTCTGGTTTTACTAATGTATAAACTACAATTGCTTCAGTATCTTTTGCGACAGAAATCACTTCGTCCACGTTTTCTAAAGCTTCAATGTAAGGATATCTGCTTATTTCACTGTCACATTGATTTGGATTAAATTGTGAAATACAGGCTCTTGCTACTAGTTCTGCGGTTTCACCCACTGAGTCGGATGCGACTATTATTCTAATATTTTCCATTAATTTAATACCACCTATTCATTTAATAATGATACAAAGATTTTAGTTATCGTCGTTTTAGAAATGCGACCTTTAACTTCATACTTCCCATTTTCTTTTTTAACCACAATAGGCAAAGAATCAATTTCTTTTTCAATCATGAGATTCGCTGCAAATATCACTCTTTCGTCTTCTAAAACGAAACTTAAATTTGGCATGCGTGTCATGATAATATTCACGGGTATCGTATGTATATCTTCCCCCATCATTGAAGCTCTTAATAAATCTTTACGTGAACAAACTCCCATAAAATCCCCGTTATTGTTAATTACAAACAGCGTACTAACATCTTCTAAAAATATAGTACATATCGCATCATAAACAGTCATCTCACTTTTTACTACTACTGGGTGAGATGCGTAATCTTTAACTATATATTGTTTTAATTCATCGGCTATTAATTTATTTTTTGGTTTCCCAGAATAATAATAACCAACACGTGGTCTAGCTTCTAAAATACCAGACATTGTTAAAATAGCTAAATCGGGTCTTAAAGTCGCGCGTGTTAAATTCAGCCGTTCAGCTATATGTTCACCAGTAATTGGGCCATTATTCTTCACAATTTCAACAATTTGCTGTTGCCTTTTACTCAGTTCTATAACGCTCACCCCTTTAATCAATTTACTCAATTATACATTGAATTTTAAATTGCTACAAATACATATATTTACTTGCTTATAAACCATCAATACATTAAAATTAGATTTAAAGCGAGTTAAGGATAGTGAAAGCTTAACAAAGTTTAATGGCTACAACTAAATGATTTGTAAAAGCGAGTGTTCACACTAACTTGGGTGGAACCGCGGGTTAACAAAAATTCTGCAAACAAACACATATTTTGAATATGTGATTAAAAAAGATTAACTCGTCCCAAGACACGGATAAAGTTTTATTTTTTTCTGTGTCTTGGGACGTTTTTATGTTAAAGAGGAGTGTATTTTTTATGGCAAAAGATATGGAAACAATTGTTTCATTAGCGAAACATAGAGGATTTGTATTCCCTGGTAGTGATATTTATGGTGGTTTATCAAACACATGGGATTATGGTCCACTAGGAGTAGAATTAAAAAATAATATTAAAAAAGCTTGGTGGCAAAAATTCATTACACAATCTCCATATAACGTGGGTATTGATGCTGCAATTTTAATGAATCCAAAAACATGGGAAGCGTCTGGTCACCTTGGTAACTTTAACGACCCTATGATTGATAACAAAGATAGTAAAATCCGCTATCGTGCTGATAAAATTATCGAAGATTATATGGCAAATGAAAAAGGCGATGAAAATTTCGTTGCCGATGGTTTAAGCTTTGATGAAATGAAGCGCATTATTGATGAAGAAGGTATCGTTTGTCCCGTAAGTGGAACAGCAAACTGGACTGATATCCGTCAATTCAATTTAATGTTCAAAACTTTCCAAGGTGTAACTGAAGACTCTACAAATGAAATTTTCTTACGCCCTGAAACTGCACAAGGTATTTTTGTAAACTATAAAAATGTTCAACGTACAATGCGTAAAAAATTACCATTTGGTATTGGTCAAGTAGGTAAGTCATTTCGTAATGAAATCACACCAGGTAACTTCATTTTCAGAACACGTGAATTCGAACAAATGGAACTAGAATTCTTCTGTAAACCAGGTGAAGAAATAGAATGGCAAAATTATTGGAAAACATTCGCAAGCCAATGGCTAAAAGATTTAAACTTAAGCGAAGAAGCTACACGCTTACGTGATCATGATGCTGACGAACTTTCTCACTATTCAAATGCAACTACTGATATTGAGTATCGATTCCCATTTGGTTGGGGTGAACTATGGGGCATCGCTAGCCGTACTGATTTCGACTTGAAGCAACACAGCGAACACTCAGGTGAAGATTTCCATTACCATGATCAAGAAACAGGCGAAAAATATATCCCTTATTGTATCGAACCATCATTAGGTGCTGACCGTGTCACATTAGCATTCTTATGTGACGCTTATGATGAAGAAGGCGTTGAAGGTAGTAAAGATTCTAGAACTGTATTACACTTCCACCCTGCGCTTGCTCCGTATAAAGCAGCAGTATTACCATTGAGCAAAAAACTATCTGGTGATGCAATTAAAGTATTTGAAGAATTGAGTGCTAACTTCTCTATAGACTTCGATGAGTCACAATCAATTGGTAAACGTTATCGTCGTCAAGATGAAATCGGTACACCATATTGTATCACTTTCGACTTCGATTCTTTAGAAGATGAAAAAGTAACTGTACGTGATCGTGACACTATGGAACAGATTCGTATGCCAATTACAGAACTAAATGCTTTCTTAGCTGAAAAAGTTAAATTCTAATTCAGTTATAGTTACATTACTTATAAATAAACCAAACGTTAAATATAACGTTTGGTTTATTTTTTTATATTTAATACTTAAAGATTCCTACTAAGGAATTTTAGTGTAATGCTTTCACTAAATTGATGACCATGCGCATAAAATGTTTAATCTGTTTGTGTTGAACATTATATTTCTTAGTATATACCGCTACTTTGCATTTTAGTATTTTTATTGAAAACAGAAGTTATCTTCGATAGCATTAATATAACTTTTTTAATTTTTGAACTCTACTATCATTAAAGATCTAAAATTTTCTAGTAGATTATCAGAAAGTTAGTTTTTCTATCTATGTATATCAACAATCCTTATAATATGTTTTTAATCTCTTAAACTTATAGTACAGGGTTACATAACATAATTATAGTTGATTAAAAACTAATGTTTTTCTTGTATTTTGTGGTATATAACCATTTAGCAAAAGCTTATAAAGTTTTTATTTGTGCCTTTTTATATGAACTATACTCTAAAAACCCCCCTAACAATAAGATTTTTATATCTATTGTTAGGGGGGAACTTATCATGTGTTTATTCAGTTGATTTTATATGGAGGCTGATAAGCGCTAATATCTATACGACGTATTCAAGATAAATTATCTAATCTATGTAATTGATTGATTAGTTTTTGACTTTTAAAATACATTCCCACATATTCTTTATATAATAGGATCATTAATTCAGACATCTCATTGACAACATCATCATGAATACTAAGAGAACTCATTTGACTAATTGGTAATTTTTGAAGGATATCTAGCAAATAAAGCGTTTTATTAGATAAAACTAGAGCATGTGGATCTTGATATTTAACAGCTTCAGAAATAGCACCATCATGCTTAAAACTATATGCTATTAATTTGGACTGATCGTCATTGCCAGTAACAGCGCACTTATCAAATGTAGCATTAAATCCGAAACGGTTCATACACTTTAACAAAACTACTACAGACATCAGTTGTGCTGAAACACCATTTTTAATTTTGTCCAAAACAAAATGTAAAAGGTCATAGCTATATTTAGAAACTTCATCTGCTTCAAGTGAACGATCAATTGTTTCAGCACATAAACTAGCAAAACTACTTTCGTAAATATCTAAGCGAAGGTTATAATTTTGTTCAATCACATCGACGGAGCTCAATGTCCCCATGCCTTTCCACTTAGAATAAATAAACAAGCCATACACAAATAATTGGGTATTGGCTTGTAAACCACTCTTACTCTTTTTAGCTCGCCTTACCATTAAAGGTACTTTTGCACCATGTTCATTCAAAATAGTTATAATTTTATCGGATTCGCCATAATCAACTGTTTTAATGATTATACCTTTTTGTTTGATCAACACAATAGCTCACCGACTTCCGAAAAATTCTTTGCCTTAATCTTGATCTTCTAAATAGCCCATTTGTCTTATGAAGTTTACTTTATTACGCCAATCTTTTTGAACTTTTACCCATAGTTCCAAATAAACTTTAGAGCCTAATAGACGTTCTATATCAAGACGAGCACGTTTACCTACTTCTTTTAACTTTTTACCACCTTTTCCAATCACAATACCTTTTTGAGAATCTCTTTCTACGAATATGGTAGCTTCAATTCTCACTCTATCTTCGTCTTCTTTAACCATGCGATCTACATTAACCCCGATGGCATGAGGTATTTCCTCACTAGTCAAATGTAGAATCTTTTCGCGAATAAGTTCACCAACTACAAATTGTTCTGGATGGTCGGAAATTTGATCGTCCGGATAATATTTAGGGCCTTCTGGTAAGTAAGATTTTAATACGTTGATAAAATGGTCAACGTTGTGACCTTCTAATGCTGAAATTGGAACAATTTCAGTGAAATCCAAATATTGCTTGTATTTTTCAATTCGTGGCATCAGTTCGTCTGGATGTACTAAATCAATTTTATTCAATACTAAGAATACTGGTGTTTTAATAGTTTTGAGCATGTCCATAATGTACTCGTCACCACGACCGATATCTTCATTAACATTTACCATAAACATAATAGCATCAATTTCAGATAGTGTATTTGTAGCGACACGCATCATGTAATCGCCTAATTTATGTTTTGGTTTATGAATGCCCGGTGTATCCAAAAAGATAATCTGAGCATCTTCTTGCGTCATAACACCTTGTATTTTATTTCTAGTAGTTTGTGCCTTATCAGACATTATTGCAATTTTATGTCCAATTACTCGGTTTACAAAAGTTGATTTACCAACATTCGGTCTACCTATAATTGAGATAAATCCTGATTTGTGTTCTGTCATTAATTTAAATCCTTTCCTGAAAATCCTAATGGTAGTAGTTCGTTTACTGTCGATTCTATCATATCGCCTTGATGATTTGTCATATACACTGGCATATCATCATCACATAGTTCTTTCATTACCTGTCGACAAGCACCACATGGTGAAGAAGGTTCATCTGCATCTACAGTAACAGTAATTGACTCAAAATCTCCTGGTCGATAACCATCCGCAATTGCTGACACTAAACTAGATCTTTCTGCACATATAGACATGGGATAAGCAGCATTTTCTACATTAGCACCGTAATATGTTTTTCCATCTTTAGTTTTTAAATACGCACCAACCTTAAAATTACTGTATGGTGCATATGCATTTGCTTGAGCATTTCTTACTTCTGTAAAATAATGTGATTGGTAAGCCATAGTTTATCTCCCCTATTTAATAATAAGTTATCCTCAAATATATTTATTTTTTAAATTGTTATGTCTTATTAGTATAAACAAATTTCACAAAATTGCACTACTATTTAAATACATAAGGTAAAAAAATAATGAGCCCTATAACTAAGGCAACGAGAGAAGCAAGTACAACACTAAAAGCAGCAACATCTTTAGCTTTTTTTGCCAAAACATGATAGTCACTAGTAACTAAATCCACTACATATTCTACGGCAGTATTAATTGCTTCAAACGCGAGTACTAGGCCGATTGATATAATAATAAAAAGCCATTCTACTTCGTTAATTTTAAAAGTAAAACCCGCAATAATTACTATTAAAGCTAATAAAAGATGTAATAAAAATTTATGATCCTTTTTTATCAGTACTAACATACCATGAAAAGCATAACTAAATCGTTTCATATGCGCCTCTAATCTCTTGTTAATCCATAGACATTAAGTATTTGTTCTTGCCGTCCGAACATCTCTTTTTCATCTTGTTCATTCATATGATCGTAGCCTAATAAATGTAAAAAACCATGTAATGCAAGAAAACCGAGTTCTCTTTCAAAACTATGACCATAATTATCAGCCTGTTCTTTCGCAACATCAGTACAAATTATTATATCCCCTAATACTCTTGGCATATCAAGCCCAGTTATTTCTGGTTCATCTTCTTCTAAAGCAAAAGAAATAACATCTGTCACTTTATCTTTATCGCGATACATTTTATTAATTTCTTGAATTTCTTCTTTATCAACAAATGTCACAGACAATTCGGCTTCTTCTTCTATATTTTCTTGTTTTTTAGCAAAAGTAAGCAATTCATCTATTTGGGTTAACCATTCATTTTGTACTAACTCTGTATGATCACTAAAATCTATTGTAAACATTTATTCTTCTCCCTCATAACGATCAATAATTTTACTTACTAATGGATGACGTACAACATCACTTTGGTCAAGGTTATGAATACTTAGCCCTTTTACATTTTCTAGCTTTTTAATCGCTTCTTTTAATCCACTTTTAACACCTTTTGGTAAGTCTATCTGTGTTTTATCTCCAGTTACTACCATTTTAGAACCGAAACCTAGTCTAGTTAAAAACATTTTCATTTGAGCATGAGTGGTGTTTTGTGCTTCATCCAATATGACAAAAGCATCATCTAAAGTTCTACCTCTCATATAGGCTAACGGAGCAATTTCAATTATGCCTCTTTCTATAAATCTGGCTGTTTGTTCTCTTCCTAAAACTGTATTCAAACCATCATATAATGGTCTTAAATATGGATCTACTTTTTCCTTTAAATCACCAGGTAAGAAACCTAATGATTCTCCAGCTTCAACGGCAGGTCTAGTAAGTACAATACGTTTTACATTACCTTTACGTAGTTGTTTCGCTGCATAAACAACTGCCAAGAAGGTCTTACCAGTACCAGCTGGTCCTACACCAAAAACTAGATCATTATGGTGCATTGCATTGACATACATACGTTGTCCCATTGTTTTAGCACGGATTGTTTTACCATATGCATCTTTAGTAATTTCATCTTCATATAAATCTAATAAGTATTGAATCGTACCATTTTGAGCCATTTTCACAGCAGCTTCTACATCTTTAATAGATATAGAAACGCCTTGTTGAATGACTTTCAGTAAGTTTATAAGCACAGATTCTGCTTTTTCAACATGCTCAACTTTCTCACCTTTTACAGAGATTTCTTGTCCTCGAGCATGCACAATGACATCAAAGCCTTCCTCAATTGATTTAAGATGTTCATCATTATTACCAATGAGTGCTTGCGCTTCGTTATTGTCATCTATTTGAATAATTCCAGGCATATAAGTACTCCTTTACAAATATATTCGTTACTTCTTATTTTATCCTATTAGATTTTAAGTTACAAAAAGTTTTTAATAAACAATAAATCATTTCAGATATTTATTCAGTTGAATTTTTATGATTCAAACTCACCATTCAAGTTACACTTTCATTATATCACGAAAATGACTGATATTATTTTAAAGAGTATTGAATCGTAAGTGATTTCCACAATTTTAACAGAAGATTTACATTCTATCTAATTGAATAAATTAAGCAATACGTAAATTGAGTAATTATTCAATAATAGTTAAAAAATTCTTGTTTGTACAGTGTTTTGCAACAAAAAAATAACGTCCTATAAAAACCTACATACGTTGATTTTTATAAGACGTTAAAATATAAAATTATAACCTTTTAGGTCTTTCCAATACCTCTGACCAAATAATACCATTCACCACTTCATCATCAGCAAACCTAAACTGATCATTATTAGCAGGACTTTGAATAGCATGTGCATTCATCAATTGTTTCAAGCGAATTCTTTTTGTCCTTTCAGATAAATATTTATCTGCAATGATTGCACGCGCTTTCTTCTCAGTTCTCTGAAGCCTTTTCTCGTTTTCACGATCAATTTCAGTTCGAACATCTTGAATTTGCCCCATTAAATCAGCTTCAAGCTCTTTTTGTAATTTATCATCTTGTTGCTGTTGAGCTCGTTTTGCTTTGTCTGCTTCAGTTTCATTATCTTTTCTTGTTTTACGCTCAGAACTTGGTGATTCCATTTTTTCTGCACGTGTTTCCGTTGGTGAAGATTGTGAACGTTCGTGTTGAGGCATTTGCTCAGGTTCTCTTCTTTGTGACGTAGGATCTTCATTAATATGTTTTTCAATCTCTTTGAAAGTTTTACCTATTTCGTCTAAGAACCCGCCTTTTTTCGGTTGCTCACCATTACTATTTGGTCGTTTATTTACTGGTGGCTTTTGATTTTGTCTATCTTTATGGCTATTATCATTAATAGCTCCGATTATTGTTACAATCACAGATATTACAAAAATAATAATACCTATATTCATTTAATCACCCCTAAAGTTATTTATCCGGTGATTCATCATCTTGTTGATTTGTACGTTGATTAATAGAATTTCTCATACCTGTATCTGCCTCAACATTTTTCAAGTTGTAATAATCTTTTACGCCTAAATTTCCAGAACGTAAAGCTTCTGCCATTGCTAATGGTACTTCAGCTTCGGCTTCAACAACTTTAGAACGCATTTCTTGTACTTTCGCTTTCATTTCTTGTTCTTGCGCTACGGCCATAGCACGACGTTCTTCAGCCTTAGCTTGTGCAATATTCTTATCTGCAAGTGCCTGTTCAGTTTGCAAGTCTGCACCGATATTTTTACTAATATCAACATCAGCAATATCAATTGATAAGATTTCAAAAGCTGTACCAGAATCTAAACCTTTACTTAAAACAGTTTTCGAAATATTGTCTGGATTTTCTAATACCTCTGTATGGTGTTCACTTGAACCAATAGTAGAAACAATACCTTCACCCACACGAGCTATGATTGTTTCTTCACCAGCGCCACCAACTAAACGAGCAATGTTGGCACGTACTGTAATACGAGCTTTGGCTTTTACTTCGATACCATTCATAGCAACACCAGCGATAAATGGTGTTTCTATAACTTTAGGATTTACTGACATTTGAACAGCTTCTAAAACGTCACGACCAGCTAAGTCGATAGCAGCACCACGTTCAAATGGTAAGTTAATATCCGCTCTTTGTGCTGCGATATTCGCATCAACTACACGGTCAACGTTACCACCAGCTAAATAATGAGATTCAAGTTGATTCGTAGTTAAGTTAAGTCCTGCTTTATGTGCTTTAATAAGCGGTGAAATAACTTTTCTTGGGGATACTCTACGTAATCTCATACCTACCAATGTACCTATTCCTACTTTAACACCAGCAGCAATTGCTGAAATCCACAATCCGACTGGTACAAATGAAAATAATAACAATAATGCTATTACTACTATAGCGACAATAATAATTAATCCGATCATACTTTCTCTCCTTTATGATTCGTTTTCTCTTACAACAACTCTCGTACCTTCTACTTCTAAAATGGTAACTTGTTTATTTCTTAAAATAAAAGAACCATCAGAAACTGCATCAATACGCTCATTGTTATAAGTAATAATTCCTGCAGGTCTTAAATCAGTTGAAGTTGTTGCAGTTTGCCCAACTAAATGAGAGCGATCTTCGTGTGAAGTGTAGCCTGCTTCTGCATTTGTAGAATCTTTTAATACAACCTTGTCTAAAAATGGAATTTTTCGTTTGAATATCTTCACAAGTATCACCCATTCAATAATTGATAGAATTAATGCAACGACGACATTGGCAATCATATAAACTAAATTATCTCCTAAAGTAATAATACTAAAAACTATGAGTGCCATACCGATAATACCGATAACTGCGCCGACTACAAAAAGTTCAATTATTACAAATATAACGCCTATGCCAAATAAAATCACAGAATATAAATTGACATCTCCTTTTATATAAAATCCTAAAAAGAATATCAATAAAGTTAATGTGGCAACAATTCCTATTATGTTAATTTTATTTGAATACAATTGGTATAAGAAACCTAAAAAGATAATACATGTTAAAATTAACGCAACTATTGGATTTACAATGAAATTAGCCATATTATCAATCCAGTTCCCACTTTCAACAAAATTAGCTGAAAATATTGTATGTAAACTACTTGAAGGAATCACTCTATCACCTCGCTCTCAATTTAATTATACATGAAATTAATACGTGATTATAGCGTTTACAGCATAAAATTTCTTAATCAATAAATTAATTTTTAAAAATTTCTTAATTGGAAGGATATATTAAGAAACGCTAATAATTTGTATTGGCAATTACTATAAATCATTAACGTTATATAAGAGTTTAGATAAAAATAATAGCCTTTAGTTGATTATCAACTAAAGGCTATTTTGGTTTATAATTAATGTTGGTGTTGAGGGAGTCAACGAAACAATTAATTATTTGAATTTACGTTTACGTGCAGCTTCTGATTTCTTTTTACGTTTAACGCTAGGTTTTTCGTAAAACTCACGTTTACGTACTTCTTGAATTGTACCGCTTTTAGAAACTGTACGTTTGAAACGACGTAACGCATCTTCAAGTGATTCGTTCTTTTTGACTACTGTTTTAGACATGTGTATTTCCCTCCCTCCAAATATCAACGAAACTTTATTATCATCACATGGTACTAACCATGTATAACTTAGTATAATATATCTGATTAATGTGGTCAATTAGTAAAATTTTTATTTAATGAATCATATTACACACTACATTTAAAATACCGTTAAATCAATGTTTTTAATTTTTAAAATTATGATAAAGCTGCATATTAAATGGAAGTTTTGATTTTTTAAATGTATACTTATTTAACAATTTGGACAATTATATAATTATATTACAAAACCTACTTTTTATGATTTATTTATTGTACGATTAAAGAATAAAGGTTAGGAGAATATAATATGTCACAACAAAACAAAGATAATACTCAATTATTCATCATCTTAGGTTGGGTATGTACTGCAATGTCATTGTTATTTATTCCAATTTTATTTGGTGCTGGAGGTGTGATTTTTAGTTATTTATTGCGAAATAAAGGACAAGTACAACATGGAACTATAATGATGATAGCTGCTATAGCTTGTGCAATTCTAGGATTTGTTCTAGGTATGGCTGCATTTGGGTATTAATTATTTTCATCTAAAAAAGCTCACCTATTCATTTAGGTGGGTTTTTGTGTATTCATGTAGTATTGTTATTGTAATGAATTCCGCTTTTCTGATATTTGATTTTCTAGTCACTAGGTCAACCAAATTTTGACGTGATAAACCAAGTTTTCAGGTATACTATAAGATGTTTCGGTTTCGAATAATTTATTCATCATCTGATTGGTTTCTTTAATCGTGTACATTATTAGCACCTTTTTTGCTTTTATATACTTTAATTATTAGCAACATAGTGATTAATGTGACTACACTTTTATATATATCATTTCCAAATGACACATTTAACCATGCAAGTATGAGTAGAATAATATAGATTTCATAACGTTTTAATCTTAGAATTTAATTATAAATAGAATAAGCACATGATTCCCTATCCCATCATAGCTAATATTTTCGAGCGAAACTTCTAACTACTCTAACCATCATAGATATAGTAGGCAAAAACATTATAAGTAAGACAATATAATATATATCTACGACAGTATTTTCCCATTTAAGTGGAACAAAAATACCGCTTAACATAATCAAAAATAATATTACTATGTTTATTAGAATACTAACTCCCAAATGACTTAATTTCGATGTCCCCTTATAATTAAATATATTTTTCCAATACTCTAAATACATTATTTTCTCCTTTATAAATTAATTTCAATATTAAAACACAAAATTAAGGCGAGCACGTAAGTGCCTACCTTATTTATAATCACATGAAATCATTACATTTTAGACAATTATAACAATTAGGTATTCAAATCATTCAATTATGCAATATTTAAACATTTTATTTATTGATTATCGTACAATACAATATAATAAATAAAATATAAATAGGTGAAAATCATGATTACAGACATCGTTAATACAATTATCACTATCATCCAAGCAATCATCGCTGCTATCCCTAAGTAAAAATGTAAGCGCTTCACATTAATTATAAAGGACTAAAACAGATTTTATTCTGAGTTAGTCCTTTCTTTATTTCTGTTAATCATTTCAATTCCATTTTAATACAATAATTCTTATCACTTACCTTACAAATAGTACTGTAATAAGTTTTATTTTTAAATGTGTAGCTTAATCCAACATCTGTTTGAATTAGGATTAATCTAACAGTTCTAATTCATAACTGATGGCACTTAGCACATATAGAGGTGCTGTTTCAGCTCTTAATATTCTAGGACCAAGCCCAACTTGATATGCATTGTCATTAAACAATGCTAACTCTTCTTCTGCTAAACCACCTTCAGGCCCAAAAATCACTAAAACACGATCATTTGGCTGAAATTTTTTTATCAACTTTTTAAGATTACTAACTTCACCTTGTTTGGCAGCATCTTCGTATGCTATCAAAATATAATCATATAAATCACTTTGTTGAAAAACTTCTTTTAGTGATGCTTTATAATCGACAGAAGGTATTGCTAATCTATAGCTTTGTTCGGCAGCTTCTTTGATAATTTTCTGCCAGCGCTCTAATTTTTTAGTTATCTTACTATCATTTAATTTTACAACGGAGCGTTTCATTCCGACAGCTAAAAATTCACTAGCACCTAGTTCAGTTGCTTTTTGTAACAACCATTCATATTTATCCGCTTTGATTAAACCACTACATATAGTAATGGTTTGAGGTAATTCTGAATCTATATCAATCTGTTCAACTAGCTCGATTTCAATTTCATCAGTACCTATATTGCTAATTTTACATTTATAAACAAATTGATCCGAAAAAGTAATAATAATTTCATCATCCATTTGATACCTCATTACGTTCAAAATGTGATGGATGTCACCTTTTTCGATAATGGAAAAACGCTGAAGTGAATCAGCGTTTTGATTAATAAAGTATCTTTGCATGTCAATCGCTCACTTTCTGCCCTACGATACAGACCCAGCTATTTTCATGGTTAATAGACAACACTTTAAAACCAGTGCTTTCCATGCGTCTTACAATCGCTTCGTGCTTTTCTTCTATAATACCAGACGTAATAAAATAACCATCTTCATTCAAGGTATTATATGCATCATCGATCATTTCTTCAATAATATGAGCTAGAATATTAGCAATCACAACATCAAATTTTTCAGCTTCTTCTTTTAATAAATTTCCAGTCGTGGCTTCAATTGCATGGTCACAATTATTTTTCTCAAAGTTATCTTTAGCAACTCTTACTGCCATTTCATCTACGTCTAATGCCTTAATACGTTTTACACCTAACAAATAAGCAGCAATACTTAATATACCTGAACCAGTGCCGACATCAATAACAGAATAGCTTGGCTTCACATATGATTCTATTGCTTTTAAACACATACTAGTTGTAGGATGGTCACCAGTACCAAACGCCATGCCTGGATCTAACTCAATGCATAATTCACTTTCATCTTCTTTTTGATATGTTTCCCAACTAGGAACAATTGTGAACTGTTCTGAAGCTCTAAATGGATGGAAATAATTTTTCCATTCATTTTCCCAATCTTGCTCACGTAATGTTTGTTCTTCGTACTCAAAAAGTGAAAGATCCAGAGAAGTAACTTGCTTAATTGTATTAATAAGTTCAGATTTAAACTTTTCTGTATATTTAATTTCATTGAAGTACGCTTTTATTCTTACACCTTTTTGAGGATAATCATTAGCATTTAATGCATAAATTTCACCAAATTTATCCTCAAACGCTTGTTCCAAATCTTTAGAATCTTCTATAACTACACCATTTGAGCCAAAATCTTCTAATATATCAGAAATAATTGATGATGCCTCGTGATTAATGTTGATTGATACTTCAGTCCAGTCCATATATTATTCTCCTTTAAAGAATCTTTTAGCTTTATCTCTAAAATTTGATGGTTGTTCTGAAATCTCTTCGCCATCAATTTCTGCAAATTCTCTAAGCAATTCTTTTTGACGCTCACTTACTTTAGTTGGTGTAACTACTTTAATATTTATAAATAAGTCACCATATCCATAGCCATGCACATTTTTGATACCTTTTTCTTTAAGACGGAATTGTTTGTCTGTTTGAGTGCCTGCAGGAATAGTCAACATTACACTGCCATTTAACGTCGGAACCTTAACTTCGTCACCTAACGTTGCTTGGGCAATACTAACGTCAAGAGAATAATAAATATCGTCGCCATCTCTTTCATATTTTTCTGAAGGTTTAACTCTAAAGACGATATATAAGTCACCTTGTGGTCCTCCATTTTCACCTGGAGCACCTTCACCAGCTAATCTAATTTGTTGTTCATTATCAACACCTTCGGGTATTGTCACATTGATTTTAACATTTTTGTTTTCAGTACCTTTTCCGTGACATGTTGGACATGGTTCTTCAAATTCTTGACCTGAGCCACTACATACTGGACAAACTTTTTCAGTTCTAACTCTACCAAGTATTGTATTTTGTTCAACTGAAACATGACCAGCACCACTACAATAATGACATGTTTTTTTCTTAGTGCCAGGTTTAGCACCTTCACCATCGCATGTGTGACAAGTAACATCTTTACGTATTGAAATTTCTTTCTCGCTACCAAAAACTGCTTCATCAAAAGTAACAGTCATCGTATATTGTAGATCGTCACCTTTTCTTGGCGCGTTTGGATCACGTTGTTGTCTGCCGCCTCCGAAGAACGAACTGAAAATATCTTCGAAACCGCCGCCTCCGAATCCGCTAAAATCTTGACCACCAAATCCTTGACCACCAAAACCACCTTGTGGTCCGTCATGGCCAAATTGGTCATAATTAGCACGTTTGTTGTCATCGCTTAAAATTTCGTATGCTTCTGAGATCTCTTTAAACTTCTCGTCTGCACCTTCTTCTTTATTTATGTCAGGATGGTATTTCTTTGATAATTTACGATAAGCCTTTTTAATTTCATCTTTAGAAGCGCTTTTACTAACACCTAAGACTTCATAATAATCTCTTTTGGCCACTGTTATCTCTCCTTTTACGGTTTTATTAAATCTTTTATAAAAAAGGAAAAAGTCAAAGCCAATGTTCAATTGACTTTGACTTAATTTGGCTAAGCAATTGTGTCATATATTTCTTTCAATAACAATTAATTAGTCCATGACTACACTTATTTTTGCTTATCTTCGTTGTCGTCATCTTTAACTTCTGTGAAATCTGCATCTTCAACATTGCTATCTTGAGAAGCGTTTGCATCTTCACCTTGAGCTTGTTGTTGAGCTTGTGCAGCTTGTTCGTAAACTTTAGTTGATAAGTCTTGAACAACTTGTTCTAATTCTTCTTTTTTAGCTTTGATATCTTCTATATCTTCGCCTTCAAGCGCAGATTTTAATGCTTCTTTTTTATCTTCAGCATTTGTTTTATCTTCTTCGCTAATATTTTCACCTAAATCAGTGATTGTTTTTTCAACTTGGAATACTAAACTATCTGCTTCATTTCTCAAATCACTTTCTTCGCGACGTTTTTTATCTGCTTCTGCATTTTCTTCTGCATCTTTAACCATGCGATCAATTTCGTCGTCTGAAAGTGCTGAGCTTGATTGTATTGTAATGTTTTGTTCTTTGTTAGTACCTAAGTCTTTTGCAGTAACGTTTACAATACCATTTTTATCAATATCGAATGTAACTTCGATTTGAGGTACACCACGAGGGGCTGCTGGGATATCAGTTAATTGGAATCTACCAAGTGTCTTGTTATCCGCTGCCATTGGGCGTTCACCTTGTAATACATGGATATCAACTGCTGGTTGGTTATCTGCAGCTGTAGAGTATACTTGTGATTTTGATGTTGGAATTGTAGTATTTCTTTCAATTAGTGTGTTCATACGTCCACCCATAATCTCAATACCTAATGATAATGGTGTAACGTCTAATAATACTACGTCTTTAACATCACCTGTGATAACGCCACCTTGAATTGCTGCACCCATTGCTACTACTTCATCAGGGTTAACACCTTTATGAGGGTCTTTACCTACTTCTTTTTTCACTGCATCTTGTACTGCAGGGATTCTTGTAGAACCACCAACTAAGATAACTTCATCGATGTCAGAGCTAGATAAACCAGCGTCTTTCATTGCTTGACGAGTTGGTTCCATAGTTCTTCTGATTAATGAATCTGCTAATTCTTCAAATTTAGAACGAGTTAATGTAAGTTCTAAGTGTAATGGACCGCTTTCCCCAGCTGAGATGAATGGTAATGAAATTTGTGTTTGAGAAACACCAGACAAGTCTTTTTTAGCTTTTTCAGCAGCATCTTTAAGACGTTGTAAAGCCATTTTATCTTTTGATAAGTCTACACTATTTTCTTTTTTGAACTCTGCAACTAAGTGATCAATAATTACTTGGTCAAAGTCGTCCCCACCAAGTTTATTGTCACCTGCTGTTGAAAGTACTTCAAATACGCCGTCACCTAATTCAAGGATTGATACGTCGAAAGTACCGCCACCTAAGTCAAATACAAGAACTTTTTGATCTTGTTCTGTTTTGTCTAAACCGTAAGCTAATGCAGCTGCAGTTGGTTCGTTAATAATACGTTCAACTTCTAAACCAGCAATTTTACCAGCATCTTTAGTAGCTTGACGTTCACTGTCATTGAAGTATGCAGGAACTGTAATTACAGCTTTATCTACGCTTTCGCCTAAGTAATCTTCTGCTGTACTTTTAAGGTTTTGTAATACCATTGCTGAAATTTCTTGTGGTGTATATGATTTACCTTCAACGTCTACTTTGTAATCTGTACCCATGTGACGTTTGATAGATTGAATTGTATTAGGGTTAGTGATTGCTTGACGCTTAGCAACTTCACCTACTTGAGTTTCATCATTTTTAAACGCAACTACAGATGGTGTTGTTCTAGCACCTTCAGGATTTTGAATTACTTTTGGCTCATCGCCTTCTAATACTGCAATACATGAATTTGTTGTACCTAAGTCAATACCTATTACTTTACTCATAAATAAATTCCTCCTGTTATGTTTGAAAATTTGGTGTTTTCAACAATAAAATAATTTATTGATTTACTTTAACCATTGAAGGTCTTAAAATTCTTTCTTTCAATTTATAACCACTTTGTAGCTCTTCAGTAATTTGTCCAGATTCGAAATCAGGATTATCATCTTGAACTACAGCTTGGTGGAAGTTAGGGTCAAATTGTTGACCTTCAGTTTCTATTTTTTCTAAACCATTATTTTTCAATGCATTTAATAAGCTTTCATGAACCATTTCCACACCTTTTTTAAGTGATTTAAACTGTTCATCTTCGCCATCAATTTGTAAAGCACGTTCAATGTTATCTATTGTTGGTAAGATATCATTTAAAACATCTTGTGCTTTATACTCTTTCATTGTCTGGTTTTCTTTTTGAATTCTACGCTTATAGTTTTCAAATTCAGCATATAATCTTAAATATTTTTCTTCATTTTCTTGAACATCTTTTTTCAATTGTTGAATTTCTTCATCTTTAGGATCTACGTCTTCTGAGATATTTTGTGAATCGTCCTCCTGCAGATTATCTTGTGATGTTTCTGTAGTTTTATCAGTGTTTTCAACCGTATTTTCTTCTGAAGTTTGTTCATTTATGTCTTCGTTTTGGTCGAAAACTGATTCATTTTTTTCTGTCATTGTCTGCCCTCCAATACAATTGTTAATTACCAAATCGTATTTAGTAATCTGATTACGTTCTGATAATTCATTGCCGTTGGTCCGATAACCGCAATTTGACCTTTAAGTCTATCATCAATGTGATATTCACTTGTAACGATTGAAATATCACTTAAACTTGATTCAATTTCATGACCAATTTTGACATTAATAGCTGAATTAGACATTTCATCAAGTAATTGTGTGATTTTATTCGATTCTATATATTGTAGAATCGGTTGAATTGATGATACGTTCGTTTCATTCAACGCATCTATGAGTTTAACCTTTCCGCCCATAAAAATGCCATTACTTTGATTATCAAAATGAATATCTATTGTATTCAACATGTCTTTTATAAAATCTTTTTCAATATCTGATTTCACAAAAGCATTCAAGTCGTTTTCGAAATGATGATCATTCCACTCGTTATATTTAGCAGTAACAAAATTAGAAACGTTCGTAAGTTCATTATTTGATAATGGAACTTGAGATGCTAAATGTAAGTTTTCAACATGACCTGATGAGAATACAACAACCATTATAACCAAATAAGCATTTGCTCTAAACAAATGAATGTTATTAATAATATCTTTTTTATGATTTGGACGCATTACCAACGTTGTATACTGAGATTGATTTGAAAGTTCATTTGCAAAATCACTGAGTGAAGTCGCAATATCATAATGGTTTTCAACTAATAAATCTCTCAAACGTTGAATTTTAGTTTGTTGTTGATGAGATGTTTCTTGTAATAATTGATTCACATAATATCTGATACCTGATTCTGAAGGATATCGTCCTGACGACGTGTGCGTCTTCTCTATTAGTTCGAGAAGCTCTAATTGCTTCATCTCATTCCTAATAGTAGCAGGACTAACATTCAATTTATGCCGTTCAATCAGTGTTTTTGAACCAATTGGCTGACCTAAATCAACATAATCTTCAACAATTGCATTTAGTATGCTTAATTGTCTATCACTAATCATGTTTTCACCTCATTAGCACTCCTTTGTTTCAAGTGCTAATTATAATTTATCAAATTGGTCAAAGTAAGTCAATGTTAAAGCACTGGATTTTTATAAATTTTTATACATTAAGTAAAAAAGATTCAAACACTAAGTTTCCGACGACTTTTCCGCGATCAGTCATAGAAATGTAGTCATCTTGTTCAACAATAAGTCCTTTTTGAGTTAAATCTTTAAGCGACTGCTCATAAACTTGCTCAACTGTTTGATCAAATTTTTCAAAAAACCTATTTTTACTTACACCTTTATTCATTCTCAAACCTAAGAACATTTCTTCTTCCATTTGCTCTGTTTTCGTTGGATAAGTTGATTGTAATATAGGTCTTTCATTGCTTTTCACTTTTTTTATATAGTGATTTACAGGATTAACATTACTGTAACGTTCACCATTCACATAGCCACTTGCACCTGCACCAAAGCCATAATACCCTTCATTTTTCCAATAAACTTTATTATGTTCCGATTCATGGCCTGTTTTTCCAAAATTTGAAATTTCATATTGATGCAAATCAGACTTATTCATTCTCTCAATTAGATACTCATACATTTCTTCACCAATATCTTCATTTGGAATTTTCAACTTACCTTTTTTATACATATTATAAAATTGTGTTTTAGGTTCCAATATAAGCCCATAACTTGAAATATGATCAATATCCATGCTCAATGCCTTTTCTAAACTATCCTTAAAATCTTCTAACGTTTGTTGCGGTAAATGGTACATCAAATCTAAACTTATAGAGGGAATGCCTACTGCACGCGCATTAGTAACAGCTTGATATATATCAGTAGTATGATGTGTCCTACCTAATATTTCTAAAAGTTCAGGTTTAAACGTTTGTACGCCCATTGACAATCTATTAACACCAAAATCTTTTAATAATTGAACTTTTTCAATTGTCAATTCATCTGGATTAGCCTCAAAACTAAATTCACCTTTAATTTTAAACGTATCAGTAATTGCAATTAGTAATCGCTTGAGTTGTTTATAACTTAATGCTGTTGGTGTTCCGCCGCCTACAAACAAAGTTTCTAAAACTCTAACCTCGCTATCGCACATCTCTTTAATTAAGCAATCTAAATATTCATCTACCGGTTGATTGTGTATAAAATATTTATTGAAATCACAATATGTACATATTCTTACACAAAATGGAATATGGATATATGCACTTTTCACTTCCATATTGTGTCCACCTTCTTTCGTTTATTGAAGACTTAGAATCATCACAAAAAACTGGGCCATAAATCTTTTGGATTTAAGGCCCCAATTTTTAATTTATATTAATCTTCATCCATCTTAAGTACAGCTAAGAAAGCGTCTTGAGGAATTTCAACATTACCTACTGCTTTCATTTTAGCTTTACCAGCTTTTTGTTTTTCTAAAAGTTTTCTCTTACGAGTAATGTCGCCACCATAACATTTAGACAAAACATTTTTACCCATTGATTTAATATTCGTTCTTGCTACGATTTTTTGTCCTACAGCTGCTTGTACAGGAACTTCGAACTGTTGTCTAGGTATCAGCGTTTTAAGTTTCTCGACTAAAGCTTTTCCTCGGTCATATGCAAATTCTTTATGCACGATAAAGCTTAAAGCATCTACTTTCTCACCATTTAACAAGATATCCATCTTCACTAAATCACTTTCTTTATTATCGATAAATTCATAATCGAATGAAGCATACCCCTTAGTATTAGATTTTAACTGATCAAAGAAATCGAACACTACTTCTGATAATGGAATCTCATAAATAATATTCACACGGATATCATCCATATATTCCATATTTATAAATTGACCACGTTTGCGTTGGCATAACTCCATTACTGCACCTACATAGTCATTAGGAACCATCATAGTCGCGCGCACAAATGGCTCGTATATTGTTTCTATCTTATCTCTATCAGGCATGTTCGCAGGATTATCCACCGTTACTTCATCGCCTGTTTTTAAGATGCATTCATAAATAACTGAAGGCGCTGTGGCAATAAGCTCTATTCCAAATTCACGCTCAATACGTTCCTGGATAATTTCCATATGCAACATACCTAAGAAACCTGTACGATAACCAAAACCTAAAGCTTGTGATGATTCAGGCTCAAATTCTAACGAAGCGTCATTTAATTGTAATTTTTCTAGTGCTTCTCTTAAATCATTATAATCTTTGTTATCAATTGGAAATAGACCACAGAAGACCATTGGATTCATTTTCTTGTAACCTTGTAATGGTTCAACCGCTGGTCTATCGGCATGGGTAATTGTATCCCCTACACGTGAATCATCTACATTTTTAATGCTAGCAATGATATAACCAACATCACCGACAGTCAATTCATCAACTTGTAATTGTTTTGGTGTATTGATACCAACTTCAGTCACTTCGAATTCTTTGCCCGTTGCCATCATTTTAATACGATCGCCTGCTTTTACAATACCTTCCACCACCCTGATAGAAGATATAACCCCTCTATATGGATCATATTCTGAATCGAATATAAGTGCTTTTAAAGGTTCTTCTGGGTCACCTTCAGGCGGTGGTACTACTTCAACGATTTTCTCTAAGATATCTTCAATACCAATATTTGATTTTGCACTTGCAAGTACCACATCATCTTTATCGATACCGATAACGTCTTCTAATTCTTGTTTTACTCGTTCAGGTTCTGCCGCTGGCAAATCTATTTTATTGATAACTGGTAGTAATTCTAAATCATTATCAAGTGCTAAATACACATTCGCTAAAGTTTGTGCCTCTATACCTTGTGCCGCATCCACAACTAATATAGCACCTTCACATGCTGCAAGTGATCTAGACACCTCATAAGTAAAATCGACATGCCCTGGTGTATCGATTAAGTGGAACGTATATGTTTCCCCATCTTTAGCATCATATTTTAAACGTACTGCATTTAATTTAATTGTTATACCGCGTTCTCTTTCTAAATCCATAGAATCCAATAATTGAGACTGCATGTCTCTAGTCTCGACTGATTTTGTATTTTCTAAAATCCTATCAGCTAACGTAGATTTACCATGGTCTATATGTGCGATAATGGAAAAGTTTCTAATATTTTTACGTCGATTATAGCGTTCTTGTTTATCCATGTATTATCCTTCTCACTTTCATAATTCTAGCCCGTAATATGTATGACATTCTTTGATATAATAACGTTTTTAATAGTTAATTGCAAACTTGCAAAGTATTTTAATAGTAATACTTATTAAGTCATAACATTTTAAAGAGATTTTGAATTGAACTTTTATGTTACTTTCTTATCTTTCTATCATATATTGTATCATTTATATCTATTTTACGCGCCTTAGATAAATAAATGATTGCAGAAAGTTGCTTGTTTTGATAAAATATTTCTTGTTGTAATCAAATTAACTTTGATAGCGAAGATCACTTTTAGGAGGTGACACACATGCCAAACATTAAATCTGCAATTAAACGTGTTAACACAACACACACTGCTGAAGCTCGTAATATTTCTCAAAAAAATGAAATGCGTACAGCAGTTAAGAGAGCTCATTCAGCTATAGAAGCTGGTGCTGATAACAAAGCTGACTTAGTGAGCTTTGCTTTGAAAAAAGTAGATAAAGCTGCACAACGCAACTTAATCCACACTAACAAAGCTGCTCGTATCAAGTCTTCATTAATGACAGCTGCTAAATAATAAACAGATTCAAGCAACTGCTCGAATCTACTAATCAAACAAACCTTAGGTGATAGTTCGCCTAAGGTTTGTTTATTTATATATCATAATCTTTTAAGTGTGATCAGTCTTGCAAACTTTTCTTTCAAGAACTCATCAAACATCTATCTCTTGGTATTTGTTTATTAAACAAATAGACTGTCGACAATATAAAAGTATTATCAACAGCCAAATTCTATGTACAAATTCAATATATCATTTAGATTAAACATAAAATGATACTATTTAAAAATCCAAAATCAATTAGTTAAAAATCCACTAGAAAAACTATTTTAATACTGTCAAATCTCATTCCATTAAGTTAAGCGTAACTATCTGTATATAATTAAAGTGACAATATAAACAGTTCTAAAATCAATTGTTTATCCATATATGATGACTTCAATTTATAATCTGTTTCTGCGCATGTATCAATTATGTTTAATAACTTCTCTAATTGGTAATTTCTTGATTGGTTCAAAGCTAATTTAACACGGTATGGATGTACATTGATTGTTTTAGCTATTTGTTGGCCACTGTAGCCTTTTTGACCTAATATTTTACATTGATAAAATAAGCGATAATTACTTGTAATTAATGCTAATAATTTAATTGGTTCTTCTTTCATTGCTATCAAGTCTTTCACCAATTGTATAGCTTGGGATTTTTTATTTTTCTGAATATAATCAGTTAATAAAAAGACATTTTGTTCTAAACTTCTATTAACAATTTGATGCACATCTTGCTTATTAATCGTAGCCCTATCACCTAAAAATAGTATTACTTTTTCAAGTTCTTGTTTTACAATATTAAAATTAATACCCGTAAGTTCTAAAAATAAGTCTAACGCATCTTGTTTTATATCTTTGTAATTTTCGTGAAGTTCATTTTTCATCCATTTTTTTATCTCTTCTTCGGTCATTTGTTCAATTTTGATTAAATTAGCGTGTTTCTTTAAAGTTTTAACTAACTTTTTTCTTTCATCTAATTTTGATTGATAGACTTCAAATATTATTAAAGTTTCCCCATCATATTTTTCAATAAATTCAATTAGTTGATCAGTATTATGATTTAAGTCTTTTGGCGCTTTTTCGCCTGTAAACACATATGCATTTTGAACTAATACTGCTTTTTTGTCAGAAAAAAATGGTAAGGTTAGTGTTTCTTCAATTACAGGAGATAAATCACTTTCATATAAATTATATTTAACAAAGTTAAAATCATCTTTAGGGGCATTCAAGTAACGGTTAATGACTTCAGCTGACTTTTTTTCAATAAGTTCAGGTACTTCACCGTAAATTGTAATTATCTTATCGCTCATCTTTAGCACCCTTTCATCACTATTACGCATTTAATTATTATAGCATGGAGAGGTTGATCTCTCTACATAAAATCATTGGTTCATTACAGTATTTATAGTTAATTGGGAATTTAATTTTATAGTTACCTCTCCATACTCATTTGATTGGAAAACTTGAGCACCTAACTTTTTTAATTTAGTTATAACTTCTTGATTGGGTAAATTATACCGATTTGTCTTACCTACAGAAACAAGACAAATTGTTGGTTGTATTTTTTGTAAAAATTCATTGCTAGTACTTGTTTTGCTTCCATGATGACCCACTTTTAGTATATCTATCTTTGACAATTTAAAATTACGCAAAAGTATTTGTTCATTATTAGTGGTAGCATCTCCCATAAACAACATTTTAATCTTATTATATTCTATAAAAGTTACAATAGAATGTTCATTTAAATCCTCTGAATGCTTAATTGTTGTATCAAGTAAAGTAATATTTGCTTTACCTAAGTTAAATTGTTGTATATTTTTAAAATCAATTAACTTTATATGATTTCTCTCACTTTGGTGGATTAAAGTCTTTAATTTATTTATATTAAAACTTGTTGTATTAATGATTATATTTTTTATCTTGAACTTAGTTATTAAGTAACTTAATTCACCCATATGATCCACATGAGGATGTGAAATAATAATATAATCTAAAGATGCTAGACCGTGCTTTTTAAGTGTAGGTATTATATGATATTTAGCAATATTATGATTTTCTTTCATTGCTGAATCCATAGCTGAGCTCATCGATGTGCCGCCAGTATCAATAAGCATGCTTTCTCGTTCATTTGTCTCGAATAAAAATGCATCACCTTGATTCACATTTAACATTGTTAATTTATAAGAATCATCATGTGGAATGATTGTAGAAATGATATACAAAATAAGCACAGTTATGATAAAACATACATAATATTTATGAACTAAAAAAACTAATGCTATAAAAACTGTAACAAAAGTTAAAGTAATAAATATTTCATTAAGTTCAGGTACATGCCATTTATATATGTTCATGTGTATGAATAGATTGATAACTACATCATGAAACGTCATTAATAAATTTAGTGGTGTGCTAAGAAAGCTTAGTTCTAGGGGGAAATGTAAGAGGATAACGATGAAAATAACAAATGGAAATAGGATAAATGTATAGAAAGGTACAAAAAATAGGTTAGTTATAATACCAATCCATTGAATATGATTAAAATAAATAGCACTTATAATAAATGAACCCAGTTGCGCAATTAAAGATAGATAGAAAATATTTTTTATCAAATGAGCTTTTTCTAATATTGGAAGAGCAAACAAAATAAAAAATGTGATAAGAAAAGAAAATTGAAAGCCTAAATGATAAATAAAAGGTGGATGAAGCGAAGTCATAAAAATAAATGATAGTGATAGTAAATTAAGCGCATTTTTTGCAATTGATTTAGATAATATAATTAACAAGAGGCAAGTCATAGTTGCTCTTATAGCACTTGGAGCTAAATCTATATAAAAAACATATAATGGTAAAATAACGCAAATGGCTATTTTGATGATAACGATTGGGCATTTCATATGGTTTAACAAAAAATATAATATGCTTGTTAATGTACCTATATGCATCCCACTAATGGCTAATAGATGATATATCCCAATATCTTTATATTTATCAATGTCGTCTTTACTAATTTCTGATACGTCACCACTTATAAGTGCAAAAACCTTACCCGTAGGTTCTATGTGTAAATGCTTAAGTCGTTCTAATACGTACTGCTTGTGATAATCTAAAATATATGAATAATCGCTTTTGGATTTATAACAACTATTAAAATCAATATTATTTATAAAAAGTGATAGTTGGCTGTACGGGTGCTTGTTGTACGACTTAAATATGGCATCAATTTTGCAATTTTGCCGAAAAATTTTTGATTGTACTGCCCTAGCATTTTCACTTTTTATTTGATAATAATATTTAAATGTACGCTTTCCTATTTTGACATTTCCAGTTAACTTTTTATTGTTCAAATTTGGCTTATTTATAAAATAAGCTTGAGTATGCACAGTTTGTTTCGTTAAAAAGTTATGTTGTTCAACTGTCACTTTTAAATGATATTGAAAATAAACATTTGATAATATTGGCATTAATATAATGAATAGTATTTGAAACCATCTTAATCTTTTTCTAATACCTATTACCATTATGATTACAAAGATCAGCATCGACAATGATTTGACATGTAGCCATAAAATACCGACTAAATATGCTAATGCATAAAAAATCAAGAAGTTATTGATTCATTAAGTATTGTGCTACATGTTCTTGATTGAAAGGGATTTTCATGTGTTCGATACCTGATTGATCTAATAATTTCAACGCATAATCATGATTGTGATAATCTTCAGCGTAATAAATTGTTTTAATTCCTGCTTGTATAATTGACTTCGTACAATTCAAACAAGGAAAATGCGTAACATAAATTGTTGCACCATCAGTAGATACTCCCTGTTTAGCACACTGTAATAATGCATTCATTTCAGCATGTATAGTACGTATACAGTGACCATCTTCTAATAAACAACCTTCATCAATGCAATGAACCTCACCTGATACAGACCCGTTGTATCCTCCAGCTATAATTCTATTATCCTTTACAACAGTAGCACCTACTGACAAGCGTTGACACGTAGAGCGTAATGCCAATAAATGACTTTGTGCCATAAAATATTCTTCCCATTTAATGCGATCCATGATGATAGCCTCCGTCTTTTGATTAAAATAAAATTTTGATTTAATTATAGGTTAATTTGTATCATTTAAAAATGCAACAAAAACTTAAACTACAAAATAATCACTTATCTTTTCCAGTGTTTTTGACCCTATGCCTTTAACTTCTTTCAATTGATCCACTGATTCAAAATTGCCATGTTGCTCTCTATATTCAATAATAGATTTAGCTTTTGTAGGACCAATACCATTTACACTTAACAATTGAGTTTCGCTAGCACTATTTAAGTTTATTTTCCCTTGTTGGCTATCGTGCAATTCAGTTTTCAAAGCTAGCGTTTGGTCTTGTTGATGGTTATTTGATTTACTTGAACCATTAGTATTTGCGACTGGTGTTTCTCCCTTTTGGGGAATATATATAACTTTTTGGTCCAACAACTTTTCTGCAAGGTTAATTGTTGAAAGATCTGCATTATCCAAAATCTGCGCTTTATCTAATAACTGTTTGACTCTATCTGTAGACTTCATCTCGTAGATATTAGGATGTTTAACCGCACCCTTTACATCTACAATAATAACTTCATTTTCGGATTTTCTAGGATTTTCTTTGCGTTTAATATTGGATTCAGTTTCATTAGATTGAGATTCACTTGCAGCTTTATTTATAGATACTGTTGAAATTTCGTTCATCTCTTTGTCATCCATGTGAATAAATTTATTGCCTAATAAAATAAGTGTTAGTAATAAAACGATTAAAATAATGCTAAATATAATTTTATATTTGTTAATAATTTCTTTCCATCTTTCCCATTGAAACAACATAAAAATCACTCCTTTATACAATACACGTACAAAGGAGTGATTTTACTTTTATTTTTTAACAATGAAAAACAAGCGGTGTCCTTCAACATCATGATTATCAATTTCAAAATCAACAAATGTCTGAATATCCTTAAAACCTACTTGGGCAAGCATATCCTTGTATTCTGATTCTAGATAGGTACGCTGATAGTGAGATTCATCAAATCGATTATACTTACCATCAGATTGCCTAATGAAAAATGACATATCATGCCATACACTTAATGGTTCTTCACCTTTAACAGCTTCCCATCCAAGAAATACATCATCCGATTCATCAATATAACTTTGATTATTAAATAAAGTATCCATTTTAAAACTTGTGTGTACATCAAACATAAATACACCATTATTATCTAAATGCTCGAAAACACGTTTGAAAGTAGCAACAACATGCTCTGTCTCTGGTAGATAATTTAATGAATCGCAAAAAATAGTGATAACATCAAATGATGTGTTGAGTTGAAAATCAGTCATATCGCCTTCTAGCCAATTAACATGTTCTGATTTTTGTGTTGCTATCGCAAGCATATCGATACTGAGGTCCATACCAGTCACTTGTTTAAATTCATTAAATAATGACGTTAAGCTACCTGTACCGCATCCTATATCTAGGATAGAGCCTTTATTTTCTGCAAAATAATTTACAATCTCTAACCAAGACTCATAAGGTTGATCAAGCGTTAACTGATCGTAAAACAGGCTCATTTCTTGATATTGAGACATAGTTAATAAACTACCTGTCTATATGATTCTAATGGTGCATCTCTATATAATTTTTCAATATTATAATAATCTCTTTCGTCTTTGTGGAAAACGTGTACGACTACATTTGCTAAATCAATAAGAATCCATCTCGCTTCATTAAAGCCTTCCATACGCTTAACTTCAATTTCTGCTTCGTTAGCTGCGTCTTTAACTGCACGTGCAATTGATTGAACTTGTTTTTCATTATTTCCGTGACAAACTACGAAATAATCTGTCATATCGCTAATACCTTTCATATTTAATGAAATAATATCTTCTGCTTTTTTATTCTCTGTTGCTTCGACAGCTAGCTTTAATAGTTGATCTGATTTCATCTAATCATCCTTTACTCTTTCGTCACTGTAATTATAATAATTTAAACATGCAATCGTTGCGTCATAAACATTAATATCTTTATTAATTAAATATAACACTGTTCGCTTAGATATTTCGTATATAGTTTTATCTAAGCTACCTTGATTGTATGCTAAATCTCTAATTTCTTCAACGCCTGGGGTCTGACGGCCTGGTTCTATATAATCTGCAATAAATACAAGTTTTTCGGTTTTCGTCATTTGGGCACGGCCAGTCGTATGATTTTTAATTGCGAGTAATACTTCTTCATCTTTAATACCATAGTGTTCTTTCATAATTACTGCGCAAACTGGGCCGTGTAATATTTCAGAGCCATAACTTAGTAAATTGCGATCTAAATCTTGTTGTGTAACAATTTGATACATTGAACCTAGGTCATCATACTTTGAATAATCATGTAAAACACCTGCAAGTTCAGCTTTATCTTTGTCACCATCATAAATATCTGCTAATTTCACAGCTGTTTCTGCTACTCTTAATGAATGGTTAAACCTTTTTTCAGGCAATTTCTCCTTAACAATTTCAACTGCTTGATCAATTTTCATATAATCCTTCCTCTCGGATATATTGTTCAACACTTGGAGGAACCAAAACCTGAATATTCCTATTAGATTTTATTCTATCTCTAATTAACGTTGAACTAATATCAATGCGCGGGATTGTAATTGCTATCATATCTGCATCAACACTTTGTTGTGCCTTGTCTCTATTAACAATTACAAATGTGATGAGCTCTTTTAATTCATCTATTTTATACCACTTATCTAGCTGATTATACTGATCAGTGCCAATTACCAAATATATTTTAGCTTCGGGGTTTTCTTCTAACATAGAACGAACGGTATCAAATGTATAACTCTGTCCCTTTCTCTCTATTTCGTCTAAATAAACTTCGCCGAATCCAAGTTCTTTAATAACATTGTGAATCATTGTAACCCTATGATTTGCATCTAAGTATTCATCATGAACCTTTAAAGGTGACATATAACTTGGTAAAAAATAAAATACATCCGGTTTAATGACATCATTAACTTCACTAGCTACTACCATGTGAGCAAGATGAATCGGGTTAAACTGCCCACCATATATTACGATTGATTTTGTCATTATGGTAATTGAATTTGCTTATTGTCTTGAGATTCTTTATACAACACAATCATAGACCCGATTACTTGCACAATGTCACTACGCGTTGCATCACTTAAAGTCTGTGCTAAATCATTTTTATCTTCAGAATTATTTTGTAACACATGTATTTTAATTAGTTCTCTATTTTCTAAAATATCTTGTAGTTGATCTACCATATTATCATTTATACCCGCTTTACCTATTTGAAAAGTTGGGTCGACATTATGGGCTTTACTGCGTAAAAATCTTTTTTGCTTACCTGTTAACATAATTAGCTCCTTTATAAATGCTTTAAAACTGCCTCTTTCATAATTTGGATTTGAGGTAGTTCATTTGTCCATATTTTAAAACTCTCTGCCCCTTGATATACAAACATATCAAGGCCATTGTGAATTGGATTTCCTTTCGCTTCTGCTATTTCTAAAATAGGCGTTTTAAAAGGTACATACACAATATCACTAACTAAAGTTCGCGAATCTAAATTATCTAGATTTATAACTACTTCCTTGTTTTCATGCATACCGGCAGGTGTTGTATTAATCACGATATCAAATTCATCTAGTGCTTTTTCAGCTTCTTCCAAAGTAATTTGGTTCACATCTAAATCCCAATTTTCAAAACGTTTCAAAGTTCTATTAGCAATTGTTAATTTAGAGTGTACATGCTTAACTAATTCATTTGCAATACCTTTACTTGCACCGCCAGCGCCTAAAATTAATATATAAGCATTTTCCAAATCTGGATATACCTGTTGTAAACCAGTTACATACCCAATACCATCTGTATTGTAACCAATCCATTTACCATCTTCAATTTTCACTGTATTAACAGCGCCAACTGTCTTGGATTGATCATCTATTTCATCTAGATATGGCAATATATTTTCTTTATGAGGAATCGTCACATTAAATCCAGAAAGTGCTTTTTCATCAATAATTTCTTTGATTAGGTGAAATTGGTCTTCTGGTATGTTAATTGCTTCATAAGATGATGGATTGTTTAACGCTTCAAAATTCGCATTATGCATGATTGGGGATAATGAATGTACTATTGGGTTACCTATTACCGCATATTTCATGTTTATGCCACCTTACATTATTGAATTTCTTAATACTACATCAACATTTTTAGGTACGCGAATTATAACTTTAGCACCTTCATCAATTGTAATAAACCCTAAACCAGAAATCATCACGTCGCGTTTTTCTTTTCCAGTTTCCAACCTTACCGCTTTAACATTTTTTAAGTCAAAATTCTCTGGGTTATTAGGTGGCGCAAGTACAGCACCTAACTGATTGCGCCATAATTCATTAGCATTTTCAGTTTTGGTACGGTGTATATTTAATTCGTTAGAAAAATAACAGACTAGTGGCCGTTTCCCACCACTTACGTAATCGATTCTTGCTAGTCCACCAAAGAATAGAGTTTGACCTTCATTTAATTGGTATATACGTTGTTTAACTTCCTTTTTCGGCATGATTGTCTTAAGTTCATTTTCAGTGACATAATGTGTCATCTGATGTTCTTGAATAACACCAGGTGTATCATACATGAAAGAAGTATCGTCTAAAGGAATATCAATCATATCTAAAGTCGTACCTGGAAATCTTGATGTTGTTACTACGTCTTTTTCGCCAACACTTCGTTCAATTAATTTATTAATAAGCGTTGATTTACCTACATTTGTCGTACCTACAATATATACGTCTTCACTGTTTCTTAATGTATTGATTGAATTTAATAAATCTTCAATCCCTTCATTTTTTTCAGCAGAAATAAGTACAACATCATCAGCTTCTAGGCCATATTTTCTAGCTGTCTTTTTCAGCCACTCTTTCACACGACGCTTATTAATTTGTTTAGGTAATAAATCTACTTTATTGGCTACTAAAATAATCTTTTTGTTACCTACAATACGTTTAATTGCATTAATAAATGAACCTTCAAAATCAAATACATCAACTACATTCACAACAATACCGCTTCTATCAGCTAAGCCATTAAGTAATTTTAAGAAGTCTTCACTATCTAACCCTACATCTTGTACTTCGTTGTAATTCTTCAATCTAAAGCATCTCTTACAAATGACATCCTCGCGGTATAAATTATGTTCTGGTACATAACCGGGCGCATTTGGATCTTCAGCTTGTAATGGTGCACCGCAACCAATACATTTCAATATTTCAGTTTCAGCCAATCAGTTTTCCTCCCATGTAATATAACCTTTTTTTCTAAAATGTTGTAACAATCTTCGCTCGATTAAACGGTTGAATTTTGTTATAAAACCATCTGTTTGCTTTACAGGAACAACCATAATTGTAAATAAGCCTCTTCTATTACCACCAAATACATCTGTTAGCATTTGATCTCCTATTACTACAATCTCAGAAGGTTTCAAATTCATTAATTTTGATGCTTGGTTAAAAGCTCTACCTCTTGGTTTTTTCGCCCTAAATATATAATCAACTTTTAATGATTCTGAAAAACTTCCAACACGTTGTTTATTATTATTAGAAACAATTGTTACTGTAATACCTGCTTCTTTTGCTTGTTCAAACCATTGCTTAACAGCATCTGTTGGATTTGCTACATCCCATCCTACAAGTGTATTATCTAAATCTGTAATTATACCTTTAACACCAGATGCTGCAAGTTTTTCAATATCTATTTGAAAAATAGATTGAACATATTCATTTGGCATAAAATAATGCTTTATCATACCCATTTTATTTTCACCTTTTTATATAGTTTTAATTAAGTGTTCTACGATTTCACTTGAAGATATTGCTGCTTTTTCTAAAAATGCTTCAAATGTAATTCCCGCATCGCCATCTGCTAAATCTGAAATTGCTCGAGTAATTATAAATGGCATGTTGAATTGATGACAAGTTTGTGCAATCGCCGTGGCTTCCATTTCCGCTGCCATAGCTTGCGGAAAGTTTGCTTTAATTGCCGTGCGTTGTTCACTTGTACCAATAAAACTATCGCCACTAACGATCAAGCCTGTCTTGGCATTGATTTGTTGTTGCTTAATAGCTTCAATTGCTTTATCTATTAATTCTTTATCTGCAACAAATTGCGCAGGCATTTGTGGGATTTGTCCTAGTTGATAGCCAAAAGCTCTTGCGTCTGCATCATGATAGGCAACCATATCACTTACGACAATATCTCCTACATTTAATGATTTGTCTAGTGCACCAGCAGAACCTGTATTAATAATTAAGTTAGGCTTAAATTGATTAATTAATAATGTAGTTGAAATCGCTACATTCACTTTACCAATACCACTCTGTGTGAGAATTATGTCTTTACCTTCTAAATTCCCTTTATAAAAGATTACATGCGCGATTTTAATTTCTTCTAAATTTTTTATTTTATCTTTTAAGATTGCTACTTCTTCTTCCATAGCACCTATAATACCAATCACATTCATTCACCTCATCTTAAAAAATCCTAGCCTTTGTTATTCTACCACATTTAAAGAAATAGCTCGATATTAGTTCTATGTTTTTATTCAAATTACAAATATTCAATTCATTATCTATTTCGATTATTAATCTAAACTATTTCTATCATATTTAATTATTACGCAATTAATAGTTAAAACCCTGTAAGTATGCGTCAATGACATTACTTACAGGGTTTTATAAAATTATTTATTAACTACCAAATAATTCAGTTAGTCCTTGTAATGAGAACACTCCTGTTACAATAGTTACTACGACTGCAACAATACCGAAAATCAGCATCCACGTTGGGTGTTTATAATCTCCAACTATAGATTTACGTTTACTAGCAATTAATATTGTACCTAACGTAATTGGTAAAATCAAACCATTTAACGCCCCTGCAACTATTAATAGTGTTACAGGCTTACCTAGTGATAAGAACACTAAAGTTGAAAACACAATAAAACTAATTACAATAATATTTGTTTTATTATAGACTGATTTATGAAGTGTTTTTAAGAACGTAGCACTCGTATATGCAGAACCAATGACTGATGACATGGCTGCAGCAAATAATACAACACCAAAGATATTACGTCCTATCGGTCCTAGAACATGTTCAAACACAGAAGCTGGTGGGTTTTCTGAGTTTAATGTTACGCCGGTAACTACTACACCTAGTACTGCTAAGAATAGCAATGTTCTTAAAACACCTGTTGTTAAAATACCTGAGATGGCTGCTTTATTTACAAATGGTAAGTATGCCTTCCCTTGAATGCCTGAGTCTAATATTCTATGTGCTCCTGCAAAAGTAATATAACCACCAACCGTACCACCGACTAAAGTAATAATAGGCAAGACTAGTGCAAGTGGTTGTTCAGGCATTACTAAATGTTTAGCCGCTTCAGCATAAGGTGGATTAGCTTTGAACATAACAAATGCTACTACAATAATCATCAATACGCCTAAGAACATTGTAACTACATCCATTATTTTCTGTCCGCTTTTACTAATAAAAATACCAATTGATAAGATGGCGGTAATGGCTGCACCAATTTTAACATCTAACCCAAATATGGCATTTAGTCCTAGTCCAGCACCAGCAATATTACCAATGTTAAATGCGAGACCACCTATTGCGATAAGAATAGAAATAAATGTTCCTAGTCCATTGAATATTTCATTAGCTATTTCTTGTCCTCGTTTTCCGGTTACAACTAATACACGCCAAATATTGATTTGTGCACCTATGTCAATAATTATTGATAACAAAATTGCAAACGCAAAACTTGAAGAAAATTGTGCAGTAAAAACAGCGGTTTGTGTTAAAAATGCTGGCCCTATTGCAGATGTCGCCATTAAAAATACTGACCCTAATAGTAGTCTTTTGTGGTTCTTAGTAAACTTAAATTCTTGCTCATCTGACTTTAATCTTTCCCCCATAATTTAGCCCTCCAGCCTTGAAATAGAAATACCTTCTTTCGATAATCTTTCTCTTATTTGCGATACAAATTCAAGCGCATGCGCACCATCTCCGTGTACGCAAATAGTATCAGCTTCTATATCTATTGTATTGTTATTTTTGGTAATAACTTTTTGTGATTTTACCATATTTATAACTTGTTCGATAGCTTCATTTGTATCTGTAATAAGTGCATTGGTATCTTTCCTACTTACAAGCTGTCCATCATCTTCATAACGTCTGTCAGCAAACACTTCTGAAGCAGTTGTTAACCCTACTGATTTAGCTTCAGATATAAGCAATGTATTTGATAGTCCAACAAATATCAGTGATTCATCAAAGTCATAAACTGCTTGCGCAATTGCTTGTGCAGTTGCTTTATCTCTTGCTCCCATTTGATATAGCGCTCCATGAGGTTTGACATGATTCAATGAAACATCATGTATTTTACAAAATCCAGAAAGTGCACCAAGTTGATAAACTACAATATCGTAAATCTCATTCGGTGTAATATCCATATTTCTGCGACCAAACCCTTGCAAGTCCGGTAAACCTGGATGTGCACCAATTCCAATATTATGTTGTTTTGCGAGTGCAATCGTTTGATTCATAACATGTTGATCACCAGCATGAAAACCACAAGCAATATTTGCTGATGTAACGAGTGGGATAATATCTTTGTCACCACCAAAAGAATAATTACCAAATGCTTCACCTAAATCGCAATTTAAATCCACTTTCATTTTGTTTCCTCCTTAATGATTTGATGCCTATCTAAAAACTTGATATCTACTTCTTCAGCATTTCCTTTCGCATATAAAGGATATGATAATACAGCATATAGGAAATCTGCGGTGGTTGTAAATCCATCTATCACCATTTCATCAAGTACTACTTTCAATTTCTTAATTGCTAATTGGCGAGTCGATGATTTAACAATTACCTTAGCAACCAACGAATCATAATTAGGGGAAACTGTGTAACCATGATATAACAAACTATCTACACGAATATTAAAACCTTGTGGTAAATGTAAAGATTGGACTGTACCTGGTGAAGGTTGAAATTGTCTTTCTGGATTTTCAGCATTAATTCTTGCTTCTATTACGTGACCATCAAAAATAATATCTTCTTGATCAAATGGCAACGTACTATGCTGCATCAAATAAAGTTGCGCTTGTAATAAATCGCGATTAGCTCTCATTTCAGTTACAGTATGCTCTACTTGAATACGCGCATTCATCTCAATGAAATAGTATGCATCTTTAGTAACTAAATATTCTATTGTGCCTGCGCTCCTATAATTTGAAGCTTTTGCAACCTTAACTGCATCTAAACACATAGATTCTCTCATTTCATCAGTTATAGCTGCACACGGTGATTCTTCGATCAACTTCTGATTTTTTCTTTGTACTGAACAATCTCTTTCGCCTAAATGTATGTAATTTTCGTTTCCATCGCCTATCACTTGAACTTCAACGTGTTTTGCAACTGGTATAAAGGCTTCTACATAAATACGATCATCATCAAAATATTTTTTTCCTTCGCTTTTTGCCTCTTTAAAAGATTTAGCAAGCATATCTTCAGTTTTAACAATTCTAATTCCTTTACCGCCGCCACCACTAGCAGCTTTCAACACAAGCGGATAGCCAATTTCTTGTGCAATGCTTTGCACTTCACCAATTGATTCTACAGCTTTAGTCGATCCTGGAATAATTGGAACGCCTGCATTATCTACAGTTTGCCTTGCAGTAATTTTATCCCCCATCATTTCCATTGTTTTTTGCGTAGGGCCTATAAAGTAGATATCATTATCTTCTACTTTTCGTGCAAAAGATGAACTTTCTGATAAAAATCCATACCCAGGATGAATCGCATTCGCGCCTGTAATTTTAGCTGCACTTATAATTCTGTCCTGATTTAAATAACTTTCTAATGGGTTAGCGTCACCAATACAAACTGCTTGATCCGCTAAACTGACATGTAAACTTTTTTCGTCCCCTAGAGCGTATATTGCAACCGTTTCAATATCTAGTTCTCTACAAGCTCGAATAATTCTTACTGCAATTTCTCCTCTGTTTGCGATTAAACAACGATACATACGAACACCCCTTTTTCAAACTTATTTCACTTTTATAATCTGTTGATTATATTCAACATTAGATCCATGCTCGACAAGAATTTCATCAACCACACCAGAAACGTCACTTACTACCTCATTTAAAACTTTCATCGCTTCTATGTAACCAATCGTATCTCCTTTTTTAATTTCGTCACCAACGTTTACGGTTGGATTGGTTAACTCTTTCTCATCTTGTAAGAAAAATGTTCCGACCATAGGTGATTTGACTGATTGATAACTTGATTCATTTGTTTCACCATTAGATGTATCGTTTGAATATGCTTCGCTTGACTGATTCGATGGTTGATTTGAAACAACATTATTAGCTACACCTTCTGTAAAATCTATTGATATTTCATGTTCAAAATCTTTATAGGTGAATTTCTTAACTTCATTTGATTTAACTAATTTAATTAATTGTTCTACTTTTTCTAAATTCATTATTATTCTCCTTTAAGTAATTTATTAATTCGATTTGAAGTCTTTCTCAGTTGAGACAAATCGAAAATAGGTGCTTTTAATATTTGATTTTGCTTTTCATTAAGCTCTTGCTCTTTTTGCTTTAGCTTTTCTGTAGCTGTTGCTACCGTAATCCATTCAAACTTAATCTTTTCATTAGGCTTTTTCTGTGCAAGTATCGATAAATCGGCAGCACACACTGTTGCGATTTTAGTATAGCCACCAACCGTTTGCTTATCATTTAATAAAATAATAGGATTACCATCATTTGGAACTTGTATACTACCTAAAGCTACAGGTTCAGAAATAATATCTGCAGATTCCATTGGTGCAATTTTTTCGCCTTGTAAACGAAAACCCATGCGGTCAGATTTTTCTGAAATTTCAAAGTCTTCGTTTACTAACTTTTGTTTAGTTTCATCACTAAAGCTATCTATTTGAGGGCCTTCTATTATCTGAATTAATTCTTGGTTTAACGCCTCAACTGGACAACTCAAACCTATACGTTCTGTGTACATATTATTTTGTCGACATGTGATTACATCAGAAGACTTTAATGCTCTGCCATGATAGCCACCTATCTTACTTCTGGTGTGTGTTGAATAACTATTAGCTATTTTCGGTATTTCGAGTGGTTTTCCGAACAATATATATCCTCTTGCCCCATCAACAACTGTGCTTATTTTTAATTCATCACCCTTCTTAACAAAAATAACTGTTTGATGAGAGATAGCTTGATCGTTTAATGTCGCTTCAAAAAGCCCACCTGTTAACACAAATGTATTATCCTTTAGAAATTGTATTGTTGGCCCAATTATAGTGAATTCAATGGCCGGTCCATCATTACCTATTAATGTATACCCTATTCTTAAAGCGTAAGTATCTAGAGCACCAGCTGTTGAGAAACCTTGATCTTGATAACCAACTCTACCTAAGTCTTGAACTGTACTAAATAAGCCAGGATTTAATATTTTAATACTCATACTATATATTCACCCACTTTGAAATTTCGAAATCATCTTGTAGTTGTGACTGTTGTATATGCTTAAACGTTTCTTCATCAATTGAATAAAACTTAATTGTATCTCCTGAATTATACAAGCACATTGGAGAGCGATTGATATCGAATACTCGAATTGGTGTGCGACCAATTATCTGCCATCCCCCAGGCGATTCCATTGGATATAAACCAGTTTGATTATTAGCAATACCAACTGAACCGGCAGGTATACTTGTTCTTGGTTCTTGCCTTCTTGGAGTATGTAATTGTGGATTCAAACCTCCTAAAAATGGAAAACCAGGCATAAAGCCAAGCATGTATATTAAATATGTATTTTCTGTATGTAATTGCACAACTTCTTCTTCTGATAAATTATTATATGAAGCAACTTCACTTAAATCTTGACCATATTCTCTGCCGTAAAAGACAGGGATATTGATTTGCTTAGCTCCTCTACTTGTATGCGCTTCCATTTTATTGTCTAATTGATCCAATTTAAGTTCTTCAACTACTTGGTTAACATCACATTGTGCGATATCAATACTAAGCATAATTGCTCTATAGCTCGGTACAATATCTATAATAGCAGGATGTTTTTGATTTATAATATACTGTCTGATCTGTTGAACTTTATTAAAAATATGATGATTTATTTGAGCTTCGAAATAAATCATAATAGTTTGTTCATTTATTAATTTATACTCCAGAAACGTATCCCCCTTTATGCTTTCTACAATTAATTTTAAATAAAAACTTAATTACGTGATTAACAATATCATTATATCATTCAGTTTATTTTCCTGTTTAATAGTAAATAATTATCAATAATAATAATAAATGCAAATACATAAAATCCTTAATATTTAATTATTAAGTAGAGTCATTTTTTATAAATACACTATAAAATAACTTTTAACGTTTTTTAAATACTATCCATAAGTATAGAAATACTACAATATATTTTAAGTACCCCCCAGCAGTACGAGCACTACTAGGGGGTACTTAATTATATTATTTAATATTAACAATTTTCACGTTGATTTCTCCACCATTTGGTAATGGTACACGTACTTCATCATCTAATTTTTTCCCAATTAAGCTTTTTGCCATTGGTGATTCGTTAGAGATTTTTCCTTTAAATGCATCAGATTCTGCAGAACCGACAATTTGATATTCTTCTTCTTCATCACCAGGTAGTTCTACAAAAGTTACAGTTTTACCTAATTGCACTTGGTTATTATCACCATTATCTTCAATAATAAGTGCATTACGCAACATATGTTCTATACGTTGGATATCTTGTTCAATAAAACCTTGTTCATCTTTAGCGGCATCATACTCTGAGTTCTCTGATAAATCTCCGAAAGAACGTGCAACTTTAATTTTTTCCACGACTTCAGGTCGCTTAACTGTTTTTAACTCTTCAAGTTCGTTTTCTAACTTTTCAAATCCTTCTTGAGTCATTGGATATTGTTTTTGATTTTCCATTATGTCATCTTCCTTTACATATAAATACTATTGTTTACTTACTAAAGTTTGAATCTTAGTTGTCATTATATCGATTGCTACTTTATTACTTCCACCCTCTGGAATAATAATATCTGCGTATCTTTTTGTAGGTTCTATAAATTGATTGTGCATTGGTCGAACTACATTTAGATATTGATTGATTACAGAATCCATTGTACGTCCTCTTTCTTCAGTGTCCCTAAGAAGACGTCTTAATATGCGTAAATCAGCATCTGTATCGACATAAATTTTTACATCCATTAAATCTCTTAATGTTTTGTTTTCAAGCGCAAATATACCTTCTACGATAATAACATCTTTTGTCTCAAATGCAATCGTTTCCTCACTTCTTGTATGATTAGTATAATCGTATGTTGGCACTTCAACCTGTTTACCATTTCGTAAGTCGGTTAAATTTTCAATTAACAAGTCATTATCAAAAGCGAAGGGATGGTCATAATTGGTTTCCAAACGTTCATCAAAAGTTAAATGCGATTGGTCTTTATAATAATAGTCTTGAGCCAATAGTGCAACACTATGACCTTCTAAATTTTTCATAATTTCATTTGTGACTGATGTTTTACCTGATCCAGACCCACCAGCTATACCGATTATTGTTGTACTTTTCATTATCCAATTTCCTTTCTCATCATGTTATTTGCATAAATTGGATGATTAACTTTAATTTGCACAATTTGTAATGGGTGACGGGCAGCATCAAGTTCATTACCCTCTTCGTCATAAATTGTCTCTACAACTTGTCGAAAAGTCTCAATTTCTGGGCCGAAAAATTCTATTTCTTGTCCAGGCTCAAATTTATTTCGTTGTTGAATCGTTGCAATCTTAGTTTTCTCATCATAATCTAATACTAACCCACAGAAGTCATAAGCTGAATTTTTCTTATTCTGATGTCCAAACATTTGCTCTTCATAACCAGGTGTACCTTCTATAAAAGCAGAAGCAGTATCTCTGTTGGCACATTTATCTAATTCTATCAACCATTCTGGTTTGATTTTGAAATTTTGAGGGTCATTGGCATAAGCATCAATCACTTTTCTATAAACAGAAACAACTGTAGCAATATAGTGAATTGATTTCATGCGCCCTTCTATTTTCAATGAATCAACACCAATATCCATCATATTTGGAATAGATTCTATTAATTTTAAATCTTTCGGGCTCATTGCAAATGGTGTGACTTCCTCATCTCCATAATATAAGTCTAATTCTCCGTCAGCTTCCACTTGCAGTAAATCATAATCCCAACGACAACTTTGACAACAACCACCTCTGTTTGAATCTCTTGCAGTCATATGATTACTTAAAGTACATCTACCTGAATAAGCAATACACATAGCTCCATGTATAAATGATTCAATCTCAATGTCTACTTGCTCTTTCATTTCTTTCATTTCCATTGCACCGGTTTCACGTGCTAAAACAACTCTGTCTAGACCTTCGTCTTTCCAAAATTCAACCGCTTTATAATTTGAAAGAGATTGTTGTGTAGATAGATGAATTTCTAGTTCTGGCGCAACATTTTTACAAGTCTCAATAATTAACGGGTCTGCAACAATGATTCCTGTAACACCCGCCAATGCTAAGTCACGTAAATAGTCATCTAGACCTTCCATGTTTTCATCATGAGCGATTATATTCGTAGTAACATAAATTTTAGCATTATATCGTTTGGCAAATTCAACGCCTTCTTTTATTTCTGCTAATGTAAAATTATCGGCGTTTGATCTTAAACCATATGCTTGTCCACCCAAGAAAACAGCATCTGCACCATAATGTACGGCTATTTTCAGTTTTTCTAAATTTCCAGCTGGTGCAAGAAGTTCAGGCTTTTTTATTTTAGGTATATGTTGAATATTAATTTCTTCTAAAATTTCCACTGTTCAACCTCCATTAATATACCGTTTGTTTATATAAGAATCCTTCATCAAATGGACGATGTTCTGGTTGTATTGCTTCAATTGGATCAACAAGCATAAATTTTTCGTCATCATAAGCTTCAGGATCTTCATTATATAAATCAATGGCTTCTCTATATTGTTCAGTACACACATTTATATATTCTTCTGACTGTAACACACCATCTATTTTCAATGCATCTATACTAGCCTCTAATAATGGTTCTAATTCTTCTATTAAACATATATCATGCGGAGACATAATATGTGTGCCATTATAATCTTCGAAGACTGGATATTTGTTATCACGTTCTTCGTCATATAATAATAATTCATCAGCTACTAGATTACGCTCAATCTTTAATTGTCGTTCTTGAAATGTGTAATAATTGCCTAACAACATGCGCTTAGATTGAAACATACATGTCATACCATGTACTTGTACTTCAATTTCCACATTTGCATTAGCTTTTATATTTAGGATTTCTTCTAAATTCAACTCTCTTGCTAATTGAGCACGTTTGGCTCCTTTTTTCCCCCAGTAATTGCACTGAAAATAATTTGTCACTAACGTTTCCGCATCCCAATTTAGTGGAATCGGATTATCCTGATTTTTAACAAACATAATTACAGCAGGGTCACCAAAAATAATACGATCTACTTTAATTTCGTGCAAAAATTCTATATAGGATTTAACGGCATTTAAATGATAGTTGTGAAAAAGCCCATTCACAGCTGCATAAACCTTTTTATCATTACTGTGTGCCAAATTTACAGCTTCTCGCATAGCCTCTCTATTAAATTCACCAGCAAGCCTCAATCCAAATTTCTGCTCGCCTATCACAAATGCATCAGCGCCTTTTTCAATCAACACTTCAATATGTTTAACAGATTTGGGTGTAACTAATAATTCTGTCATTGTGATTCTCCTTTAATTGAAATTGCTAAACCATCATCTATGTTTAAAAAATTAGTTGTATAGCCTTCATGATTAATTAACCATTCGTTATACTCTATTACTTTTTTAACCATTTGACGTACATTACGTGTGCGTACCACAGATATATCCGAAACAAAACCGTGATATAGAACATTATCTGTAATAACAACACCGCCATCTTTTAAGATAGGCGTATAAAGTTCAAAAAATTTCTTTGATTGTGCTTTAGCAGCATCAATAAATATCATATCGTATGTTTGACCGTTCACCTTATTGAACTGTTCTAACGCATTGCCTTCTATTATATTTACTTGGTTATTAAAACCATATAATTCTATATTTTCTTTTGCTTTATTTATCATTTCTTCATCACGTTCTATTGTTGTCACTTGAATTTCTTTAGATATCGAAGCAAATTGCATTGCGCTATAGCCAATGGCAGTACCAATTTCTAATATGTTTGTTGGTTTATGTAATCTGATTACTTGTTTTATCATCTCAAGCGTCAGTCTATCTACAATTGGGACATTATTTTCCTCTGCAAACGTTCTTAGAGTTTCTATGTTTTCATCTGTTTGCTTGTGCAAATTTAATAAATAGGATTGATTATTATCCATTTCTTCATAACTTCCTTTGTTGTAAAATCATACTTTGGATTCAAGCAATAAAATAAATCAGTCATTTAGTGACTGATTAAATAATTTAAACAAAATATTAAATCCTAAATTCAATATGCGTATTTATTTTAATTATGATTCAGTATAAAATTTTTTCTTTTATGTATGTACGCACAAATTTAACTTTATATATTTTATCACAAACACATAGATAATATAAGTGTAAAGTCACAGCGAATACTAAATTTAAAAATAGAATTATAATACATGTCATTGTTTTATCTATTTTTCATAAGTATTTAGTACTGTATTTTCCATTGGTAATAAAATTAAAATCATGTCATAAACATGATTTAAAAAACGCCTCGCTTTAATGTTATAATATAGAAATTTCACGGTATAGAACAACATATTTCTTTGCATAAAATTACATATTCTACTAACGTACTAATAACTGAGAAATATAACTGAGGAGGATTATAGTACCGACTATAAGCTCAAAATCAGATCCAAAGGAACTATATGTGTTCAAACTTATAAGATTTTAAATATAAAAGAGAGCTAATCCCTAATGGGTTAGCCCTCTTATTTTGAGAATAGGTATTTTAACCCCAAACTCTTATGCTTTTCGCATTTTAATTAATTACTATTTATTATTCGTGGTCGTGATCATGATCGTCCATTTCAGTATTAACTACTTCTTCAATCATGTCCCACTCTTCATCTGTTTCTACAGGTAAGAATTTACCACCTTCACCATTTTCATCTGGTTCATTAATCATTGGTACCAATTCTATTAAATCATCATCATCAGATTCTGCGCCTTCTTCAGCAAGAATCACATATTCTTTTTTAAATTCTGGGTGGAAGAATTCTAATACTTTACGATATAAGACTTCATTACCTTCCTCATCGTATAGAGTAAGTAATTCCTCTTCGTTGTTAATTTCTAATTGAGAATCGTGATTGTGTTCGGTCATAATTAAACGCTCCTTTTTATTGTAATGAGTCTAAATAGCCTTGCAATATAAAAACCGCAGCCATTTTATCAATTACTTTTTTTCGTTTCTGTCTAGAAACATCTGCTTCAAGCAGTGAACGTTCTGCAGCCATAGTGCTTAAGCGTTCATCCCACATGATTATCTCTAATGATGGCAGTGCTTCTTGAAGTTGCTCCTTGTATTGTAACGAAGCCTCGCCTCGAAATCCAATAGAATTGTTCATATTTTTTGGTAATCCGATAATTACGGTACCAACTTTCTCTTTTTGTATAATATCTACAAGTTGATTTATACCTAATTCATTTTTTTCTTCGTCTATACGGAGTGTATCTAATCCTTGGGCTGTCCAACCCATAAGATCACTTATTGCAATGCCAACAGTTTTACTACCTACATCTAAACCAACGATTTTATGTTTTAACATAAATTAGTTAGTTTTCTCTTGTAAGTAACTAGAAACTAATTCTTCCATAATATCATCACGATCAATGCGACGTATTTGATTTCTAGCTTCATTATGACGTGGAATATAGGCAGGATCACCTGATAGTAAATAACCTACGATTTGATTTACTGGATTATATCCTTTTTCTTTCAACGTATTATAGACATTTTGTAACACTGTTTTGACATCTTCTTTTGGAATTTCATCATAATTAAATTTCATTGTTTTATCAAAATTTTCCATGTACAACACTCCTTTTGTATCGAGATAAAAAAGTTCTTATTCTCATTCTACATGAGAATGGCTTGAAGTTATAGCGATTTAATGTAATCTTTAATAAATCGTAATGCTTCTGTTATGTTTTCTGGCTGAGTTCCGCCACCTTGAGCCATGTCTGGGCGACCTCCACCTTTACCACCTACAATTGGTGCCATATTTTTAATGATATCACCAGCTTTTACTCTATCAGTAAACGCTTTTGGTACAGTTGCTACTAAAGATACTTTGCCGTCTACATTACTAATAAGTACTATCACTGTATCTTGTAATTTTGATTTGAAGTCGTCCATCGTTTCACGTATAGCTTTAGCATTAGGCACTTCAACTTCGGTAGCAAGGAATTTCAAACCGTTAATTTCTTCAACTTGGTTTGTAAGGTCTCCCATTTTCAGTGAAGTAACTTCTTTATTTTTTTGTTCTAGTTGTTTCACTAATTCTTTTTCTTCTGTTTGCATTTGTATTACTTTATCTAATACTTGGTCATCTGTTTTAACTTTTACTTGAGTTTTAACAGCATTAAATTGCGTTTGTATCGTTTCTAAATATAGAAAAGCTGATTTACCAGTTAAAGCTTCTATTCGTCTAACTCCAGCACCAGTACCAGATTCACTTACGATTTTAAATAGACCGATTTCAGAAGTGTTATTAACATGAATACCGCCACACAACTCAATTGAGAATGGTGCCATATTTACTACTCTGACTACATCACCGTATTTCTCACCAAATAATGCCATAGCACCAATTTGTTTAGCTTCTTCTATAGGCATTTCTTGGATGTTAACTTCAATGCTGTTCCATATTTCTTCATTAACTCTGCGTTCCACTTGATCAATTTCTTCTTGAGTCATAGGACCGAAATGTGAAAAATCAAATCTTAAACGCTCTGCTTCAACCAATGAGCCAGCTTGGTTAACGTGTTCGCCCAACACTTCTTTTAGTGCTGCATGTAATAAATGTGTTGCACTGTGGTTTTTCTTAATTGCACTACGGTCTTTATGGTTAACACTTGCAGACACTTCTGTATTTGTTTTTACTGTACCAAATTGAATCTCACCTTTGTGTAAGTTTTGACCATTAGGTGCTTTCGTAACTTCAGTTACTGCAATTTCAAAGTTTTCATTACTTACTTTACCTTGATCGGCAACTTGACCACCACTTACTGCATAAAATGGCGTCTCTTTAAGGATGAAATAAACAATCTCACCAGCTTCTGCAGTATCAACTAATTCGCCATTATGAATGATATCAGTTATTGTAGTAGCTCTGTCCATTACATCATAACCAACAAACTTACTTTCAGTCGTAATTTTCTTCAACACTTCACTTTGCACTTGCATTGATTGTGAATTTTGTCTTGCTTGTCTAGCTCTATCTCTTTGTTGCTGCATTTCAGATTCAAATGTGGCCATATCTACTGTTAAATTTTCTTGTGTTGCAATCTCTTCAGTTAGTTCTACAGGGAACCCGTAAGTATCATACAGTTTAAAAGCATCTTTACCACTAATTTCATTAGATTGTTCTTTTGCTTGAGCCACAAGATTATTTAAAATAGCGAGCCCTTCTTCTAATGTTTCGTGGAAACGTTCTTCTTCAGATTTGATTACACGTTTAATAAAATCAGACTTTTCTTTTACGTTTGGATAATACGGTTCCATAATATCAGCAACTATATCAACTAATTGATACATAAATGGTTCATTGATATCTAAAGATTGGCTAAATCTTACAGCACGACGTAACAAGCGACGTAATACATAACCACGACCCTCGTTAGCTGGTAATGCACCATCAGCAATTGCAAATGCAATCGTACGAATATGATCTGATATAACTTTAAATGCAACATCATATGCATCTTTTTCTAAATATTTTTTCCCTGATAGTGTTTCTACTTCACGGATTATTGGCATGAATAAATCTGTTTCATAATTTGTACGTACATTTTGAGCTAATGATGCCATTCTTTCTAATCCCATACCCGTATCAATGTTTTTATTTGGGAGTGGTGTGTATGTGTGGTCTTTATTATGGTTAAATTCACTAAACACTAAATTCCACACTTCAAGGAAACGCTCATTCTCTCCACCTGGATACATTTCTTCAGCCGGATCATCTTTACCATAACTATCTCCACGGTCATAGAAAATTTCTGTATTAGGTCCTGAAGGACCTTCACCAATGTCCCAGAAATTTCCTTCAATTCTAATAATTCTACTTTCCTCTAAGCCAATGTCCTCATTCCATATACGATACGCTTCAATATCTTCTGGATGTACAGTCACATATAACATTTTAGGGTCCATTGCCATCCATTTCTCACTAGTTAAAAATTCCCATGCAAATTCAATTGCTTCTTTTTTAAAATAATTACCAATTGAGAAATTACCTAACATTTCAAAAAATGTATGATGACGTGCAGTAAACCCTACATTTTCAATGTCATTTGTTCTAATTGCTTTTTGTGAATTCACAATACGTGGTTTTCTTGGCGTTTCCCTACCATCAAAATATTTTTTTAACGTTGCTACACCAGAATTAATCCATAGTAAAGAATCATCATCAATTGGAACTAATGGTGCTGATGGTTCAACCATATGACCTTGTTCTACAAAATAATCGATAAAATTTTGTCTAATTTCACTTGCTTTTAAGTTTTTCATACCTTAAATTTCCTCCATCTCAACTCAAGTTATAACAGTAATTCATAAAAAACGAAAATAAAAAACGCCCATCCTCATAAAAGGGACGAACGTTTCGCGGTACCACCCTAGTTATAAGCATCAGTAAATCTTTATAGACGTCATTGTTAAAATTATTGCAATTCAACAGTCTTAACAAATTTACTAACATACACTTATCACTCAATTAGTTATTATGCTTACTGACACAAAGTAGCTTTCAACTATATTCATTGTACTTTTCACCGACCAGTACATCTCTAGGGATAAAACATAGTTTACTTATCTTCATGCGAAGTTATTTATATTGTATTTATTTTCAGCGACAATGTCAATCTTCAACGAAGTCATATGGGGAAAACTCCCCCATATTAATCATAGGATTTATTTTAAATATATTTTCTTCAGACAATATAATATCTGAATCAAAGGATTTACTGACATCAGCACTTTCAGTTTCTTCATCATTATTAAAATATGCTTGAAGAAAAGCACATAATTGTGTCATTCTCACTTGGCCATGCGTCTTTAGGCCAATATCAAATGCTTGTGGATCTCCTAAGAACACAAGTGACTGTTTAGCACGTGTTAAACCTGTATATAATATAGGTTTTTGAAGCATTCTAAAGTACTGTTTAACCATTGGCATAATAACGATTGGAAATTCTGAACCTTGTGACTTATGAATTGATGTACAATAAGCGTGTGTTAATTCCATTAAATCTTGCCGAACAAATGTAATCTCGTTACCTTCAAAATCAACTACCAAAACATCTTTGTTTAACGCATTTTCTTTAGCCCAGAAGATACCTACAATAACTCCAATATCACCATTAAATATATTATCGCTTGGTCGGTTAACAAGTTGTAATACCTTATCACCTTTTCTAAAAACAATGTCACCAAACTCAATTTCTCGAGTATCCTGTTCTTTAGGATTCAAGATATCTTGTAATACTGTATTTAGTTTCTTTATACCTGCAGATCCTTTATACATCGGAGCTAATACTTGAATATCACTCATATCATAACCTTTATTCACTGCACTTGATACTACTTTTTCAACAACAGAGGGTATCTGTTCTGTTGTACAGTTTATAAAATTACGATCATGAAAACGTTGTGTAATATCAATTTCTTCTCCTAGCTTCATCCTATGCGCTAATTCAATAATACTTGAACCATCTTGTTGACGGTAAACTTCAGTTAAATTCACACGAGGAATCACTTTCGAATCAATTAAATCCTTAAATACTTGACCCGGTCCAACAGATGGCAATTGATCCTCATCCCCGACTAGTATAACTTGCGCATCGATAGGTACAGCACTTAAAAATTGATGAAATAACCATGTATCAACCATTGACATTTCATCAATTATGATAAGTTTTGCAGAAATTTCATTGTCTAATATATCTTCTGGTTGCGTATCTTGATTCCAACCTATTAGACGATGTATCGTCATAGCCTCCAAACCAGTTGACTCTGATAAACGCTTCGATGCTCTTCCGGTTGGCGCACCTAGAACTACTGGATAATCATCATTTTGATAATCGTCATAATCTAATGATAAACCATGCAACTCTGCATACAGTTCAACAATTCCTTTAATAACAGTAGTTTTTCCTGTACCTGGACCACCTGTCAGCAACATTATTTTAGAGTTAATCGCTGTTTGCAAGGCTTCTCTTTGCGAATCTGCATAAGTCACTTTATTGCGATCTTCAATTTCACCGATTTCAAGCAGTAAATCAGATTGCTCTATTTCTTTAAGTTTGTTTGTATAAGTAAAATTACGGTATAAATTTTGTACGCTTTTCAGTTCTGAATAATACAGACTTGGAATAGCGACTTCATTTTCTTGCTGGATTAATTTAGTGTCATTTACTAAATCCTGTAAAACTTGCTCAAGTTGCTGTGTTTCTATTAATTCAGCTGGTGGTTGTGATAACATATCTTGAGTCATCTCTAGTACATTATGAGTTGGTAAATAAGTATGGCCTTGTTTTATGCATTCTTCTTCTAGCACATAAAGTAAACCTGCTTTAAGACGTTCTGCATCGTTAAATTGAATGCCGACATTACGCGCTAATGTGTCCGCCTTATTAAAACCAATACCTTTGACGTCATATACAAGTTGATAAGGCTTGTTTTCAACTACGTTGAGCGTTTCGCCTAAATATGCTTGGTATATTGCCATTGCTAGCTTAGGTCCAAAACCTAAATCATGAAGACGAATAATAATTTGTTCTGTTTCTTGATTACTTGCGATTTGTTCAGCAATTTGTTTTTGTTTCTTTTGGGGTAAGCTAGGTACTTTTTCTAATACAGTTGGATCATTTAATATGTCACTAATTGCATTTTCACCTAATTTATTTACAATACTTTGTGCTGTTTTTTTACCTATTCCTTTAAAAAGATCACTGGATAAATAACTTATAATTGCTTCTTTCGTTTGTGGTAACTCTTTTTCAAATGTTTCAGCCTTTAATTGTTTACCATATTTCGCATGCGTAACGACTTGGCCTTTAAATGTATAAACGTCACCTTCTGCAATATCTGGGAAAAACCCTACAATTGTAGGCATTGAATCGAATGTCTCGTTGGATTCAATCGTATCAACTTTTAAAACCGTATAAAAATTTTCTTTGTTTTGAAACAAAATCGCATCAACGGTCCCTTTAATCATTGAATTATTAAATAGTGTAGGGTTTTCCATAAGTTATTCCTCCTCTGCGATAGATTTAAAAGTTTTAATAGCATGGTGGCTCATGACATGATCTGGATTGGCATCGACAGCCGCTTCAAAGTGACGAATAGCTTCGTCAGTATTCTCCGTTTGCATATAAGTCGCTAAACCTAAATTATAAAGAGCATCTGCATGTTTTTTATCGATTGCTAATACTCGGTTTAGCTGGTCAATAGCTGGTTCAAACATTTCTAAATGACATAACACAAGTCCGTATTGGAATTGTACCTCAGCATCATCACGGTTATCTTGTTCCGCTGCAGTCATTAAGAATGGTAAAGCTTCGTTAAATGCCTCTAGTTGATTGAAAGACATTCCAATCATGTAATTTGTATCAACTTTATCAACGTTAAATTTCAGCGCTTGTTGGTATAATTTTATCGCTTCATTAAAACGACCTTCATTGTAATATACATTACCTAAATTATAATAAATTGCACCGTTTTCCGGATCTAAAGTGATTGCTCTTTGAAAGAATTTTTCAGCTTTTCCTACTTCTCCCGCTTCAGCCAATAATATTCCGGCATTTATGTAATTTTCAACTTCTTTTGGACTAGCTTCTATATTTTCAAATAATGCTTTAAGCGCTTCTTCGAAATTACCCTGTTTAATTAATTTATATATTTGCTCTTGATTCAACTTTAACCCTCTTTTCTGACTATTAATTATAACATTTACTCATTTTTTTGAAATATTAATTTCAAAAAAAGAAATCGCTAGATACTATATTATATAGTCTACTAACGATTTCTAAATAATACTTCATCTTTTGGTTTATAAAACGTAACTTAATTGTCCAGATTCTTTGAAAACATCATCAATTGTAGCACCACCAAGACAGACATCACCATCATAAAGTACAACAGATTGACCAGGCGTAATCGCACGAACAGGTTCATCGAATACTACACGAATTGCGTTATCACTCTCTTTTTGTACAAATACTTTGGTATCTTTTTGACGGTATCTGAATTTTGCAGTACATTCAAATCCATTTTCCAGGTCAACATCATTTACAAATGAGATATCTGATGCAATCAAGTAATCACTGTACAATGCTTCATGGTGGAAACCTTGTTCAACATATAATATGTTATCATTTAAGTTTTTACCAACTACAAACCATGGATCACCGTCTCCACCAATACCTAGGCCATGACGTTGTCCAATTGTATAATACATTAGTCCAGCATGCGTACCAATCTTTTCACCTTGTAGTGTTCGCATTTCTCCAGATTGTGCTGGTAAATATTGTGAAAGAAATTCTTTGAAATTACGTTCCCCAATAAAACAAATACCTGTTGAATCTTTCTTTTTAGCAGTTGCTAAATTTTGTTCTTCAGCAATACGACGTACTTCTTTTTTATCGATATCACCTATTGGGAACATTACACGAGATAATTGATCTTGTGATAATTGGTTTAAGAAATAAGTTTGATCTTTATTGTTATCCACGCCTCTTAACATTTCAACGTGTCCATCCTCATGACGACGCACACGTGCATAATGACCAGTAGCAACATAGTCAGCACCAAGTTTTAATGCGTGTTCTAAAAATGCTTTGAATTTAATCTCTTTATTACACATTACATCAGGATTTGGCGTACGTCCTTTTTTATATTCATCTAGGAAATACGTAAATACTTTATCCCAGTATTCTTTCTCAAAATTCACTGCATAGTATGGGATATCTAATTGATTGCATACTGCGATGACATCATTATAATCTTCAGTAGCTGTACATACGCCATTTTCATCTGTATCATCCCAATTTTTCATGAATATACCTATGACATCATAACCTTGTTCTTTTAACAAATGTGCTGTAACGGAACTATCTACGCCACCAGACATCCCGACAACAACTCGTGTATCTTTATTTGACACTTACACGTCCTCCTTAAATTTATGATAAATTTTATGAATTTCTGTAGCTATATATTTTATTTCTTGTTCAGTTGTTTGTTCATTAAAACTAAATCTTACCGAATGTTTTGCTCGATTATTTTCTTCATCATACATTGCTTGTAATACATGTGATGGTGTTGTAGTCCCTGCAGTACAAGCTGAACCTGATGAAACATATATATTGGATAAATCTAATAAAGTTAGCATTGTTTCTACATCTATAAATGGTAAATATAAATTTACAATGTGACCAGTTGAATCTGTCATAGAACCATTTAATTCAAATGGGATTGAGCGTTCTTGTAATGAAACCAAGAATAAATTTTTAAGATTCATTAAATGGACATTGTTTTCGTCTCTATATTGGTTTGCAAGCGTAACAGCTTCAGCTAATCCAACAATTTGTGGTAAATTTTCAGTTCCAGCTCTACGTTTAGCCTCTTGTTCTCCACCTAATTGTTGATATTTTAATGAAGTGCCTTCTTTTAGTAGTAGTATTCCAACACCTTTAGGACCACCAAATTTATGTGCAGTAATACTCATAGCATCAATATCAAATTCATGAAAATCTATTTCTAAATGACCAATCGCTTGTACTGCATCAACATGAAACAGTGCATTAGATTTACCAACAATTTCTTCAATATCGTACATTGGTTCGACAGTACCTACTTCATTATTAACAAACATGATTGAAACTAAAATCGTCTGTTCTGTAATAGCATTTTCTAATTGCTGAAGGTTGATTATGCCTTGTTTATCAACATCTAAATATGTGACTTCAAAGCCTTCTTTTTCTAGTTGCTCAAATACATGGAGTACAGAATGGTGCTCAATTTTGGAAGTGATAATATGTTTTCCTCTGTGCATTTGGTCATAAGCCATCCCTTTAATAGCAGTGTTATTAGATTCTGTCGCACCGCTTGTAAAAATCACTTCACTTGGTTTTGCGTTAAAAGAAGATGCAATTGTACGACGTGCTTCATCTAAATACTTTCGTGCATCTCTTCCTATACTGTGAATGGAAGACGGATTACCATAATGAACAGAATAAATATCCATCATTTTATCAATTACTTCTTGCTTAACTGGTGTTGTAGCAGCATAATCTGCGTATACTTCCATGCTTGACACTCCTTAATTTTTTATCAATGTTCCAATGATAGCACCATATAATTAATTTTTCTAGTTGTCTGTTTCAAAATGACCATTTTCATCAATATCTTTAAAATCCTCTAATAATTTCATAGTGTCTTTGATATCTGATGATCGTTTACTATTCAATGACATATTTTGCAATCGCTTATTAGTGATGTGCCAGTGTGTAGCAATGATTTTTGATTGTAAATACTGATCATGTGTAACGATAAGTACTTGACCTTGAAAACTTTCAATCATTTTTAATATTAAATCTTGCGTAGCTATATCAAAATAATTGGTTGGTTCATCTAAAATAAGAAGATGTGGGTTAGAGAAATATAATAATACAAACTGCAATCTACTTTTCTCACCCATGGATAAAAATGCGATAGGTTGATTAATTTTTTCCTTATTAAAATCAAAAGAAGCTAAAATCGTTTGCGCTTCACTACGAGTCACACTGTCCAATGCCATCACCATGTCTAATGGACTGCTGTTAAAATTCAAGTTGTTATTTTGCTGGTCAAAACTAGCCATTTTAAGCGATGGCGTAATATATATATCACCTTTATCCGGTTTTATGTCTTGTTTAATCATTGCGATAAATAATGATTTGCCACTACCATTCGGACCCGTTAAAAGTATATTTTCTTTATTTTTCATTTCAAAGTTAGCATTCCTATAAATTTCCTGTTGGTTTATAGTTATACTAACATTTTCAAATCTAATTAAGCTACGCTTTCGTAAACGCGTTTGCTCATTAAAATGAAAATCCCTATTATCATTTTCGGGTGCTTCAATTTGTTTTTCATTAATCTTTTGTTTTAGTTGTGATTCCTTTACTTTAGCTTTTTGAGCTAATTTACTTAACCTTTTTTGTTGTATTGGGTCGCGCACACTAGTTGATTTTTGTGATGCTGAATGCCATTCATTCACTCGTCTAATAGTCGCTTCAAGTGCTTTGACTTCTTTTTGTTGTTTTTCATAAGCGTTGACTTGTGATTGATGAGCCAAATCTACAACTTGTTTATAATGATCATAATTACCTTGAAATTTTCTCGTTCCGTCACGTGTTATTTGATAAATGTGTGATGCCGTTTGATTGATGAAACCTCTGTGATGAGACACAAAAACGATAGTCTGTTTAGATTTATTTATATTCGTTATCAAATTATCTAGCATTGTCATATCAAGATGATTAGTAGGTTCATCAAGTAATATTAACGATTTTTTTGATAAGAATGCTTTTAATATCGCTACACGTGTTTGCTGTCCTCCGCTAAGCGACGCAACCTTTTTATCTAAGTCGATTTCCGTTAAATCAAATAATTTTGCTTGCGTAATGATTTCTTGTTCAAATTCATAGCCTTCCAATGCAACGTAATCACTTATTTTTTCATAATTATATAGTATTTCTTTTTTCAATTGAGCTAATTGTGGTTTTATAAATAGGATAAAATCCATTGCTGTCATCTCATAATAATCAGTCATATCTTGTTCCATTAAATATGCGCTTTCTTTATAAGTATCCTTAAGCGCATGCAAGAGTGTTGATTTTCCAACACCATTGTCTCCTAAAAATGCAACATGTTCTCCTTCTTCTATCTCAATTAGCACCTTATCAATCAGTATTCGTCCATACTGTTCAAATGGTTTTTGTTCATAATAAAAAGACATATCAATTCCCCCACTTTTAGGACATGACATATCTTTACCGTGTTATATATTACTTTGTATGTGGTTGCTTAAGTATTTTCACGTAATTTAGACAGGGTCATATCCCATAACTTTTATTTAAATTTAATTGGTTTGTATATTCCTTATGAGATTTATCCATTGTCTTAATTAAGCCACCTAACGTTTTAATTTCATACAAGTATAACAATGAGCAATTTCTTACGCAAGTTTTAAATCGCCTGTTATACTACTTTGTATTAACAAGCTCAAGGAGGATTACGATATAAAATGAACAATTTAAAATTATCTGCGCTTAACTTAGTACCAATTCGCGAAGGTCAAGATGATCAAGCAGCAATCAAAGATATGGTTAAACTTGCGCAAGATTTAGAAGCACTTGAATTCGAACGTTATTGGATAGCTGAACACCACAACGCTCCTAATCTAGTTAGTTCGGCAACTGCATTATTAATTCAGCACACACTAGAACATACCTCAAAAATACGTGTCGGTTCTGGTGGTATTATGTTACCAAATCATGCACCATTAGTTGTTGCAGAACAATTCGGAACAATGGAAACTGTTTTCCCAAACCGTGTAGACCTTGGGTTAGGACGCGCGCCAGGTACAGACATGATGACTGCTAGCGCTTTACGTAGAGATCAACATAACGGCGTTTATGAATTCCCTGAAGAAGTTGAACAACTTTCAACTTACTTTGGCCCAGCTAATCAGCAAGGATATGTACGTGCCTATCCAGCTGTTAATAAGCAAGTACCACTTTATATACTTGGTTCTTCTACAGATTCAGCGCATTTAGCCGCACGTAAAGGCCTACCATATGTCTTTGCTGGCCACTTTGCACCGCAACAAATGAAAGATGCGATTCAAATATATAAAGAACTATTTGAGCCATCTGACGTACTAGACAAACCTTATGTTATTGTTTGCCTTAATGCAATTGTTGCAGATACAGATGAACAAGCAGAATACTTAGCAACTACGCAAGCACAAGTAATGGTGAGCATCACTAGAGGCAGAATGCAACCTGTACAACCACCAACTGATGATTTAAAAGGGCTCTTAACGCCTACAGAATATGAAATTGCAAAACAAAGAATGCAACAATCCTTAATCGGATCTAAAGAGACAGTTAAAGTTAAAATTCAAGACTTTATCAAAGAACACGGTGAAATAGATGAACTGATGGCGATTAGTTATATTTATGATCAAGACGCACAGTTAGATTCTTATAAAAAACTGAAAACAATTGTCGAAGAGATATAATTTATTAAATAAGTACAGACTTTTCACAATTCAATGTTTAATATTCATCAAAATAGTAGTTAAGTAAGTGAATATACGAAATATAAAATTTGGGTCGTTAATACTAGAATGCCATATTCTATATTATTGCCTTCGCACTTTGTCAAAATCTATCATAAAAATTAATGCCTACTAAACAATGGAAAGCTTAAGTCTAGTTCTTATCCGATGTTAGTAGGCATTATTTATAATATTTTTTAATTGCAAATAAAAAGGGCCAAGACAACATTTTGTCCTAACCCCTCTTCATAATAATATTTTTTACAACAAATATTATTTTCTATCGTCATTTTTGTCATTTTTTTTATCGTTCTCACTGCCACCAGCGAATTTATCGATTTGTTCAGATGCTTGTTTTGCTTTTTCATTGTCTGTATCTTTTAATTTATCTGATACATTTTTTGCAGCTTCTTTTGCTTTATCTAAAAAGTTTTCCGCCATTTAAAATCTCTCCTTTATTAGTCATAAACTATAGGTTATTTTTTAAATTTATCGATAACATCATTAGCTTTATCTTTTGCATTTTCTACAAATTCTTTAGCTTTACCAGAAGTTTTATCTTCTTTACCTTCGTTTTCTAAATCTTTATTATCAGTAACGTTACCTAATGTTTCTTTCACGTTACCTTTTGCTTGTTCTACTTTGTTTTCGTCTGCCATGTAAATTACCTCCTTAATGATGTATATATTGTACTTACCACTAATTTTAATAAATAAACATCTCAAACATAGATTAATAAATATTTTCCAAAATTATTATATCATTAATGTAAAATGATACTTCTGTATAATTTAGATATAGAACATATACCCATCTAGATTATTTGTATCTTTATATTCTGCTAAATATTTTAATGATGTGTTATCTAGCACATCTCTTACTGCGTCTCTCATTCTAATCCAAAGTTGTTTTTGAGCAGGTGGTTCTGAATCAATACTTTCAACGAATGTAATTGGACCTTCTAATAAACGAATAATATCACCCGCTGTTATCTCTTCAGATGGTACTCTTAACTGGTAACCGCCTTTTGCACCACGAACACTTCGAATTAATCCGGCATTTCTCAATGGACCGACTAATTGCTCTAAATACAGATCGCTCAAATTATTTTCTTCCGCAATAGATTTTAAAGAAACACACCCTTGGCCTTCTTTTTTAGCAAGAGATATCATTAGTGTTAACCCATATCTTCCTTTAGTTGAAATTTTCATTATATTACCTCACTTAATTCGAATACTATATAATAACATTCTATCACTTTTTACGTTAATATAGAATTAGAAAGGTGTGAAACATTGTGTTAAACGAACCACTAGCTTCAAGAATGCGACCAAGCAACATTGATGAGATTATATCTCAAGGGCATTTAGTTGGTCCAAAAGGCATTATCAGAAGGATGGTAGAAACAAAAAGATTATCCTCAATGATTTTTTATGGACCACCTGGTATCGGTAAAACAAGTATTGCTAAAGCTATATCAGGAAGTACTCAATTTAAATTTCGTCAATTAAATGCAGTTACAAATACAAAAAAAGACATGCAACTTATAGTTGAAGAAGCTAAAATGTCTGGGCAAGTTATTTTATTATTAGATGAAATTCATCGTTTAGACAAAGCTAAACAAGATTTCCTATTACCACATTTGGAAGATGGAAAAATTGTTCTTATTGGGGCTACGACATCAAATCCATATCACGCAATAAACCCTGCCATCCGTTCTAGAGCTCAAATATTTGAACTTTATCCATTAGATGAAGATGACATCAAAACTTCATTGAATAGAGCTCTAAATGACGAAGAACGTGGTTTAGCAAGCTATAATCCGATTGTAGACGAAGACGCGATGACTTATTTTACAACTCAAAGTCAAGGTGACGTGAGAAGTGCTTTAAATGCACTAGAATTAGCAGTTTTAAGTTCAGACATAACGGATAATCAACGTCACATCACCTTACAAGATGCTAAAGATTGTTTACAAAAAGGAGCATTTGTAAGTGATAAAGATGGTGACATGCATTATGATGTGATGAGTGCATTTCAAAAATCAATTCGCGGTAGTGATGTAAATGCTGCACTTCATTATTTAGCGCGCTTAATTGAAGCTGGCGACTTACCTACAATCGTTAGGAGATTGTTAGTAATAAGTTATGAAGATGTAGGTCTTGCATCCCCTAATGCGGGACAACGCACATTAGCCGCTATTGAATCAGCTGAACGTTTAGGCTTTCCTGAAGCTAGAATACCCTTAAGCCAGGCTGTTATTGAACTCTGCTTATCACCTAAGTCTAATTCGGGGATCGCTGCTATTGATGCTGCTCTTTCTGATATACGCAAAGGGCGTATAGGACAAATTCCTGATCATTTAAAAGATGGTCATTATGCTGGAGCTAAAGAACTAGGACGTGCTATTGGTTATAAGTACCCTCACAGTTATGACAGTGGATTTATTCCTCAACAATATCTACCTGATAAACTAAAAAGTAGAATTTATTATGAACCGAAAACGACTTCTAAAAGTGAACAACAATTCAAATCGGTTTATGAAAACATCACCCAAGCACAACAAAAATAATAAAAACTCTAGATTTAAATTAGAAAAACAGAGATTGAGATTATTACATCTCAACCTCTGTTTTTTAAATATAAAATATTTGATAACTGCATACTAGGTATGACTTTACATTTTATCTTTAATACGTGATACAGGTATATCTTTTAAAATATCATTAACAACATAGCTGGCGCTAATCAAACCAACTACACTTGGGACAAATGCGTTAGAAGACGGTGGGATTTGACCTTTTCTCGTTGGTGCGTTTGCATCACCTACAGTATCTTTAACATCTTCTCTTATTACTATGGGACTTTCATCTGAAAATACGACAGGGATTCCTTTATATATCCCAAGTTTTTTCAATTTACGACGAATAATTTTAGCCATTGGATCCATATACGTTTCAGAAATATCAACAATCTTAAACCGTGTCGGATCTGTTTTATTTGCAGCGCCCATACTGGAAATAACAGATATGCCTCTTTCCAAGCATTCTTTCATTAAATGCACTTTATACATGATAGTATCACTTGCATCAACAAAGTAGTCAATATCATAATTATTGAACAAAGCTTCATATGTTTCTTCTGTATAAAACATATGTAATGAAGTTACTTTGCACTCAGGATTAATCAATTTTATACGTTCTTCCATCAAAGTAACTTTACTTTGTCCAACAGTAGTTGTTAATGCATGTAATTGACGATTCACATTAGTGATGTCTACATCGTCTTTATCTATTAAAATGATATGTCCAATATTAGTACGTGCTAGAGCTTCGGCAGCAAATGAGCCGACTCCTCCAACGCCTAAAATCACCACAGTTTTTTGTTTTAATAATTCTAAACCTTCTTGGCCATAAGCCAATTCATTTCTTGAAAATTGATGTTTCATGCCATTCTCCTTAATAATAAGAGCAATTAAATATAATTTGTACATTTGAAATTTTTTCTCTTATTGAATTTGATATATTTATTTTATTTCAATTTAATTAAAAATATCAAGTTTTGCATTTTATATCAAAAAAATACGCAAGACCGAAGTCTTGCGTACCGATAGAGTCCATAAGTGCCGTAGTTATAAAATGCTTGATCATTCGGCCTGCTTAAAACAGGTGGGTGCCCTGTTTCTTGTTTTGCAAGTCCTCCTAGTGAGGCGTGTGCGCTGCAAGAAAACCCATTGGGCTCCCGGATCAAAGAGTGTTAGGCCCAAATATAAAGCAAACATACGAACACTACAGATGACTATCTTATGGGATTAATAATAACACAATATTTGAAATTAGCAAGAATAAAAGCTTATAACAAAAATTAATGCCTAATACGTAATGACAATTCTTCTAATTGATTTTCAGAAACTTCACTTGGTGCATTTGTTAATAAACATGTAGCTGAAGCTGTTTTAGGAAACGCAATTGTATCACGTAAGTTTGTACGACCTGTTAATAACATTACTAGACGGTCTAATCCAAGTGCGATACCGCCATGTGGTGGCGCACCATATTTGAATGCATCTAGCAAGAAACCAAATTGTTCTTGCGTCTGTTCTTCGGTAAATCCTAATACTTCAAACATTTTAGACTGTAAATCACCATTATGAATTCTGATAGATCCGCCACCTAATTCATAACCATTTAATACAATGTCATAAGCATTAGCTTGTGCATTTTCAGGTTCAGTGTCTAATTTAGCGATATCTTCTTGTTTTGGTGCAGTAAATGGGTGATGAGCCGCAGTATAACGTTTCAAGTCTTCATCATATTCTAGTAGGGGCCAATCTGTTACCCATAGGAAGTTTAATTTAGATTCATCAATTAAATCTAACTCTCTAGCTAACTTAAGACGTAACGCACCTAAACTTTGTGCAACTACACTTGGTTTATCCGCTACAAATAATACTAAGTCACCTGGCTCTGCTTCAGTTAATGTTTGTAGTTTAGCAACATGGTCTGCTTCAAAGAATTTAGCAATTGGACCATTCACACCTTCATCAACGACTTTTACCCATGCTAAACCTTTAGCACCATAAATATTTACAAATTCAGTTAAACCATCAATATCTTTTCTTGTGTATTGATCTGACGCACCTTTTGCAACTATCGCTTTAACTTGACCATTATTAGTCACAGCATCTTTAAACACTTTGAAATCCATGATTTCTCCTAATTCTGATACGTCTACCAATTCCATACCGAAACGTGTATCTGGTTTATCTGAACCAAAGCGTTGCATTGCTTCACCATATGTCATTCTAGGGAAAGGTCTTGGAACTTCGACATCTTTTACATCTTTGACTACATTTTGGAGCATTTCTTCTCCCATTTCCATAACGTCTTCTTGATCTACAAAGCTCATTTCAATATCGACTTGTGTAAATTCAGGTTGACGATCAGCACGTAAGTCTTCATCACGGAAACATTTTACGATTTGATAATATTTATCGAAACCGCCTATCATTAATAATTGTTTAAATAGTTGTGGTGATTGTGGTAATGCATAGAATTCACCGTCATGCACACGTGAAGGTACCAGATAGTCACGTGCCCCTTCAGGTGTTGACTTAGTTAATACTGGAGTTTCAATATCGAAAAAGCCTTCTTTATCTAAGTATTGTCTGATTGAACGTGTAGTTTGGTGTCTCATTTTAAATGTTTGTGCTAATTCTTGACGTCTTAAATCTAGATATCTATATTTTAACCTGATATTTTCATCAACGTTTTGATTCTCTTCATTCAATGCAAATGGAGGTGTTTCTGCTTTGTTTATAATTTCAATTTCTGAAACTTGTACTTCTACTTGACCTGTAGCAATTTTTGGATTCACAGTTTGAGGATCACGTTTTTTGACGATACCTTTGACTTGAACTACATATTCAGATCTCACTGTCTCAGCTATTTTTAATGCTTCTTCAGAAAAACCAGGATTAAATACGACTTGTACATATCCTTCACGGTCTCTTAAATCAACAAAAATCAGACCGCCTAAGTCTCTACGGTTGTGTACCCAACCTTTTAATATTACTTCTTGGTCTAATAATGATTCAGTTACTAAACCACAGTATGTTGTACGCTTACTCATGATATCTTCTCCTTAGTTTTTAAAATAATTTATAATTGCATCTAAACGAATAGTTTCACTTTCACCTGATTGCATATTTTTAATATTTATTTTATTATCTTCTAATTCTTGCTCACCTATAACAATAGTATAGTTTGCTTTTAATCTATCAGCTTGTTTCATTTGCCCTTTAACTTTACGTTGTAAATAATCTTTGTCGGCTTTAATGCCCTTTCTACGTAAATCATTAAGTAATTTCACGGCATAACGATCTGCTTCTTCACCCATAGTTACGATAAATAAATCAAAATCATGATCAACGTCAAGTTCGATTTTCTCTTCATCTAAAGCTAGTAATAATCTTTCTATACTTAACGCAAACCCAATACCCGTTTGACTTGGTCCTTCTAACAATTCTAGTAAACCATTGTAGCGACCACCACCACATAATGTTGTAATCGCACCATCATAATTTGGATTATCAATCATTAATTCAAATGCTGTATGCGTATAATAATCTAAACCTCGAACCAAGTTAGGATCTTCTACATAAGGTACACCTAAATCATCTAAATGTTGCTTAACGTCAGCATAATATTTTTGAGATTGTTCATTTAAAAAGTCAGTGATTCTAGGAGCAGTTTTAATAGCTTCTTTGTCTTTATCAACTTTACAATCTAATATCCTCATTGGATTTGTGTGTAAACGCGCCTTACAGTCATTACAGAAATCATCAATTACAGGTTCAAAATGTCTAACTAGTGCATCATTGTATTCACGACGTGATTCAATGTCACCGATACTATTAATCACTAATTTTAAATGCTTCAATCCAAATGATTGATAAATGTGCATTGCCATCGCTAAAATTTCAGCATCTATGCCTGGATCTTCAGCACCAATTGCTTCAACACCAAATTGTGTGAATTGGCGATAACGCCCTTTTTGTTTACGTTCATATCTAAACATTGGTCCATTGTAATATAATTTAATTGGTTGATTAGGCAAACCTTGCATCTTATTTTCAATATAAGAACGTACTACCGCTGCTGTGCCTTCTGGGCGTAGAGTAATACTACGGTCTCCTTTATCTTTAAACGTATACATTTCCTTTTGGACTACGTCCGTCGAATCACCTACTCCACGTGCAAACAATTCCGTGCTTTCAAAAATTGGTGTACGAATTTCTTGATAATTATAAACTTCCATTAACTCATCTAACCTTGATTCAATAAAACGCCATCTTTTTGTTTCGTCTGGTAAAATATCTTGCGTCCCTCTAGGTATATTTATCATAGAATCTCTCCTTTTATGCAATAAAAAAACCCTTGCATGACTAATAAGTCATACAAGGGACGAATTTCCGTGTTGCCACCCTAATTGATTATAAACGTTAGATTTATAATCCACTTCATACGAATAACGCTCTCTAAACGGCTTTTATAAAAGCACCTATTCTTGTGTTCAATTTTTCAAAACTACTATGCATAATTTTTCAGCCAGGAATTATGTCTCTTCGCAAATTTTGCTACCATTTCGTAAAGAAAATTCAAGAATCATATCGGTTTTAATATAGAATTCATATTTAATAATAACCAGTTTATGAGAATTATGCAACCTTTTTATTCTGAAAAATATGCACGCAAGCCATCGACAACTGCTTTTTCAAGTATATGCCTGTGCAATTGATCCGTAATCATATCTTCATCAGTAGGATTACTAATATAACCTAATTCTAATAATACAGCTGGTACATCTGTCTGTCTCAATACTTGGAAATTTTCCTGTCTAGCGCCTTTATTTGTCAGTAATGCTCTCTTTTGCAAACTGGCACTTAATGTTTCGGCTAACGCCTTTTGATTATCTTTGAACCAATAGACTGTGCTGCCGTTTGCTTTAGATGACTTTAATGAGTCATTATGTATACTAATATAAGCATCACCTTTTATGTTTCGCTCATCAAGGCTAACGTATTCATCGCTCTCACGAGTCATGTTAACCGTAGCACCTTCTTTTTCCAAAAGTGATTTTAGTTCTTTAGCAGTTTTTAAAGTATATACTTTTTCGATACTTTTTTTATTTGTATTACTTGAAGCTCCCTGGTCACTACCACCGTGACCAGGATCAAGTACTATCGTTTTATCTTTTAAGGGTTTGGTATTATGGTTAGCATCTGCTTCAATATCTAAATTCGTATGCCATCCTGCTACCCAACCTTTTTCCTTCTTGTTAGAAGATTCTACTTCTATCCACTTACCTGTCTTACCTATTTTTTGGAAGTTTTGTCCTTTATCGATGTTATTAATAACTGGATAAGCTGAGCTTGGACCAGTTCTTAGTTCTGCATCTTCAGTAACATAGATACTACTACTATTCTCATCATTATGATTTAAGAAAGAGATAATCATAATGATAAAGACAACAAATGTTACAATGACAATTAGCGCGGGGAAATTTTTAAGTTTATTTTTTTCTAGCCAAGTATTGATTTTTTTCATATGATTTTGCCATCCTGACTTTCATAAATAATTGTTACAGGTCCATCATTGGCAATATTAACTAACATGTCTGTTCCAAATTCACCTGTCAACACATTTATTCCATAAGAACGGAGTGTTTCATTTAATTTTTCATATAATTCATTAGCACGTTCTGGAGGCATGGATTTGGTAAACCCAGGTCTATTACCTTTTCTAACATCTGCATAAAGTGTAAATTGAGAAATAGATAAAATCTCTCCACCAATTTGTTGAAGGTTTAAGTTTAATTTTCCATCCTCATCCTCAAATAGTCTTGCATTGAGGATTTTTTTAGCTAATGTAGCTATATCTGCTTCTGTTGAAGTTTTACCAACACCCACAAGCAAACAGTAGCCTTTATTTATTTTGTTTTCAATAGAATCATTTGAAACTGATGCTTCTTTGACTCTCTGGACTACTATTCTCATTTAGTTACACCTCTAATTCCAAACTCTTGTTACTGTATACACATCTCCAAGTTGCTTAATTTTATCTACAACTTGATATACTTCATTTACATTTTTAACCATTACACTGATATTAATTACTGCATTCTTATCAATATCAGAGCGTCCAGATACTTTTACTAGATTACTTTGTGTTGAATTAACTGCTTGTAATACTTCATTTAACAGACCGTTTCGATCATATGCAGTAACTTCTAAATCTACTTGATAACGTTGGGTCGAATCTTTAGAACGTACCCACTCTACATGAATCAGACGTTCATTTTCATTTTTTATATTTGGACAATCTGTACGATGCACTTTTATACCATGGCCTTTTGTGATATATCCTACAATATCATCACCAGGGATTGGATTACAACATTTTGATAATCTAATTAAAACATTTTCAATACCTTCAACATAGACGCCACTATCAGTCGTTATATCCTCTTTAATAGGCACTGATTTAGTTATCTCTTGAGCTTCATTTAATGCTTTTTGTTTATCTAAAATACGTTGCTTTTCAGTCAATTTATTAACAATCTGCAACGCTGTCACACCACCAAAACCTACTGCAGCAAACAAATCATCTTCATTAGCAAAATTGTATTTATTGTTGACAATTTCTATATTTTCGTCTGTTAAGACTGCATCCACTCTAAAACCTTGATCTTTAATTTCAGCCTCAACCATAAATTTACCTTTTTCAATGTTTGAAGAACGATCTTGTTTTTTGAAGAAACTTCTAATTTTACTCTTAGCACTTGATGATTTTACTATTTTCAACCAATCACGACTAGGGCCATATGAATGTTTACTTGTTCTTATTTCAACAATATCTCCTGTTTGTAACACATAGTCGATTGGTTCAATTTTGCCATTTACTTTTGAACCAATCATTTTATTACCAACTTCACTGTGAACTGCATAAGCAAAATCAATTGGTACTGCACCATATGGTAATTCAATGACATCACTTTCAGGCGTAAAGGCATAAACTTTATCACTTTGTAAGTCAAATTTTAGAGTTTCCATAAATTCTTCTGCATCAGAAGTAGTATTATCGGTTTCAGCTAACTCTTTGATCCAATTTAATTTTTTATTGAAACTTTGAGATTTTTCAGTAACTTTTTTGCCTTCTTTATACGCCCAGTGTGCTGCCACACCATGCTCTGCTATCTCGTGCATTTCATAAGTTCTAATTTGGATTTCTAGTGGATCACCATTAGGACCTACTACAGTAGTATGTAAAGATTGATACATATTTTGTTTCGGCATGGCAATATAGTCCTTAAACCTTCCAGGCATCGGTTTCCACAATGTATGAACAAGGCCTAAAACAGCATAGCAATCGTTAATTGAATTAACAATAACTCTAATTGCTAATAAATCAAAGATTTGATCAAATTGTTTTTTTTGTTTAACCATTTTTCTATAAATGCTATAAATATGCTTGGGACGCCCGTTTATGTCGCCAATAATATGCATATTGGACAAATCATTTTGTATTTGGTTAATAGCATTTTGAATGTATTCTTCTCGTTCGCTACGTTTCTTCTTCATAAGATTTACTATTCTGAAATATTGGACAGAATCTGTATATCTCAGCGCAGTATCTTCCAATTCCCATTTAATAGTGTTAATACCTAATCTATGTGCTAAAGGAGCATAAATTTCAAGTGTTTCTTTTGAAATTCGAATTTGCTTTTCTCTAGGCATTGCTTTCAATGTTCTCATGTTATGTAAGCGGTCTGCTAATTTAACTAAGATTACCCGCACATCTTTAGCAATCGCTATAAATAATTTTCTATGATTTTCTGCTTGTTGTTCTTCTTTTGAACGATACTTCACTTTTTTTAATTTAGTTACACCCTCAACGATAACTGCAATTTCTTCATTAAACATGCCCTTCACATCATCAAATGTATAAGGTGTATCTTCTATAACATCGTGTAAAAAACCTGCAACAATGGTTGGACCATCTAAATGCATTTCAGTCAAAATGCCCGCAACTTGAATTGGATGCATAATATACGGTAAACCATTTTTTCTAAATTGGCCTTCATGTGCCTCATAGGCAATGTGGTAACTTTTCAACACATATTCATACTCTTCCTTAGATAAATATGATTTTGCTTTGGATAGTACTTCATCGGCACTATATGGATATTCATTGTTCACTTAAGACACCCCTATACTAAATATTAATCGCTATTAGATACCCAGTATTATATTTCGTTAGCTTCAATTAATTTTTGCTTAATTATGATTGTAACGTATTTTAACGTTATTCGGCCAAATTATGTATAATAGTTATATAATACTACATGTTAATAAAGAAATAAATGAGTATGCGATACTAATAGTAAAATATGGGTTTATTTTTATCATGTAAATACAAAATAAAGTTATTTTTCCAGAAATAATTGATGACTCAGGCCACTTTTTGTTTAACGTAATTAAATTAAAAAAATACATCCCCATTTAGAAAATGAAGATGCATTTTTATTTTAAGTAAAGTTGGTAATTCAATCCTTTAACTTAATTGAGATAATTACTCATCATATGAGATTAAACTCATAACATCGTAGTCTTTTATTTTCTCTATTCCATTTAAATATTTAAGTTCAATAATAAATGCAATACCAACCACAATTCCGCCTAATTGTTCTATAAGTTTAATAGCCGCTTCTATAGTTCCACCTGTCGCAAGTAAGTCATCTGTGATTAACACACGTTGACCTGGCTTAATAGCGTCTTTATGCATTGTAAGTACGTTTGTTCCATATTCCAAATCATATTCATAGCGAATTACTTCTCTTGGTAATTTACCTTCTTTTCTTACTGGAGCAAAACCTATCCCCATTGAATAAGCTACCGGGCAACCAATGATAAATCCACGTGCTTCTGGCCCGACGATAACATCAACATCTCTATCTTTAGCGTATTCCACGATTTGATCAGTAGCATAACCATATGCCTCACCATTATCCATAATCGTTGTTATATCTTTAAAATTAACGCCTGATTTTGGCCAATCTTCAACCTCAGACACATATTGTTTTAAATCCATGCAAACTTCCTCCTATTTATCTATCAGCTCTGATTTAATCCATTTTTTTAAGTTACTAAAGTCGTCGTATAATAGAACTTTTTCAACTTCTATTCTATTTAGTCGACCTTGATAATATTTACTAGATTCAATTTCTCTCTTTGTGGAAACACTGTTCATCATAATTATACCATTTTCCTCTTTTATAAACTCTAAATCGAGAAAAACTTTTAAGATAAATTTAAGCATACTCGGCTGTATATTTAAAAACTGGCATAATTGCATTCCATCATTAGCTAAATTGGTTTCACCTTTCGTTGCTAATGCTTTAAAACATTTTTTGAATGTTTCAATTTTTGGCATACCCTCAAAGTATATTGATTGCTCATGATTTAAAACTAAATAAATTTGTGAAACACTCATCGTTTTAAGCGTGTCTTTAATTTCTTGAATAGACGTTGGTAAATCACGAAATACATACTTATCATATTGTTGTAAAATCGTTTCCCCATAATAATAATAATTATCTCCTAATTTTTCATTCTTATTATGGATTAAATATGCGACATCATTATTATCTTGTTCAAAACTACTAATATTACGTTTACTTCTATAATCTAAAATCTGTAAATTATTACTAGCTAAATCTTGTATCATAAATTGAGGAGATTGGAAGCCATTCCATTCATTAATTTGTAATGTTCCTATTACATTAATTGGCTGTTGCTCACCCAATTCCTTAACTAAGTGACCATGTTGCCAAAATATAGCTTGTAACTTACTATCTCCCATAACTAGCTTTAAATGCTTACTTTCTTGACCGATCGCTTTACTTTGATTGACTGTAATATCTTCTAATTCAAAGCATGGGCTAGAAAAATCTGTACCGAACGGACGTAACCTTTGGATATCTTGAATATTTTTAATAGTAATATCAGATTCATCAATTTTCACGTCAACTTTTTTACGTGGTTCCAATGAAGTTGTGCTTGCCAGTTGTTCCATCCAATCATTTAAACCATTTCGTAACGAATCAATATTTTCAATTGGCATAGTAATACCTGCAGCCATATGATGTCCACCAAATTTTGTTATTAAATCTGTGTGCGCATTCAAAATTTCAAACATAGACATTTGTTCAATACTACGTGCAGAACCTTTAGCATGATCTTGCCCTTCATCTATATTTAAAATTAGAGTTGGCAGACTATAAGTTTCTACTATTTTGGAAGCAACGATACCTAATACACCTTCATGCCAATCAGACTGAGCTAAAAGTAGAAATTTCGCTCCTTGATTTACTTGAATTTCCGCTGCTGCTAACGCCTCTTCAGTAATTTGAGATACAATGTCTTTACGTTCTTGATTAAAAAATTCCACTTGTTCCGCAAGAAATTCTGCTTCCTCATCTGAATCGGTCATCAATAATTCTGCGGCAAGTCCTGCATCTTCAAGTCTACCTACCGCATTTAGTCTTGGGCCTATAATAAAACCAATTGTTTCTTCCGTAATACTATCACTGTAACCTGCTTGGCTTAATACAGCTCTTATAGATGCTGGGCAATGATCGTTTAATACTTCCAATCCTTTTTGAACTAAAGCTCTATTTTCATCTGTCAATGATACTAAATCTGCTACTGTTCCAATCGCAACTAATCCTAAGAAATATGCTGGAGGTTCGTCCAATAATTTTTGTGCCAATTTATACGCGACACCTGCGCCACATAAATACTTAAATGGATAATCAAATTCTGGATGCATAGGATGAACAATTGCATATGCGTTTGGCATTGTACGACCAATTTCATGGTGATCGGTTACTATTACATCAACACCTAAATCCTGAACCATTTGAATTTCATCATGACCTTGAATTCCATTATCGACTGTAATGATTAAAGAGATACCTTCTTCATATGCATTTTTAAAAGCCATTTCATTAGGCCCATAGCCTTCTGAAAAACGATTGGGTATATACCAACCTACATGTGCACCTAATTCTTTTAGTGTATTCACTAAAATTGTTGTAGAGGTAACACCATCTGCATCGTAATCGCCATAAACTAAAATCTTTTGATTCTGATCTATCGCAAAATTTATACGTGCTATTGCTTTATCCATATCGCTCATCAACATTGGATCATGCATTTCAGGTGTGCCATTAAGGAGATTATTAATTGTGTTTTTATTTGTTAATCCTTTACTCTCTAGGATTTTTTTTACAATAGGAGTTAGTTTTAAATCCGAAGAATCTGCTTCTGCAATTTCATATTCTGGTAAATTAACGTCCCAAGTATATTTTGATTTAATCATACTATTCTCCCTCATTTCCACAAGTCATTATACAAAAGATATACCAAAATAAAAAGTAGTTTCTTTTATAGAATCGATTGAATCGACTATTTGATAATAAAGTTGTCATATACTATTTTAAATTCACTATTTTATAACATATCAATTCATATACTCTCAAAACAATTAAACAGATAAAGACCACAATTAATGCATTTGCAAAAATTGTGGTCTTTTGAAATTTAATATTCAATTATACTAAGATTTTTTCGTCATTTGATTTTTTCTCTTTATAAACTACAAGTTTATTATCATCAGATTTTTTAAGTTGACGTTTCTTCATAATACCCCAAAGCGGTACTGCGATAAATACAGAAGAAAATACGCCTGTAATTAATCCGATTAATAATGCTAGTGAGAAATTAAATATACTTGGAGCACCAAGTAACAATAATGCAATAACTACGATAACTACAGTTAGTACTGTGTTAATAGAACGTGTCATTGTCTGACGAATCGATCTATTAACAATATCATCAATTTGAGATTTCTTAGTAATTACTTTTATTTTGTGTAAGTTTTCTCTAACTCTATCAAATGTAACAATAGTGTCATTTATTGAATAACCAATAATTGTTAACACAGCTGCTATAAATGTAATATCTACTTCTAATCTAAATAAACTGAACACTGCGACAATCATAAATGCATCATGTAATAATGCGAGCACAGATGAAAGTCCCATGCGCCATTCGAATCTAAATGTAATATAGATGATAATGCCGACTGCAGCATATAGTAATGCGAGCATAGCATTTTTAGCAAGTTCTTGGCCTATTACTGGTGAAACCGTATTAACAGTTGGTTTGTGACCAAATTGATCATCTATCGTACCCTGTATTTTAGATACTTGATCTTTAGATAAATCTTTTTTGAATTGAACCGTTGCCGTTTTACCATTTTCACCTAAAGATACTTGGTTAGGTCTAAAATCATTATCTTCTAAAGTATTTTTAACCTTAGTTTCAGTGACTTTATTATCTGATTCAAAGTCAACCCGAGTACCACTTGTAAAATCAATACCTAAGTTTAACTTAAATACAAATAAAATAATTGCACCTACGGCGATTATAAGTACACTTAGTCCTAGCAATGGTTTAGCAAGTTTCATAAAGTCAATGCGTTCATATGGCGTTTTCAAATCATGAATTTCTTTTTTATCGTTAATATCATGAATATTTTTCTTACTTACACCGAACAACCAATTTGATTTTTTAAAGTAATTAGATGATACAAGTAAAGTTAGCAACCATCTTGATAGGAATACAGCTGTTACAAATATCATTAAAATACCTAATAATAACATTGTAGCGAAACCTTTAACTGAACTTTCACCAAAGAAAAATAGTACAGCAGCAGCAATTACTGTTGTTAACTGGGCATCTACTATAGTTAAGAAAGAGCTCTTATTCGCTTTTTTATATGCCTGTTTAAGTGTACGTCCAATCTTCAGTTCATCTTTTATCCGCTCATACATGATTATATTAGCATCAACAGCCATACCAACACCTAGTACTAATGCTGCTAGACCTGGGAGCGTCAATACTCCTGAAATAAAGTTAAATGCTAATAACGTTAAGTAAATATATGCTGTTAACGCAATTATAGCAACTAAACCAGGCAAACGGTAGAATCCTAACATGAATAGATAAATAACAGCAATACCGATTGCAGCAGCAAATACCGTTTTATCTAAAGCATCTTGACCAAATTGAGCCCCTACAGAATTTGAATATATTTCATTCAAGTCAACTGGTAGTGAACCAGAATTTAGTAAATCTGCAATTTGTTTTGCTTTTTCTACGCCTTCTTCACCATTAAAACCACCTGAAATTTCAACGCTATCGGAGTTTATTGGCTGATCAACTGAAGCTGCAGAAACATATTTAGGATCTTTCTTATTCATTTCTTTATGATAAGTGTCACCTTTTTCATGATCTAGCCATACGACCATAACATTTTCATCTTTTTTAGAAATTTCTTCAGTTACTTTTTTAAATTTAGCACTATCTTTCAATTTAAATGTAACCGCTGGCTGATTCGTATTTTGTTTAAATTCTTGTTTTGCAGATCCTTGCTGAATATCTTTACCAGTTAGTTTGATATTATCATCAGCATCACGAATTGTTAAATTCGCTTGAGAAGATAATATCTCACGTGCTTGTGATTGGTTTTTAACACCGGCAAGTTGTACGCGAATTCTATTTTTATCTTCTACTTGTATCTTAGGTTCCGAAACCCCTAAGACGTTTACACGATTTTCAAGCGTTTTAGCCGTAGCTTTTACCGCTTTATCGTCTATTTTATCACCTTTTTGTAAAGAATCTACTTGGTATAAGACTTCAAATCCACCTTGCAAATCAAGACCAAGATTAACATCCTTAACTACGCTCTTATACGTGAGTCCCATGCCTGCAAACAGGAGCACTACAAGTAATATAAACGCAACTATTCGATTACTTTTCTTCACTTAAACACCTCATTCTAAGCTTATGTTTTAAGAATACGCTTCTAATATCAATTATTGCAAGTTTTATTAAACTACGCTAAATTATCTAAACGACCTATATATCTTAACATATTACATCCTGTGTAAAAACTAACTCTATTAAATATTGTTAGAAAATTTAATTGTAAGCGTTACAATTATAGGATCTATTAGTATTAAATGTTTTAAAGATATAGGCATATGATGCGTAAGATATACCTTAAAGTATAACATGACCTGAATAAAATGGCCTTTAAGTAAATAAAGTTATGTCATTTATTTTATTTATTTAATTTATTTAATTAGAATTAAATAAATAAACCAAATATTAAAAATTAGCATTTGGTTTGTCTCAGACTTTGTTGGCATTTTTTGTGCACGCTTTCCGTGTGCACGGCCTTATCTTGTAGTCTTCTACTAGTGCTTTTCTCAAAGGAGTCAAACCAAATCACTGCCAATATTACACAAAAGTTTATAGTATATATAAATTAAACCGTTGTGGTGTTTATTATGTTGAATAAATCAATTGATAACAGAGCCAAATTCGGTTTGAAAGTTCACTTCACTGCTATTTCTAAAAATAACTATGCAAACATAAACAAACCTTAGGCGAATTATCCCCTAAGGTTTGTTTATTTCAAAATTAATACATTCCCATGTATCAATACATTATTTATTATGAAGGATCAACTTGTTTGATAGCAGGTTTTTCTAAAGTGATTTCAGTACCATTACCATTTAAAGTTAATACAACTGTAGTTTCATCAACACTGCGTACAGTACCTTTGATACCGCCGATAGTTGTTACACGTTGGCCAGAAGTAACTTGGCTAATCATTTCACGATGCTCTTTAGCCTTTTTCTGTTGTGGTCTTATTAAGAAGAACCACATTAATACTAATAATAAAATTGGTAATATCAATGAAGTAAATTGCATTATTTTATTTCTCCCTTTTTAAAAGTTTTTTGGGTTTTCAACATTCAGTCCATACTGTTCAAAGAATTCTTCTTTAAAATCAAGAAGTCGATCTTCACGAATTGCTTGTCGGATATTTTCCATTAATTTAAGCAAGAAATGTAAATTATGATAAGTAGTAAGACGGATACCAAAAGTTTCTTCTGCTTTTATTAAATGTCTTATGTATGCTCTACTATAATTTTTACAAGTATAACAATCACAGTTTTCATCAAGCGGACCTAAATCTTCTGCATACTTAGCATTTTTAATAGTCACACGACCATGCGATGTCATACAAGTACCATTACGTGCAATACGTGTTGGTAACACACAATCAAACATATCCATACCTCTGATACTGCATTCTATTAATGCATCTGGTGAACCCACACCCATTAAATAACGTGGTTTATCTTTCGGCATAAATTGTTCAGTATGCTTTACCATATCATACATAACTGGCTTAGGTTCACCTACAGACAAACCACCAATTGCGTATCCCGGAAAATCTAAAGCAACTAATTCTTCAGCGCTTTGTTTTCTTAGATCTTTATATTCTCCGCCTTGTATAATTCCAAATAAGGCTTGATCATCGGGTCTCTTATGTGCTTTGAGGCAACGTTCTGCCCATCTCGTTGTTCTTTCAATTGAGTCTTTCACATATTTATATTCAGCAGGCATAGGTGGACATTCATCAAAAGCCATCATAATATCAGAACCTAAATCATTTTGTATCTGCATAGCTTTTTCTGGGCTCAAAAACAATTTCGAACCATTTGTATGATGACGGAACTCTACGCCTTTTTCACTAATTTTCCTCAAATTACTTAAACTAAATACTTGAAAACCACCCGAATCAGTCAGTATTGGACCTTTCCAGTTCATAAACTGGTGTAATCCCCCACTCTTTTTGATGATATCATTTCCTGGTTGTAACCACAAATGATATGTGTTTCCTAAAATGATTTTTGTTTCCATTTGATTTAATTCTTCTGGACTCATCGTTTTTACTGTCGCTTTTGTTCCAACAGGCATAAACATTGGTGTTTCAAAAGAGCCATGTGGTGTGTGCACGATGCCTAATCTCGCACCAGACTGTTTACAAGTTTTAATATGCTCATACGTGACTGCTGGCATATAAACGCTCCTTTCATTCCCTAAATAATTAACATTGCATCTCCAAAGCTAAAGAATCTATATTCTGAAGAAACTGCTTGATTATAAGCATTTAAAATATTATCTCTCGAACTAAAAGCTGAAACTAACATTACAAGCGTAGATTTCGGCAAATGAAAATTTGTAATCAATCCATCAATAGCTTTAAAAGTAAATCCTGGGAAGATAAATATATCCGTCCAACCACTTTGTGCTACAAATTTGTCATTTGATTGCATAATTGTTTCTAGTGTTCTTGTAGATGTTGTACCAACCGATATAATACGGTGGCTATTATCTTTCGTTTCATTTAATAGTTCCGCAGTTTCTCTATCCATTTGATAGTATTCGCTATGCATTTCATGGTCATCTATATTATCTACACTAACTGGCCTAAATGTTCCTAGTCCTACATGTAATGTGATAAAAGCAATATTAATACCTTTATCTCTAATATTGGCTAATAATCCATCTGTAAAATGGAGCCCTGCTGTTGGTGCCGCTGCAGAACCCGATGCTTTTGCATATACAGTTTGATAGCGCTCTTGATCATCTAAACGTTCCTTAATATAAGGAGGTAAAGGCATTTCGCCTAATTCATCTAAACGTTCTTGTAAGATGCCATCATAATGCAGTCTCATAATACGACCACCTTGATCAAGCTCTTTTATGCACTCGGCAACAATTTTACCTTCACCGAAAGTTAATCTGTTGCCTACTTTAATTCTTTTAGCTGGTTTTAGTAACACTTCCCAATCATCACCCTCGATTTGAGTAAGCATCAACATTTCTACTTTTGCACCAGTCTCTTCTTTTAAACCGAATAGCCTTGCAGGCATTACTCTCGTATCATTTAATACAAGGGTGTCCCCACTTTCTAAATAATCAATAACATTTTTAAACTGTTGATGTTCAATATTACCAGATTGTCTGCCAAGAATTAGCAATCTACTTTCATCTCTGTTTTTCAGAGGTGTTTGTGCAATTAATGATTCAGGCAAATGATAATCAAATGCTTCAATATCCAAACTTATTCCCTCTTTTCATTCTTCTTACTAAAATGCTCAAATGCATAAGGTGTCGCTTTACGACCACGGGGCGTACGTTCGATAAAACCCTTCTGAATTAAAAAAGGCTCATAAACATCTTCAATTGTAACCCGCTCTTCACCAATCGAAACAGCAATAGTATCTAGCCCAACAGGGCCACCTTTATATTGCTCCAAAATACAATTCATCATTTTATGATCAATGTAATCCAATCCTTCATCATCAACTTGTAGCAATTGCAATGATGCTCTCGTGGTTGCAATACAGATTAATTCGTCATCATTGACTTGTTGAAAATCACGAACCCGCTTTAATAACCTATTGGCTACCCTAGGTGTACCACGACTACGTTTCGCTAATTCTATAGCGCTTTCCTCATCAATTGAAGTACCAAGTACTTCTGCAGTACGCACAATAATTTCTTTTAATTCATGTTCTTTATAATATTCTAATCTGAGGTGCACACCAAACCTGTCTCGCAATGGGGCCGTCAAGCTACCAGCACGAGTCGTCGCACCAATTAATGTGAATGGTGGTAAGTCTATACGTATACTACGCGCTTCTTCACCTTTGCCTATAACAATATCTAAAAAGAAATCTTCCATAGCTGGGTACAAAACTTCTTCTACCACACTGCTTAGTCTATGAATTTCATCTATAAATAAAACATCACCAGGTTGTAAACTAGAGAGAATTGCAGCTAAATCTCCTGGCCTTTCTATCGAAGGCCCGGAAATCGTTCTAATGTTAACATCCATTTCATTTGCAATAATGTTAGACAAAGTCGTTTTACCTAATCCAGGGGGGCCGAATAATAGCACATGGTCTAATGGCTCTTGTCTAATTTTAGCTGCTTTTATAAACACCTCTAAATTCGATTTAATTGTTGATTGACCTATGTACTGACGTAATTTAGTCGGTCGCAATGAAAATTCAAATGAAGATTCCTCATCATGTATAGATTGATCTACCATTCTATCGTCCATTGATTACACCCCTTTAAAATATTATTTGTAATTATGATATCAATAATTGCAATCCTTTTTTAACTGCATCATCTACAGATTCGAACGAGTCTTTAGCTAATACTTTTTCTACTTTTGTTAGCTCTCGTTTTGAGTATCCTAACGCTTCCAATGCTAAGAGTGCTTCTTTAATAATCGGTGTATTATCACTAAGTGAAGCTTCAACATTTAATATTTGGCTACTATCTACTTCGTTTATTTGAACTTTTCCTTTAAGATCTAATACGATTTGACGTGCTGTTTTTTTACCAATACCAGGGAATTTTGTTAAATAGGCATCATTTTCGTTCTCTATAGCTATCTTAACTTCATTAGGCGAACTACTAGCTAATATAGCTAACGCAGATTTTGGTCCAATACCTGTTACTTTAATTAAGCTTAAAAACATATCTTTTTCTTCTTGATTTATGAATCCATAAAGAAGTTGAGCATCTTCTCTAACTATTAATGACGTATGAATTACAACCTCTTGTTCCATAAATTTTTGAAAACGATAAGAATTGGGCGTTTGAATTTCGTATCCTACACCTGAGGCTTCTACAACCACGTGTGTAGGGTTCAAAACTGCTAACGTCCCCTTTATATATGCATACATAGTTACACTTCCTTATATTGTCATACTAATTAATTCTACTTTAGAAACGTGATCAATAACTCGCAACGCTTCCATAACATCATCAATTTCTAAATTTGTACCTTTAGCATCTAATGAAAGTGTAATCGTTGCTCTACTCTCCATTGGTATACTTTGATGAATTGTTAATACTGACAAACTTAAACTTGATAAAGTATTTAAAACTTCTGCCAACATCCCTACGATATCATTCACATATAATATTAATGTAAATTCACGTGTAGACTCCATTTTTTCATCAATAGGGAATATTGTATCTCTATATTTATAAAAAGCACTTCTTGATAAATCGAATTGTTTAACTGCTTCAAATATGGACAGTGACGGATCATTTTTTAAAACTTCTTTAATTTTTAAGGTTTTTACAACAGATTCTGGTAATACATCCTCGCGAATTAAGTAAAACTTTTTATAATCTTTTTTGTCCATTTTCAAGCACTCCTATTCAACGAATTCAAATTCTCCACCAAGGATTCTAACAATATCTCCATTTTTACATCCGCGTGCTCTCAATGCTTCATCAATACCCATAGAACGCATTTGACGCGCAAATCTACGTACAGCAGGGTCACTATTAAAGTCAGTCATTTTGAACATTCTTTCGATTGCTTTACCGCTTACAACGTATGCAGCATCATCATCACGTGTAATTGTGAATTTATCTTGACTAGGTGTATGTTTGTAAATCACTCTATTAACACCTAAATCTTCTTCTTCATCTTTACTAAAGTCAATGTCTTTTACTTCTTCTAATTTGTCTGCTATAGCATAAAGCAGTTCATCAATATGGTCATGCATAAATGTTGAAAGTGGGATAATGTGCACAGAATCATCATTCAAAGCTTCTTTAAATGCTTCTAAATTCTCTTCTGCGTTAGGCATATCCATTTTATTAGCAACCACAATTTGAGGTCGCTCCTCTAAACGATGTTCGTAGGCATTTAATTCCTCATTAATAACTTTATAATCTTCATAAGGATCACGACCTTCAGATCCACTCATATCTACCATGTGAACTATTACTTTTGTACGTTCAACGTGTTTTAAAAATTGATGTCCTAATCCTACACCTTCAGACGCACCTTCTATTAATCCTGGTAAGTCCGCCATTACAAAACTTCTTTGATCCTTCGTAGAAACTACACCAAGATTAGGTTTAATTGTTGTGAAATGGTATGCACCTATCTTAGGTTTAGCTTTAGATACAATAGATAATAAAGTAGATTTACCTACACTTGGGAAACCTACTAACCCAACATCAGCTAGCAATTTTAATTCTAAGGTAACGTCAATTTCTTCACCAGGTTCACCATTTTCACTGAAATCTGGTGCTGGGTTTCTAGGAGATGCAAAACGTGAATTCCCTCGACCGCCTCGACCACCTTTAGCCACTACTGCACGTTGACCATTTTCAACTAAATCAGCTAAAACCTCTTCTGTTTCAACGCTTTTAATAATCGTACCAGGTGGAACTTTTAATACGAGTTCCTCCGCATTTTTACCATGCATATTACTACTTTGCCCGGCATCGCCTCTTTTGGCCTTGAAATGTGTTTGGTATCTAAAATCTAATAATGTTCTCAAACCTTCATCTACTTCAAATATAATAGATGCACCATCGCCACCATCACCGCCAGCTGGACCACCGAATGGAACATATTTCTCTCTACGATATGCTGTTATACCGTTACCACCATCACCTGCTTTAAGTGATATTTTTACTTGATCGACAAACATGATTTCACCTCTTTTTCTTAAAATTTATTTTTTTATATCATTCTGTATATTATATCATTATCTCATTAACTAGAAAATAAAGACAAAAAATAAACACCAGAAGTGATCACTTCTGGTGTTAACGATGACAAATTACTCAGCTGCTGCGTAAACAGAAACTTGTTTTTTGTCGCGACCTTTGCGTTCAAATTTAACCACGCCGTCGATTTTAGCGAATAATGTATCGTCGCCACCACGACCTACATTTTCACCAGGATAAATTTTAGTACCACGTTGGCGGAATAAGATTGAACCACCTGTAACGTGTTGACCATCAGCACGTTTAGCTCCTAAACGTTTAGAAACTGAGTCACGTCCGTTTTTTGTAGAACCAAGTCCTTTTTTAGATGAGAAGAACTGTAAATTTAATTTTAACATTATGATTGCACCTCACTTATAGTTTAATCTGATATTTTCTTTATATTCTTCTTCAATGGTTTGCAACGAAACTAACATTGCTTGAAGAATTAATTGCGCTTGTTCATTAGAAGTATCAACACTTCTAATATGGAAATGTCCACCGTCATCATTGTAATCAATATCGGGCTTCTCATTTGTTAATCCCATTATAGCATTAACACTTCCGAAAAGCACTGCGGATGCACCTGCACAAACTATATCATGTCCATATTCGCCATGTTCTGCATGGCCATCCATGATAACATCAGTGATTTGACCGACATCGTTCAATGTAACATCAACAGTAATCATAATTATGCGTTGATTTTGTCGATTGTTAATTTAGTGTAAGGTTGACGATGACCTTTTTTACGTTTTGAGTCTTTACGACGTTTATATGTGAATACAGTGATCTTCTTACCGCGACCTTGTTTCTTAACAGTAGCAGTAACTGAAGCACCTTCAACAGTTGGCGCACCAACTTTAACTGCGTCTCCACCTACAAATAATACTTTGTCAAATGTGAAAGAGTCACCTTCGTTAACATCTAATTTCTCAACAAAGATTTCTTGTCCTTCTTCTACTTTAACTTGTTTTCCACCTGTTTCAATAATAGCAAACATACTTTGCACCTCCTATAATTTAAGTCACGCCAAATTTAGGTGACATACATGTTCTTTAACCTAAATCCGAGCGGTTGTATGTAGCTAAAAACTACTCAACTACTGCATTCTAGCATTAGGGTTTCTTACTGTCAATCTTCAATTGCACTTTTCTAAAGAATTTAGTAATAATCGGATAGAAAATAGTAAGTAATATAAAATTAAGCACCAATGTAGGTATTAATCTATACAACACAAAATCAAATAAATTAAATGCTATCAATCCCAATATGCTATAAATAGTAGCTACATAAATTTCTAAGAAAATTGTACTTAATAATACTATAAAGAATAACATTGTATAGTCTCTATAAAATGTTTTGAAGAAAAAGTCTTGTATTACAACGAACAATATATAACCAAATAAATACAAGCCATAAAAACTACCAAAATATAAATCAGTAATTAAGCCTAACACCGTAGATAATATAATAGCTACACCAAAACTTCTGTGAACACATATTATTAGTAAATACATTAGAGTCAAGTGTGGAACAAAAATTATGTCTTTCGTGCCAATTTGCATTGGTATAATTAACCCAATTGCAGTATCAATATAAAATAATACAATACCGATAAGAAAGTAGTATAACGCACGCATTAATTATCACCACTTTCATTATCCGGTATTGTCTTAGGGTCTCTTTTAGCTACATATACATGATTTAAATCTGATAAATTAGCAGCTGTTTTAACTCTAACTTCTTTTGATAAGCCATATTCATCATTTTCTACTTTTGAAACTTCACCTATGTATATACTACTTGGTAATTGATCAGCTAAACCACTTGTAACAACCTTATCTCCTTTTTTCACACTGTCTTTATTATTAATATCAGTAATAATAAGTTCTTCATTTTTAGAATCATAATGATCGATTAACCCAAATACATTTTTATCATCATGTTGAATATTTACTGATAAACGGTTAGCGCGTGTGTTTGTTGAAATTAAATCAACTTGTGAGGAAAATTGATTTACTTTAGAGATTCGACCTACCAATCCTTCTGAAGTCATCACAGCCATATTATTTTTTATACCATCTTTAGCACCCTGGTTAATAACTAGTGTATTCATCCATTGATCTGGATTTCTAGATAATACCGTACTAGAAATTGGTTCGAATTTAGATATATCTTCTATATCTAATTCTTTTTTATACTTTTTGTTTTCTGATTTCAGTCTTTCGTTTTCAGCTTCCAATTGTTTAACCTTGCTTTGTTGCTCTTTTGAACTATCTTTTGCAAAAAGGTTATTGATTGAACCTGTTACGAAATGAACAGGATAACTAACCGCCTTTTGACCGAATGCAACTGAATCTCCTACGTATTGTTCTACTGGTGATTGTGATTGCGAACGTAAAGATACACCAATTAAGGCAATAAATACAATGATTGCACATAAAATAACAATCAACTTGTTGTTTTTAAAAAACTTTGACAACCTAAACACCTCTATTACCCGACTATTTTACTACTTGATATTATTTTATATTACTCATAGATCGAAATAAAGTAGTAACCTTATTATTCACAAATTAAATTCTAACCACTCATTTAATATATTAAAGCTAGAACAAATATTGCTGAGATTCTACTTTAAAACATAAAATGTAGTGTTAATTTGTATTATAACAAGTTTCAAAGTAAATAGTGTACTAAAGTCTTGGATTTTACAATTTTTTAAATTCAAAATTATGTATATAAATTAAATATGTTTTTAACTAAAAAAGGAAAAATTGCTAAGATAATAAATTTATGCTAGTTAAATAGTGAGTTTTATTATTTTTCCTACCATTTATATTCTCATGCTTTTGCCCTTAGACAGTTTAAGTTTATTTATCATTAACTATATATATTAACGTTTTGTATAAAAGCAAAAAAGCTGACACATGAAATCATGTCTCAGCTTTCGGTATATTTTTTACAACAGTACTAGAATGGAAATTGCGTTTTCGATTATTGCAAATTTTAAATTTAGACTTGTCAACGTCAAGTCATTGAATATCCGCTAAAATTTTAAATTTCAGCTTTGATTCAAATAAATTCATTTCTTAGAAATAATTTAACGTCCATTAGTTTCAGCAAAAATATAATTATTTTTCTTCTGCGTCGTTTTTTTCTGTTTCAGCAGATTTTTCAGCTTCTTTTTCAGCCTCTTTTTCGTCTTCTTTATATAAAGTTTCCTCTTTACGCCAACGTGCGAATAGATTTTGTGCTTTTGCTTGTTCATCTACTTTTTTATCTTTAGACTGTTCACTCATAATTAGACACCAACCTTTTACGTTTTTACTTATATAAGGCTAACGCATTTTTGCTGAGAATTCAAACCACTTACTCGTAATTAGATGGTGGCTGTAGTTCGATATGCTCCCCAAGTTGATTTAGGTCTTGCTCCATTTCTATTTCAGTTTTATAAACACGAATGGAGTCTGAACCAAATTTATAAATTATAAATTCATCGCCACGTTGGCCTGCTAGATATTTATCGCTATACCCCATTCTACCAATTCCCGATACAGACATAAATTCTTTCTTATCTATCCAATCAAATACATTTTTAGCCTGACTGCGCGGGACATTTTTTAAAATATCATTGTCTTCTACAGAATAACGTTGACCACCTGTTAAATCACCTTCTGATTGGGTGTTGCTTGTAGGTGGCTCATTATTATGTACTAGGTTCCATTGCTGGTCTTTTAAAAACGGCGCATATTTCAACGCGAAGAATACAATGATTATAATTGCTATAATAGCTATAAAGTTTTTAATAATACTAAATATAAACCGCATGAACCACCCTCCCATAATTTCACCCTATATTATAAAATCAATTAATTTAAATATCATCAGTCTGTAGTAGTATTCAAAAGTTAACGATAGACTGATGCATACATGCTTTTTTCATAGTACAATTATGTACAAAGGGAGTGAAATATAATATGAGTATTATATCTATAATCCTACTTGTCCTCTTAGTTATATTATTATTTAGAGTAGGTTTATCAATTTTAAGATTTTTAATATACGTTGGAATTATCGTATTATGTATATATCTAGGTTATCAAGGTATTCTTTGGATAATGGAAAACTTTAATAATTACTTTAATTTTATATAAATAACACAATCTATGCATGTTATCACAGATATAGATTATTCCAGTAGCAGAGTATAGTATTACTTAAATATACTTGTAATATTATAATTTGGTCGTTCAGACGGAGCAAGGAATCAAAAATGGATTCCTTGCTCCGTCTTTTAACATTCAACTATAGTTACATCTATGAAAATTGAGATATCAAACGTATTTCATAATCAAAGATATTTTCTAACCTTAATATAAAAACTAATGTTTCACAAACATTATAGTTATTTTTTAACATTATTTGATAGCACTTGATAAAAATAATAACAAGCACACAACAATAGTGCCCATATAACAGCTATAATCAATGCACCTATTAAGTATAGCCAAAAAGATGTGTGATTTGTACTAAAAATAAAGAATAGCATAGTAGTTAATAAGACACCTACAATTGAAATAACTACTGTTTTTTTAGTACTGTTAAAATCAATAGGTTTTTTAATTTTAACTAATTGCATTAAATAAACTACCGGCAGTAACAAACCAATCAATAATATCGTTCCCACTTGATAACGCCTCCTTAATTATCAACTTGATTATACCGTAACTGAGTGAGTACAGAAAGCCAAAATTAATACTAAAGCATGCAATAAAAATATAATAATGCGTTAATCAGTCTATGCGTTTATGTAAGCAACTTCGTATATCATGTTTTAATCAAAATAGCCGTCCTCTACCATACTCATATAAGTATGATCTCCAATAATAATATGGTCTAGTAAATCTATTCCGAGAATTTCTCCACATTCTCTTAATCTATTAGTTGTCCTAATATCTTCTTTGGACGGTGTAGTATCACCTGATGGATGATTGTGAAGCACCACAATTGCATTACTTGCACATTTTATAGCTTCGCTAAATATTTCTCGAGGATGAACGATTGATGAATTTAATGTTCCAATAAATATTGTTTTCTGCTTAATAACAACATTCTTAGAATTAAGAAATAACACAATAAACTTTTCCTGAGTTAAATGCTCCATTTTTCCCATCATAAAATTAGCAACATCTTGAGGACTAGTAATTTGTATCTTCTCATCTAAACTACCCGAATGCATGCGTTCCCCTAGCTCAAAAGCAGCTTTTAGTATCAATGCTTTATATAAACCAATTCCCTTCACTTTATTCAAATCATTGATGGATAATGCCTTTAACTGTTTTAAACTTTCTACTGACTTTAACAATTCATTAGCTATATCTAAACTTGAAAACCCTTTTCTACCTGTATTAATTAAAATGGCTAGTAGTTCACCATCAGATAAATGTGCAGGTCCATTGTTTAACAACCTTTCTCTAGGTTTCTGATTATTGGCAAGTTCTTTTATTTTCATTATTAAAAACCTCCAAAGTTTAAATTTTGAGATGTTATAAGCATTATATTAAATGCTATATAAATAAAAGGAATAAGTGGAATTCTTGCTCTTTCATTACGAGAAAGAAGTAACACGAGCAAAGCAAAAACACCACCACAGATAAATGTAAACAAAAGTGTGATTAAAAACTCTGAAGAGGATAAAGCTAAAGCTAGCAAAGAAAAGATAATTATATCTCCATAGCCAATGGCATTATGAAATAGTAAATAAAATATATGAAGCAAGCTCGTTACGAAGAAAAATGACATGATATGAATTGGAGTAATAAAACAAATGCAAATAGCAAAAACGACTACCACATGCAAAGGAACTGTGTATGTCTTAATATCAAATATAGAAAAGACGAGGAGGAATAAATAAATTAGTATTAAAGTAGTGTTATCAATCGTTAGTTTGTGAGGTAAATAAATCATGTAAAATACAGGAACCAAAGAAAGAAACTCCCCAAGCAGATAAAAAACACTTATTCTGCGATTACAGCATCTTGAAGTGCCTCTTAAAAAAATAAAGCTTAAAATTGGTATTGTTTCTATTATAGTTATTTTTTTGCGACAATAATCACATCTTGAATGGGTTGTGAGATAACTTAATTTCAGGTTTTCTACAAAACATAGCTGATATAAAAAACTAAATAATATAGGACAAATTAAAAGCAGCGTTATCAACACTTCACCTCCTAACAAGTATTATAGCATCAATCCATAATACCAATAAGAAAAATAACACTATTGAAATAATTTCAACAATGCGCAATCAACAAACCAAATTTTGTATATAGTTCGGTTTGTTGATTGTGCATTGTCACCACACATTATTTCGTTTACGAATTATATTTTAGAATAATAAAACCAGCTCAACAATATAATGAGCTGGTTTTATATGTATAAAGTTACTAATGGTTTTTAATTTTGTAATATTAATAAAAATGAATCATTCATAAAAAGGATTTTAGCATCTAATCTTGTTGAATTTCATCGACAGTTTCTTCTACTTCTTTTCTGGATATCTTCTCTCTACCATTTTTCATTGCTTTAAGTGATTTGTGAGCCAGTGCTAATGGTAAACGACAAAATAGTAAAATGGTTTTTTTATTAATATCTTTCATATATTCATCTGCTTTAGCTAAGTTATCTTCAGCATATTTAAACAAATCATCGCGTGTCCAATCATCCGGTACAAAACTTACACCACGTTCTGCTAAATCCTCTTGTTCATTTCTAAGAATGTTAACAGCTTGCAAGCCTCGTCCGTATCCAATTGCCAATTCTCTATCTGTTTTAACATTTGCACATAAGTCCCACAATTGCGAGAGCATGACACCGACAAGTCCCGCTACATAATATGTATAATCATCTAAATCATCCTTGGTATGGATATCCCAGTTTGCTTTAGCCCATTTTGCCATACCAAATGCCATTTCGCTAGAAGCCTCTAATACAATTGATACTGTCTTATTTGGACAAGCTTCTATCCACTCACCTAATCTTAAAGTGACTTCAGGCATTTTATCCTTCACGGGTTCAATAATTTGCATGTATTTCTCTTCATCAAAAGGAGCTTTAAATAACTCACTTACTTGCATCAATATTGAATGTTTTAAATCATTATTCAATTCCTCGTGATCTTCAATTTCATCTATTGCTCTTAATACTAAATAAGCAGATGCTACCGTATGTTTTAACTCTTTTTCTAAAAAAGTTATCGGAATATAAAAAGTACGACTTGTTTCTTTTAAAACACGCATTGCATCTTTTGGGAATTTCTTTTCAGTCATTTTAATCTAATACCTCCCCTTTTATTAAATATTATCATATAATTACAAAATAAAATAGGAAATGCTTGTCACCTAATTTAATCAAAATAGACTCGTCAAAAAATTGACAAACCTCAAATTTTCAAACTAACTTTTTACTCTTTATTAAAATTATATTTGGATACCACTTTTCTTTTATTTAACACAAAAATAAGCGAATGGTTCAACAACCTATCGAACCGTTCGCTTATTTATAAAATATATATTTAACTAAAATTAACTTTAGCTTTTACTTCACTTATAAAGTACAAGCTTCCAGTAATGATTAAACCGTCACCTTCATATGATTCGATAAACTTCACATAATCATCAACAAGTGCTTTTTGATCAAATCGAACTTCATCAAAAATCGTTTCTTTTGTTAAAGCTTTCGGAAAATCAAAATCTGTTATATAGAATGTAGAAGCAATCGTTTTTAGTTGATCCACCATAGCATTTAAAGGTTTTCCTTTGATTGCAGAAAATAAAATATCAATATTTTCAGTGTGATAATAATTTTTCATCGTACTAATTAGCGCTTCTACACTTTCAACGTTATGTGCGCCATCGACAATCATCAAAGGACGTTCTTTCACTTGTTCAATTCGACCAGTCCAACTCACCGATTCAATACCATCAATCATTTTATTGAAATCTAAATCAACGATATTTGACTCATTTAATTCAATAAGTGCGGTAATTGCTAACGCGGCATTTTCTTTTTGGTGTTCACCTAACATATTTAATAAAAGCGTCTCAAGTTCATAATCTTTATAGCGATAAGTGAATTCTTCATCTTCAGAGATAATACTAATATCTCTATCCAACTCAATTCCTTCAGCATTTTGTTGTTCCACATAATCACGAATAACTTTAAGCGCTTCTTCGTTTTTTACAGCATAAATGATAGGTGTGTTTGGTTTTACTATCGCACCTTTGTCTTTTGCAATATCTACATACGTGTCGCCCAATATATCAGTATGGTCTAAACCTATACTTGTCAATATTGATAAGATTGGTTTAAAAACATTGGTAGAATCATTTTTAATACCTAATCCCGCTTCAACAATTACAAAGTCAACTGGGTGGATTTCACCAAAATATAAAAACATCATCGTTGTAATAATCTCAAATTCGGTTGCAATTCCAAGGTCAGTTTCCACTTCTAAGGCTTCGCTTACTGGTTTTACTCTTTGAACTAATTTAACAATATCATCATCATTTATGGGTACACCATTCAAACTAATACGTTCGTTGAATGTTTCAATAAATGGCGATGTGAAAGTGCCCACATCATATCCGTTATCAACAAGTGCTGAACGTAGATACGACACCGTGGACCCTTTGCCATTTGTGCCACCAACATGAATACCGTTTATATTAAATTGAGGATTATTTAGTCTATCCAACATCCACTCCATACGTTTGACGCCTGGTTTAATACCAAATTTAGTTCGTTCATGTATCCAATATAAGCTATCTAGGTAATTCATCTTAAGGACTCCTATGCTTTTAATTGATTAATTCGTAATTTAACACCATCATATTTCTCTTGATATGTTTGTTTCTTCTCACGTTCTTCATTAATAACTTTTTCAGGTGCTTTATTGACGAAGTTTTCATTTGCTAATTTTTTATTCACGCGATCGAGCTCTTTTTCCCATTTCAAGAGTTCATTCTCTAAACGCTCAATTTCTTTATCCATATCTATTAGACCTTCCAATGGTAACACAACTTCACCAGCAGTCGTAACAGAAGTCATGGCTTTTTCAGGAATTTCAATATCCATATCAATTGTCAATTCACTTGGATGACAGAATCTATCAATATAATTCGAGTTGTTTAACAATGTCTCTTTGATATTATCATCTTTCGCTTTAATAAAGATTGGAATTGCCTTTGAAAGCGGCGTATCTACTTCAAGACGTGATTGTCTAACTGATTTAATAATTTCAACAAGTTGTTGCATCGTTTCTTTACTGTCATCAAATGTGAGTTCATCATTCACTTTTGGCCAAGATGCGTTTACAATTGTTTCACCTTCATGAGGTAAGTTTTGCCAAATTTGCTCTGTAACAAATGGCATAAATGGGTGTAACATTCTCATTGTGTTATCGAGAACATACGTAAGTACTGAACGTGTAACTTGCTTTTGCGCTTCATCTTCACCGTTCATAGGTATCTTACTCATCTCGATATACCAATCACAGAATTCATCCCAAATAAAGTTATAAAGGGTACGACCAACCTCACCAAATTCATATTTATCACTTAAATCCGTAACATTTGCAATGGTTTCATTTAATCGAGTTAAAATCCACTTATCTGCAAGAGAAAGGTTTCCTGATAAATCTACATCTTCTACCTTAAAGTCTTCACCAATATTCATAATACTAAATCTCGCAGCATTCCATATTTTATTAATGAAATTCCATACAGATTCAACTTTTTCAGTAGAATAACGTAAATCATGACCAGGAGATGAACCAGTAGCAAGGAAGTATCTTAAGCTGTCTGCACCATACTCATCAATGACATCCATAGGATCCACACCATTGCCAAGTGATTTACTCATCTTCCTACCGTCTTCTGCACGGACTAATCCGTGTAATAATACATCGTTAAAAGGACGTTTTCCAGTAAATTCTAAACCTTGGAATATCATTCTTGCAACCCAGAAGAAGATAATGTCATATCCAGTCACTAATGCATTAGTTGGGAAGTAACGTTGGAAGTCTTCTGCTTCTGTATCTGGCCAACCTAATGTTGAAAATGGCCATAACGCACTTGAGAACCAAGTATCTAATACATCTTCATCTTGAGTCCAATTTTCAATATTTTCAGGTGCTGATTCACCCACATAAATTTCGCCCGTTTCTTTATGGTACCAAGCTGGAATTTGATGCCCCCACCAAAGTTGACGTGATATCGTCCAGTCTCTAATTTCTTCCATCCAACGATTAAAAGTTTTTTCAAAACGTGCAGGAACAAAATCAATTCTATCGTCTGTTTTTTGATTATCTAGTGCTTGCTCAGCAAGTGGTTTCATTTTAACAAACCATTGTGTTGATAAATACGGCTCTACAACTGCGCCAGAACGCTCTGAATGACCTACTGAATGTTCATGTGCCTCAATTTTAATAACAAGGTCTTCAGCCTCTAAATCTTTCACTAATTGGTCACGACAATCAAATCGATCCATGCCTTGATACTTGCCAGCTTTATCATTCATTTTGCCTGATTCATCCATTACGATAATGCGTTCTAAATCATGGCGATTTCCTATTTCAAAGTCATTAGGGTCATGTGCTGGTGTTACTTTCATTGCACCACTACCAAATTCAATATCAACATATTCATCTGCTAATATAGGTAGTTCTCTACCAATGATAGGTAAAATTACTTTCTTCCCAATAACATCTTTGTAACGTTCATCATTAGGGTTTACGACAATCGCAGTATCACCTAACATTGTTTCAGGACGTGTTGTAGCAATTTCAATAAATCCATCACCATCTGCATATGGATATTTAAAATGGTAAAACTTACCTTCAACATCTTCATGTATTACTTCAATGTCAGATAAAGCAGTACGTGCGATTGGATCCCAATTTATAATATATTCACCGCGATATATTAAACCTTTATTATACATATCCACAAATACTTTTTTCACAGCTTTACTTAAACCTTCGTCTAACGTGAAACGTTCTCTACTGTAATCTAAGCCTAGGCCAAGTTTCGCCCACTGTTCTCTGATAAAAGTAGCGTATTCTTCTTTCCAATCCCAAGCTTGTTCAAGGAATTTTTCTCGACCTAAATCATGTCTTGATAAACCTTGCTCGTTTAACTTTGCTTCTACTTTTGCTTGCGTAGCAATACCTGCATGATCCATGCCTGGTAAATATAAAGTATCATAGCCTTGCATACGTTTCATTCGCGTTAATATATCTTGTAATGTAGTATCCCATGCATGCCCTAAATGTAATTTACCAGTTACGTTTGGTGGTGGAATTACAATTGTATATGTCTCTTTCGAACTATCTTCTGTCGCTTTAAAATAACCATTGTTAACCCATTGGTCATAACGTCCGGACTCGACTTCGTTCGGATTATATTTTGGTTTCATTTCCATTCGTTAAAATCCTCCTTAAAAATAAAAATATCCGCCCTATCAATATAGGACGGATATTCCGTGGTACCACCTAAATTCAAGAAATTATAGTATAATTTCAAGCACTTAATTATATGATTAACGCTCAAACACGCTTTAGCCTATACTATAATTATTTAAGAGCATTATATTTCAGCTAAAGTTCAATGTGGGCTACCTTCAATAAGTGAAATTGTACATTTACACCAACCATGTACTCTCTTCTAAATTTCAGCTTATTTACTCTTCCCAGTAGACAATATTCTTTTACTTAATTATAGTATAATGGATGTTAAAATAAGTCAATGGCACTGGAGTGAAATTTATGAATGAATGCGCATTTGGAACAAAAGATCCACTTTATCTCCACTATCACGATGAGGAATGGGGACAACCTATTTATGATAGTTTGAAATTATTTAAATTAATTGCACTTGAATCACAACATGCAGGTCTTTCATGGTTAACTATTTTAAAGAAAAAAGAATCTTACGAACAAGCTTTTTATAACTTTGATCCAACTAAAATTTCAAAAATGACAACTGAAGATGTTGATCGATTAATGACTTTTCCCAATATCGTGCATAATCGTAAAAAGATAGAAGCAATAATTAGTCAAGCACAAGGTTATTTCAATATAGAAAAGGATTATGGAAGCTTTAGTGACTTTTTATGGTCCTTCGTAGATTATAAACCGATTGATTGCGCCTATGCTACACCAAGTGAACGCATTACAGTAGATGACCGTGCTACAAAACTTTCAAAGCAACTTAAAAAATATGGTTTTAAATTTTTAGGTCCTGTTACTGTTTTTTCTTTTTTAGAAGCTGCAGGTCTATACAATGCACATCTTCAAAGTTGTCCGAACAATCCTAAAGTATATAATGGAAAAGGTTTCGGCTAAATAATTTGCAAAAACTTTAATAGATCACCTTACGTATTAAGATATTCCAACACACTACTTTTATAGTTGGAAATAAGTATTATACTTATCATTTATAGATAAAACCACAGCGAACACATAGTGTTTACTGTGGTTTTATTATATTTCATCGTAATTTTTAAGATTTCTTATTAATAGAATCTTTCGCTACTCTGTATTTTAGGAAATAACTTAGTAAAGGAGCAATTAGAAATAGTATGAAGAATATTCTAAAGATGTGATAGCTTGAAATCAATGCTACATCTGCACCTGTTTCGATTGCCACTAATACTATTTGGCTCATACCACCTGGCGCAGCACCTAAAAACAATTCATTAACAGAATGGTCGGAAACCATTGCAATAAATAGCACCATTACAAAAGTTAGTAATATTAATATTATATTTTGAAATGCAATTGCTACAGCGATTCTACCTTTCATTTGGTCTAATAATTTAGCAATTTGTATACCTATACGTATCATATAAATAACTTGTGCTGCCGCAATAATATAATTGTCTAAGGTAAATGTAACACCAGTTAATAAATTCCAACAGATAAGTACTAATATCGGTGCAAGTAATTGTCTGGTAGGAAAATTAATTTTCCCCATAATGACATATACTAAAAATACTGCAAGTGCTAATAAAAGTATATTTGGAATAGTCAATGCTTCGGTTAGTGTATTGACTACACTATCCTCTGCCGAACGATTACCACCACTGTCTTTAAAGAAATACGAAATAAATGGTACAAGAATAACAACAAATATAATTCTTGATGTTTGTGTTAAACTGACGACCATAATATTCGCTTTCTTATTTTCCTCTGCCATTATAAGCATTTGACTTAACGCACCTGGAATCACGCTTAATATTGCAGTTTCAGTATTTACCTTAGCAATTTTTTTAAAGAAAAAGGCTATTATTAATGCAAGTCCTAATAGCATAACTGTGATTAATATAATAGTCAGCCAATCATCTTTGATATCAAAGATTACATTTTCGGTAAAAGTTGATCCTATTTGGACACCTAATAATACCAATCCAATTTGACTTAGCCAAAACGGCCATTCAACTTCCATGTGAAAGCATCTAACACAAATGACACTTGCAATTATAGGTCCAAACATAAATGGTAATAGTATATTTGCTGCATTTAAGATTAGACTTAATAAAATAGCTAGCAATAAAACGATGATATTATTTCTTAATTGCTTACTCATGTTCTCACAACTTTCGTAGTTATCGTCATACTTAACTGAGCTATCCATATTAAAACCCGATCAACGCATTGGTTGTTCGGGCATAATTTAAACTTTATACAATTCGATTTAGAGCAGTATCGAACGCTTCTATAGTTTGTTTAATATCTTCTTCGGTGTGCGCGGTTGAAAGAAATGTACCTTCAAATTGTGATGGTGGTAAAAATACTCCCTCATTTGCCATTTCTCTGTACATTTGACTAAACATTTCTAAATCACTATTGTTTGCTTCTTCAAAGTTTGTAACAGGCCCTTCATTCAAGAAATATCCTATCATAGAACCTGCTCGATTTACAGTGATTGGCACATTATGTTTTGCAAACACTGCTTTTAATCCTGCTTCTAATTGATCGCCTAATTTATTAAAATAGTCATATGTTTCTGGTTTAAGTTGTACCAGAGTCTCATACCCACTAGTCATAGCTAAAGGATTACCTGATAAAGTACCAGCTTGATAGATATCACCTGCTGGGGCAATATGGTCCATGATTTCTTTTTTGCCACCAAAGGCACCTACTGGTAGACCTCCTCCAATTACCTTACCTAAACAAGTTAAGTCTGGTATCACATTAAAGTATCCTTGTGCACAATTATATCCTACTCTAAAGCCTGTCATAACTTCATCAAAAATTAATAATGAGCCATATTCAGTTGTAATATCTCTCAGTCCTTGTAAAAAACCTTCAATCGGTGGAACGACACCCATGTTACCAGCAACGGGTTCTACAATAACGCCTGCAATGTCATCACCAAATTCTTCAAATGCAACTTTAATCGCCTCTAAATCATTATAAGGCACTGTAATTGTATTTTTAGCGATACCTTCAGGCACGCCTGGAGAATCTGGTAAACCTAAAGTCGCAACGCCGGAACCAGCTTTAATTAATAAAGAATCACTATGACCATGATAACAACCAATAAATTTAATGATTTTATTTTTTCCAGTATAACCACGTGCTAAACGCAAAGTATCTAATGTCGCTTCTGTACCAGATGATACCATACGTACCTTCTCAATAGATGGCACTCGCTCTATAACAAGTTCTGCTAATTTATTCTCTTGTGTTGTTGATGCACCAAAACTTGTACCTTTATCTACTGCTTCATGAATTTTATCAATAACTTGTTTGTTTTTATGACCTAAAATTAATGGCCCCCAACTTAGTACATAATCAATGTAAGCGTTGCCGTCAATATCATATATTCTTGAACCTTCACCATGATCCATAAAAATTGCTGGTGTATCTACAGATTTAAAGGCTCTGACTGGACTATTTACACCACCAGGCATTAAATGTTCAGCTTCTTCCATTGCTTTTTTAGAATTATTGTAACGCATTATATCCATCCTCCTATTGTTCTTCATCTAAATATCGACAAATATCTTTTGAGAAATAAGTAATAATCATATCTGCACCTGCACGTTTCATAGAAACCATTTGTTCCATAACTACTGCTTTTTCATCTATCCATCCATTAATTGCTGCAGCTTTGGTCAGACTATATTCGCCACTTACATTATATGCAACGACAGGGACATTTGTTGTATTTCTAACGTCTCTAATAATATCTAAAAAGCTTAATGCAGGTTTAACTATCATCATATCTGCACCTTCATTTAAGTCACTGTCCAATTCTCTTAAAGCTTCTCTACGATTTGCTGGATCCATTTGGTATGTTTTACGATCACCAAACTGTGGTGCAGATTCAGCAGCATCACGGAATGGCCCGAAGAAACTTGATGAATATTTAATACCATAGCTCATAATTGGTATATTATAATAACCTGCTTCATCTAATCCTTCACGAATCTCTGCTACAAAACCATCCATCATGTTACTTGGGGCAATGATATCAGCTCCTGCTTCAACTTGAGAGATTGCAGTTTTTACTAGTAATGGTAATGATTTATCATTGTCGACATCTTTCGTTGCTTCATTGATAACACCACAATGTCCATGGTCTGTGTATTCGCATAGACATGTATCTGCTACAATTAATAAATCACTGTACATTGCTTTTGCTTTTCTAGTAGCTTCTTGTATTATACCGTTATGGTCATAAGCGCCAGTACCTACAGCATCTTTTTCATTTGGTACACCAAAAAACATAATACCTCTAATACCTAAATCATAAGCTTCTTTAATTTCATCACCAAGTAAATTTAAACTTATTTGATATATACCTGGCATTGATTTGATTTCTTCTTTAACATTATCACGCTCTACAACAAAAATAGGATAAATTAAATCTTCTTTTCTTATATGTGTTTCACGTACCATACTTCTCATTGATTTACTACTACGTAATCTTCTGTGTCTATCAAATTGCATTTGTTTCCCAACTTTCTATTATTTTGCTAACTAATGATTCTAACGTTTGAATTTCTGATACTATACCTTTAGCATGATATTGATGTAATGTTTCCAATGTTTGTAAACCAATTACAAAATAATGATCAAAGTTAACTGTCGTTTCATGATTAAAATAATAACGTACAGCTGATGAGCTTGCAAAAGCTACAGCATCTATTTCACCTTTTTTAATCATCATTTTAACATCACTAATATTATCAGTATGTGGAACTGGTTTATACAAGTCAATTTTCTGAACTATATAATTTTGATTATATAGTTCATCTTGTAACAAAGGCCTTGCCGCATTACTGGAAGGCAACAATATTCTACTACCTTCTTCAGCACAAAACGACTCAAGAAATCCCTCTTGAGAATAGTCTTTTGGGCAGAAAGATACCTTTAATCCCAATGACTTACAATAGTTTGCAGTTTTCTCACCAATAACTGCTATCTTACCGACATTAACATGTTTTAGATACGGTTGAAAAAACTTCACCGCATTTTTGGACGAAAAAATAAGCCAGTCATAGTTCACATTCAATAAATTTAAGTCGAATGATAATGGCTCTACACGGATAAATGGTCTGTGTATGATACATGCATCATTTCTTTTAAATTCACTGGTTTGTGTCATAACTATAACTGGTCTCATTATTTTCACCTCGAAGGATTATTGTTCTTCGTTTAGTGCTTTAATTATTTCGTAAGCGCCTTGCGCATTTAATACATCAGTAACTTTTTCCCCGAGTTCAACTGGGTTTGTACCACGCTCTGTGTGTTCATAACGTTCTTTGCCATCAGGCGACATAATTAATCCGGTGAACTCAATTGTACCATTGCTTTCTTTAGTTGCATAGCCACCGATAGGCACTTGGCAACTACCGTTCATACGCGTTAAAAATGTTCTTTCAGCAGTCACACATGAAGCTACATCATCGTTGTGAACTTTGCTTAACAAATCTAGCAACTCTTTGTCATCTGAACGACACTCAACACCTAAGGCACCTTGTCCAATTGCAGGGATTAATGTTTCTTTATCTAAGTAAGTCGTGACGATATCATCAGACCATCCCATACGTTTAAGACCAGCAGCAGCAAGAATAATAGCATCATAATCTTCAGTTTCCAATTTACTTAATCGCGTATCAATGTTACCTCGAATCCATTTAATTTGTAAATTCGGGTATTTTGCCAAAATTTGTGCGCCGCGTCGCAACGAACTAGTACCTACAATACTATTATCTGGAAGTTCATCCAATTTAATGTGATTTTTAGCTATATAGGCGTCATATGGATTTTCACGATCTGGTATACAACCTAATGTTAAACCTTCAGGTATAACGCTTGGTACATCTTTTAAAGAATGAATCGCCATATCTATTGAATGGTCGAATAATTCGTTTTGTATTTCTTTAACAAATAATCCTTTGCCCCCAACTTTTGATAGCTGTTTATCTATTATTCGATCGCCTTTTGTTACTATTTCTTTAATCTCAATATCTAACTCAGGCTCTATTGCTTTTAATTTATCTATAAACTGTTGGCTTTGTGTCAAAGCTAATTTACTTCTTCTTGAACCAACGACTAACTTACGCATCATGCGCAACCTCCTAAAAATACAACTATTTATCATTTAATTTTTATAATTATATCCCTGTCCATTGATGAAAATCAGAAACATGTGAAGCAAAAAGTAAATTTATCATACTCAAACAAAATAAGATGATATTAAAATAAATTAATTTATGTTTAGTTAACGTATGCTTCACTCTAAAAATGATATAAATGCCATATAGCAAAGTGATAACTATCGACATAACCACTTTAGGATCAATCAAAATATTTAATCCTAAAGCATTGAATCCCCACTGAGCACCTAAGATAATACTTAAAATGATAAATAAAAAACCAATTAAACTACTATAGAATACAATTTGCTCAAGCGTAGCGACGCTTGCTATTCTAAAATATTTTTGATCAAATCGCTTTTGTTTTAAATTTTTATACTGAATTAAGTATAAAATGCTATTTACAAAAGCAAAAGCAAATAATGCGTAACTAATAATTGCAAATGTGACATGTACAATAAGCAATTCGTTGATTAGGTTTAATTTTTCACCTGTACCATGGTAATGCATTGGTTGAAAAGTACTCATCGCAATAAATATAAAACCAATTAAATTGAATAAAAAAATTGAAAAATCTATTTGTTTAATGACACTAATTACAATTGAAATAGAAATAATCAACCATGCCAATGCAAAAAACACATCAAAAATATTACCTAAGGGTACTTGTTTCGTAGCATTAATATAAAATGATAAAGAGATTGTTTGTAACACCCAAACAATCCCTAATGTAACAAATCCAATTCTTCTTACTTTATAAAACTTTTTGATAAAATCAAAAAAGTAACAAGCGATACTAAAAAAATAAAATAATAATATAAGTTCATTTAACCTTATGAACATAATTTCTTGCATATCATCACCATTTGAATATGCTTATTCAAAACTCAATATTTGGCTGTTTACCACCTTATTAGTAGTTTCTTTTTTAGGTTCATATGCATTTTCAGCCTCAATGTCAAAAATGTTTTGAAATAGCTCTAATTTTTCGGTACTTTTCTTATCACTACTTAATTCTTTAGCTTGTTTTATAGGATCTTTCAACATTTGATTGATAATACTTTTCGTGTGTTTTGAGATTATTTTTCGTTCTCTTTCTGATAATCCAGGTAATTTGCGATCTAAACTATCCATAGTATCTTCTTGAATATTCATTGCTTTTTCTCTTAATGCACGAATAACTGGTACAACACCTAGCATGTTCACCCATTCATTATGCGATGAAATTTCATTTGGAATACTTTGCATAATTTGATCAGCTGCATTTTGACGTTCTCTCAAATTGGCATCTACTAAACCTTTTAAGTCATCTACATCATAATTAAACACATCTTCTATTGCATCAATTGTAGGTTCAATATCCCTGGGAACTGCAATATCAATTAATACTAAAGAATCATTTTTACGTTCAGACGCGCATGATTGCAACATTTTATTCGTTACAATATATTCATCAGAACTTGTTGAACTGATTACTATGTCCACGTTTGCTAAAAGTTGCGGTAAAGATGTCATTGCTTCAAATTTTACGTTATGTTTCATTGCTAGATTTTGAGCTTTACTCAAAGTTCTATTTACAATCGTAATATCTGTTACACCTGAACCGATTAAATTAAGAAGTGATAGTTCACTCATATCCCCTGCACCAATGATTAAAGCTTGCTTGTTATTAATTTTGCCAAACACTTTTTTACTTAGTTCAACTGCAGCATACGAAACACTTACTGCATTATCAGCAATATCTGTTTCATTATGTGCTTTTTTCGCAAAAGTAATTGCTTGTTTAAATAAATGATTAAAGATTGTACCTGTTGTATCTTCTTCTTGAGCAATAAAAAATGCATTTCTTATTTGTCCAAGAATTTGTGTTTCTCCTAGAACTACAGAATCTAACCCTGAAGTAACTTGCAATAAATGTTTTACTGCATCGTCCCCCACTTTTACTTCAGTCATTTGTTTAATTTCTTCAACATCAAAACCAAAGGATCTCGCTAAAAATCTTTGAATATAATAGCGACCCGTATGAATTTGATCTGTTACAGCATATACTTCTGTGCGATTACAAGTTGATAATATCACGTTTTCTAATATAGATTTCGTTTCATATAAACCAACATTGGCTGAACGTATGGCATCATCCTTAAAAGCAACTTTTTCTCTAAGTGCTACATCTGCTGTGCGATGATTTATGCTAACCGCAATTAAATGCATTTATAACGCCCTCCATACATATTACAATAAGTAAATTATAACACAATTATAGCTTGAGTTAAGTAACTTGCACCAGTAAATTAGAAGAATTATAATTTACATTCATATTGTTGTCATAATTAAACTCAAATACAACTCATCCTTAATAGTTTTAATAACTTTTTTATTAGTTACTAAAGATATTTAGCAATAATATTCCAAATCTGTTGTTGATTATTATTTTTGATTGAAGAATAGCTTATAATTTCATCTTCAGGTTCCATTTCTAATTTTTGTTGTACATTAGCTAAATGTTTTTGCACTTTACCTTTAGCAATCTTATCTTCTTTTGTAGCTACGACAAAGGTTGGAATCTCATAATATTTTAAATAATTATACATTAAGATATCGTCTTCAGTCGGATTATGTCTTAAGTCTACAAGTTGTATAACTAGTTTTAATTCTTCTCTTTGTGAGATATATTTTTCTATCATTATTCCAAAAGCTTCACGTTGCTTTTTACTTACTTTTGCATACCCATAACCAGGCACGTCTACAAATACAAGTTGGTTGTCTATATTATAAAAATTCAGTGTTTGAGTTTTACCTGGTTGTTGTGACGTACGCGCCATATTTTTTCTGCCAATCATACTATTTATAAATGTTGATTTTCCCACATTAGATCTACCACTTAAGCCAACTTCACTTAATCCAGTTTCTGGATATTGTTCTGGCTTCACAGCACTTATTAATAATTCTATTTCGTTAGGATTAATTTTCATTATCGACCCTCTTTTCTTCTAAATTCACTTGTTAATTATATTACACAAAGTCTAATATGAATATGTATTTTTTAAATATCGTATTATTTTCATAAAAAATGAGGCCTGACATCATAAACGTGTCGGCCTCAAATATGATATTGACAATAATAAACAAGTTTGAAAAAGTATTTATTTAAACTCAATTCAACGTTTGTTTCTTATGCCAAGTTTGCATTATAAAATGAATACTTTTAAAAAGTATATACTATAAATACTTTCTTACTTTATAGATAAATTACGCAGAAGTTTGTTCCTTGTTTACAAGGTTACCTTCTTTATCGTATAGTTCAGGATCTTTTTCTTCAGTTATTGTTTGGTCAGTAATGACAACTTTTACAACACCATCTGTAGATGGTACATCATACATAATGTCAATTAAAGCTTCTTCAATAATTGAACGTAATCCACGTGCACCTGTTTTACGTTCTATTGCTTTGTTACTAATTGCAGATAACGCTTCGTCTGTAAACACTAACTCAACATCATCCAATTCAAGCATTTTAGTATATTGTTTTACCAATGCATTTTTAGGTTGCGTTAAGATATTTTTTAACGCATCAACGTCTAACGTTTCAAGATTAGCTACGATTGGCACACGACCAATAAATTCAGGAATTAAACCATATGATTGTAAATCTTCTGGTCTAATTTGTTCAAGAATAGCATCTTCATCGTATTTAGAAGCTTCACTACTTGAGAAACCAATAACTTTTTCGCCTAATCTACGCTTGATAACTTCGTCTATTCCGTCAAATGCACCACCAAGTACAAACAAGATATTTGTAGTATCGATTTGTATTAACTCTTGGTTTGGATGTTTACGTCCACCTTGTGGCGGAACACTTGCAGTTGTACCTTCTAAAATTTTAAGCAAGGCTTGTTGTACACCTTCACCAGAAACATCACGGGTAATTGATGTATTTTCTGATTTTCTTGCAATTTTATCAATTTCATCGACGTAAATAATACCTTTTTCAGCTTTATCTACATCAAAATCTGCTGCTTGTATTAAACGGAGTAAAATGTTTTCAACATCATCACCGACATAACCAGCTTCAGTTAAACTAGTAGCATCTGCAATCGCAAATGGAACATTTAATGTTTTAGCTAATGTTTGTGCTAAAAGTGTTTTACCACTACCAGTTGGACCAATTAATGCTACGTTACTTTTTTGTAGTTCAACTTCATCCTCATTTGGACCTAACTGTTGAACACGCTTATAGTGATTATAAACTGCAACAGCTAATGATTTCTTAGCTTTTTCTTGTCCAATTACATAATCATTTAATTTGTCCATAATTTCTTTAGGTGTTGGCAATTCAGTTAAACCTTCAGGTTCTACTTGAGCTAATTCTTCTTCAACAATTTCTGAGCATAGCTCAATACATTCATTACAAATATACACGCCACTTCCTGCAACCAATTTTTTTACTTGGTCTTGATCTTTGCCACAGAAAGAGCATTTTAAATTTTCTTCATCTTCATTGAATTTGAACATTCTATTTACACCCCTATTCCCTAAAGACTATACTAGATAGTATTTTAATATGCAACTTGCACCTTTCACAAGTTATTTGCACAAAATAGTGTAGCAGATACATCTTTGAATGCATCTGCTACTAGTTTACTATATTAAACGACTAACATATAATTCACAAAATAATTTGCTTACTCTATATTTAGTTACGCTTCTGAGTCATCTTTAGATGGTTCTACTAATTTAGCTTCATCAACTAATAAGTCAATCACTTTTTGGATACGTACATCGTTTTTAACAATGTCAGTATTACCAAGTGTTTGTTTAATATCTTCAACAGAGATATTAAATTGTCCACTCATTTTTTCTAATTCTTTGTCGATGTCATCATCAGATACTTCAACTTCTTCAGCATCTGCGATAGCAGTCAATGTTAAGTTTGTTTTAACACGTTCTTCTGCATCATCTTTCATTTGCTCTCTTAATTGTGACTCATCTTGGCCAGAAATTTGGAAATAAGTTTCTAGATTAAGACCTTGTTGTTGCATACGTTGACCAAATTCTTGAACCATACGGTCTAACTCAGTGTTAATCATTGCTTCTGGAACATCAATTGTAGCATTATTTGCTGCTTTGTTAATTGCTTCTTCTTTTTGATTGTTTTCAGCGTCAGTTTCTTTTTGTTCAGTTAGACGTTTGCGTAAGTTTTCTTTGAATTCGTCAACAGTGTTTGCTTCTGCGTCTAATTCGTTAGCAATTTCGTCTGTTAATTCTGGAACATCTTTGAATTTAATTTCATTTACTTTAGTTTTGAAAGTAGCTTCTTTTCCAGCTAATTCCTCAGCGTGGTATTCTTCTGGGAAAGTAACGTTAACGTCTTTCTCTTCACCAGTTTTAACGCCTACTAATTGCTCTTCAAATCCAGGAATAAATGAACCTGATCCAATTTCAAGATCATAGCCTTCAGCTTGTCCACCTTCAAATTGTTCGCCGTCAACATAGCCGTCGAAATCGATATTAACAGTGTCGCCATTTTCAATAGCGCCTTCTTCTTTAACTACCATTTCAGCTAAATGTCCTAATTGATGATCGATTGATTCTTGTAATTCTTCATCAGTTAGTTCAACGTTTTGTTTTTCAATTTCTAAACCTTTGTAATCACCTAATTGTACTTCTGGTTCTACAACGACATTTGCTTCAAATGTCATTTCGCTACCTTTTTCAATAGATGTTACATTAATTTCTGGTTGATCAACTGGTTTTATGCCAGTTTCATCTATAGCTTCACCATAAGCTTCTGGTAATAAGATATCAACTGCATCTTGATATAATGCTTCTACACCAAAGCGTTGTTCAAAGATTGGACGAGGTACTTTCCCTTTACGGAAGCCCGGTACGTTTATTTGTTTAACCACTTTTTTGAAAGCTTGATCAATTGCTTTGTCTACTTTTTCTGCTGGAACTGTAACGGTTAAAACACCTTCGTTACCTTCCTTTTTTTCCCAAGTTGCTGTCATGTATAAAAACCTCCATGATTATCCTATTTTATTTTTTCAACTTCATTATTATAGCACACGTCTATGCTCTACACAAACACTCTGTTTATAACATGTGATTTAAAATGTAAACTTGAAAATTTTTATTATAGCTACTTTCTTCCATTACCCGAAAATCAAATGATTAATTATTCTACACTATCAATGTTAGTTATGAATTTCACAACCTCATTTGACATATCTAAACTTTCTAAACCTAGCATAGATTTAAAATAATTTACGTATGCTTCAATCCATACTGGTTCTAATGCTATGCGTTCTAATTCTAATGGATAAAATAAAATCGCATGATTATTCATTAAGCGAAATGCCTCTTCAATCATTTGTGGCGCACTATCTTCAATTTGGTCAATTACTTTCGGTATTAAATTTGTTTTAAACACTGTATGTTCTAAACCAGATAATTTGGCTGGAACAACTTCTATATTAAATCCAAATTTTTGAATTTGAATGGTCTGATTGTAACCACCAAAACGTAAATATTCAAGCATTATACTTACCACATTAGGTGGTAAAGTCATTTCATTGATAATATTGACAATCGTTTCTTGATATCTAAATTGACTATGGTCAATTAACGTTAATATAGTATTGATTTGTTCTCTAAGAGAGATAACGTCAAAATTTTGCAACATATGTGTAGCATGTTCGTTATGTTTATCGATTTGGCTTAATGCATATTCTTTAATTGGAAACAATTCCATACGTGTTCTGTGATCATGGACTTCATCAATAATTTGATTAATAACTTCCACTACTTCAAAATACTGCCCTAGACCATTCAAACTTTTAATATAATACATCATCAAATCATCATACTTAGTTGTTCCTTGTTTTAATAAAATAATAGCTTCTTCACGTAGTTCAAGAAAATGCCCCATCTTATATAACATTGAACATTTTAACAAAGACAGTTGTTCATCTAGTTCAAATTGTTCTTCAAAGTCTTCAAATAAGTCATAAGTATGCTCAAAATTGTTATCATTAAATGATTGCTTAATTTCTCTCACTAATTTATCTTTTGAACGTGGAAAAGGAATGATATCAGACATCTTCAGACACCCCTATTTTATAGCTTGTAATATTAAAGCGCTCCATGTTTCAAACTCATCATAATCTTCAATTTTACTTTGGTCTACCCATTTTATACGCAGTGTGTCGGTTTCCATAGCTTCTACGTCATTACTGTTTACATGAATTTTGAACACTACACCTAGATGGACTTCACCGACTTCATTCGTATCATCATTGATAAAACCTATGTAAGCTAAATTCTGAGACTTACTTTCTGATAAGCCTACTTCTTCTTCTAATTCTCTTTGCGCATTAACTCTCAATACTTCATTAATTGACTCGGCACCTTTAACATCATTCATATGACCACCTACACCAATAGATGATTGGCCGTGCAAACGAGATTCCCCTCCACCAGATAAACGTTCATATACTAATAACTCATCGTTTTCATTTTCCAATATACAATAAGAAATTAACTGCTTGTATGCCGGGTCTTCTTCCATATCTCCACGACGTTTAACTTCAAATTTAGAAAGTGTGTCAAAAATTTCTTGCCCTTTAACAGTATTTTTATCTAAGAAACCATTGAATTTATTTTTTTCATCATTAAATAAAATATTTCTCGGAACTACTGTAATCATTTCATCGAATTTAGACATTAGTTTCTCCTCCATTTATGACTTCTAAGCTATTTTATCAAATGATGGTTATTTATCAAAATGATAATTCGTATCTTAAAATGCAACCAGATAAATTTATTGGCGCTTATATCACATATTTAAAACTGTTTATTAACTAAAAATAAGGAGTGCGACAGAAATCTATTTTTTATAATAGTATTTCTGTCGCACTCCCTCTATAATTAGATACTATTTTAAAGCATCTTTAGCTTTAGTTACTAACTCAGCGAAAGCTTTTTCGTCTGAAATAGCAATTTCTGAAAGCATTTTACGGTTAATGTCGATTTCAGCTTTTTTCAAACCGTTCATAAGTCTTGAATAACTCATGTCGTGTTGACGAGCTGCTGCGTTGATACGTGTAATCCATAATTTACGGAAATCACGCTTTCTTTGGCGACGGTCACGGAATGCATATTGACCTGATTTCATAACTTGTTGTTTTGCAACTTTATATAATGTACGTTTTGAACCGAAGTAACCTTTAGCTAATTTAATCGTCTTTTTACGACGCGCTCTTGTTACTGTTCCACCTTTAACTCGTGGCATAATAAATTCCTCCTCTAAATATGTTCAATCTTTCAAATTGATACGTTATGACATTTTAGTCATTATTTTTTATAAGCTAATAATTGTTTTACGCGTTTCATATCTGATTTAGATACTAATGAAGCTTTACGTAATTTACGTTTTTGTTTAGTTGTTTTGTTAGCAAACATATGAGATGTGAAAGCTCTAGAACGTTTTAATTTACCTGAACCAGTTCTTTTAACACGTTTAGCTGCTCCACGGTGTGTTTTCATTTTAGGCATGATTCATTTCCTCCTGTAATATCTTATTATTATTTTTCATTGATTGGACTTAATGTAATAAACATTTGGCGTCCATCCATTTTGGGTCTTTGTTCAACTGTAGCGATATCTTTACATTCATCTGCAAATTTTTCTAAAACACGTTGACCAATTTCTTTATGCGTAATCGCACGACCTCTGAAACGAATTGAAACTTTACATTTGTCGCCTTTTTCTAAGAATTTACGTCCATTCTTCAACTTAGTTTGGAAATCATGTTCCTCAATAGTTGGGCTTAAACGTATTTCTTTAAGGTTAATTGTTTTTTGTTTTTTCTTCATTTCTTTTTCTTTTTTCTGTTGTTCAAATTTATATTTACCATAATCCATAATTCTAGCAACAGGTGGTTTAGCATTCGGAGCCATGATAACTACGTCTAAACCTACTCTATCTGCCATTTCTAGAGCTTCTGTCTTAGTTTTTACACCAATTTGTTCTCCGTCTTGACCGATTAAGCGTAATTCTTTTGCACGAATCTTTTCGTTAACTTGAGTCTGATCTTTTGCTATGGTTGACACCTCCAAGATTTTTACGAAATTATCCCAAGCAAAAAGAGCGAGTATATAATATACCCGCTCTTCTCTACGCATGACTACATCATGCATATATAAGACCTGCCAACAGCTTTTGCGTCGCAACAGGTGAGAAGCGGGAGCTTCTACTTGGTTCGTTTCGTATTCAACGTTACCTATCATAACAACAATAATGACATTAGTCAACTGTTTTTTTACTATTTATTAATTTCATCCATATCAACATCTTGACGTAAATCCACTTGTTCTAGCGGAACGATTTTCGTTCTGTATCTCAATTTATGATAAATGAAAAATGCTAAAAATACAGGTATGCCCATATAAGTTATAACGAATCTATTTAGATTGAAATCACCCGTTTTTATAAAGTCTACGTCTTGCCCTATTATAACAAGTACGCAGAGTACACCTGCAAATATTGGACCAAACGGGAATAACTTAGCTTTGTATTTTAATTTTGATTTATCATAATTTTGTTTATCAAACGCTTTTCTAAATCTATAATGGCTAACTGCAATACCAACCCATGCAATAAATCCAGTCATACCACTAGCAGCAACAATATATTCATAAGCGTCACCGCTTAAATGTTGTAATACAAATATGCCTATTACAATAAGTGCTGTGACAAATAATGATACATAAGGCACACCATATTTGTTTGTTTTACCAAATACAGGATATGCTAATTTATCTTTACTCATTGAATACAACATACGCGTTGATGCGTACATACCTGAGTTACCCGCAGACAGAACTGAAGTCAATATTACAGCATTCATAAATGATGCCGCAAATGCCAATCCTGCATTTTGGAATACAAGTGTAAATGGAGATGTTGAAATATCATCGCCTCCACCCATTAATGCTGCACTGTCATAAGGAATTAACATACCAATAACAAAAATTGCCATAATATAGAAAATCAATATTCTCCAAAATACTTGTTTAATTGCTTTTGGTACAGCACGTTCTGGATTTTCTGATTCACCTGCAGTTATACCAATCAATTCAGTTCCTTGGAAGGAGAATCCAGCAACTAAGAATACACCTAAGATAGTTAATAAGCTACCACCCAGTCCATCACCAAGTATTGGTCCGCCACCCTTAGTAAAGGTATCAAAACCAACAAATTCTCCACCCATAATACCTAAGATTGTTAGTAAACCAATTCCTATAAATATGATAACCGTAACTACTTTAATTAATGCAAACCAGTATTCACTTTCACCATATACGCGAACAGATAATGCATTAAGACCAAAAATAATTAATAAGAATAGACAACTCCAAGCCCAAGCTGGCATCCCAGTTAAAGGTGTCCAATATTGTATAACTTGCGCTGCAATTGTAACATCTGCCGCAACCGTGATAACCCAGTTGAACCAATAATTCCAACCTAATGCAAATCCTAATGAAGGATCAACAAAACGTGTGGCATAAGTACTAAATGATCCCGATACTGGTAAATATGTCGCCATCTCTCCTAATGACGTCATAAGGAAGAAGACCATCGCCCCAATAATTGCATAAGCTAACAATGCACCTAAGGCTCCGGCATCGTGAATCGCTCCACCCGAAGTCATAAATAGTCCTGTTCCAATACATCCACCAATCGCAATCATGGAAATATGACGATCTTTTAATCCTCTTTGAACTCCATTGCTTTGATTTTCTTGTTTTGCCATAGAAGCGTCCTTTCTTTAAACTTAGAGGCTAACTTACTATTATGATTAAAGAATACAATTTTTAATATGAAAAACCTAAACGCAGCGCTAAATATTTGCTCAACTACATTTACTACAATTTTCACTCTATCCCGTAAAAGTATTATTTTAATCACTCAACCAAAACAAAATGGTTGCATACCTATTAGATATGCAACCATTTTAATAATAGCATTTATATAGGTAGCACATCACATATGTGACAGTCCAGTCTCTTTCGATAACTGTCCCAACTGATAATGTGTAAATGGTCAATACCAGTTTCGGCATTTTTACCTTTCATGAATTCAACATACGCCCCATACAGCTTCTGAATACTTACTCTTTAAAAATGCAACCTCTAACTCAAATTTAATTTTATATTTAACTCACTAACCTGTAATATACATGATTTCTACATTACTTTCAAGACTATCTTTGCTTTTTCAATCTAATCTCATCGACCAAGTTCCAAATAAACTCGTCTTTCTCTATAGTTTCTTGATCTTGTGAGCCATATTTTCTCACATTAACTTCACTATTTTCTACCTCTTTATCACCTACGACAAGTTGGTATGGGATTTTTTGCATTTGTGCTTCTCTAATTTTATAACCCATTTTTTCATTTCTGTCATCAATTTCAACTCGAACACCTTGTGACTTAAGCTCATCTTGAATAAGTCTCGCATAATCATAATGTAAATCTACATTTACAGGAATGATTTCTACTTGTTTAGGTGCTAACCAAGTTGGGAAAGCTCCTTTTGTTTCTTCAGTTAAAAACGCAACAAAACGTTCCATAGTTGAAACAACACCACGATGAATAACAACTGGTCTATGTTGTTCTCCATCATTACCAATATAAGTTAAATCAAATTTTTGTGGTAATAAGAAATCAAGTTGCGCTGTAGACAATGTTTCTTCTTTACCCATTGCAGTTTGCACTTGTACATCTAGTTTTGGACCATAGAATGCCGCTTCACCAATGGCCTCTTCATAATCTAAGCCTAATTCATCAACCGCTTCCTTCAACATGCTCTCTGCTCTATTCCACATCTCATCGTCATCAAAGTATTTCTCTTTGTCTTCTGGGTCTCTATAACTTAGTCTGAAGCTATAGTTTTCAAAGTTAAAGTCTTTATATACATCAATAATTAGATTAACAACACGTTTAAATTCTTCTTTAATTTGATCTGGACGAACGAAGATATGTGCATCATTTAAAGTCATACCACGTACACGTTGTAAACCTGACACAGCTCCACTTGCCTCATAACGATGCATTGTGCCTAATTCAGCAATTCTAATTGGCAATTCACGATATGAATGTGGTTTATTAGCGTAGATCATCATATGGTGTGGACAATTCATTGGTCTAAGCACCATTTCTTCATGCTCATCAAGTTTCATTGTAGGGAACATATCCTCTTGATAATGATCCCAGTGACCAGATGTTTTATATAAATCAACATTAGCCATAACTGGTGTGTAAACATGATCGTAACCCATGCTTACTTCTTTGTCTACGATGTAACGTTCAATTTCTCGACGGATTGTTGCACCATTTGGTAACCAAAGTGGTAAACCAGCGCCTACTAATGGATTGTTTGAGAATAGCTCTAATTCCTTACCAATTTTACGATGATCACGTTCTTTTCTTTCTTCGAGCATTTGTAAGTGTGCTTTCAAGTCCTTTTTATCGAAAAATGCTGTACCATAAATACGTTGCAACATTTTGTTGTTACTATCACCACGCCAATAAGCTCCAGCTGTCGATAATAGTTTAAATTCTTTGATTTTTGAGGTTGAAGGTACATGCACGCCACGACATAAATCTGTAAATTCACCTTGAGTGTATAATGTGACATTCTCATCTTCAGGGATGGCATTTATAAGTTCTAATTTATAAGGGTCTTCTGAGAAAAATGCTTTAGCTTCATTACGAGAAACAACCTTACGTTCAATTTGATAATTCTCATTAACAATCTGCTTCATTGTCTTTTCAATTTTCTCAAAATCATCCGAAGAAAGACTCTCTTCCATATCAAAGTCATAATAAAAACCACCTTCAATTACGGGACCAACACCAAAGTTCACATTTCCATATAAACGTTTTAACGCTTGCGCCATAAGATGGGCCGTTGAATGTCGTAACACTTCCAAAGCTTCATCTGTACCAGGCGTAACGATTTCTATATCGCCATCTTCTTCAATTGGTCTAGTTAAATCAATTAATTGACCATTCAACTTTCCAGCTACGGCTTTTTTTCTTAATCCTGGACTTATTGATTGTGCTATATCTTCTGTTGTTGTGCCTTTATCAAACACTTTCGTATTACCATCTGGAAATTTTATATTAATTTGGTCCATTTAACATTCCTCCTATTTATTCAAGCACTTAAATCAAAGCGAAATACAATTTATCAATAATTGCAGAGAAAATAAAAAGACCCCATCCCTAAAAAAGGGACGAGGTCTTCGTGGTACCACCCTAAATTAAAGCTTTTCTGCATTTTACAAAATAGCTTCTCTCTACGTAAGATAACGGTCTTGAGCCGGATGTTCATTACAACATCACTGACGAAGGAGTAATCAATAAATATACTTACCATATCTCAACATCTAATGGCTCTCTGTGAAGTAGTGAAATATCAATCGTATCTTCGTTTAATTTCGTTTGATTTAGATTTAATTTAATTATACAACATTTATTTTAGATTTCAATCGTTCCTATAATTTTTTCCTTCTAAATAATAAGGTGTCGCCAAAGTTTTGATACGTTCCATGATTCGAGCCGCTTTAGTCTTTTCAGTACCATCCCGTGTTACAGAAAGATGATACTCTAATTCTTCAAAGCTTAGGTTAGAACTAAAAAATGTTGGTAATTCCTGTACCATTCTGTAATGTAATAGCGGTCCTATTACTTCATCTCTAGCCCATGGTGTAATTTCTTCAGCACCGATATCATCTAACATTAAAATATTCGCTTCTCGTACTCTGGATAATTTTGTTTCAAAACTTCCATCCTTAAAACCGCCTTTAAGTGAACGAATAAATTCAGGTAAATAGACAATAGTAGAAGGAATTTTTTCGGTTTTTAACTGATTTGCAATTGCACCTAAAATAAATGACTTCCCTGTCCCAAATGGGCCGTGCAAGTATAATCCTTTAACTTGAGGATTGTGCTTCGTGATTTTATCGCAAATTTTGTTTGCTGCCATTGCAACATCTAATCTATCTCTTCTATCCATGTAAATATCTTCAAGTTTAGCGTCTAAAGTATCACGTTGCATATGGTGCGAAGTAATTAGATGAGAGTTAAACCTTTCTTCATCATACTTTATCTTACACGGGCATGGTAAATAACGAATTTTGATATGGTTACTTTCAATATATAGTTCTGGAACATGACCTTTTACAAAGTTGGGACAATCCTTATAAGCATGTCCATCATAGTGTTTCACTTGGTCTTTGTATTCTTGTAAAATATTTAAGTCTTCATCTATCATGGCATTTGTCAATTCTGATTGATGCTCATTTAAAAAGCGTTTAACATCAGAATCATTAATCACATCTTTTTTTATTTTTTCTATGCGTTTTGATAAATCATCTGACTCCCCCATGATATTATTAAAAGATTTCATTTATTCGTCCTCCTTCCATCTATTTTTTAATTGATTTAAAAATTGCTCTCTGTCATTTTTTAACTTCTCATCTTCTTCGTCGTTATGCTGTTGGTTATCTTTTTCTGGTTTCTCATCTCGCTCTTCTAACCATTTCGGTGTCATTTCCCTAGAAGCTAATTGTTTTTGTTTATATCTATTTTTGGTAGGATAAGATTCTTTTTTAGGTTGGTTAACTTTCATTGCATATTCATATGCCTGTTCAGCCGTTTTAATACCTTTTTTCTTCCAATTTGATGCTATTTCAAAAATATAAGTTTTAGGTAATTTCATATCTTCCTTCAACATAACAAATTGCAATAGAATATTAATAACACCAAAAGATAAGTTTTCACGTTCAATCAATTCTTCAATCATGAATTTTTGCTGTGTAGTAGGTTCTGATTCTGACCACGATGCTAACATATCAATCGGGCTTGTTTGCTCCAATTGTACCAACCAATTATCAGATTGACTTGACGTTTCTTCAGAAGTAGTTACTTGTGAAGAAAGGACATTATCTTTTTCTGATTTAACTTGTAAATTGGGTAACTGTTGTTCATGTTCCATTAAATAATAAGTACGTGCGTGTTTTCTTAATTCTTCAAAAGATAATTCTTGAGCACTGGTTATCGATTTTAAAATAATACGCTTCATCGATTCAGGCGTCAAACCATATAATGTTGCAATTTGTGTTATTAACGCTTTAGCATCATTCGTAACTATTTTTGAACTAATAAAATGATTTTGTAACAAATCATATAATGTTTCAAAGTCAAAGTGAACGCGTGTAAGGTCTAAACCTTCATACGACTTATCATCTTGGATGTATGCTGTATCTTGCGCTAATGCTTTATTAGGAATTTTAAAAACATCAGTAAATGTGCGTGTTATATCTTGATAACTACTTAAGTCTAAAGAAGTTTTAGTTTCAAAGTGACGTTTTAATTGTTGGTAACGTTGTTTACTCACCTCACTATATAGATAAACTGATAGCATAGGATCACTGAAAAACTGTTTCGCAGTAGGTGGTTGATTAAGAACATAAACAAATGAGGAATGCTGCTCGTTATGATTTACATAAGATTTTACCAATCCAATACCTTCTAACAAATCCATTTCTTTTCTGAATTCTAATAGATTAATTTTCAACTCACTCATAATAATATAGTGCGTCAACACAGCATCTACTTCGTGGTCAACAAATTGGTTTAAATAATGATATAGTCCTGTCGCATTAGCGCCTATCATCGGTGTGAACAATCTGTTCAAGATTTCTAAATGATTATTATTTAAATAAAATTCACGCACGATAGTAAAATTATCATGTGGTCTCAATCCATAATCATATGATTGTAACCCCATTTACGAATCACTCCGTTTATTATTTACTAATATACCTTGCATTGATTGTAATAATTGATCTACATCTTTGAATTCTTTATAAACAGAAGCAAATCGTACATAGGACACTTGATCTACATGCATAAGTAAATTCATCACATGCTCTCCTATTTCTCTAGAAGAAATTTCTGCGTGTCCCTCATCTCGCAACTTCCATTCTACGTTATTAGTAATATCTTCTAATTGTTGGTAACGAACTGGTCTCTTTTCACAAGAACGTACTAAACCATTTAATATTTTTTCACGCGAAAATTGCTCCCGTGTTCCATCTTTTTTCACCACGATAAGTGGTCTTTTCTCTATATGTTCAAAGGTTGTGAATCTTGTTTCACAATTTTCACATTCTCTTCTACGACGAATCGCATTAACTTCATCTGCATGTCTAGAGTCTACAACACGAGAATGAGTCGAATTACATTTCGGGCATTTCATCGAATTATCACCCTCTCATTTATGATTATCTTCTATTATACTATAAATATGCATGTCACAAAAGAATCGCTATTACACAATTTAGCATATATGAATTAATGCTAAATTATTTTAAACTAACTCTTACACATTTTTTCTGATGACAACTCTTACTATAAAAGGATACTCTCATTACACCAAATATTTGAATATATCTAGCTTCTTATTCATCGATGTGTTAATAACATTAATAAAACTCCTTCTAAATTAGTATGCTTAAATGCAAACTAACTTAGAAGGAGTTTATAAATTAATACAATCATATTGTTATTACAGGTATGATTTTAGTTTTAATATGTTACTGCTGCAACATCACTTTTCAATAATTGACCAATTTGAACGGCAACATCCACAACTCTATTTGAATAGCCCCATTCGTTATCGTACCATGCAATTACTTTTACTTTATTATCACCCATAACCATTGTACTCTGTGTATCAATGATAGCTGAATGTGAATTAGTATTGAAATCCATTGATACTAATGGTGCATCTTCAGTTGAAATAACACCTTGTAAATCATTGTCTTTAAATGCTTGATTAACTTGCTCTGCCGTTACATCTGCATCTAAATCTACAACCAAGTCTACTAAAGATACATTTTTTGTTGGTACTCTTAAAGCCATACCATGTAATTTTCCTTCTAATTCAGGTAAGACTTCTTTCAACGCTTTTGCAGCACCTGTAGAAGTTGGTATAATACTCTCATTACACGAACGTGCACGTCTTAAATCTTTGTGAGGGTTGTCGATGTTGTTCTGATCATTAGTAATAGCATGAACAGTAGTCATTAATCCATTTTGAATACCAAATTCATCATTTAAAACTTTAGCGACTGGTCCAATGCAATTTGTTGTACATGAAGCGTTGCTAAAGATATCGTATTGCTCTATGTCTAATTGATCATTATTTACACCCTTGACGATCATTTGCACATCGCCACCTTTTGATGGTCCTGTTAACAATACTTTTTTAGCACCTGCATTAATATGCGCAATTGCTTTATCTCCATGATTAAATTTACCTGTTGCCTCTATTGCTATATCAACATTCAATTCTTCCCAAGGTAAATTTTCCGGATTTCTATCAGATACCAATTGGATGACATGGTCATTCAATTTAATACCCGCCTCCGTTGACTCTACTTTTAAATCATAAGCACCATGTGTTGTGTCATAGTTAATTAGGTGAGCAATTGTTTCAGCTGGGTAGCTAGCATTAATCGCTACTACATTCAAATCTTTATTATTGAGCGCAATTCTCAATACCATTCTACCTATTCTACCCATTCCGTTAATCGCAATATTTGTCGTCATTCGAAGCACCCCTCGTTTTAGTGTTATACTTTATGGAAATAGTATAACATAAATTAGATTTTAAGAAAGCGTTTTCTAAAACAAATGTAAAATTTTTTAATTTCAAATAATCTATACTTTTAGTTACACAAATACATACAATTCAATTTCAATTTTCTTCTTTAAAACATCAAATGTAATTTTATTGATTGTTATAGTATACGCTGTTAAATAACTACTTTGTGTTGTTATATATTAAAAAATCACCCAATTTCTTAATGAAAACTGGATGATTTTACAATTCTATTATTGTGCTTCTTCAGTGTCACTCTCAATGTAACCTTCTTCAAGCAACAAATTTTCTAAGTTTTGTTTAAGTTCTAATTTAGTATCTCTATTATCTATGACATGATCTGCCATTCTACGTTTTTTATCAATTGATATTTGACTATATACACGTGCTTTCGCTTCTTCCATCGATAAGTCATTGCGTTCCATCAATCGGTCTATTTGAATACTCTCAGAAGTGTACACTAGCCACACTTCATCTACAGTTTCTTGTAAATCATTTTCAAATAACAATGGAATATCCATAATCACATTATAACCTTGCTCAAGATATTCTTCCTTTTCTTTTTCCATTATATCACGAACAATTGGATGAACGATTTCATTTAAAATCAATCTCTTCTCTGGTTGATTAAAAACAACTTCACCAACATACGATCTATTCATATTCCCATCTTCATCTATTGCTTCATCGCCAAATACCTCTTTGACGCGTGCTAGTCCTTCAGTTCCTTTTTCAACAGCTTGTCGAGATGCAATATCTGCATCTACAACTTTAAATCCGTGTGCTGTTAAAAGTTCTGATACTGTAGATTTACCTGATGCGATACCACCAGTTAGTCCTATAACTTTTGGCATATTCTCACTCTTCCTTTATTTTTGGCAAGTAGGGCAGAAATGACTGTTTCTAGTTGCAATTACTTGTGTTTCTATGTCATTTCCACAAACCTTACAAACCTTTTGTTTATAAACATTAAGGTGCTGTTGCATCGTCCCAATACTGCCATCTGCATGACGATAGTCGGAGATGCTTGTTCCACCATGTTTTATACCCGATTCTAACACATCTCGAACATAATAAAATAATATGTCGCGCTCTTGATTGTTTAATGATTTTGATAACCGAGCTGGATGTATGCCCGCTCTAAATAATGCTTCACAAGCGTATATGTTACCGCAACCTGAAACCACTCTATGATCTAAAATCATTTGTTTAATAGGCTTATTTTGATACATCTTTTTATCAAACCAAGCTAAATAATGCCCTTTTGCATCTTCCTCAAAAGGTTCTGGAGCAATTTCTAAAAATGAAGGATACGCCTCAAAATCAGGTACATTCCTAATTTCTCCAAATCGTCTAATATCTGAATAAACTAGCAATTTATCATTATCTAACTTAAATATGACATGCCAATGCTTTCTATAATTTGGCACACTAATATCTTCAATTTTATTAACCACAAAGAATCCACCAGCCATACCTAAATGACTGATGAGTATTCTTTCTTCGTTATCTTTTTCGAGGTGAAACACAATATATTTACTACGACGTTCAATCTCTTTAATCACATATTGTTCTGTGAATTTTTGGAATGTATCTAATGCCATACCTTTAATTATGGTTTCACGTTGACTCGCCTTACCTTCTTTAACTTTCTCTGAAAATATAACAGATTCAATTTTTTGACCGGTAGCAAACGGTTCAATACCCCTTTTTACATGTTCTACTTCTGGGAGTTCAGGCATTTAAGTACCTTCTTTCTATTTTGCATCATACCATGTAGCACCATAACTAGCCTCTACTTTTAATGGAACATCTAGTTCAAGGGCATTATCCATGATTTCTTCTATAAATTTACTGAATGCTTCCACTTCATTCTTCGGTAATTCAAATATTAATTCATCGTGTACTTGTAATAATAATTTTGCGTGAAAATCTGTATTCTTAATTTCTTTATCAAAGTTAACCATAGCTAATTTAATTATATCAGCAGCACTACCTTGAATTGGCGTATTCATTGCAGTTCTCTCAGCAAAACCACGTAAATTGAAATTTCTACTTGTTATATCCGGAATATATCTACGACGATGTAACAAGGTTTCTACATATCCTTGTGCTTTACAATCTTTGACGATATCCTCCATATATTGTTTTACGCCAGGAAAACTATCTAAATAATCATCAATAAATTGTTTAGCTTGTTTCCGAGTAATTCCTAAACTTTGGCTCAAACCATAATCACTGATACCATAAACAATTCCAAAGTTAACTGCTTTAGCTTGTCTTCGCATCATGCCGTCTACTTCATCAGGCTCCACCCCAAATACTTTCATTGCCGTTGCCGTATGAATATCATCATCATTAATAAACGCTTGTTTCATACTTTCATCTTGTGTGATATGAGCTAACACTCGGAGTTCAATTTGCGAGTAATCTGCAGAAAAAATTACATTGTTTTCATCAGTAGATTTAAATGCTTTTCTTATTTTCCTGCCCTCTTCTAAACGGACAGGGATATTTTGTAAATTTGGGTCGATAGACGATAATCTACCTGTTTGTGCTAATGTTTGATTAAATCTTGTGTGGATTCTATTATCACCACTTATAACTTTCTGTAAACCTTCAACATAAGTGGATTGTAACTTTGCAAGTTGTCTGTACTCTAATATATATTCAATGATTGGATGTTGTCCTTGTAATTGTTCGAGCACATCTACTGCAGTAGAATATCCTGTTTTTGTTTTCTTAATTACTGGTAATTCTAATGTTTCAAACAATACGACACCTAATTGCTTTGGAGAGTTAATATTAAATGATTCTCCTGCAGTTTGATATATATTATCAATCAATACATCCAATTTTGTTTGAATTTCTTTTTCCATTTCTTCTAAATCACTAACCGCAGTATAAATTCCTGTTTCTTCCATATCACTTAATATGCGCGCTAATGGTAGTTCTAAATTATTTAATAGATCCGTTTGATTATATTCGGTTAATTGTTCTTGCATGATTGGTTTAACTTGATTAATCGCTTCTATCACTGTTGCAACATAACGATTCAAAACATCGTCTTCAGGTAAATGTCTCTTTTTACCCTTACCATATACCTCAATACTTTGTTGAACATAATGTTGACCGTAATTGCTAACTACAGAGTTTACATCATCAATAGCTCGAGATGGATCGATAATATAACTTGCAAGCATCACATCAAAAATAATATTTTTAATCAATATATCCAACCTGTGCGCAACAACATACGTCTTTTTAGCATCATAAACATTTTTTTCTGTTGTATCATCCTCTAACCAAGCTATAAGTTCAGGATAATCATGAATGGTTGTTGCATCAATAACAACATGATGGTCACCATCAAACAATGCAAATTTCAAAATATCATCTTTCAAATAATTGGAGCCGTCCAATTCAAAATGAACAGTTGCAGAAGTTAAAGATTTAAAGTCAATATTTGTAAAATCAGATTCTACATTTAGTTCTTTTTCCTCAGCCGTAGAATGTGTCCCATCTACATTTATTTGTTCAAGCAATTGTTTAAATTCTAGTTTTTTGAATAAATCAATTTTAGCTGAAGTATCTGGATTTTCTGGCAGCTTTGTATCTTCGAGTGATACTTCAATAGGACTTGCACAATTAATTGTTGCAAGTTCTTTACTCATCAAGGCATCATCTTTACTATTTTCTAGTTTTTCTTTCAATTTCTTACCCGAAACTTCATCCAAATGTTCATAAACATTTTCCACGGTTGAAAATTGTTTTAGTAGCTTGATTGCAGTTTTTTCACCAACTCCAGCTACACCTGGGATATTATCTGATGCATCACCCATCAAACCTTTCATATCTATGATTTGGTTTGGAATTAAACCATCATATTTTTCCGCAATAAAATCAGGTGTGTAATGATCAACATCTGTCACACCTTTCTTAGTATAATAAATAGTAACATCATCCGTCGCTAATTGTGTTAAGTCGCGATCACCTGTAACGATAATAGTTTCAAATTGTGCGTCATCAGCCTCTTTACTTAATGTCCCAATAATATCATCAGCTTCATAGTTTTCTAATTCATATCTCTTAATTTGATAAGCATCCAATAACTGTCTTACATAAGGAAATTGCTCGCTCAGCTCGGGTGGCGTTTTTTGACGTCCACCTTTATATTCACTATATTTATCATGTCTAAATGTAGTCTTTCCTGCATCGAACGCAACAAGAAAATGTGTGGGCTGTTCTTCTTTGATTATTTTTTCTAGTAACATTGCAAATCCATACACAGCATTAGTGTGTATACCTGCTTTATTTTGTAATAATGGTAAAGCATAAAAGGCTCTGAAGCTCAGACTGTTACCATCAATTAGAATTAATTTATTCACTATTTTAACCTCCAACACATATTTATTTAACATTTTAGCATAAATTACTAACTTACCTATATCGAAACATTATCATAACTTATTTTGTAATCATCATTTTAATTGTAAGCATGTAGTTTCTTGCAATTATCATATATAAGGATTTTAATTCTATTACTAGCATAACACGTTTATCCTTTTTAAATATATGTTTAAAATTTCAATGTTATGCCAAGTATTACTCTTAAAAAGCATAAAAAACCGACGCCGAATTTAAATTTCAGACGTCGATTTCTACCTCATGCACAATACTTAATAGTGTCAGTTCAGTACACAAATACGATGCTTTTTTATATGTTGTTTGAATTCAATACACATCATTAAAATTGTCATATTTATAACTCAATCATCATAACTTTTATTTACAACCACTATTTAAAAAAAGTAACTCTGAATGTCGAACCTTTACCAACTTCACTACAGACATTAATTCTTCCACCATGCGCTTCCATAATATGTTTAGTAATAGATAAACCAAGCCCAGTACCACCTGAATCTCTACTTCGTGCTTTATCAACCCGATAAAAGCGTTCAAAAATATGTTTTTGATCTTCTTTGCTTATGCCAATACCAAAATCTTGTACTTCCATGATACGCTTCTGTTCATCTTTATAAACACGAATTATTACATCACTATCTTCTTTAGAATAACTAATTGCATTTGATAATAAGTTAAGCGCAACTTGAGATACTTTGTCTTGATTTGCATCAATAACAATATCAGAATCGATTTCATTAATTATAGTAATGTTTTTGTCTTCTGCAATTTTTTGCATGTTTTTAATTGTTGTTTCTGCAATATCTGACAAACTCATATACGCTGTTTCTATTTCTGTTTGTTGTTCTACATGTGATAAATCCAATAAATCAAATACTAAAGTCTCTATACGATCGGACTCTTTAGAAATAATTTTTAAAAACTCATTGAGTGTTTGTTCATCGTTTTTAGCACCATCTAATAATGTTTCCGCAAATCCTTTAATTGACGTAATAGGTGTTTTCAATTCATGAGATACATTAGCTACAAATTCACGTCTTAAATTCTCAAGTTTTTTTAGATTTGTTATATCATGTAAAACAATGACCATACCATAAAGGTTTTTCCTAGTTCTTGATAATATTGGAACGCAGGCTGTATCAAAATATTTCTCATGCACTTGATCTATAGTTAATTTAATTTGATCATAAATAGGTTTCTCAACTTTAAAAGCTTCAGTAATTAACTTTTGTAATTTAACATCTGTAAAGTCAACATAGCTTTTATGTTCAACAGCTTCATCTGGCGTAAATACATGATAAAACGATTTATTTGCTACAACAATTTCACCATATTTATCAATCATTAAAATCGAACTTGGAATATTTTCAACAGTTGTTTTCAACCTATTTGATTGCAGTTTCTGTTTATGATTTAGTCTTTGCAACCTACGCGCTAGCTCATTAGTAGTTACAAACAGTTCTCTTGTCTCTTTGACATTGCTTTCTGGTACTCTTACATGATAATAGCCTTCAGCCAATAAATTTGTGGCGTAGGTCACCTCATTGATTGGTCTGATATAAGTTCGATTAATGCTTCTAACAACTAAAAATATGATGATTAATACAAATAAACCAATAATCGCTATATATTTCCAGACTTCAATCTGTATTTCTAAAATCTCATTATTTATACCACTAATTAAAACATCTTTATCATTTATAGATGTTTTAAATGTAAATCTATGGTCATCATTTTGCTTATCATAAGTCAATTTAGAAGGAATAGCAGGATTATTTATATCATTATTAATTTGCGTCCCTTGTTTTGTCGAAAACAAGACATCGTTATTTTCTTTAATATACACTGTAAGTTCTTCGCTTTTAGCGACATCTCTCATCTCATCTTTTTTATGATCGCTATAAAGATTAACAAAATGCTGAGCTTGATGTTCTAAATCGCCTTCTTGACCTGTTGTAATAGTGTTATGGATTACGTGTGTAATAATAGTACCCAATATTAAAAAGCTAATAATAACGATGGTACATAATAAAAATAAAAGTCTTTGGTGAAACTTAAGCATTAGACTTTAGGTCTTTCCAATTTATACCCTAATCCACGAACTGTTTTAATGAGTTTCGGTTGTTTAGGGTTTTCTTCTAATTTATCTCTCAAATGACTAATATGTACGTCCACAATTCTAGAGTCGCCTGCGAATTCATAATTCCATACTGAATTCAACATATGCTCGCGGGTAATCACTCTGCCCTGTCTTTCAATAAGATATAATAATAATTCAAACTCTTTTGGAGTCAATTCTAGCAATTCATCTTCTCTGTACACTTCGAAATATTCTGGTCTAATTCTTATTGAGCCAATTAGTATATCGTCTTCATCATTTTCAACTGGTACTGCTTCATTGACTATGGCTGATCTTCTTAATATCGCCTTTACTCTTGCTACCACTTCTCTTGGTGAAAATGGTTTAGTCATGTAATCGTCTGCTCCTAACTCAAGTCCTAAAACACGATCAAATTCATCATCTTTGGCAGTTAACATCAAAATAGGTACTAAGTTTTTATCAGAACGAATTGTTTTACAAACTTCTATACCATCTTTTTGGGGAAGCATGACATCTAACACAATCAATTCAGGATTTGTAGAGTTAACTTTTTCTAATGCATCCTCTCCATCATAAGCCACTTCTACTATGTATCCGGCTTGCTCTAAATTATATTTTAATAAGGTTACGATTGATTGTTCATCATCTACTACAAGTACTTTTTGTGACATAGTATACCTCCATAATTGTGTTTACAAATTAATTATAACTTATATTTTAATAAAAATAACATAGTTTAAAATTTTTTAACATAAACTTTACAATGCGTTTGTTACTAAACTATGCCAATATACACGCGATTTTTGCAATATTAGCCTATACAAAGAATCAAACAAATCCACTTGAATTATTACACCATACTAATTACCCATTATTAATAAAATCTTAACATTTAATTAATAATATGAACACTTATTACATGGTAGTCAAGCGAGCCTCAACTAACATCATGAAAAAATTACACTTTTACAATAAATCAAAGATTTTATTTTTACTCGCTCTAGTTCTTTTATCCCTATAAATTTGAATATAAAAGAATTAAAAATTTTCATTTGTTATATGTCGGCTAACTAGAAAAAGAAAAGCCCGAGACATCTAATCATGCCCCAGACTTATCTGTTGATTTTAATTCAAGGTAAATTACCTTTGATTATATATAATTATAGGTTTTTAATTAATTCGTCTGCGAAGTTAGAAGTAGAAACTTCTGTTGCACCATCCATTAAACGTGCAAAGTCATAAGTTACAACTTTAGAAGCAATCGTTTTTTCAATTGAACTTGTAATTTTATCAGCAGCTTCTTGCCATCCAAGATGCTCTAACATTAATACAGCACTTAATAATTCAGATGATGGGTTCACTTTATTTAATCCGGCATATTTAGGTGCAGTACCATGTGTAGCTTCGAAAATGGCATGTCCAGTTTCATAGTTGATATTGGCACCAGGAGCAATACCAATACCACCGACTTGTGCAGCTAATGCATCTGATACATAATCACCATTTAAGTTCATAGTAGCGACTACATCGTGATCAGCTGGACGTGTTAAAATTTGTTGTAAGAAGATATCAGCAATTGAATCTTTAACAATAATTTTTCCTTCTTGTTCAGCTTTATCTTGCGCAGCATTTGCAGCGTCTTTACCTTCTTTTTCAACAATTTCATCATATTGTTGCCATGTAAATACTTTGTCTCCAAATTCATTATGTGCTAAATCATAACCCCATTGTTTGAAAGCACCTTCAGTAAATTTCATAATATTACCTTTATGTACTAAAGTTAATGATTTACGATTATTATCTATAGCATATTGGATAGAAGCACGAACTAAACGCTCAGTACCTTCTTTAGAAATTGGTTTTACACCAATACCTGATGTTTCAGGGAATCTAATGTTTTTAGCGCCCATTTCGTTTTGTAAAAAGTCAATTAATTTTTTCGCTTCTGGCGTACCTTCTTTAAATTCAATGCCAGCATAGATATCTTCAGTGTTTTCACGGAAAATTACCATGTCTGTATCTTCAGGACGTTTTACAGGTGAAGGTACCCCTTGGAACCAACGTACTGGACGTAAACATGTGAATAAATCCAACTCTTGACGTAATGCAACATTTAGTGAACGAATACCACCACCAATTGGAGTAGTTAAAGGGCCTTTAATAGCAATTAAATATTCTTCAATTGTTTCGAGTGTTTCTTTAGGTAACCATTCGCCAGTTTCATCATAAGCTTTTTGACCAGCTAATACTTCTTTCCATTCGATTTTTTTTTCGCCGTTATAAGCTTGTTCAACTGCTGCGTCAATTACGCGACTTGCTGCATTCCAGATATCAGGACCGATACCGTCACCGATTATAAATGGAATTACTGGATTATTTGGTACTGTTAAACCTTCATTTGTTTTAACTACTTTTTCTCCTGCCATGTAAAAAACCTCCGTCATTTTGAGTTCTATTTTAGTTGTACTAACAACTATACATACATAAATGAATAATATTTTAAATTTTTATAAATAAAATTATTTATTTAATAATTTAATTATCTTTCTTCGATTGGTTCATATGTTCTATTTGTTTCACCAATATACTGAGCTCTTGGACGCATGATTCTGTTATCTCTATATTGTTCTAAGATATGTGCAATCCAACCAGAAGTTCTACTCACTGCAAAGATTGGAGTGAACAAGTCATGCTCAATATTCATACTATGATATACAGTAGCACTAAAGAAATCGACATTTGCAATCAAACCTTTTTCAGCTTTCATTTTATCTGCTATTTTCACTGAAATATCAAATAATTGACTTTGTCCTGTTTCAGAAGTGATTTTTCTACTCATTTCTTTTAAGTATTTAGCTCTTGGATCGCCATCTTTATATACACGATGTCCAAAGCCCATAATTTTTTCTTTGTTTTTAATTTTATTATCAATATATTCATCGACTTCATCAATAGATTTCACTTCAGATAACATGCTCATTACACGTTCATTTGCACCGCCATGAAGTGGTCCTTTTAATGAACCAACAGCCGCTACAATTCCTGAATACATATCAGATAATGATGATACTGCACATCTAGCTGTAAATGTTGATGCATTTAATTCATGATCTGCATGTAATACAAGTGCTTTATTAAATGCTTCAATTTCAATTTCAGAAGGTAGTTCCCCTCTTAACATGTATAAGAAGTTACCCGCATAGTTTAAATCACTACTTGGTTTAACAATTTCTTTTCCTTCCCTAACACGTGCATAAGCCGTAACTAATGAAGCAATTTTGGCTTGAATACGTATAGCACGATCCAGTGTTTGACTTTCGTCTTCATCTTCAGCATGCTCATCAAAATGAGCAATATATGAAACTGAAGTTCTTAAAGCTGTCATTGGATGAACATTGCCTGTTGCGTATTCTTTAAAGTGGTTATACACTCTAGGATTTAAAGTCATATATTCAAAAAGCTTTTGTTTTAAGTCTTTTAATTCATCCTCATTTGGCAATCGATAATGCCATAATAAGAAGATGATTTCTTCAAATTCAGCATTCTGTGCTAAGTCATCAATATCATAACCAGCATAAGTTAATTGGCTATCGATAATAGAACTTACTTTTGTTTCAGATGCAATTACCCCTTCTAAACCTTTCTGTAACTCTGCCATATATAAATTCCCCTTTTCTATTTCATTATGAAATGGCTTTCACAACTCATTATATCCAATCTTGACTCTTTTGTGAATATTTTGAGTATATTTTCTTATCAAACCAATATGAAATACTTATTTATTTATATGCCCTTTAACACACTTCTATCACTTGCATTGTTATAAGTTCATTTTAATATGGAAACTGTCTCACTTCAATTTTTATAGCATTTTAATTGGTTATCATGATTAATAACAAATAATTAATGTATTATTATACTAAACGCCATAGACTCTATTTAAAAAAATAGTTGTTTTATTTTATATTGCATAGCATAATAATAATTAACTAAATAAAGGAGTATAATTTTATGGCTAATCATGAATTACAAAGAGAACTAAGTAATCGTCACATCCAGCTAATTGCAATCGGGGGAGCAATTGGTACAGGACTATTTTTAGGAGCAGGTCAAACTATTGCGTTAACTGGCCCCTCTATTTTACTTACATATATCATAATTGGTTTTATGCTTTTTATGTTTATGCGTGGACTGGGAGAAATATTAGTAACAAACACGAATTTCAAATCATTTGCAGATGTCACTAATCACTATATTGGCCCATTTGCAGGTTTTGTAACAGGTTGGACTTATTGGTTCTGTTGGATCATTACAGGTATGGCAGAAGTAACTGCTGTTGCAAAGTATGTTAGCTTTTGGTTTCCAAACATACCAAATTGGATAAGCGCATTATTTTGTGTACTTGTATTAATGTCACTAAATTTATTAAGCGCTAAACTATTTGGTGAGTTAGAGTTTTGGTTTGCACTTATTAAAATATTTACTATTATTGCTTTAATTGTAGTTGGTGCAATAATGATTATTATGGCTTATGACACACAATTTGGCCATGCATCATTATCCAACCTATATAACAATGGAATATTCCCTAAAGGTATGAGTGGTTTCGTAATGTCTTTCCAAATGGCATTATTCTCGTTTGTAGGTATTGAACTTATAGGAGTCACAGCTGGAGAAACGAAAGATCCATCAAAGACCTTACCTAAAGCTGTTAACAGTGTGCCTATTCGTATCTTAGTATTCTATGTAGGTGCGTTAGCTGTTATCATGTCCATCATTCCATGGAATCAAATTAATCCTGAAGAAAGCCCATTTGTGAGACTGTTTGCACTGATTGGTATACCTTTTGCAGCAGGAATCATAAACTTTGTGGTATTAACAGCTGCGGCTTCTTCTTGTAATAGTGGTATATTCTCAAATAGTCGTATGTTATTTGGGCTTTCAACACAAAAACAAGCGCCGCCTTACTTTGAGAAGACAAATAAAAATGGCGTGCCACATATTGCAATATTTGTATCGTGTGCGTTGCTTATGATTGCAGCACTGTTAAACTATATTATTCCAAATGCAACACTTGTTTTCACCTACATTACCACAGTTTCAACTGTATTATTTATTGTTGTTTGGGGCTTAATCACTGTAGCTTATATTAATTATCACCGTAGAAATCCTGAACTACATAAAAAAGCAACGTTTAAATTGCCTGGTGGAAAATATATGGGATATGCTATTTTAACTTTCTTCTTATTAGTTTTTTGTTTATTATTTGTAAACACTGATACAAGAATAGCAGTATTTTTAACACCTATCTGGTTTATCTTATTAACTCTAATGTATCTAAGATATAAACAGGTGTCTCGTAAGCAATAGTAATCTATAAACAGTAATAACAGATAAAAAATAAAAACCGGGACATCAATTGATGTCCCAGTTTTTATTCTTAACAGAATTTATGGTTTAATATAAACCTCTACAAAAAAGACGAAATCATTTTTAATGACTTCGTCTTTTACTTTATACTTAGACAAGTTTATCCCTAATTATTATAAGGTTTAAACTAAGCTGCTGATGGAAAACTTGTTTAGATTATAGTACGTTTGCATAACCTTCGAAGATTTTTCCTTGATTAGCATCTACAGTAATTAAAACGTCATTTTGGATATTTGAAGTAGCATTTTCAACACCAACAATTGTAGGAATTCCTTTTTCTAAACCAATAATCGCGCTTGGTGATGTAATACCATTTTCTTCTGTAATAAGACCGATTGCTTTCTCAATATAAGGTACAAGCGTTTCATCTACAGAAGTTGTAACGATAATTGATTCTGATAAATCTTTACCTTCTAATTCACTAGCGTCATTCACAACTAAAGTTTGTCCGACAACTGAGTTTCTTCCAACGCCTTGACCTTTAGCAAGTTCGTCCCCTACAAGGTGTAATTTCATCATGTTTGTAGTACCTTTTTCACCTGTTGGTACACCTGCAGTGATAATAATTAAATCACCATTTTGAACTCTTTCAGTTTCAACTGCAGTTGCTACCGCATTATTTAATAATGCATCTGTAGTCTTACGTCCTTCTTTAACTACTGGGTAGATACCCCATACTAAAGCACATTGACGTGCCGTTTCTGCACTAGGTGTCACAGCAATAATATCTGATTGAGGGCGGTATTTAGAAATTGTACGTGCAGTTGAACCACTTTCTGTAGCAGCAACAATTGCTTTAACGCTTAAGTTTAAAGCAGTATGGGCAACTGATACACCAATTGCATTAACTAATGAAGTTTCAACTAATTTAGTACGATCAGATAATAGTTTTTTATAATCTTGAGCAGCCTCTGCTGAAACTGCGATATTACGCATAGTTTTAACAGCTTCTTCAGGGTATTGTCCTGCAGCTGTTTCACCAGAAAGCATAACAGCATCTGTACCATCATAAATTGCGTTAGCAACGTCACTAGCTTCCGCACGTGTAGCACGTGGATTACGTTGCATAGAATCTAACATTTGTGTTGCTGTAATTACAGGTTTACCTAATTTATTACATTGTCTAATTAAATCTTTTTGGACCATTGGCACTGATTCAGGTGGGATTTCAACACCCATATCACCACGGGCAACCATTAAACCATCAGAAACTTCAAGAATTTCTTTGATATTATCAATACCTTCTTGGTTTTCAATTTTAGGAATAATACTTATATTTGTATTTTTTTGAGCTTCCAATAATTTACGAATATCTAATACGTCGCTTGGACGACGTACGAAACTTGCAGCGATAAAATCTACGCCTTCACTGATACCGAATTTAATATCTTCAGCATCTTTATCTGTGATGCCTGGTAAACTAACTTTTACTCCTGGTAAGTTAACGCCTTTTTTATTTTTTAATTCTCCTGTGTTTAAAACATCACAAAGAACTTCGCCATTAGCTTTATCAATTGATTTAACTTGTAATTCAATTAAACCATCATCTAAAAGGATATAAGAACCTTCGTCTACGTCATTGATAAGGTTATCATAAGTTACTGAGAACTTGTCTGAAGTGCCTTCTACTTCAGTCATACTAACGATTACTTCATTGCCCTTTTCAAGTTCAACCACACCATTTTGCATGTTGTGTGTACGGATTTCAGGACCTTTCGTATCTAGTAAAATTCCAACTGTTTTCCCTAATCTCTTAGAAACTTCGCGAATAGTATCGATTCTCGCTTTATGTTCTGCATGGTCGCCATGAGAGAAGTTTAAACGCGCCACATTCATTCCAGCTTTAATTAATTTCTCAAGCATTTCTTCTGATTCAGACGCAGGTCCAATTGTACAAACAATTTTAGTTTTTCTCATTATTATTTCCTCCCAGTATTTTATATAGATAATTCGTTCGTTAATTCAAAAGTTTCAAAGTCAAATTCATGTTCATTTGATCTAAATATTTCTTCAAATGACGTGTCAGTAAGTTCATTATTTCTAATCCCAACGCCAATCGCAGTTTTACCTTCTAACAACAAATCCACTGCATGGCCGCCAAGACGTGAAGCTAGAACCCTATCTGCACCACTTGGGCTACCACCACGTTGGATGTGTCCAAGCACAGAAACACGAGCGTCAACATTAATATATTTAGTCAGTTCTTGAGCACAAACTTCACCTGACATACAACCTTCAGCGACCATAACTATTGAATGTTTTTTGCCTCGTTTAATACCATTATCAATCTTTTCAGCTACATCTTTAATATCTGTCTCAACTTCAGGAACAATGATTGTTTCTGCACCGACTGAAAGACCAGCCCAAAGTGCTAAATCACCACAATCACGGCCCATGACTTCAATGATAAACGTTCTGGCATGACTTGATGCTGTATCACGAATCTTATCAACACAATCAATTATAGTATTTAATGCTGTATCAAATCCAATTGTAAAGTCTGAACCATTGATATCATTATCAATCGTACCTGGAACACCTATCGTTTGGATTTCTTCACATTCTTCACTTATACGTTGTGCACCTCTATAGCTACCGTCACCACCAATAACTACAAGTCCTTCGATGCCTCTTTTACGTAAATTCTCAATACCTTTTTTACGAACTTCTGCTTCTTTAAATTCAGGACATCTTGCTGAATATAAAAAAGTTCCGCCTCGTTGAATTGTGTCTCCCACTGAACCGAGTTCAAGTTTCTCGATATCATCGTTTAACAAACCTTGATAGCCTTGGTAAACACCATAAACTTCAATGTTATTGTAAATCGCTTTTCTAACTACAGCTCTTACTGCTGCATTCATGCCTGGAGAATCTCCACCACTTGTCAACACTGCAATTTTTTTCATGACGACATACCTTTCTAACATGTATTTCTTATTCTAAAAATACCATAAAATTTAGCCTGGTGCCATTAAAATAAGGCTTTGTGACTAATGTAAACGTTTTTAATCCAACGAATCTTTTAGAAAGCGTTTCCTTTAATTTAATTATAAATAGAACTTTAGACCTTTTATTTAATACCTTTTATTTAAAATAATTAAACAAATTAAATAGTTTTTACTTAAAAAAACAAAAGAAGCCCTAAGTTATTAGAACTTCCTTTTGTTTACTATTTTATTCTTTATAAGAACCTATCGTTCTAAATTTTTGATAGCGATCTTCGACAAGTTGTTCTTTACTGAACGAATTTAATTCTTTTAAATGTGCCTCAAAAGTACGTTTAATGTTTTGAGCTTGTGTTTCAACATCTTGATGCGCTCCACCTAAAGGCTCTTTTACTACTTCGTCTGCAATCTTTAATTCATGTAAATCTTCTGCAGTAATTTTCATCGTTTCTGCTGCTATTTTTGCGAGGTTACTATCTTTCCATAATAATGCTGATGCACCTTCTGGCGATATGACTGAATATGTACTATTTTCAAGCATTAATATTCGATTTGTAATACCTAATCCTAGAGCACCACCACTACCACCTTCACCAATAACAATTGAAATAACAGGTACAGTTAATGCAGCCATTTCCACTAAATTTCGTGCAATAGATTCACTTTGACCACGCTCTTCTGCAGCTTTACCTGGATAAGCACCCTTTGTATCGATAAAAGTAATAATAGGTCTATTAAACTTTTCAGCTTGTTTCATTAATCTCAAAGCTTTGCGATAACCTTCTGGATGCGCCATACCAAAATTACGATAAATATTATCCTTTGTATCTTTACCACGTTGTTGTCCTACAACAGTAACTGGTTGACCATTTAAATAACCTATACCGCCAATCATTGCTGGATCATCTCTATAATTTCTATCTCCATGTAATTCAATAAATGAATCAAAGATATGCGGAATATAGTCCAATGATGTTGGACGCTCTTGTAAGCGTGCTAATTGCACACGATCCCATGGTTTAAGATTAGTATATACTTTTTCAGTTTCTCTATCTAGAGATGCTTCAAGCATTTCTATTTCCTCTTGGAGATCCACATCATTTTTTTCTTGAGATTCCTTTAGGGATTCGATTTTATTTTTTATTTCAAAAAGTGGCTTTTCAAAATCAAGCATTTATTTTCACCTCTTGATGCATTTTTAGAATATTAGAGAGTGTCGTTCTCATTTCTTTTCTATGTACAACTTTATCTAATTGTCCATGCTCTAATAAAAACTCTGATGTTTGGAAATCATCAGGTAATTTTTCATTGATAGTTTGTTCAATGACACGTCTACCCGCAAAGCCTATCAATGCTTTAGGTTCACTAATATTGATATCACCAACAGATGCGAAACTTGCAGAGACTCCACCTGTTGTTGGATTTGTTATATAAGAAATATATAACAAACCAGCATCAGCATGTCTCTTTAATGATACACTTGTTTTACCCATTTGCATTAACGAAATAATGCCTTCTTGCATTCTTGCGCCACCACTTGCTGAGAACAAAATGAATGGCAAACGATTTTCGATGCAGTGTTCAATAATTCTGCAAATCTTCTCACCTAATACTGATCCCATACTGCCCATTCTGAACCGAGCATCCATTACAGCGACGCCATATGTAATGCCATCCAACTGTGCTGTTCCTGTAACGACAGCTTCATTCAAACCAGTTTTTTGCTGATCTTTATGAATTTTTTCTTCATAACTCGGAAAATCTAATGGATTAGCTGAGGTCATTCCTCTATCAAACTCAGTAAACGTACCTTCATCTGAAATAGCCTCAATGCGTTTATGTGCCGTTAAAGCAATATGATGATCGCAATTAAAACAAACATTTAAGTTTTCTGCTAATTCTTTTGTATACATAATTTTTTTACATTTAGGACATTTTGTCATAATCCCTGCTGGTACATCACTTTGTTTCGAATCAGATACAGTTACGTACTTTTTCTTTTTACTGCTTCTATTGAAAAAATCTTTAAACATTGTAAACCTCCACTTAACCATCGCGATCTTAGTTCAATATTATTTTTACATAATATATGTGATCAGCGTTAATGAATATTATTTATCTAAGTCTGTTAATTTCATTGTTTTGTCATAAACATCTTCAGGATTAACGTCTATTCTAGCAACACCTGATTCCATTGCAGCTTTCGCAACTTCTCTAGCTACTGAAGGTGCTACTCGTTTATCAAAAGGACCTGGTATACAATAATCCGCGTTTAGCTCGTCAGGTTTAATTAAATCAGCAATTGCTTCAACTGCAGCTTGCTTCATTGATTCATTAATATGTGTAGCTTCTACATCTAAAGCTCCTCTGAAAATACCTGGGAATGCTAACACATTATTAATTTGGTTAGGATAATCTGAACGACCCGTACCAATTACCTTAGCACCAGCTTCTTTTGCTACATTTGGGTTTATTTCTGGATTTGGATTTGCCATAGCAAAGATAATTGGGTCATCTGCCATCGATTCGACCATTTCTTTTGATAATAAATCTGCTACTGATACACCAATAAATACATCAGCATCTTTAATAACATCACTTAAACTACCATCAATTTTATCTCTGTTTGTCCATCTTGCGACATAAGATTTTGTATCATTCATACCAAATGAACGATCTTCATAAATCGCACCTCTTGAATCACACATAATCATATCTCTTACTCCATAAGAATAAAGTAATTTTACGATAGCTATACCTGCTGCTCCAGCACCATTTAATACTACTTTAATGTCAGATAGATCTTTGTCTACAATTCTTAATGCATTAATCATCCCTGCAACCGTAACAATGGCTGTTCCATGTTGATCATCATGAAAAACAGGAATTTTCGTTTCTTTTTTCAAACGTTCCTCGATTTCAAAACAACGTGGTGCAGAAATATCTTCCAAGTTTATACCACCATAATTAGGTTCTAGTAATTTCACTGTATTAACAATTTCGTCTGTATCAGTTGTGTCTAACGCAATAGGTACGCCGTCAATTCCTGAAAAGCTCTTAAAGAGTACAGCTTTACCTTCCATTACTGGTATACTCGCTTCAGGTCCAATATCGCCCAAACCTAAAACTGCTGTACCATCAGTAACAACTGCTACTGTATTACTTTTCATTGTATACTCAAAAACTTTTCGTTTGTCTTCGTGAATTTCTTTACATGGTTCTGCTACACCTGGAGAATAAGCTAAGCTCAATTCTTCTTTATTTGTAACTTTTACTTTTGGTGAAACTTGTAATTTTCCTTGATTTCTTCTGTGCATTTCTAAAGCGTCGTCTCTCAAAGTCATGTAAACCTACCCCTTTACATTCGATTAGTATAAATATCATTTCATATATATTTTTATTACAAAGCAACTCAAATTACAAATGATATCGTTAACATTTTTGCCAAATTACGCTTGAAGTTATTATTTGTAATAAAAATATATATACAGCTAAATTATTATATATTTTTAGAATCTTAATTTATAGAAAATAAAAACTGATGGCAAATTTATGCTCAACCATCAGTTTACTATACCATAGTTTATAGCGCTATTAAAGTTAAATAATTCGAATATCCCATGGTGAAAAGTGTTGAATCAATTTTTCTATTATATTATTTTCTCTAGGAATAAAGCCGATTGTCTTTATTACATTTTGACTTTCATCAAAATACTGTACAGGAATATTACTTTCCTTTGAATCTTTTATTAAAATTTGATCTATCTCTAACTCATCAATTTGATTACGAATAACAATTTTTTGTGCATGTTGAAGCTTGGATTGCTCAAAACTTTCAATTGATTCGATTTTCTTTATAATAAGTTGCTGCTTATTATTTCTTTTTTCAAATTTCCCACTTATTATTAACATTTGATCTTTGTTCAATTCTGTTTCATATTTTTTAAATGTCTCAGGAAAAACAACACCGTCTAAATTATTGATGCCATCATTCAAAGTTATAAAAGCCATGTTCTGACCATTTTTCGTTCTAATCTTTTTAAAGCCGTCGATTTGAATAAAGATGGGTTGATGATCTCTCGCGTTGGATAATTTATAAATACCTAAGTACTGTTTTTGTTCAAATGCTTTCTCAACAGGATGAGTTGACACATAAAATCCTAAGTATTCTTTTTCGTAATCGCTAAGCATCTTATCAGGCAATTCTTCTTTGTCTTCATAATTCGTTTTAGGTGTGAGTACATCAAATATAAAACCATCTTGTTCAACATCTGAAACATCATCTAACACTTGGTCTATAGATTGTAATAATGTCGCACGATTTTTACCTAATGTATCAAAAGCCCCTACAAGTATCAATGCTTCTAATAATTTTCTAGATTTAATTCTTTTAGGAATGCGTCTCGTAAAGTCAAAGAAATCTTTGTAGTTTCCATTTTCTTTTCGTTCATCAACGATAAGTTTGACACTTTGATATCCAACACCTTTTATCGCCCCAATAGACAAGTATATTCCTTTATTAGTCGCTTTATAAAACCAATGACTATAATTAATATTGGGTGCTAAAATATTGATATTTTGATGTTTTGCTTCATCAATCATTTGTGCAGTCTTCTTCTCACTACCAATTGAGTTGCTTAATATATTCGCATAAAAATAATTTGGATAGTGCACTTTTAGATAACCCATAATATAGGCAATTTTTGAATAACTAACTGCGTGAGCACGAGCAAAACCATAATCAGCGAATTTTAAGATTAAATCGAAAATCTGTTTACTCAATGCTTCTTCATAACCATTTTTCATTGCACCATTTACAAAATGTTGTCTTTCACTTTCAAGTACAGCACGATTTTTTTTACTCATAGCTCGGCGTAAAATATCCGCTTCACCATAATTGAAATTCGCAAACTTACTCGCAATTTGCATAATTTGTTCTTGATAAATAATAACACCATAAGTCTTTGATAATATTGGTGCTAAATCTTGATGTAAATATTGTACTTTGTCTGGGTTATGTCGACGAGAAATATAAGTTGGTATCTCTTCCATTGGTCCAGGACGATAAAGTGAAGTTACGGCAACTATATCTTCGAAATATTCAGGCTGTAACCTCTTCAATACATTTCTAATCCCATCAGATTCTAACTGGAAAATACCAGTCGTGTCGCCTTGGGATAATAGTTGAAACACTTGTTTATCATCGAAAGGTATTTGTTCAATATCAATATCTATCTGCATGTCATGTTTTATTTGTTTTACAATCTGATGAATAATTGAGAGGTTTCTTAATCCTAAGAAGTCAATTTTTAACAATCCGATTCTCTCTGCTTCTGTCATCGTCCATTGTGTCAACAAGCCTGTATCTCCTAATGTGAGTGGCACATAATCGTAAAGTGGATGGTCATTTATAATTATGCCCGCCGCATGTGTAGAAGTATGACGTGGAAGCCCTTCTAGTTTCTTACAAATTTCAAACCAACGTTCGTTACGATGATTACGATGAACAAATTGCTTAAAATCTTCTTGTTGATAAGCCTCATCCAATGTAATTCCTAATTTATGAGGTATTAGTTTCGAAATTTCATTCAATGTTATTTCATCAAAACTCATAATTCTACCCACGTCTCTGGCCACAGCTCTTGCAAGTAAATGCCCAAAAGTAACAATACCCGCAACCTGATTATCACCATATTTCTCTTGGACGTATTGAATCACTTTATCTCGATGTGTATCTTCAAAATCTATATCAATATCTGGCATCGTCACACGCTCTGGATTTAAAAAACGTTCGAATAAAAGATTGTATTGAATAGGATCTATCGTTGTAATATTTAATAGGTAACTAACTAAAGAACCAGCTGCTGAACCACGTCCTGGGCCTACTAACACATCATGTGTCTTAGCATAATGAATCAAATCACTTACAATTAAGAAATAATCCTCAAAGCCCATGTCAGTAATAACTTTATATTCATGTAATAACCGTTGCTTATAAGTTTCAAAATGCTTTTGCTTTAAATTCAAATCATTTAATTTCGTCTCCAATATTTGCCATAAATATTGTTTTGATTGTGTATTATTTGGTGTTTTGAATTTAGGCAAGAGAGATTGGTTATAAGTTATTTCAGCCTGACAGATATTTTCAAGCTGATTTGTATGTTCCCATACTGCTTCACTTAATTCTAAATTATCTAGTTGTGTTTTTGAATATAGATGTGCATCATAATCTATCGGTTCACTCACCAAATCCAGTTTACTATTATCTTTAATAGCTGATAATGCGGTTAGTGTATCTGAGTCTTGTTGATTTAGATAGCGCGTACTTTGTGCCCATACAACTGGCAAATTAAATGTATATTGACTCGTGTGGTTGACATATATGTATGAGTAATCCTCAAATTTTGTTACTAATGCCTCATTAGATGACGAGACATCTTTAAAAATAACGACAAGGTGTTCTATATATTTTTTCAACCATTCTACAGGGGTTTCTGTTTTTTCTTTCATTTTTATAGCAGAAGATAACTTAAATAAATCTTTAAGACCTATATTGTCTCGTGCTAATACTATTGTTTCAACGACATCTAATCCATCTGTAACGTTAACAGTCATACCAAAGATAGGATGAATATTTGCTGCGATACACGCATCATAAAATTGTGGATAACCATATAATACATTTGTATCTGTTATAGCTAACGCTGTATAACCTTCTTTAGCAGCTTTAGCAACGACATCTTTAATTCTCAAACTAGAATACAACAAGTCATACGTCGTATGAACATTTAAATGTACTACCATCAGCAAATACCTCCAATCTTTCTACAATTTATTATTTAATGCGTCTGCCAATTCATTAAAACGCTCCCAATCGCTCACCGACACACCTGAAGCATTTGGGTGTCCGCCACCTCCAAAGTCACTAGCAACATCATTGATAATGATACCTTTAGATCTAATACGGCATCTAATCTCAGATCCTTCATCTACAGCAAAAATCCATATTTTCAAGCCTTGTATATCTGCAATAGTATTTACAAATAATGACGCTTCATTTGCTGCAATATCAAATTGCTCGAGGATATCTTTGGTAATGATGACTTTACAAAAGCCTTTGTCATTCAAATCAAAATGTTGCAATACATAACCTTGGAAAGGTAATAATTTGGGATCTTTTTCACCCATTTTATTAAGTTCTTCATTATGGCTGAATGGGAAGGTCAACAATTGGCTTGCCACACTCATTGTATGAGAAGTCGTATTGTTAAATAGGAAACGTCCTGTATCACCTACAATACCTAAATAAAGTACTCTCGCTACTGAAGCATCTATAATTGATAAATCGTTAAAATGTTCTATAAAATCAAATATAATTTCACTTGTTGAAGATGCTTGATCATTCACGTAGTTAATATCACCATATTGATCTACTGCTGGATGATGGTCAATCTTGATTAACATACGTCCCTTGTCAAAACGTTCATCACTAATTCTAGGAGCGTTAGCAGTATCACAAACAATCACGAGTGCATCTTTATATTGATCATCAGCAATCTCATCAAATGTCCCTATAAAGTCTAATGAAGGTTCTGGCTCTCCTACTGCATATATAAACTTATCTGGGAACTTTAATTTTAGATAATTTTTCAATCCTAATTGTGAACCATAAGCATCTGGATCTGGTCTTACATGCCTATGTATAATAATCGTTTCTGCTGCTTCTACTTCTTGCATAATTTGGTTAAACGCTTTAGTCATCTCTATACTTCCTTTTCACTTTTATATTTAATCTATCATCTGACAAATTATCATTGCTTTAGCTACTTGTTGATTATCACTTGTCATTGTTATTTCTAATTTAGCAAAATTTCTTCCAACATCTAACATTTCATAATGTACATGTATTTCTGACTCAATTTGAACTGTTTTGATATATATAATATTCAAACTTTCTATCATAACTTCTAGTTTTTTTAGTTTTCTCATTTCATAACGTACTGTTTCTTCTATGATTGCTACAAAAACTGCTTTGCTTAATGTACCATATTGGTTAGTTAGTAATGGAGTGGTTTGCACTTGTATGCCATCATTAGCAATAGTAATATGCTTTGCAATTTGATCATTGATTGTTTCACCGACTTGAGGTTGTCTACTCAATAGTTGCATGGCTGTCAGTACATCTTTTCTTGTGATAACCCCTATAAGCTTCTTGCTCGGTGTAACCACTGGTAACAATTCAATACCTTCCCAAATCATCATATGTGCACAATTAGCAACAGTTGTTGATAATTGTACATTAATTGGCGCTTTTGTCATAAATTGTGCAAGGGTATCATTTTCTTGCATCTTTATAATCTCTTTGCTAGTCACTATACCCACAAGTCGCCATTCATCATCTATAACTGGAAATCTTGAATGACCTGTTTCACTTGCTTTAACTTTATAATCATTGAGAGTCATATGATCGAATACCACTGTGTCTTCATTTACAGGTTTAACGATATCCTCAACGACTAAAATTTCTTTGCGAATCATTTGGTTATACATTGCTCTATTAATAATATTTGCAACTAGGTATGTATCATAATTCGATGAAAGTATAGGTAGATCATGGTCATCTGCATACTTGATTATTTCAGGTGAAGTATTAAATCCACCTGTAATAAGTACTGCACTTCCTCTTTTTAATGCTGCTAATTGCACGTCTTTACGGTTACCAACAATTAGTAAAGTGTGCGCACTTAAATATTTTACGACATCCTCTATTTCCATCGCACCTATTGCAAATTTAGTGAGAGTTTTAATTAATCCATTTCTACCACCAAGTACTTGACCATCTATAATCTTTACAATTTCAGCAAAAGTTAATTGTTCAATTTGTTCTCGTGATTTCTTCTCAATGCGAACAGTACCGACCCTATCAATTGTAGCTACTAAACCAATTTGGCCAGCATCTTTGATAGCACGATAAGCTGTCCCTTCAGAGACATTGAGATCTTTCGCAATTTTTCTAACAGAAATTTTTTGACCAACTGCTAGAGATTCTATATATGATAAAATTTGTTCATGCTTTGTCATTTCAATAACCTCATTTATTTTGAACAGTTTCTATCATATTATAACTTTTTATAACTAAAATTGCGATGTAACAAACCAAATAAAATAATTTATATCGATTTAAGTAAAAAGATTTCCTTAAAATTATATATAACAGCTTTATTAATAATTTTAATATGTTAAATCCAATATTTTAGTTGGCTTTATCAATGAACTTTTATTAGAATGGAGGTAAGGAGGGATGAACAATGTTCAAAAATATATTACTTGGTGTTGATACAACACTTAAAAATGAAAAAGCACTTGATGAAGTTTCAAAATTAGCAGGAGAAGGTACAAAGGTTACAATTTTAAATGCAATTAGCGAACAGGATGCACAAGCATCAATCAAATCTGGTGTTCATTTAGATAAACTCGTAGAAAAACGTAGCGAAGGTCTCGAGAGTACACGTAACGCTTTAAAAGAATACGGTATTGATTATGACGAAATCATAGTCCGCGGGAATGCCAAAGAGCAATTAGTCAGAGAAGCTAACAGTGGTAAATATGAAATTGTTGTACTTAGTAACCGAAAAGCTGAAGATAAGAAAAAGTTTGTCTTAGGTAGTGTAAGTCATAAGGTTGCTAAAAGAGCACGCATCCCTGTATTAATAGTAAAGTAATTATAAAAAGCCTGAAGTTCTATAAAGTACTTCAGGCTTTTCTATATAAATTAGCCTATATTTTATATCATATTTAAAATTTTACTGCTTCTCCTGGCTTCAATATTTGAACCTCTCCTGTTGCAACAGCCTCTTTAAATGCATTAGGATCTTGTTCAATAAGTTCAAACGTATCATAGTGCACTGGCACTGTAATTTCAGGTTTAATAAAAGTATTTATTGCATAACTAGCGTCGTCTATACCCATTGTAAAATTATCACCAATTGGAATAAAGCATACATCAACAGGATGACGATCAGCAATTAATTTCATATCGCTAAATAAACCTGTATCTCCAGTATGATAAATCGTTTTGCCTTCAGCTTCTATAACAACTCCCATTGGCATACCTAAATATACTGGCACCCCATTATCATCTGTTAAACTTGAACTATGAAATGCTTGTACAAACTTTACGCTTCCGAAGTCTAACTCTGCTTTCCCACCTATATTCATCGGTCTAACATGCTCTACATTGTGATATGTAGTTAAATAATCTCCTAATTCTGCGGACCCAATAACCGTTGCGTGGTTTCTATTAGCAAGTTCAATTGTGTCACCAAAATGGTCACCATGACCATGTGTCAAAATGATATAGTCAACTTCCAATGTCGATGCATCTAAATCTGACATACCGTTGCCCGTTATAAATGGATCTACGATGACCTTCTTACCATTCGCCTCGAAATATATTGTTGATTGTCCATGAAATGAAAGTTTCATTATTTTAATTCCTCCCATAAATCTATTTATTATACTTATACCACGATATCACTATCATATAACACACTAATTAATTTTAAATAATTATGAGGTATATTAAATTAATGCATAAACGAATGAAATATGAATGATATAATATTTAACTTTTGAATTCCTCCATGAAGTGGCATAAAATTAAAATGATTATAATTTTAGGAGGACGAATAAAAATGAAATTAGAACAGATTACTAAAGAATTACAAACACAACAAGCTGATGCAGCTTGGATTACTACACCACTGAATATCTTTTATTTCACAGGTTACTTAAGTGATCCACACGAACGTTTATTAGCTTTATTAATTAAAGCTAACGGAGAGCAAATTTTATTTTGCCCACAGTTAGAAATGGAAGATGTTAAAAATTCGCCATTTGAAGGAGAAGTTATTGGCTATTTGGACACAGAAAATGGTTTAGATAAGTACCCTCTTAAAATCAATAAATTACTTGTTGAAGCAGAACACTTAACACTTCATCGTCAACGTGCACTTATAGATGCATTTGGGGTTCAACAATTTGGCGATATCGATCAAACAATTAAAGAATTACGAAATGTTAAAAGTGAACATGAAATCGCTACTATTAAAAAAGCGTGTGAACTCGCAGATAAATGTATTGAAATTGGTGTAGCATTTTTAAAAGAAGGTATCACAGAACGTCAAGTTGTTAACCATATAGAAAATGAAATTAAAGCTTATGGTGTAAACGAAATGAGTTTCGATACAATGGTATTATTTGGTGATCACGCAGCTTCTCCTCACGGCACTCCAGGTGACCGTCAACTTCAAAAAGATGAATTTGTATTATTTGATTTGGGCGTAATTTATGATAATTATTGCAGTGATATGACAAGAACTGTTAGATTTGGCACGCCAAGTGATGAAGCGCAAGAAATTTATAATATCGTATTAAAAGCAGAACAAGAGGCTATCGCTGCTATAAAACCTGGGGTAACAATTAAAGATGTTGATGATATTGCGCGTAATATCATTAGTGAAGCTGGTTATGGTGAATATTTCCCTCATAGATTAGGTCATGGTTTAGGTCTAGAAGAACATGAATATCAAGATATTTCTAGTTCAAATACAAATCAATTTGTCGCTGGTATGGTAGTTACAGTAGAGCCAGGTATTTATGTACCTGGGGTAGCAGGTGTACGTATAGAAGACGACATTCTTGTTACCAAAGATGGACATGAAAGCTTGACTGGATACGAAAAATGATTAAAGAGGCAGTAGTTGAAACAATTCAGCAAGTCGAACAAGCGATAAGTAACGGGGCGAATCGTATTGAACTATGTGACAACTTAACTGTTGGGGGCACAACGCCAAGTGTTGGTATGGTCGAAATTGCTACAGAAATATGTCACGCAAATCACGTAGAAATAGCAGTAATGATTCGACCACGCGGTGGAGATTTTATCTATAATCTATATGATTTTGAGATTATGCAACGAGATATAAAGGCACTAAAACAATTTAATGTTGATTATTTTGTATTTGGCTGTCTGACGCAAGATGCAGTTTTAAATGAATGGCAAATGAAAACATTAAAACAACTTGCTGATACTATTCCCGTTGTTTGTCATATGGCATTCGATGAAATTCATCAGCATGGTCAAATTAAAGCGCTACACCAACTAATTGACCTTAAATTCACTAGATTGCTAACACATGGTGGTCCTAGTGACACTGATATCTTTGATAATTTAAATCATCTAGGTAAATTAGTCGTTAATTCAGGTGGCAACATTGAAATTATGCCTGGAGGCGGATTAAATAAGGATAATTTACAAGAACTTCTTGAAACTTTCCCTTTTCAAGAGGTACACGGGACAAAAATCGTCTAAATCAATTTAAAGCTAATAAGATCAATTTTTAAATTCGGATAAAATATTTATCAATAAAAAACTGGTAATGTCCATAATGTGTCAATTCACATTGGTTTACCAGTTTTTGTTTTTAATTTTTAATATAATTACTTTAATGCACTTTCAATATCGGTATATGATAATTTTAATGCTTCAGCTACACCTTTATTAGTGAGCTCACCATTAATTGTGTTTAAACCTAATGACAATGCTTGATTATCTTGTAATGCTTTTAAATAACCTTTTCCAGCAAGTTGTTGCGCATAAGGTAGTGTTGCATTATTTAAAGCAATCGTTGAAGTACGAGGCACTGCACCAGGCATATTTGCTACTGCATAATGTACAACACCATATTTCTTATAAGTTGGGTCATCATGTGTAGAAATGCGGTCAGTTGTTTCGAATATACCACCTTGATCAATTGCTATATCAACTATGACTGCACCATCTCTCATTTGTTTAACCATATCTTCAGTTACAAGGTTAGGAGCTTTAGCGCCAGGAATTAATACTGCACCAATGACTAAATCGCTATCTTTCACGCATTGCTCTATATTCAAAGGATTAGACATAATTGTGTGTACTCGACCATCAAATAAGTCTTCCAATTCTTGTAATCGTTTAGGATTAACATCTAAAATCGTAACATCTGCACCTAGTCCAAGCGCAATTTTTGCAGCATTTGTACCTGCTTGACCCCCACCGATAATTGATACGCGTCCTTTAGAAACGCCCGGTACGCCACCAAGAAGTATACCCATACCGCCTTTATATTTTTGTAAAAATTCAGCTCCAATTTGAGCAGACATACGTCCCGCTACTTCACTCATTGGAGTTAACAATGGTAACGAACGATCTGGCAATTGCACAGTTTCATATGCAATACCAACAACTTTATTATCCAATAAAGCTTGAGTTAACGCTGGTTCGTTCGCTAAATGTAAATAAGTAAATAAAATTAAGCCTTCTTTAAAATATTGGAACTCTTCTGCTAATGGTTCTTTAACTTTCATGACCATATCTACGTTCCAAACTTCTGCTTGCTCATTAACAATTTTAGCCCCTGCTGCAGTGTAGTCCACGTCTTCAAAATATGAACCCAAACCTGCAGATTTTTCAACGATAACAGTGTGACCTTGTTCAACAAGTGCATGTACACCACTCGGAGACAAACTCACTCTATTTTCATTATTTTTAATCTCTTTAGGAATACCTATAATCATTTCATCCACCTCCAAATTCATAGTAACGCGTATCCAATGAAAGCGCAATCATAGTTTAGGGTAGTTTTACAACATACAAATTGTGTTAATATTCTGTAAACAGTGGTATAATATAAGTAAGAAAAATAAGGAGGTAATTACGATGCTAACTTATAAAAATATTTTAATAGCAGTCGATGGATCACATGAGGCAGAGTGGGCTTTTAACAAGGCTGTAGACGTAGCAAAACGTAACGATTCAAAACTTACTGTTGTGAATGTTATTGATTCAAGAACATATTCTTCATACGAAGTATATGATGCGCAATTTACTGAGAAATCTAAAAATTTCTCTGAAGATTTGTTAAAAGGTTATAAAGAAGTCGCTACAAATGCAGGTGTTCCTGATGTTGAAACACGTTTAGAATTCGGTTCACCAAAAGCAATTATTCCTAAAAAATTAGCTGCTGATGTCGATGCAGATTTAATTATGTGTGGTACGTCTGGTTTAAATGCAGTAGAAAGATTCATTGTTGGCTCTGTGTCTGAGGCTATTGTGCGTCATTCTCCTTGTGATGTATTAGTTGTACGTACAGAAGAACTTCCAGAAGACTTCCAACCACAAGTTGCTACTGATGAATTCAGATCACAATACCAAGCTCGTTAAGTCGATACGAATAGTGAATGATATTATTCACTTAAAACATAATAAGGTTTGAAGCAGGATATTTTGTTCATATTAGCTGGGCATTTTATCCTGCTTTTTATGGCTTAATTGATTAGCATTACATAACGAATATTTTTAAAACTCTCACTTTTACAACATTGTTATCCAAAATTCAAGTATCCTTCACAATCATAACTTATCCTTTAATTAGTAAGCATATGAAAGGAGCATAACAGTTATGCAACTAGTCACAAAAATCACCTTCATTACATTACTGGCTATTGTAATGACAAATATGATATCACTTAATGCATTCACAACAAGTGCAAAGGACGTTACGCCACACTCTCATCAAGTAGATAAGCTAAGACTTATAGACAGTAAAACAATACCACATGAACAAACCTATAATAAAACTAAAGTCGGTGGTATATCAGGTATTACATATAATCCAAAATCTAATAAGTGGTATCTCCTTAGTGACGACCGTTCGGAACATAGCCCTTCCAGATTTTATGAAGCGAATTTAAATTATAATCTTCGTCAGTTTAATAACATAAATATTAAAAATGTTAATAACTTAAAACAGCCAAATGGAAATAATTATATTAGTAAAAAACAATTTAATAATAAATCAAAGGATATTGTGGTGGACCCAGAATCAATCCGTTTTGATCCTTTGACGAACAATATTTTATATACAAGTGAAGGTGATCGAAATTTAGGATTAAATCCATTTATCAGGTTTAGTAATTTAAACGGTAACTTCATTTCTGAATTGCCTATTAACGAATCATTAAAAATGGATACTCAATCAAAAAAAGGATTCCGTAATAATCTAGCCATTGAAGGCAGTACTTTTTCAGTTGATGGCACATCTATATGGACATCTATGGAAGCACCAGTAATACAAGACGGACCTGTTCCTACAGCCGATTTAGGCGCCCTATCACGCATCACACAATATGATCGTAGAGGTAACGTATTATCAGAATATGCCTACCATATCGATTCAGTGCCAAATGTAGGAGACAACGCTAAAACAGCAGAAAACGGTGTTTCTGAAATGTTAGCCATTAATAAGCATGAGTTTTTAACATTAGAAAGGGCTAGTGTTCAGTCATCAGATGGTTCATTTAATAACTATGTACGAATTTATAAAATAGATGTTAATCATGCATCTGACATAAAAGACACAAAGACTTTGCAAAATGCTGAAGTAAAACCTGTTAAAAAGAAATTAGTTGCTAATTTAAACAATGAGCAATTAGATAAAGTAGATAATATCGAAGGAATGACATTTGGAAAAAAACTAGCAAATGGTAATGATTCACTTGTAGTTGTATCAGATAATAACTTCAACAAATCACAAATATCACAATTCATTGTATTTGAAGTAATAAACAACAAGACGTAATTTTTTACACTACAATATAGGTTATCATTCACAAAAAGCACCACGGCAATCTCATGCTATGCATAAGGTTCCCGTGGTGCTTTAATTTTTAATGCTCGCTTATAAGATACAATATTTGTATCTTAATCAGATCTATTTGATCTTACATCTAATATTCTATCTTTATAAATATTATTTAACGTCACCAAATTCTACTACATCACGTGCGATCATAACTTCTTCATTTGTTGGGATAACAATTACTTTAACTGGTGAATGTGGGTAGTTAATAAATCCTTCTTCACCGTGAATTGCTTCATTTTTCTTAGCATCCCAATAAACGCCCATAAATTCTAGGCCTTCTAATACTTTCGCTCTAACTGGATCTGAGTTTTCACCAACACCAGCTGTAAATACAATCACGTCTACACCATGCATACGCGTTGCATATGAACCAATATATTTATGAATACGAGAAGCAAATACATCAAGTGCTAATTGCGCTCGTTCTTTACCTTCTTTAGCTTCATCAATAATATCTCTTAAGTCACTAGAAGTACCTGAAATACCTAATAAACCAGATTCTTTATTTAAAGTGTTTAAGACTTCTTCAGCATTTTTACCAGTTTTCTCCATGATGAATGGAATTAATGCTGGGTCAATGTTACCTGAGCGTGTTCCCATTGTCACACCTGCTAATGGCGTGAAGCCCATAGAAGTATCTACAGATTCACCACCATCAATAGCGGCAATAGAAGCACCATTACCAATATGACATGAAATAATACGTAACTCTTCAATAGGCTTACCTAAGATTTCTGAAGCACGTTGAGATACATATTTGTGACTCGTACCATGGAAACCATATTTACGAATTCCGAAATCTTCGTAATATTGATACGGTAAACTATATAGATAAGATTTCTCTGGCATAGTTTGATGGAATGAAGTATCAAACACAGCAACATGAGGTATCTCAGGAAGTAACTTACGGAATGCACGAATTCCCATTAAGTTAGCAGGGTTATGCAATGGTGCAAGCTCACTTAATGATTCAATTTGTTTTTCAACTTCATCATCTACGTAAGTTGATGATGGGAATATTTCCCCACCATGAACGACACGGTGACCAGTACCATCAATATCATAAATACTTTCAATAATACCATGTTCTTTAAAACTTTCTAACATAATATTAACTGCATCTTCATGGTTTTCAATGTCTTTTGTTTCAGTTACTTTTTCCCCGTTCACTTCAATAGTGAAAATAGAATTTTTTAACCCAATACGTTCAATAAGTCCCTTAGTTACAATTTTCTCTTCCGGCATTTCAATAAGTTGAAATTTCAAAGATGAACTACCAGCGTTAATGGCCAAAATTAATTTTGACATAAGCATAATGCCTCCATTTTTTAAGTTTTTAATATCCATATCTATTTAATCATTAATACAGTTCAAACACAAGAATATTACAGCTTAATTTTCAGGGTGATTTTCTTGCATCCATGCATTTAAATCTTGTAAAAATCCTTGGAATTGTTGTGGGCTTTTGAAATCGGGAATATTTGCTAGTAAAACTTCTACAGATTTAGTTACATTCGTTTCTTTTTTCTGTAATACAAGTATAGATTTACGTGCTTTTTCATTTTTAAATAATGTCGCTGGTAAATTTAAAAAAGCTTGCATTTCTGTTTCTGTAGCAATGAAATTTTGTAACTGTTTCACATTTTCGCCTTCGAAAATATTGCTTGGTACAACTAAAAAAGCATAACCAGATGGTTTCATTGCTGTAATAGCTTGTTCGATGAGTAAGAAATGTGAATAACTATGTCCTTCTTCAAAACCAAGTGCCATTTCTTTACTTCTATCATCTACCGGATAATACCCAATCGGTAAATCACCAATAACAACGTCAGCATCTTCAAACGGTAACGGCATAATAGCATCTTGCGGATATACGTCAAATGGAATTTCTAAGAAATTAGCTAAATGTACACTTACTCTAGATAATACTGGATCGACCTCTACCAAATGATGCATTAACGTATGATCAGAAAGTACTTCATGAACAGAGGCGCTTAAATGCCCTGCTCCACTAGCAAGATCAGCGATATGCATGGCTTCACTATTTTTCAAGAAACGCTTAGATAGAAAACCTAGGATTAGACCTATAGAATCTGGTGTAATTTGATGATTCGCTTGGATATCTTCATTTTGCATCAAACTTAAATAAGCAAACTGAAATGCTTTTCTTCTATCTTGCAAAGTAGCTTGTTCTAACAAGTCTCTTTTATTCGTATAAACATGCTCCATTGCAAGTCCTAAATTTTCAATAAAACTTTGCCCATTATCTTCATTTAACGATTTAGCTTTTTCATCTAATGTCTGGAATAACTTCTCCATTACTGTTTCTTCTTGTGTCATTTAATAGTCCTTTCTAAAAAAACTGTCCATAATTTAATTGAAATCAAGTTAGCTTCAGCTAACTTATTTTACCAAATAATTATGGACAGTAAATTTTATAATGTCAATGATACTGTTTTTCTGTGTAACAATATTTTAACATATGATATTTTTATTAAAACTAATCGAATTAAATGTTACGATAAGCTTCTAAAGCAGCATCGAAATCCGGAAAATCTGTACCTTCTGAAACAATTTCAGTATATACAACTTTATTATTTTTATCTAAGACAAAAACTGAACGTGCAAGCAAACGTAATTCTTCCATCACAACGCCATAGCTTTTACCAAAAGATAAATCTTTATGATCACTTAATGTAATAACATTATCTAATCCGTTTGAGGCACACCATCTTTTTTGTGCAAATGGTAAATCAACAGAAACAGTTAATACAACGCCGTCTTCTTTTGAAGCTTCTTCATTGAATTTACGTGTTTGTTGATCGCAAACACCAGTATCTATAGATGGTACAACACTAATAAGTTTTTTCTGACCATCGTAAGTTGATAAGTTTACTTCATTTAAATCATTATCTAATACAGCGAAATCCGGTGCAGTTTCTCCTTTTTTCACTTGTGAACCTAATAAAGTAATTGGATCTTGCTTGAATGTAATTTGCGCCATTAGAACGCCTCCTAAATTAAAAGTGTTTACTTTGTAATTATAACTGTTTGTGTTTCTGAAATAAACTATTCAACTTATAAATTGTGTTAAACTACTTCAAATAAAACAATTTATCTAATTTATTTTTTATAACGACCGTATCTGCAAAATAATCGTGAATACCTCTATGTTTGTTCGCAAATATAACTACCAAGTATGGTAAATTCATAAATACACCACTAATAATACGACCTATCCACTCTCTAAATAATACATCTTGCCAAGTCAAACGTTGTCTGTCTATACGCTCAACCCTTACATTACATATCATTTTCCCTAATGTTTGTTTAAAGTACTTCGTAAGTAGTACAAAATACAAGTAAAATACTAATGCATTTAGCAAGTGTCCAACACTAAAATAATCAATCCACAACTTTAAAGAATCAATGTTCGTAAAATGATAAATAGGTTTCAAAATAAAACTCTCTACACCAAAAATAATTAGTAAATCTATGATAAATGCGCAAAATCTTATTCCAAATCCTGCATATAATGCTTTTGATATTTGTTCGTGGTAAAGATCACTTGTTTCGACTTGCTTGCCGTCATTACTTATTTTCTCATTATCTCTATATTCATTTTGTATATTTTCCATTGTCACACCTAACCTTCGTATAGATACATAGGTTCAGTTTTAGTATCATTATTAATTATTGATTTGATATCTTTAAAACTATCTGTAAACTGAGAAACGCTCGTCTTCATATCTGAAAATGAAGAGAAAAATCCACCGCCTTCTGTATATTCAAATACTTCAGCATCTTTAGATTTAATATCTTTCTGTAAAGCTTTTATAGTCTTATCTTCATAACCTATTTCATCAATTAAGCCGTTACTTTTAGCTTGTTGTGCACTGTAAATGCGACCATCAGCTAACTTTCTAACTTTACTTTCTGACATGTCTCTGCCTTCTTTAACGATATTTACAAAACGATCAAAGCTATCATCTAATACAGATTGTAATATACTTCTTTCTTCTGAAGTCATCTCCCTTGAACTACTTAAAATATCTTTATGGTCGCCAGATTTAATCACATTTTCTTTTATCCCTAAATTCTTTTGTAATTCAGAATAATCGACACTGGACATAATTACTCCGATAGAACCTGTCATTGATTGTGGTCCTGCATAAATTTTATCGGCGGGCGCTGAAATATAATAGCCTCCTGATGCTGCCATCGATTCCATATGTACATAAACTTTTTTATTCTTCTGTTTAATTTCTTTTATTTTTTCATATATTTCATCGCTTGGGTATGTGCCACCACCAGGTGTATTGACTGTTAATAATACACCTTTAATAGTGTCATCTTTTTTCACGTTTTCTAACTGTTTAAGAAAAGACTCATGATTATAGCCACTTCCACCGAACAAACCACCGCCCGTACCTTCAGCGATTTCTCCATTTAATGTTAAATGTGCGATACGTTTGCTAGAATTCCCTTCTTTTTCTATTTCTTCTGTAAAGGGATCCATCGCTGTAGAAGACGAATCATTAAACATTGTGGTTACAAAAGCTGATATAGAACTCATAACAATACCACCAACCACTATAACAATTGCAATTATTATAGCAATAATACGTTTTTTCGACATTTACTAGTCACTCCTATATTTTAATAATCTTGTTATCTCACGCTTAATTTAAACACAATTAATTCATTAGTGTATACCTTTTTACCAAACAATTGAAAACAAGGCAGAACAGAAATCGTAAACGTAAAGTTGATTTCAGTGTTCTGCCTTGTCATATGGTGAATGTAAATTTTGCAACAATTAATTTTCAAGAAAAATGTGTATTACATTTGTATATTTTTCTATTTAATAACTGCTAAACTCACATTTTATCACTGTGTTAGTTTTATTAAATTAGATTCTTTTATATTATTTGCATGATATAATCATATGTATTTTTCAAAATCAAAATTGCAGTAACAATAATGAATAAGGCTTTAACATAGCCAACGCCTTTTTTAATAGCAAACATCGCCCCGATATACGAACCACAAATCATACTTGCTGCCATAATAAAGCCATAAAAATAATCTACTTGATCTAAAAAGATAAAAAGAATTAATGCGCCTAAGTTAGATGCAAAATTAAGTACTTTTGCATTTCCTGCTGCACCTAAAAAATCAAAACCAAACATCAATAATATAAATAGCATAAATGACCCTGTACCGCCACCAAGAAAGCCGTCATAAAGACCAATCAAACCCATTAAAGATGTAAATAAAATCGCTTTAGGTACTGTTAATTTTGTGAAAGTTCGTACATTACCCCAATCTTTCTTCATAATCGTATAAATCATTACAACTGTTAATACGACAATTACGACAGGTTTTAATAACTGAGAGGGCAAGAATGTTGCAATACTTGCGCCTCCCATAGCCATAATAAATACAATTGGAAATAACTTCCCTACAATTTTTAAATCTACATTACCTGACCGTAAAAATCGAAAAGCACTTGTCATTGAACCAAATGCACTCGCTAATTTATTTGTACCTAAGGCCATAGACGCTGGCATTCCAACAGCTAACAGTGCAGGAATAGAAATTAAACCGCCACCCCCAACAACAGCATCAATAAATGCTGCCAAAAACCCTAAAAGAATAATGATGACTACGATAGATATGTCCCATTCCAACATCCCATCACTCCCCTTGATTGTTTAATTAATTTTTAAAGCTAAAATAGATCGTCAGCTAGCGCTTGTGTAGCTGAATCTTTCTCACTTTGGTAATCGCTTGTAATATATAATGTCTCAATTTCGTCGGCAGCCTGTTGTACAAGTGGTTCAAAATCATAACCACTTTCATATTTTTCAACTTTTTCTAATTCCGGTTCAGTAACTGGATTTTTAGGAGTGAAAATTGTACAACAATCCTCAAATGGTTGGATAGATACATCAAATGTACCTATATCTTTTGCTTTTTTAACAATATCTTCTTTATCTAAAGTCAGTAAAGGACGTAATACAGGAGTAGATGTGACATGATTTATCGCATACATACTCTTTAATGTTTGACTAGCAACTTGCCCTAAATTCTCTCCATTTACAATCGCATGCGCCTCAATATCATGCGCAACTTTGTCGGCTACCCGCATCATCATACGACGTGTCGAAGTCATGGTATAACGTTCATGAACTTCTTTGTTCACCTGTTTTTGCAGTGCTGTAAATGGCACGATGTGTAATTTAATTGGTCCAACATGTTCTGATAAAATTCTCGTTAGTTCGATTACTTTTTCTTTTGCTTTTTCACTTGTAAACGGTGGACTATGGAAGTGTATCGCTTCTACGGTAACACCTCTACGCATAACTTCTATACCGGCAACTGGAGAATCAATACCACCAGATAACATTAATAAAGTTTTTCCTCCAGTACCAACAGGTAATCCGCCAGAGCCTGCAATCACTTGATCATACATGTAAATGGCATCTAAACGCACTTCAACTTTAATCACGTGATCTGGATTGTGTACATCTACATTTAAATGATCAGTTTCTCTTAATACAGCTCCACCTAAAGTTCTTTGTAATTCATACGTGTCATATGGGAAGTTTTTATCCGAACGCTTTACATCAATTTTAAAAGTGTCATCTTGTGCATACTCTTTAGCGAATCGGACAGCTAATTCTTTTGCCGCTTCTACTGTTTTATCAATTTTTAATACAGGACTTATTGAATAAATACCAAAGACTTTTCTTAATCTGTTGCACATTTCTTCAATATCTGCACCTTCTGCTAATTCTATATACATTCTATCTCTATTTGCCTTTACCGTGTATCCTTGTAATGGCATTAGTGAACGCTTTACATTTGAACGTAATTTGTTCACAAATATTTTACGGTTAGCTCCTTTTAATGTTAACTCCCCGTATCTAACTAATATATGATCATATATCATACTAATAAATCCCTCACTTCTTCATAAACTAATTTAAATTTATCTTTAAACCCTTGTATATCTTCTGATGTAGTATGACTTCCCATAGAAATTCGAATACTACCTTCAATTTGTTTTACCGGTACATTCATAGCCGATAACACTTCGTTAAGACTCGCTTTTTTAGATGAACAGGCACTTGTTGTTGATAACATAATGTCATTTTTAGAAAACGCATTTACTAAAACTTCTCCTTTAACACCTGGTAAGCCAACATTCAGTATATGCGGTGCACCTGATTGCGGTGAATTAATTTTCACACCCGTAAAGTTAGTTAAGAACTGGCTAAGTTCATCATGGAAGCGACGTAACTGGCTATTTAATGCAGACGTTTGATTTACGGCTGCTTTCATCGCTTTTACAATCGCTATATCCATTGGCAAGTTCACCGTGCCACTTCTCACACCATATTCTTGACCGCCACCATGTACAATGGGTTCTAATTGATGAATATTACGAACAAAGAGTACACCTTGCCCTTTTAACCCATTAAATTTATGACCACTTAAACTAAGTGTATCTACGCCGTCAAATATTAACGGTATTTTACCCAATGCTTGTACTGCATCTACATGTAAATGTGCTTTAGGGTATTGATGAACAACATTAGCAATATCCTTAATAGGTTGTATTTGCCCCATTATGTTATTAACATGCATACAAGTTACTAATCCCACATTGTCTGTCATTAACGTTTCTAAATGGTTCAAATCTACTTGTCCATCATCTAAAACATTCACATATTTAATAATAAAACCTTCTGCTTCAAGCGAACGAACTACTTCTAAAACTGAAGGATGTTCCAACACTGAAGTAATAATTTCATTGGCAAATGCTTTTTTCTTATATGCAATACCTTTAATTGCTATATTATTACTTTCAGTAGCGCCACTTGTATAGATAATATCAAATGATTGATTCAAATCAAATAGGTCTTTAATTTGTTGCTTTGATTGTTGTAGTAATTGTTCTGCTTGTAATCCAGCTTGGTGTGGACTGTTAGGGTTAAAATATAGTGACTGATTCACTTTAACAAAGGTGTCCAATACTTCAGGATTGGGCTTTGTCGTCGCAGCATTATCTAAGTATATCACCGCGTTCACTCCATTCATTATATATATTATAAACTATCTAGTGTATAACTTTTCTTCACGTAATCTTTTTAAGTTTTCCCTTTAGCATTATACTCGCTTTTATTAAAAAGAAAAGACACGAAATGTGAAATCATTCCGTGTCAACTTACTATATAATATGAGTTATAACCGAACTTAACCGATAACTTTTGATTCAATTTGTTTTGTAACACCTGGCTCTACGCTTTCTAAAGCTTGCTCAGAAATTTCAATTGAACGTTTGTAACGGTTATTTTTAAAAAGACGTTCTGCTTCGTTTAGGCTCTTATCTATATTCGAACTGTCTTTACGATAACGGTTACCGTATTCAATTAATTTTTCGGCATAAACAGCATTCACAAGTACATCAGTAGCTTCATCTTCAAATTTATTCATTTGTAGTACTACTTTAGAAACTTTATCTTTTAGCTGTTTAACATGTATTGGGCGTACGCTGAATTTTTTATTTACTTCTCTTACTTCGTAATCAATTTCATTCTTCATGATAATAAAGCGCTCTGGTACACTAGGTAGATTTGAAGCAAGTAACTTTCTGTACACTTCTTCTTTTTTACTTTGTACACGTAAGATATTTTCTTCTGCTTCTGCTTCATCTTCACGCAATTGAACTAAATGATTTTGTAATTTTTCTTGTTTCTCGTTAATGACATCAACATGTTCTTCGATATATTTCAAGTTATCTTGAACTTCGCTATATCTTACTGCTGATTTTGACATTTCTCTAAGGATATCATCGTATACAGCAATCATGTTTTGAATTTCATTTTCAAACTGTCGTACATTTTGCACATCGCTTTCATTAATATAATAATTTTCACGAACATATTCAATTTCAGTTTGTAATGTATAATTCATTTCTTTAGCTCTAAATAAATTATCAGTAATAACTTCTTTTGTTTCTTCTACTTCATTTTTAGCTGTCACTTCATGTTCAATTAAATCATACATCTCATCTAATCGATCATTAATACTATTAAGTTTTTCATTTGCTTCATCAAGCTCTAATCTACTAATCATTGGTTCAACAAAACTAAGTTCAGTCTTCAATGTTTGTAGCGTGCTATCAATCTTGACATGGTCTAAATCATAACCCTCAACTTTTAAGTCTCTACAACCATATTTAAGGTCTTGGAATTGTCCCGGTAATTCTTTTTGCGCTTCTTTAATCAAGTCAGGAATTTCGTCCATATCTTTTTTCAAATAATTCATATCATCATTTAAAGTTTTAATATGTTCATGCGCTTGATTATAGTTGCCTTCATTTTTTAACGTTTCATATGTCTCCATTTCAGGTACAAACGATTCAATTTCTTGTTCAAGTGGCGTAGCTGCTTCACCAAATTGATGTCTATTTGCTAATACATCACGTTTCATTTCACGATAATCAGTTGTACATTCTTCGTATAAATGATCGCTTTCTTTATGTAGTTCTATAATATTTTCTACTTTTGTAGTAAGTTCATTATAGTTCGCTTCATATTGATCCATCATTTCGTGGGCTTCATCCACTTCGGTTTGAGCTTGTGAAAACTTAAATTTATCTAACAAACCTTCTGCACTATGAATTTTTTCTTCTACTGGTACTAAATATTGGTTTTTACTATCTAATGATGATTGTTTTAAATTGTCATAGGTAGATTTTGTTTCACCAGTTAAATTTAACTCAGATAATTGAGATAAACTTTCATCATAAGGTAATTGTTCTACTTTAACTTTACGTTCTTCTGCCTTTTCAATAATTTGGCTTTTGTTTGAACGCATATAGAACAATACACCAACAATAATCAGTATTATGACAATAATTGCTAAAATGATATACAATACCATACGTTTTCTCCTCCTATTTTATCACTATTTATTATAACGTAATTTACCTATGCATTAAAAGAGAAAATGAATTAATTCATATGAATATTTCAATATTTGCGTTAAATTCACCTCTAGTAATTATATGTATAAAGTAATTTAAAAAAGCCCTTACAAATCATTTGTTTGATTACTATTAAAACAGTCTTTATACTAAATGAAAAGTAAAAAGTGAGGTTTTTGTATGTCAGAGGTTAAAGAAACCAATTATAACTTATTAGAAAAACAAGTTTATAGTTTAATAGAAGATGAATCAAATTTAATCGCCATACTCAGTAATGTGTCTGCTTTATTAAATGATTCTTTAGATCAAGTCAATTGGGTTGGTTTTTATTTAATAGAAAATAATGAATTGATTTTAGGCCCCTTCCAAGGTCATCCAGCGTGTGTGCACATTGCAATTGGCAGTGGTGTATGCGGTACTGCAGTAGCTCAAGATGAAACACAGTTAGTAGCAGATGTTCATGCCTTCCCAGGTCACATTGCTTGTGATGCTAACAGCAAATCAGAAATTGTAGTTCCTATTCATCAAAATGAACAAATAATTGGAGTATTAGATATTGATGCGCCAATCACAAATCGTTTTTCAGAAACTGATAAGAACGCATTAGAAAATATTGTAAAAACTATTGAAAATCAAATCGCATAAGTGTAAAAGAAAACTACCTATCATTAAAATACTCATTAGTTGTTGACAGTTCTTAATATCATGGTACAATGTATTTTGTGTGAATAAACGAAATTAGCAGTTGTATATTATTTGGCGCTATGTTGTTCCCAACGCGGACGTGCCGTGTAACCGTAGCTATGAGGCGAGGACACATAAAACAATATATCCAAATAAGCATGCAACACTCTTTTTTGTTTTTTCATAACAACAAAAAAGAAAAAGGAGGAGTCTACTATGGCTCGATTTAGAGGTTCAAACTGGAAAAAATCACGTCGTTTAGGTATCTCATTAAGTGGTACTGGTAAAGAATTAGAGAAGCGTCCATACGCACCAGGTCAACACGGTCCTAACCAACGTAAAAAATTATCAGAATATGCATTACAATTACGTGAGAAACAAAAGTTACGTTACTTATATGGAATGACTGAAAGACAATTCCGTAACACTTTTGAAACTGCTGGTAACCAACACGGTGTCCACGGTGAAAACTTCATGCAATTATTAGCTGCTCGTTTAGATGCAGTTGTATATTCATTAGGTTTAGCACGTACACGTCGTCAAGCTCGTCAAATCGTTAACCACGGTCACATCGAAGTTGATGGTAAAAGTGTTGATATCCCATCATACACTTTAAAACCTGGTCAAGAAATCTCAGTACGCGAAAAATCTTTAAAATTAGATATCATCGCTGAATCTGTTGAGATCAACAACTTTGTACCAGATTATTTAGAATTTGATGCAGACAATTTAAAAGGTAAATATATCCGCGTTCCAGAACGTAGTGAATTACCTGCTGAAATCAACGAACAACTTATCGTTGAGTACTACTCAAGATAAGCGTGATTATGTCGAACCAAGAAATCTTATTGATTTCTTGGTTTTTTTATTGCCTTCTAAACTTTAACTTCCCTCTCCCTATACAATAATATAACGTCTTTAAGTATGAATTGAACTTGTAAACATATTCATGTATATCAAAAATATATACACTGTTTATAATTACATCAAGATTTACAATCTTACTATATTTGAGTATGATGAGCATATATAGTTAAAGGAGTGTATATTTTGATTATTAGAGCTTTAGAAGAAACTGATTTAGAGTTTGTACATCACTTAAATAATGAATATTCAATTATGTCCTATTGGTTTGAAGAACCTTATCAATCATTAAGTGAACTGCAATCACTATATAAAAAACATTTATTGGATGAATCTGAACGCCGCTTCATCATAGAAGATGACAATGTTCGTATCGGGGTCGTTGAGCTAGTAGAAATTAACTTTGTACATAGTAATTGTGAGATTCAAATTATTGTTGACCCTCAATATAGCGGGCAAGGATATGCAAAAAATGCATTTAAAAAAGCAATTGATTATGCATTTCTAGTGTTGAACTTGCATAAGATTTACCTTTTTGTAGATGTTCAAAACGAAAGAGCAGTCCATATCTATAAAAGTCAAAATTTTGTTATTGAAGGCACACTACAAGAACACTTTTATACTCGAGGAAAATATAGTAATTGCCATATTATGGGTTTACTAAAAAAACATTGGATTAATACACATGAAGATAGTTAATTGTAAATAATCCATACATCTATAGTTAAATTACAATATGTGAACTTAGTTGAAATCAATTCATTTACAAAGTTCACATATTTTTTATGTTAAGTTATTTTAATTTTGTCGGATTATCAGAAATTAAACCATCAACGCCTAACATGATTAACTTGTTAGCAATGCTCGGCTCATTAACAGTATACGGCATAACTGACAGTTCAAGGCTATGTGCAGCAGTCATAAATTTATGATTTACTAAGGAATAATGTGGATTTACATAATCCGCATATACTGCAATTTTGTCAAAATTCGGCATTCTATACCAATATTTCCTTTTGCTAATTAAAACACCAAGCTTAAACTCCACTTTCATTTCATAGAGGTTACGAATACATTTTTGATCAAAGGATTGTATAATTACTTTTTCCTCAGAAATGTCATGTTTTTTTAGCATATCAATTAATTGTTGCTCAATTTCTGGATAAATATGAGGTTGTTTAATTTCAATTAGAAGCTTTTGCGGGTGATTTTTAATTAATACCAACACTTGCTCTAATGTCATCAAATGTTGTCCTTTAAATTTAATATGCTTAGCCACACCATAATCAAATTGCCTCAATGCATTTAAACTATAATCTTTCACTTTGCCTTTACCGTTTGAAGTGCGATTTATTGTGTCATCATGAATTACAACTAAGTAATTATCTTTTGTTCTATGTATATCTATTTCTAGCATATCTATACTACTTTCTAATGCAGATTCAAAAGCTGCTCGTGTGTTTTCTGGAAAATCAGTTGAAAACCCACGATGCGCAATCAACATTACTCTACTATCGTCTAAATAGTTATGCATTCTTATAATGCCCCACTTTCATTATCTCTTAGAATCGTCTAAACTAAAGTTATCATAATTATACTGGAGGTCAATCTATATGGTACAACATGAATTTGTAGTACAAACAAATTGGTCAGGTGGCCGTGAATCAGTCGGTGACCTCAAAGGTGATGTTTTAAGTGAGCAAATATCAATACCATCAGGACTTGGTGGTAATGGAACAGGCACAAACCCAGATGAGTTATTAGTGTCCGCCGCTTCATCATGTTATATCATTTCACTAGCGGCGGTATTAGAACGCTCAGGATTCAATAATATTACAATAAACCAATCCTCTATTGGAACAGCAATTTTTGAAAATGCAAAATTCCGTATGGATACAATAATACATTATCCAATAATTTCAGTTGAAACAAATCAAAAAGAACTTTTAACTGAAAAATTACCTAAACTATTAAAGGTTGCAGACAATAATTGTATGATTTCTAATTCTATTAGAGGCAATGTTTCCGTAAAAATAGAACCAAAAATAAAATAATTTTAAAAAAAATTTTATGTGTTACGGAATATGATTAAATTAGCAATGAATACCCTTACATTTGATAGATAAACTGTCTATTCCGTCTGTTTTTTTAATATTTGCACTTTTATATTATCTGAAAATTTGCTAAACTTGTACAATCTTAAGCATTGGGGGAATTACTCATGAAATATTATCATCCTTTGTTACTAACACCAGGACCTACACCAGTACCAGAACAAATTTTACACGCTACACAGTCACCTATGGTCGGTCATCGATCAAGTGATTTCGAAGCAATTGCTGAAGAATCATTTCGTGCGCTTAAACCAATTTTTGGTGCACAAAATGATGTAATGATACTTACTTCCAGTGGTACAAGCTCACTAGAAGCAAGTATGCTAAATCTTGCAAATCCAGATGATGAAATTGTTATTATCGTATCTGGCGCATTTGGTAATCGTTTTAAACAAATTGCAGAGACATATTACAATAATGTACATATTTTCGAGGTCGAATGGGGTAAAGCTGTCAATGTACCTGACTTCATAGATTTCTTGAAATCTTTAAATACTAATATTACAGCTGTTTACAGCCAATATTGTGAAACTTCAACAGCTGTATTGCATCCCGTAAGTGAATTGGGTCATGCACTTAAAGCATATGATGAATCTATTTACTTTGTTGTTGATGGCGTAAGTTGTATCGGTGCAGTAGATGTTGATTTACAACGTGATGCAATTGATGTCCTTATTTCAGGTAGTCAAAAAGCAATCATGTTACCACCTGGTTTAGCATTTATAGCTTATAATGATCGTGCTAAAAATCGCTTTAGTGAAGTTACAACTCCGCGTTTTTATTTAGACTTGAACAAATATTTAAAATCACAATCTGAAAACTCAACACCTTTCACACCTAATGTTTCGTTGTTTAGAGGCGTAAACGCATATGCAAAATTAGTTGAAGAAGAAGGTTTTAGTAATGTAGTCTCTCGTCATTACGCAATACGTGATGGTCTTAGAGAAGCATTGAAAGCACTAGAATTAGATTTACTGGTCGAAGACGAATATGCTTCACCTACTGTCACTGCTTTTACTCCTAAAACAAAAGATGAATTAAATTTCATCAAAAATGAATTAAAAAACCGTTTTGCTACCACAATTGCTGGCGGCCAAGGTCACTTAAAAGGTGAAATATTACGTATTGGTCATATGGGGCAAATCTCTCCATTTGATATTTTACAAGTAGTTTCAGCATTGGAAATTCTGTTAACAGAATTTAGAAATGAATCTTATGTTGGTAAAGCAATCACTAAGTATATGGAGGTCGTCAAAGCTTATGTATAAAATTTTAGTATCTGATCCAATCTCACCAGAAGGTTTAAAAAGTTTAATTGACCATAAAGATTTTGAAGTTAAAATCAATACAGATTTAACTGAAAATGAATTAATAGAAGAAATTAAAGATTACCAAGGATTGATTGTACGTAGTCAAACACAAGTCACTGAAGCTATTATTGAAGCGTCACCTAACCTCAAGGTAATTGCTCGTGCTGGTGTTGGTGTGGATAATATCGATGTGGATGCCGCTACAAAAAACGGCGTGATAGTAATCAATGCACCAGATGGTAATACAATTTCTGCCACTGAACATTCAATGGCTATGATTTTATCGATGGCACGAAATATCCCACAAGCACATCAATCATTAAAAAATGGAAAATGGGACCGTAAGACTTATAGAGGTACGGAACTTTTTAATAAAACACTTGGTGTAATCGGTGCAGGTAGAATTGGACTTGGTGTTGCAAAACGCGCACAAAGTTTCGGTATGAATATATTAGCCTTTGACCCCTATTTATCAGAAGATAAAGCTAAAGAATTAAACGTAACACGTGCAACAGTTGAAGAAATTGCAGAACAAGCAGATTTCGTTACTGTACACACACCATTAACGCCTAAAACAAAAGGTATCGTTGGTAAAGCATTTTTTGAAAAAGCAAAACCAACATTACAAATCATCAATGTAGCGCGTGGTGGTATCATTGATGAAGAAGCATTATTAGAAGCTTTAGATAATGATCAAATACAGAGTGCTGCGATTGATGTTTTTGAAACTGAACCAGCAACTGAGTCCCCTCTTGTTGAAAACGAAAAAATTATTGTTACACCTCACTTAGGTGCTTCTACAGTTGAAGCACAAGAAAAAGTAGCTGTATCAGTTGCTAATGAAATCGTAGATATCTTTGAAAACGGTAATGTATTAAATGCAATAAATGCACCACGTATGACTTACAGTGAAATCAACGATGAGTTAAAGCCATATATCGAATTAAGCAAATTAACAGGTGAAGTTGGCATCCAATTACTTGAAAAAGCACCTCGTGAACTCCACATTAAATACGAAGGTGACATCGCGTTAGATGATACAAGTTTATTAACTAGAACATTAGTTTCAGGTGTACTAAAACGAGATTTAGCTGAACGTGTTAACTTGATTAACGCATTAGTACTTCTAAATGAACAAGGTGTTTCTTATAACATTGAAAAAAATGCAAAACACCGTGGTTTTAGTAATTACATTGAATTAACACTTATCAATAAAGACAAACAAATCAAGATTGGTGCTACTGTATTAAACGGGTATGGTCCAAGAATTGTTCGTATTAATGACTATCCAGTAGACTTTAAACCTGAACAATATCAACTTGTTATTAATCATAATGATAGACCTGGTATTGTAGGACGTACTGGTCAAATCTTAGGCGAGTATGGTATCAACATTGCTTCTATGCACCTCGGTCGTACTAATCAAGGTGGTAATGCACTAATGATTTTATCAATCGACCACCCTGTAACAGAAGATGTTATCGACGGTTTATATCAAATTGAAGGTTTCAATTTAATTAGAAGCGTAGAATTAGAAATTGATAACAATGTTAATTACAATATTTAATCCTTTTTCTTTTTAAATAAATGATATAACATAAGCACGAGTATGGAATTTAATTAAAATTTCTTACTCGTGCTTTTTAATGCTAAATCCTTCTCGTTTTAATGTCGCTAAAGACATTAAAAGACGCTACTTCGCTACGCTATTTAATATGCATTAGTTTTAATGTTTTCAACTTAATAATCACTAAAATATTGACCCTAACTTATTTGGACATAAAAATGACACATTTGCAAATTTATAATCGTTTTCAGAAAATAACTTTGCAATGTGTCAGTAATCATTATAATAAAATATTTCTTATCTCGCCTACATGATCGACTATGTAATCTGCTTCATAAGCTTCTAGTTCTTCACGAGCGTATTGACCTTTCAATCCAGTTAAAGGACCAATAAAAGTTGCGCCAATTTTTTTAGCGCTAAGCAAATCAGCTAATGAATCTCCTACTACAAAGACTTCATTTTTAATAACTCGATTTTCTTGATTTGTTGCATATTTTTTATAATCCTCTTCGAAATTGCCTTCAAGTGTTGCCAAATAGCTAAATGGATTTGGTTTACCTAAAGGTTTCAATTCAGGATAAATATCTTCAGCGATTAGTACTTCGCTTGCAGTAACAATGTGTTTATCTTCGAATATATCTTTAATACCAATTGTATCAAAAGGAACTAATGTTTCCGTGCGTGGTCTCCCTGTGGCAATCGCGATATGATATCCTGCGGCTTTTAAGTCTTCTAACAATTGCTTAATCTCAGCAACTGGTCTTAATACTACCTCATTATATATGTAACCTTTTTTAAAGTCAGAACGATTCAATTTTTGTTCAACCTCATTATAAAGTTGATTACCTAAGTACCATTCTTGATAAACTTCCTGTGAAAGTAACCAAAATGGACTTTTTAACTCAAATAGTGCTGTTTGTTGTGTGTCTAATTGTTCACTCGCATACTTAATCAGATCCTGGTAAATATTGTCTTTACCTGTACGTACATGCTCTAAAAATGATAATGGTGCGTCAAAATTCAATGTTATATCAGAGATTTGATGCCCTAATTTTTGTAATGTTGCTTGTCCAAAATTTTCAGGATTTAAAATTTCCGCTAACGCATCAGCAGATAAAGTTTTACAAATATCAACGAAGTGAATAGCTATTACAACAAATAGCATATCCCAGTTTGAGTTTAAACCAAGTGATTTTAGCTTAGTTAGTATCTCATCATGATAGAATACAATATCCCTGATTTCTGTGATTTGTTCATCACTCAAATTTCCAAATTGTATCGAGGGATCTAAACCAATATAATCATTACTCATAAGCATTTCATATACGGTTAACGCCGATACATCAAAACACCTTTCTTCACTTAAAAAAACACCATCAACATCAAATAATACCGACTTCATACTACCTACTCTCCTTTAATCAGAAAATTCTGATACTATTATATCGTACTATTTTACAAACAAAAGAGCAATGCATTTACTGTGTTTTGTTAAACAAATCAACAGATCTTTTTATAAGTTTTAGCTATAAAAAAACACCTAACTAAGCTGAAGTAATATTATAAATTTCAGCTAATTAGATGTTAAAATACATTTATTTTATCTTTCCATTTGAAGTTCAATTTCATCAGCAACTTGTTGGACTTGAGTTCCAATGATAACTTGTGTATTGTGTTTACCACTCTTCGTTACACCAACAGCACCAGCGCCTTTAATCTTAGCTTCATCAATCACATTATTATCATGTAATTCCATGCGTAACCGTGTGGCACAGTTTGTTAATGTTACAATATTTTCTTTACCACCTAATCCTTCTAAGATTTGACTAGCTGTCTTTGAATATTTACCTGTTTGCGATTTTCCTGAATTTGAAATCTCAGTTGAATCTTCAGTATCTCCTGTTGTAGCTTCATCTGATGTTGGATCAGGTAGTAAGTTATCACCACGACCAGGAGTATTAAGTTTCAACCATTTGATTGCAAATCTAAATACGACGTAATAAATAACAAAGAATACAAGACCTTGAACCATTAACATCATCGGATGGTTTGCTACTGGGTTAATCAAAGATAATAAAAAGTCAATTAATCCCGCACTAAATGAAAATCCTGCTGTCCAATGGAATAACGCGGCTATAAACAAAGATAAACCAGTTAATACAGCATGTATTAAGAATAATAGCGGAGCTACAAACATAAATGAAAATTCAATAGGTTCCGTAACTCCAACGAAAAATGCTGAAATAGCTCCACCAAACATTAACCCGTAAACTCTTTTCTTTTGTTTTGTTTCTGCTGTATGATACATCGCTAATGCGGCTGCTGGGACACCAAACATCATTACTGGGAAGAAACCGGCCATATAACGCCCTGTAACGCCTTGAACTGCACCATCACCAGTTTGGAATTTCGCAATGTCATTTATACCAGCTAAATCAAACCAAAATACCGCGTTTAATGCATGATGTAGTCCGGTTGGGATTAAGAGACGATTGAAAAATCCATACAGAAACGCCCCGCCAGGTCCTAAATCTAATATCCACGTCCCAAAAGTAACAATTCCTGAGTACACAATTGGCCAAACAAATAACATAATAACTGCTATAAATATACTGAAAAACGCAGTTAAAATAGGCACCAAACGTTTCCCACTAAAGAATGATAACGCTGTTGGCAATTCTGTTGTACTAAATCTGTTATACGTATATGCTGCCACTAAACCAATAACCAAACCAATTAAGACATTTTGATTATTCATTTGTTCAAATGCTGCATTTACACCAGATTCTTTCACGCCTAATAATGGCGCTAGTTTTTCTGGACTGAGTACAACTGTCGTTAAGAAAAAACCAACGGCTGCTGCAAGTGCAACTGCGCCATCATTTTTCTTCGCCATACCTAATGCAACACCAATTGCAAATAAAATACCCAATTGTTCAAGAATCGTTGATCCTGCCGTAGAGAAAAAGGCAGCTACTGTAGGCAATATGCCAAGTGCAGTTAATGCATTACCTATACCAACGATAATGGCTGCTGCTGGCAATACAGCTACAGGTAGCATAAGTGATCTTCCTAAACGTTGAAAGAAACTATACATAAATATTCCCCATTTCAAAATAAATTCCCAAAAAAATCACCACATGCACAATATTGTCCACGTGGTGTTTGTAAACTCTTTACTAACTGTTATTGTACAGTTATATAATAACATATGATTTAAAGATTACGTATCAAAAATAAAAAAGTTTAATTATTCCAATATATTAATGTTTTTATTTAGTTATTTTTTACATAGTCATTTAATTCTGATTGTAATTGAATTGTTCTTTGCTCTAATTCTTTAGTTAAATACTCTAATTTTTCATTACGCTTCATGTCTTTTGGAAGATGTTTAGTTTCTATTGGTTCACCAAATCTGATAATTGCCTTTCCAGTAATCAATCCTTTTATTTCTTTTGGTCCAACATAAGCTGCAGGTAAAATCGGCGCTTGAGCCATCATCGCTATAGTTACAGCTCCTCTTTTCATTGGTGAACCTTCATCATACTTCATGCGGTGTCCTGTGGGAAAGATTCCGACAGTTTTATTTTCTTTTAACAGTTTTATTGGTTTTTTTAATGTGCTTGGTCCAGGATTATCTCTATCTACTGGAAATGCATTTAATGACGATAAAAATTTACCAAAAATTTTGTTATTAAATAGTTCTTTTTTAGCCATATAATGTATTTGGTTAGGATAAATCGCTGTTCCTAACATGATTACTTCATTATAACTCTCGTGAGTACAAGTCACTACATACCTATGAAGTTGAGGTATATTTTCTTTTCCTTGAACTTCTAACGAATTACTTAATTTTATAATAATTAATTTCAACAAACCACTTATAAATTTATACATTTTTTGCACCTACTTCATTTTGCTTATCTTTCCTCATTGATTTTATCATTTAGTAAGATTATGGACAAGAAGATTTATATTTCAGTCTAAAGTCGTATAGTGGTATACTAGAAAAAGTTGCACAAAACTTTCATAATAGGATATATAGTAATAATTGGAGGTAGAATATGTCAGAATTTAACAATGAGAAAAATACAAACAACAATCAAAATCACCAACAAAACACAACGCAATACACCTCAAATAAACGGATAAGGCAAAAACCTAAATTCCCATGGTTTAGAACAGTTATAGTTGCCTTAGTCGCTGGTATCATTGGAGCCCTTATTGTATTAGGCGTCGGTAAACTAATGGAAACTACAGTATTAAACGATAATGGCTCATCTGTAAATGAAGCATCAAACACTGGAAATGGTGGAAATACTCTTGATGGAAAAAGCGAAAAGTATAATTCCGTCAATCAAATGATTAATGATGTCTCTCCAGCAATTGTTGGTGTTATCAACATGCAAAAAGCTCAAAACTTAGATGATTTATTAAAAGGTAAATCTTCGAAAGCGCAAGAAGCCGGTGTAGGTTCTGGTGTAATATATCAGAAAAATAATGGTTCTGCATACATCGTTACTAATAATCATGTGATAGATGGTGCGAGCGAAATCAAAGTTCAACTTCATAACTCCAAACAAGTAGATGCTAAATTAATTGGTAAAGATGCATTAACTGATATGGCAGTGCTAAAAATTAATGAAACAAAAGGCACAAAAGCAATCAACTTTGCCAATTCTTCAAAAGTTAAGACTGGAGATAGTGTATTTGCCATGGGCAACCCATTAGGCTTAGAATTTGCTAATTCAGTAACTTCTGGAATTATTTCAGCAAGTGAACGTACAATTGATACACAAACATCAGCTGGTTCAAACAAAGTCAACGTACTTCAAACAGATGCAGCCATAAACCCAGGTAACTCTGGTGGCGCCCTTGTAGATATTAACGGTAATCTAGTAGGTATAAACTCAATGAAGATTGCTAATGAACAAGTGGAAGGCATTGGTTTTGCTATACCAAGTAACGAAGTTAAAGTTACTATTAAAGAACTAGTAGAGAAAGGTAAGATTGATCGTCCTTCTATTGGTATTGGCTTACTCAATGTCAGCGAAATTCCAAACGAATATAAAGACCAACTTAAAACATCACGTAAAGATGGCGCATACGTAGCAAAAGTTGATGGTGATAATGGTCTTAAAGAAGCCGATATTATTACAGCAATTGATGATAAAAAAGTTGAAGAAGATACAGATATTCGTTCTTATCTTTATGAAAATAAAAAACCTGGCGATTCGGTGAAATTGACTGTAGAACGTAAAGGTAAACAACAACAAATAGATGTAACATTAAAAGAACAAAAAACAACATCACAATCTTCTGAAGACTCAAGCGAAGAAAAAAGTTCACCGTTCAATTAATTCCATCTAAGATATTTGTAAATTATTAAACATAATGTGCTTAGGATTGTACAAACCTCTCTCGGTTTTACCTCCTTTGCACATTTTTTATAGTCTTTTTAATGAAATTTACGCCTAAATAGCTTTCCATACAATAATTACAGATTGCCCTCTTGCTTATTAAAAGCGTGAGAAAAATCACCTTGAACTAAAATTTATTATAGTTCAAGGTTTAATCAATATTAATTAGCGTTTAATCAGTCACAATTTTAACTAGATTAAAAAAGCAGCAATCTACTAGGTTCAAATAGATTGCTGCATAAAAATTATTATTTATAATTAACCATAAAGTATTTTTTCTTACCTCGACGTATAATTGTAAACTCATCTTCAATCTTATCATCGTTAGTAAGTTCATAATTAACATCTTGTTGTCTAACACCGTTGATGTAAATAGCACCATTATTTACATCTTCACGTGCTTGTCGTTTAGAAGAAGAAATTCCAGCTTCAACGATTGCTTCTACAATATTTGTAGTCTCCTGATTTAATTCTACTTGTGGCACATCTTTAAATCCTTCTTTTAATTCCGTCGCAGAAAGTGATTGTAAATCCCCGGCAAATAAAGCTTTAGATATACGTATCGCGTCGTCTAAAGCAGCTTGACCATGAATAAAACGTGTTACATTTTCGGCTAATGCTTTTTGTGCTTCACGTAAATGAGGCGCTTCATTTAATGATGTTTCCAATGCTTCAATCTCTTCTTTTTCTAAGAAAGTAAAGTATTTTAAAAACTTGATTACATCTTCATCTGTCGTGTTAATCCAAAATTGATAAAATTCATATGGGCTCGTTTTGACAGCATCTAACCAAACTGCGCCGCCTTCAGTTTTCCCAAATTTTTTACCATCTGACTTCACAACTAATGGAATTGTTAACCCATAAGCCTCATTTTGACCATACATACGACGCATCAATTCAATACCACTCGTAATATTTCCCCATTGGTCTGAACCACCAACTTGAATTTTACAATTATATGTTTTATTTAAATGACCGAAGTCAATCGCTTGTAATATTGTATAGGTAAATTCTGTAAATGAAATACCGTGTTCTAAACGTGTTTGAATAGAATCTTTGGCTAACATGTAATTCACACCTACATGTTTACCATAATCACGTAAGAAATCAATTAAAGAAATTTGGCCAAGCCAATCTTTATTATTAACTAATTTAGCACCTTTTTCAGTACCAAATTCAAAAATTTTATGCATTTGATTACTGATACCTTGTACATTGTTTTCTACTTGGTCTTCGGTCTGTAATTTACGTTCTTCTGATTTACCTGAAGGATCACCTATCATACCTGTGCCACCACCAATTAATACAAGTGGTCTATGTCCATGTTCTTGGAAGCGACGCAATGTTAAGAATGGTAATAAATGTCCAATATGCAAACTATCTGCTGTTGGATCCGCACCACAATATAATGTGACTTGCTCTTTATTTAATATTTCTTCTATACCAGACTCATCAGTTTGTTGATAAATCAAGCCTCTCCATTTTAAATCTTCTAATAGTGCATTTGCCATTGTATCAGCCTCCTGTTTTAATTTATGATTTCACTTCGGATAAAAGTTATGCAGCAATAACGGTACCTTTGTTAAAAATTAAAAAACGCCCTTACAAATTAATGTAAGGGCGCATGCGCACGGTACCACCATACTTAAGTCAAACAACTTTATTAATGATACGTTCATTAACTAAAACGTTTGGATTACTTTAATTAATAAGGTGTATTCACAAAATGCGCAACGTTAGTTCACAACAACCACTAACTCTCTGAAGATAACACAAGAAGTTACTTTTCCTTTATCCAAAAAATGATATCGAATTGATACTAATTATAAGTAACTATAATTTAAAAGTCAATATGTTAATTTATGTTATAATATTGCATACATGAGGAGGCTGTATATGACGCATCAAACAGTTGAAAATCAGCATCAACCGTCATGGTTTGATAAATTTGAAAGCATCTATAAAAAACTGAAACATATTTTCATCGGCTTGTTTGCGATACTAACATGTACCTCGGTGATAATATTAGCAATTACTGTTTTTTATTTTCAGAGTATCACAAAAGAAGCAATACATATGTCTGAAGATGATTTAAAACTTAAATTACTTTACATTGTCGGTAGCCAAGATATAGATTATGACAATAAACATATTTTAACTGAGTATAACGAATCCATGAACACCTTAATTGTTGGCCCTAAAAATGTTAACAAAAATGTCATCAAAGCATTAACAGCTTCAGAAGATAGTTTGTTTTTCAGACATAATGGCATTTTACCTAAAGCTTTGGTTCGAGCAGTTGCCCAAGATATTTTTAATACTGAAAGTGCCACTGGTGGCAGTACAATAACGCAGCAACTCGTTAAGAATCAATTACTAACAAACGAAAAAACATATAACCGAAAAGCGAATGAGTTAGTTCTATCAATGCGAGCTGAAAAATTATTGACCAAAGATGAAATTATATATACGTACTTAAATATTGTACCATTTGGACGTGATTATAATGGCTCAAACATATCCGGTATAGCTTCAGCTTCATATAGTTTATTTGGAAAGTCACCATCAGACTTAAATATTGCTGAATCGGTCTATTTAGTAGGTTTATTACAAAGCCCCTATTTTTATACACCATATGAAGAAAATGGCACTCTAAAATCTGATGCAGATATACAAATTGGTCTGGATAGACAACATTATGTATTAAAACGAATGTTAGTAGAAGAGAAAATCACAGAATATGATTATAAAAGAGCTGAAAGGTTCAGTATTCGCCAACATTTATTATCAAAATAAGCTCTTTGACTTAAATTACCACAGCTAAATTTAAGGAAGTAGGGGTGAAACCATTCAATCAACTATGATTTCACCCCTACTCCCTTATGCATTATAATTTTATCAATCATAAACTAAATGAAAATATTTTATACTTAACGTTAATATTAAAATTTAGTTATCGTAAATACTTTTCTATAGTCATTATTTATACAATATCAATCGTTACTAATTTTAGAATAAACCAACTGCGTGACCATCATCAGTCACATCCATATTTAAAGCAGCTGGTTTCTTAGGTAATCCAGGCATAGTCATAATTGCGCCTGTTAGTGCAACAATAAATCCTGCCCCTGTTTTAGCTTCTAATTCACGGATTGTAATTTCAAAACCCTCAGGTGCACCTAATTGCGTAGCATCATCACTAAATGAATACTGCGTTTTAGCCATACAAATTGGATAATGATCCCAACCGTTATCTTTAAATTGTTGTAATTGTTTTTGTGCTTTACTACTGAATGTCACTTTTGAACCGCCATAAATTTCTTTAACAATCGTTTCGATTTTATCTTCTAAAGGTTGTTCTAAATCATATAAATGTTTAAATGTTTGCGGTTGTTCTATAACTTCTAATACCTTATTAGCTAAATCGATTCCGCCTTTGCCACCTTTTTCCCAAACTTCAGTTAAAGCTAGATGAACACCATTATCTTTTGCCCATTGTTGTACAAATTCTGTTTCTGCATCTGTATCATGTACAAATGCATTTAATGCTACGACTGGTTCTAGTCCATATTTCCTTACATTTTTAACATGACGTTCTAAGTTAACGATACCGGATTTCAATGCTTCTACATTTTCTTCTTTTAAGTTATCTTTTGCTACACCGCCATGCATTTTAATAGCACGGATTGTTGCAACTACAACAACTGCTGAAGGTTCAAAACCTGCTTCACGTGCTTTAATATTAATGAATTTTTCTGCACCTAAATCAGATCCAAATCCTGCTTCTGTAACAACGATATCCGCTAAGTCTCTTGCAGTCTCTGTAGCTAATATAGAGTTACAACCATGAGCAATGTTAGCAAATGGTCCGCCATGTACAAGTGCCGGTGTACCTTCAATAGTTTGTACAAGATTAGGTTTAATCGCATCTTTTAATATCATAGCTAATGCGCCTTCAACTTTTAAATCTGCTACTGTCACTGGTTTACGTGAACGAGTATAACCAATTGTGATATTACTAATTTTTGCTTTCAAATCATTTATATTATTTGCTAAGCAGAGGATTGCCATGATTTCAGAAGCTACAGTAATATTGAAACCATCTTCACGAGGTACGCCTTGAGTCGGGCCACCTAAACCAACAATCACGTTGCGTAATGCACGATCATTCATATCTAATACACGTTTCCACTCGATACGTCTTTGATCTATTTCTAACTCGTTCCCCTGATGGATATGGTTATCAATAAATGCTGATAACGCATTATTTGCAGTTGTAATAGCGTGAAAATCCCCATTAAAATGCAAATTGATATCTTCCATAGGTAGCACTTGAGCATATCCGCCACCAGTAGCACCACCTTTAATACCAAAAGTTGGCCCTAAAGCTGGTTCACGTAGTGCAACCATCACATTTTGTTTAAGTTGATTAAATGCATCAGATAAACCAACTGTAACTGTTGATTTACCTTCACCTGCTGGCGTTGGACTCATAGCAGTTACTAAGACTACTTTCCCCTTACCATTTTTTTGTTGAACTTGATTAATATCAATCTTTGCTTTGTAATGACCATAAGGTTCTAATGCATCCGCTGGAATACCAGCTTTCTTTGCAATTTCCCCAATTGGTTTTAATGTAGATTGATTTGCAATATCTAAATCAGATAAATATGTCAAATTCATTCGTCCCTTCTAAAATTAATTTTTAAATCAATAATCACTATATATTTATCATATATACTACTGACAAAAATAAATCCTTACATACTTTATATTAACCAACTTAAGTTGCGTTGTCGACTTTTATAGATAGCGCTTTCACTAACATAGGTGTAATATTAAAACTTTAGATTACATAAACACTATTTTGTTTTCTAATTCAAAAACTACCTTTATATCTCTTATATGTTTAAGAGATATAAAGGTAGTTTAGGTTGAGTGTTATATAACTTACTGTTCAAAAATAACAAGTTCTATTTTTGGATTAGCCTTTGTTTAATCTTCCATGGTACTTAAATCACCTTCGGGTAAATCAAGCTCCCATGCTTTAAGTACACGACGCATGATTTTACCTGAACGTGTTTTTGGTAACTTATCTTTAAACTCAATTTCTCTTGGTGCAGCATGAGCAGCTAATCCTTCTTTAACAAATTTACGAATTTCTTCTTTTAATTCATCTGATTGGTCATATTCAGGACGTAATGCGACGAACGCTTTAATAATTTCTCCTCTGACAGGATCAGGTTTACCAATGACGCCCGCTTCAGCTACTGCTTCATGTTCTACTAATTTGGATTCTACTTCAAATGGACCTACGCGTTCTCCAGCTGTCATAATTACATCATCTACACGTCCTTGGAACCAAAAATATCCATCTTCGTCTTTATAAGCTGAATCGCCAGATACATACCAATCACCAATGAAATAAGAATCGTATTTTACTGGGTTTTTCCAAATGGAAACCATCATAGATGGCCATCCTTTTTTAATCGCAAGATTTCCCATTCTATTTGGTGGTAATTCATTTCCTTGGTCATCAATAATTGTTGCTTCTACACCAGGTAGTGGTTTACCCATAGATCCTAACTTAACGTCCATAGAAGGATAATTCACTATCATATGTCCACCAGTTTCAGTCATCCACCATGTATCTAGTACACGTTTACCAAAGACATCTTTAGCCCATTTGATGACTTCAGGATTTAATGGTTCACCAACGGATAAGATGCTTTTAACTGATGATAAATCAAATTTTTCAATTATATCATCGCCTGCACTCATCAACATTCTTAATGCTGTTGGCGCTGTATACCATATAGTAACTTTAAATTCTTCGATCATTCCATACCAAGCTTCAGGTGAAAATCTACCACCAGCAATACAGTTTGTAACACCATTTAACCAAGGACTAAATATCCCATAAGATGTACCAGTTACCCAACCTGGATCGGCAGTACACCAATATACATCATCTTCTTTAAAATCTAATACATATTTACCAGATATATAATGTAATAACATAGCTCTTTGTGCATGTAATACACCTTTTGGTTGTCCTGTAGAACCTGAAGTGTAATGTAAGATTAAACCATCATCTAAAGATAACCATTCAGTCTCAAATTGATCACTTGCTTGCTCAAATTCAGTATTAAAATCAACGTAAGCGTCATCTACTTCATCATCTACCACTACAATGGTTTCTAAATGTGGTAATTTATCTTTTGGTATTCTAGGTAGTAATGCATTCGTAGTAATTATAACTTTAGCTTCACTATTCTCTAATCTATCGCCAACCGCTTTTTCCATAAACGCTTCAAATAATGGACCGACAATAGCACCAATTTTTAACGTTCCAAAAAGAGCAAAATAGAGTTCCGGTGTTCTCGGCATAAATACAAAAACTCGATCTCCTTTTTCAACATTAGCTTTATTTTTAAGCACATTTGCAGCTTTGTTAGCATTTGCTTTCATTTCGTTAAAAGTATAACTTTCTTTACGTTGATCATCTTTATAATGTAAGGCAATTTTTTCCCCTTTACCTTCATCTACATGACGATCAATACATTCATGTGCCATATTCACATTTCCTGTTTCATACCATGAAAATGACTTTTCTACCTCTTTCCAATCAAATTGATTATATTCTGTTTCATAGTCTTGAAGGTTAAAATTTCCACTTTCCCCTTTATATACTTCTACTTTCATTTTAAATCCCCCTCTGAATGAAATCGTCTCTTCAAAAATTATTATAACTAACATTTTCAAAATTTTCAAAATAATTAGTGTAAGCGAATTCATTTACATGTTATTTTATTCAATTATCACTTATACTATAAATAATAAGATTGATTATAGAATACCCATGTGGTAGTTTGGAGTGAAAAAATGAAACATATTAAAACGTATCAATCCCAAACCTATCAGTTAGACGAAGGACAGTTTGTCATTGAAGGCCCTATTCCATGTAGAAAGCTTGAAACAATGACATTTGATAAAGGTTTATCTGCCTTTCGTCCACCGAAAGATCAATTTGAAGCAGTTAAAGAAATCAGTGAATTAGAAGAAGGTAGAATATTTATATTACGTAAAGAACAACACATTGTTGGGTATGTGACTTTTCATTATCCTGACCCTTTAGAAAGATGGTCAAACGGTGATTTAGAATACTTAATAGAATTAGGCGCAATTGAAATCAGTTTAGCCTATAGGCACTTACATTTAGGAAGCGAATTGATTAAAGTAAGTCTCGCTGCAGATGAATATGAAGATTACATTGTATTAACGACAGAATATTATTGGCACTGGGATTTAAAAAATTCTGGCCTCGATGTATATGAATATAAAAAATTAATGCAAAAACTTATGGGGTATGGGGGCCTTGAGATTTTTGCAACAGACGATCCAGAAATTACGAGTCATCCAGCAAATTGTTTGATGGCTAGAATCGGTTCAAGAATTTCTATTGACCAATTACAAGCATTTGATGATATTAGATTCATGAATCGATTTTTCTTTTAAAGGGGAGAAAAATATGAGTAATATGCAACAAACAACAGGTTATGTTTACGCTAATGAACTTTTACAATATCGCTTTAGTAATAAACATCCATTTAACCAAATGAGATTAAAATTAACAACAGAATTACTTATGGAACTAGGACAATTAAAGCGACATCACCTTATAGCACCCAGAATCGCATCAGATGATGAATTATCGCTAATACATTCCTATGATTATATACAAGCAATAAGGCATGCTTCGCATGGTATTTTAAATGAAAATGAAGCTAAAAAGTATGGCTTAGATGGAGAGGATACACTTCAATTTAGAATGATGCATAAACATAGTGCACGCATCGTCGGTGGTGCATTAAACTTAGCAGATCAAATTATGAGTGGAACCTTAACAAACGGTTGTCATTTAGGTGGTGGCTTACATCATAGCCTTCCTGGGCGTGCAAATGGCTTTTGTATTTATAACGATGTTGCCATTACAATTTCATATTTAATGAAAAAATACAGTCAACGGGTTCTGTGTATTGATACAGATGCTCATCATGGAGACGGTACTCAATGGAGTTTCTACACTAATGATCAATCACTAATCTATTCAATACATGAAACAGGAAAGTTTTTATTTCCAGGTTCAGGTCATTATACAGAGCGTGGCGCCGAAAAAGGATTTGGCTATACGGTTAATATACCGTTAGAACCTTATACTGAAGATCGGTCCTTTTTAGATGTTTTTAAACAAACCATTGAACCCGTCGTAGCATCATTCAAACCGGATATTATTGTAAGTGTACATGGTGTGGATATACATTATCTTGACCCACTTACACATATGAGCTGCACATTGAATACACTTTATGAAATACCATACATTATCAAATCACTAGCTGATACATATACACAAGGTAAGGTTATTATGTTTGGTGGCGGTGGCTATAATATATGGAAAGTTGTGCCACGTGCATGGTCTCATGTATTTTTAGCATTGATAGGAGAACAACCCCCAACAGGTAATCTTCCAGAACGATGGCTTAGCAAATGGCAACCTTATGCTACTTGTGCTTTACCTACCAATTGGAATGATGATAAAGAGAATTATATAGAAATACCTAGAAGAAAAGAAATAAGTGAGATTAATATGAAACAGGCTCAAAAAGTATTGAACTGGTTTGAATAAGGTTGTAATAATCAAGTTGAAACGTAAAAATTTCTGAGCATAAAATAAGCATCAATTTCTATAATTTTTAATAGAAATTGATGCATTCTTTATTTTCATGAAATTTTGTAGCAGTTTTGTAACATGCCTATTGTTCGGAGTAATTGTATGTGTAAAGTTATACAAGGTCGAACCATACTATACTATATCCTAGCAAGTAGGTAACCTAATCGCAAAATTTCAAATAAAAAAGAGCTAACCAATTATGGATTAACTCTCTGATTTTGAAGAATGAGATTTATGGCCCCACTCCCATTTTGATACAAATAAATATATAAATTATTTTGTAGTACCTCTATATTCAATTCTGTGAGGTAAAATTACATTAGGCTCATCGATATCTTCTTCATTCATATATTTTGTAAGTAATCTCATACCAACTGCACCTATGTCATACAACGGCTGAATAACACTAGAAAGTTGTGGTCTAACCATTTCAACAAGTCTTGTATTATTAAAGCTAACAATTTGTAAATCATCTGGAACACTTACGCCAGCATCTTGAGCAGCATGCACCAATCCAATAGCTTGTTCATCACTGATTGATAAGATTGCATCCGGTTTTGCAGTCGCTAATGATTCAAACGCACGTAACCCATCTTTATAGGTTTCATTTCCATTAAAGATTAATTGTTCGTCTAATTTTAATTTATGTTGAACTAATACATCTTTTAATCCTACTAAAACATCTTCTTGTGCTTTCTTAGAATAATCTCCACCTACAAAGGCAAATGATTTAGCACCTTTTTCGATTAAGTGTTCTGTTATTTCTTTAGCAGCAGCTTCAAAATCAATATTAACTGATGAGATGCCTTCATCTTTACCATTAGTACCTGAAACAACTACTGGTACTGAAGATTTATTAATTAAATCTTTTATTTCCTCAGAGATTGTACCTCCTAAGAAAATGATACCATCCACTTGTTTACTTAACAGATTATTAAAAATTTCTTTTTCCTTACTTGGGTCATTATCAGAATTTGAAATAATAGAATGGTATTTATACATTGTTGCGATATCTTCTAAACCACGTGCTAATTGTGAATAATACACATTTGAGATATCTGGAATAATAACGCCAACTGTTGTTGTACGTTTACTTGCTAATCCTCTTGCTACTGCATTTGGACGATAGTTTAACTTCTTAATAACTTCGTTTACTTTGTCACGTGTTTCAGGCTTAACATTTTGGTTGCCATTAACTACACGAGAAACGGTTGCCATAGAAACTCTAGCTTCTCTAGCTACATCATATATTGTAACAGTCATATTTTCCTCCTTGAAAGCGATTTCTTTATTATTATAATCTGTTTTCATAACATTTTCAAAGTTTACCACATTTTTAGAAAATGTAAAATCATTTTGTTTTAATTGTTATAATGTTTTTTATTCCATAGTATTAAAAACCCCGCTTATATTACTCGCTTTAAATTTTCATTATAATCTAATTAGATAGAATTAAAGATATAAAAATACTACTCAATTTTAAATATAAACTGATATTGAATGTAATGTCTGAAAATAAATTATGCTCAAAGATAATCTCATATTATTGTTAAAATGCCAAAAGAGTGGGACAGAAATCTAATTTATTTAAAAAGATTACGTCATCTTACCTTTAAAATAGATAAAAAAGATTAATCATGCCTGAAGGTTGAGTAGAACCCTCGCTATCTCAATATAATGATTAAGGCTGAGACAATTAAATTTGTCCCAGCCTTATATAGCAATGTTGCCTCAAACTTTGCAACTATTATTTAAGTTTTTTGCTGTTGTACATATCTGCAAGTGGTTTAATTTCATTGTAGAATTTATCAAATTCATTGAAGTCCATTTGTTGTCCACTATCACTTAATGCAACAGATGGATCAGGATGTACTTCAGCCATAATGCCGTCAGCGCCAACTGCTAAGCCGGCTTTTGCCGTTGGAATCATGATATCTTTACGTCCAGTACTGTGCGTAACATCAACCATTACTGGTAAGTGTGTACCTTGTTTTAAGATTGGTACAGCAGAAATATCTAAAGTATTTCTTGTTGCTTTTTCATATGTGCGGATGCCTCGTTCACATAAGATAATATTTTCATTACCTTGTGAAGCGATATATTCAGCTGCATATATAAATTCTTCAATTGTAGCTGATAAGCCACGTTTTAATAATATAGGTTTGTTTGAACGACCTGCTTCTTTAAGCAATTCAAAGTTTTGCATGTTACGTGCACCAATTTGGAATACATCTAAGTATTCATCAGCTACTTCAAAGTCTGCTGGGTTAACTATTTCACTTACGACATTTAAGCCGTATTTATCTTTAGTATTTTTAAGTATTTTTAGACCTTCAACACCTAATCCTTGGAAATCATATGGAGATGTACGCGGTTTAAATGCCCCACCTCTAATGAATTTTTCTCCTCTAGCTTGTAAATTAGCTGCAACGGCATCAACTTGCTCTTGAGATTCTACTGAACATGGTCCAAATACAAATGATTTGTTGCCATCTCCAATAATACCTCCATTATCAAATTGAACAATAGTATCTTCTGGTTTTAATTTTCTAGATACATATAAGTGTTTTTCATTTTCAGATTTTTGCAAATCAGTAGAGGCTTTAAAAATTTCTTTAAATAATTGTTTGATTACATTGTCATTAAATGGTCCTTCGTTCTTATCTAATAATTGATTAATCATTTCTTTTTCACGTTGAGGATCATATACAAGTGTGCCCTGTTTGCGTTTTTCCTCGCCTATTTTTTGTGCTATTTTACCTCTTTTAGATAATAGCCCTAAAATCTCTTCATTAATCTCAACTATCTCATCTCTGTATTCTTTTAATTTGTCTGTCATTTTTATTCACCTCTATGAAAAATTTAAAAAGCGATATTTTATTCTGCTTTAAAGCGATAAAATATATGTTAAACGTTATTCTAACAATAACTACTTAGAAGTTCAAGTAGCGATTGAAAAAAATCACTTTAAAAGTGAATAACATTAATGATAACTGAATTTTCAGTCAATATCTAGGCCTTTTTTACACTATTATATGTTTTTCAATATTTCTTCATAATAGCAATTTAAATATTCTATGTATAAAATTTAACATTCCACAAGAAAGTAAAAGCGAAAAGCAAGCATGTATAGAAATGAATTTATGGATATATCAATTACAAAGAATTAATTGATTAATAATCTAATCGTTGCTTCAAATAACATAAACAAAAAGGATCCAAAACAATTATTATGTCTTGGATCCTGTTATTGATTAAATTAATCATTGAATGTTCTTTTATCAATTTTACTTTCAGCTTTTTCTGTCTTATTCATTTGTGGTCTGTTTTTAGTATACGTTTTTTTAGTTGATTTACTTTTAGTTGGTTTTGTCTTTTTTTCAGTAGTCTGCGCTTCATCATGGTTAATAATACCATCATTTGATTTAGTGGATGAATTATTAGTATTTTGCTTTGCACTACTTTGTCCAACTGATTGTTCGCTTAAATTTCTTGTAGCATTTTCATGAACAATAATACCATCTTTAAATGTTACAGTCTTATGTGTTTGTTTAACACGTTGTTCAGCTGCTGTTGGCTTTGAAATTTCTGTTGTTGTTGCTTTTTTATTACTTTTGTCTGCACTATTATCAACTTTATCAGTAGATTCTACTGCATTTCCAACATTTGGAGTAATTAAAGTTGGCACAGAATGATGTTTAGCTTGCTTTGGCGACTCTGGAACTAGTAAATTAGCAGTATTCTCGGCAATGCTTTGATTATTATTAATTGCTTTTTGTTTGTTATTAGCTGCTAATGCTAAGCCTGATGCAGTAACTGTACCAGTAATCACTGCTGTAGACTTACCTCCATCATGAGAAGATGATTCGTTAGTTGTTTCTTGCGTTACTAATTTTGGTGCGGCTTTATCTGATTGTTTTGGTTTATTATCTTCATTAGTCAGTTTCGAAGTGTTTTCTGAAACCTCTGAATCATTATTTATTGCTTCTTTTTTATTTTGTGCTGCGCTTGCTAAGCCACCTGCAGCAATAGCGCCTCCTGCAGTTGCTGCAGCTGTTTTACCATTAATGCCTTCATTTTGAGCTGAGTCATCTGTAAAGTTTGTGTTAGCATCTGAATTATCCGATGTTTCTTCTTTTATAGCGTCTTGTTGAGCATTGATTTCATATTCAGTTGGTTTAGCATCTGGATCAATGTGTTCAGTAGATAAATTATTGGATGCTACATCATCATTATTATTTCCACTTTTTGCTTCTTGTTGTTCTTGTGCCTCAGGTGACATATTAGCTAAGTCATTATCAGATACTTCTTTTTGAATGGCAACTTTTTGGGCTGCTAATTCTTCATCTGTCACTTCAGTGTTATTTTTTTGAGATTCTGTAATAGTTGATTTCAACCCTGCTAATTTATTTTCAGCATCTTGTTGTTCTTGTTCACTTTGTGCAACAATATTCGATTTAAATTGTTCTTTATTATCCGGAACATTTTTATTAGAAGATCTAGATTTACTAATGGAAACTAAACCTAAAGCTGAACCAATCACAGCACCTACAATAAATCCATACACAAATTCATTTCTGGCACCTTTTGTAAAATATTCTGGTACTTGATAACTTTCTAAGTTTCTTTCATAATTATCTCGATTATAGTATTTCATAATTGAATGCCCCCTATAACAAATGCACTTAAATAAGTTTCAAACCTCATTTAAGTGCATTTGTTTTTTAAATATATGAATTATTTGTTATCTACACGTGTAGTATAGCTATGATTTGTATCGTTTGCTACACTGCTCGCTTTATAATTTGCACTATCTCTGCGATTTCTTCTGTTTTGCCATTTATCAGCAACTTCCATTGCTACATTTGACCATTGTACAACTTGAGAAATTTTATCTTCATTTTGAGAAATATTGTGCGTAATTGAGTTTGTAACTCGATCAACTGAACCATTTAAAGTTTGTACAGAATCACCGATACCTTTAACAGCATCAACTACTGAATTTAAACGATCAGATTTATCTTGAATATCTTCAGTTAAGCGATTCGCTTTGTGAAGTAAATCTGTAGATTCACGTGTAATACCTTGAATTTGCCCTTCAACTCCATCAAGTGTTTTAGCAACGTGATCTAAATTCTTCTTAACTGAAAGTAATACTACAACGATACCAATTACTAATATTAGAAATGCAATCGCCGCAATAATTCCAGCTATAGGTAAAATCCATTCCATTAAAAACGCCTCCTATTAATCATATGTTGTTATTTAATATAAATACCCCCATCATTTTAACATAAACATATTAAAATGACGAAGTGACACCAACTTTTTCCATATAAGCACGTTGAATTTTTTGTATATCGCCAGCACCCATAAATAGAATAACTGAATTATTATATTGTTCTAATATGCTTACACTTTCCTCATCGATTAGTTTTGCGCCATCGATTCTCTGAATCAAATCTTGAATTGTTAAATTACCAGTATTTTCTCTTATAGAACCAAAAATCTCACATAAGAATGTTGTATCAGCTAAACTTAAGCAATCTGCAAATTCATCTAAAAACGCTTGAGTTCTACTAAAAGTATGAGGTTGAAAAACCGCGATAACATCTTTATTAGGGTATTTCTTTCTCGCTGTTTCAATTGTAGCACTAATTTCTCTAGGGTGGTGCGCATAATCATCAACTAACACTTGATTTCCAATTTTTGTCTCGTTGAACCTTCTTTTCACGCCACCAAACGTTTCTAACGCAGCTTTGATATTATCTACGTTTAGGCTCTCTAAATAGCTAATTGTAATTACAGCAAGACCATTTAGAATGTTATGATCGCCAAATTGTGGTGAAAGGAATGTGTCATAGTATTCGTTTTTAATGTAAACATCAAATTGAGTACCTTTTTCACTAATTTTTAAGTTATCTGCATAAACATCGTCATCTTTAGAAAAACCATAATAGTAAACTGGTACGTCAGCTTCAATTTTTCGTAAATGCTCATCGTCGCCCCATGCAATAATAGCCTTTTTCACGTTCTGCGCCATTTCTTGGAACGCGTTAAATACATCATCAACATCTTTAAAATAGTCCGGATGATCAAAATCTATATTTGTCATAATCGCATAATCTGGATGATAACTTAAGAAATGTCTACGGTATTCACAAGCTTCGAATGCGAAATAATCACTTGCTGGTATACCTAAGCCAGTACCATCACCGATTAGGAATGATGTCTTTTTATCACCATTCATAACGTGTGATAATAGACCTGTAGTAGATGTCTTACCATGTGCACCTGTAACCGCTACAGACGTATATTGATTGATAATATGACCTAAGAAGTCATGATAGCGAATAACTTCAACTTTTAATTCATGTGCACGTACAATTTCCTCATGTGTGTCTGGAAAGGCATTACCTTGTACGATGACCATATCTTCTTTTATATTATCTGCATTGAAAGGTAAAATTTTGATACCATTATTTTTTAAAGCTACTTCTGTAAAAACATAGTTTTGAATATCTGAACCTTGAACTTCATTTCCAAGATCACGCATGATTTGTGCTAATGAACTCATACCGGCACCTTTTATGCCAACAAAATGATAATGTGTCATAAAAACACTCCTTTATCTCTATATTAATTCTCATTTAAATCTGATTCTGTAATGTATACATCTCTTGGTTTTGAACCATTAGCTCCCGAAACATAACCTAGTTGTTCTAATTGATCAACTATTCTGGCTGCACGATTGTAACCAATCTGGAAATGTCGTTGTATTAATGAAGTTGAAATATGTCCCTCATTCAACATAAATTGACACACATCATCGAATAAATCATCCTGCGGTTGACTTTCAGTTTTCTTTAATAATTCTTTTTCTTCAAACAAATACTCTGGTTCTCTTTGTTCTTTAATAAAATCAACTACATCATCAATTTCTTCATCAGATACAAAGGTTCCTTGAACGCGTATTGGTTTATTCATTCCACTTCCGAGATAAAGCATATCACCATATCCAAGTAAGCGTTCTGCACCACCACTATCTAATATGGTACGGGAATCAACACTTGACGATACCATAAATGCAACTCTTGTTGGAATATTTGCTTTGATTAAACCTGTTATTACATTGACAGATGGTCTTTGCGTTGCAACTAACATATGAATGCCACATGCACGTGCTTTTTGTGCTATACGCGCAATCGATTGCTCGACTTCTTGTGGTGCCATCATCATTAAATCTGCTAACTCATCTATAACTATAACAATTTTCGGCATTCTATCCTCATATGTTGCTTTCTTATTATAAGCGGTTATATTTCTTACATGATATTTAGCAAAGACTTTGTAACGTCTTTCCATCTCTTCAACAGCCCATTTCAAACTTTGTGTAGCTGCTTTTACATCTGTAATAACTGGTGAAACTAAATGTGGTAAATCATTATATGGAGCCAATTCAACCATTTTTGGATCGATTAAAAGTAATTTTAATTCTTCTGGATGATTTTTATATAATAAAGACATTAAGATACTATTTATACATACTGATTTACCAGAACCTGTAGCACCAGCTATTAAAGCGTGTGGTGTTTTGGATATATCCATCAATAACGGTTCATTGTTAATTCTAAGACCCATGGCTACAGTTAACTTAGATTCTGAATTTTTAAATGCGGGCTCTTCAATAATTGAACGTAAATTTACTGTTGTTGAATTTTGGTTTGGTACTTCTATACCAACTAAACTTGTACCGGCTATTGGTGCTTCAATACGAATATCCTTAGCAGCTAATGCCATCTTAATATCATCTTGCAAAGCAGTGATTCTTGAAACTTTCACGCCTTTTTCAACAGATAATTCAAAACGTGTCACACTTGGTCCTTCTGTTACGTTCTGTACCTCCGCTGGTACATTAAAATAATAGAAAGCTTCATTTAACTCTTGTTTTTTATCCTCTATCCAAGACTCATCTACTTCATGTTGTTTAGGTGCTTCTAATAATTCTACACTCGGTAATTTAATATTTGGTCCTCGACGTATAGTTGTTTTATTTTCATTCTCATTTGATGATTTTGTAGCACCTTGCTGTGAGGTAGGTTCTGGTTTTAGTAATGGTTCTTGGACAGATTGTCCAGTGTCCTCATTTGGATTAACTGACTGATGGTTGCTAACAACATTGCTATCTATAGACGCACCTGATTTATCAGATTGTTGGTTGTTACTATTTGCTGTTTTAGCTTCAACATATTTATGTTCCGTTGCATTTGTTGACGTTTCATCAGTTAATGTTGCATCTTCAGTATCTGACGTATTATTTAGATCACTTTTTGCAGAGCCGTATTGAACATTATCTGATTCGTTTGTCACACCTTTGTTTTTATGTTCTGAAGAAACCGTATGATCTGTATGTGTCTGTTGCTCTGTCGTCTTAAGTTCAGTAGTATTATCGTTTGTTGCACGTTCAGTTGTATGCTCTGTCGCATATTCTATATTTGAACTAGCTCGATTTTGATTCTGTGCTTTTCTTGTATCTAGCATACGTTTTTTATCTGAAGGTGTCATGACAACATTGAAAGGTTTACTCCCTTTTTTATTAGCTGATTTGGCTTGAGTTGACTGGTCACGATGTGTTGCTTTACCTGTATCAACTTTTGAATCTACTGTATTATTTGTTTCTTGTTCTTCTGAAACTTTATCTTGTGAAATATCTTTATCATCATGAGCTACTTTTGAAAGACTAACGTCTATATCATCTACTGCATTTTCTTCAGAATGAGATAGGTTTGAGTCTTCGTTATCACCTTCAGCTGATAACGATGGATTAGCAGATTCAATAGACCCGTTTACCATTTCTTCGGATTCAGACACTTGTGATGTTTCTACATTTTCATTTGAATGTAAAGGCTCATTATTTGATGAAATTAATTCACTCGTGCCATTATCTGCTAACTCTCTGTAATTCGCATCAGCTATGTCATTATCTACAGTTTCTGCGTTTTGACTTGCTTCTGTTTCTGATTGTATTTCCGTTGTATCTTTATTAAGACTTTCATTAGATTGTGAGTTAAATACCTCATCTGTAGACGTATCGTCATGCGTATTGGTTAAATCGTAAGATACATTTTCATCCTTATCTTCTGACATATCATCTTCGATTGCTTGAGGTTCTGTAACACTTTTGTCTGTCTGTATTTCAGTATCAATATTTACATATTCGTCATTGATTGTATGTATATCACGAATATTATCTAAATTAATTTCTTCGTAATTATACGTTGAGTCAATTTCCTCTTCATGCTGATTGTCAGATGTATTTTGCGTAACGTTAGGATTTGGAGCGTCTTGAACTGATGCTTCCGAATCAATTTCAGTAGCATTTGTCGTTTGATCTTCAGCATCTAACGAGCTTTCACCTATGTAGTTTTGAGCTTGTTTTGCATACATTTCATCGATTGCTTTTTGTATACTATCTTCTTGGTTCTCTTGATGTTCATGACGTTTTTGTTGTAATGCTTTTTTAAATTGTCGCTTTTGAAGCACTTTTCTTTCACGTTCACGACGTATTTCTTCAACAATTTGTGAAGCATATATGTTTTCAATATTAATTGTATTATCAATTTTTGCACGCTTAGCAAGAGGTTCTTGTTTAGCTATCTCTGTTGCATCAAACGAGTTATTTTGTGTTTTTTCTTCTTCACTTTCACTATCTTCTGTTTGTTCAATAGTTGATGAAGATTCCACAGCATTATTATCTTTAGTAAGATCATCGACATATTGATCGTTATAATATGTCGTATCATCTGAACTCGAATTATGAGAATCGTGCTGATCCGTATTATCAAATTCCAAACTAACTTTATCGTCATTTGAGTCAGTTTCAGACTGCTGATTCTGTTTTATAACGCCATTAACTAGTGGACTAGGTTTTTTTGTACCAAAAATCGCAGAAGGAACTTCACTCGCTTTAAAATCACTTTGATGGTAACTAGGTGTATTAGTTTTATGTTTTGAAGTCGCATTTGCGCGTAAAACATCCGTCTGAATTCTCATTCTTTTACCTTTGTGACTTCTCTGTTCACTTTTTGGTTCAGAAACTACTTCGTCACGTGTGTTATTTTGTTCTGTACGTTGCGAATCCTCATTGTTAGAAACGTCATTTTCATACATATGTCTACGTCTTCTTTGTTTGTGATTAACACTTATATTATCGTCATTCTTGCGATAAGTATGGTTATCATTAGCTTCAGTATTCGAGTTGTCTACATTTGCATCGTTATTTACGTTATTTGTTTCATTTGCTTCTTCCAAAATACGCATTGGAAATCTAAACTTTCCTTTAGGCCTTTCATAAACATCATTGTTCTGAGGAAGTAATGAATCTTGGTCTTCTTGTTGTGTAGCTTTTTGACGTCGTTGGCTTCTTTTATTAAGATAATCTTCACTTGAGTCATTATCTTCTCCAAATAACTTGTCGAACCAGCTCATACGCACATTACCTCCTTTTATTCTTCAAAAAATGCTTGACCTACTGTGTAATCATCAGATAAGACCATAATACCTTTTTCTTGTGGTGCGTTTGGTAAGTCTAACTCTTTCATTGAACATATCATGCCACTTGATGCAACTCCTCTTAGTTCAGCATCTTTAATTACCATACCGCTAGGCATAACAGCTCCAACTTTCGCTACAACAACCTTTTGTCCTGCTTCAATATTAGCTGCACCGCAAACAATTTGTAATTTTTCAGTGGCAACATCAACACTCAATACACTTAATTTATCAGCATCTGGATGTTTTTCTTTTGTCTCAACATAACCTACTACAAATTTAGGTGAAAAATCTGTATCTAACTTATAAGTGAATCCAGCTTCTTCAATAGCAGTTTGTAATTCATCAACTAATGTTTCATTTAATTTAACGTGGCCGTTACCATCTATAGATGATTTTTGTGAGGCATTAAATATATTAAATCCTACAACTTTATTTTCATGTTGTATTTCGACGACATCACCTTTATATTCATAGTTAAATTCACCGTTAGCGGGCTCTATTTGTAAAAATGCTACATCTCCTACTGCTTGTTTATTATAAAAAAGATTCATTAAATTTACTCCTTACTTCTTATCTTTATTTTCATATTGTTTTCTTGTAGCTTCTAATCTTTGGATTACATTTGGATCTCTTTTTTGTTTATTATTTTTACCTAAAATGAAAATAGGTTCAAAATGTCCTTTATCATATCCTAAAGATAGTGAAGTAATTGGCACTAAACCATTTGTGAAAAACTCCATAGTTAAATGTGCCATCACATCATAACCTGTTTTATTTCTTATATCAGCTATGATTAATACATCCTGATGTGGCACCGCTACTAACATTTCGCCTTCGCATTGTTCTTGTATATTATTTAAAAATGAAGTGTTTAATACTCTACTAGCATCATAACCATCATTGGTATTAACAAAATAGAATATATTACCCTTTACTTCATCAGTCGTATATTTATTTTCTAATTTTCTTACGTTAAATAACGCCATCTCTTTTAATTGTTGTTTAGTGAGATTCATTTGTTCTAGTATTGTTTCATCAATTAGACGATAAGACTTACCTAAATCCATCGCATAGTATATATTAGTTTCTGCAGTATGTTCATCTATAACAAATGCATTTCCGCTTTTGTCCTTCTTATCAAAGCTTGGCGATCTTAACACTGGCATTACTTTAATGTCATCAGTATTAGATAATGCCGCGTCATTCATTTGTGCTACAGCTTCCTCCACATAATAGACAATCTCATCAACTATTTTTTCTTTTTGAGATTTATATTTAGCTACAATCTGAGAGAGTTTAACAGTAACACCTTTATCATTATCTAATCTAGATATACGTAATGTTTCTTCGTCACGATTAAAACTAAATTTAACGTCTAGATGGTTCAATCGACCTTTTAATTTATCTCTCATTTGAAAGACATTCATGTTTAACACTCCTATTAACGTGCCTTGTTCTAGTTTACAATAAAAGTACCCTTAGGAACAGAAAAAATGTAAGTTCTAAGGGTATATATTTTTATAAATTGGTCTTGGTTTCTCTACAAAATGACTTGACTTATAACGAAGATAAAAATGCATCAATTTGTTCAATTGATTTGCGCTCTTTACCAATATAGCTACCAATTTGTTGACCAGCACTAAACACAAGGAAACTTGGTATACCCATGATGCCATGCTCAACACATAAATCAATAAATTTGTCTCTATCTACTGATATAAATTTATATTCAATAAATTTCTCTTCAATTTGAGGGAGTTCTGGTTCAATAATTTTACAGTCAGGACACCAGTCTGCAGTAAATAAAAATACAGTTTTTTCATTTTTTAATTGCTCAAACTGTTGTTCACTTTCTAAATGCTTCATCATACCACTCCTATGTTATTTATATTGTAATATTTCAATTTCTTCTTGGTTTAAGTGCGTTATACTCTCCAATAATAATTTTCTTGCAGCTTCATAATCTCTAATATCAAAAACTGCATTTGTACTATGGATGTATCGTGCACAAACGCCAATGACTGCTGTAGGAATACCTATCTTAGCTTTGTGAATTTCTCCGCCGTCTGTTCCGCCTGGCGAAACATAATATTGGTGAGCTATACCAAACTCTTTAGCAAGCGAAAGTAAATAATCTCTAAATGTTGGTTTTAGTAGCATCGTGCCATCTTTAATTCTAATTAAAGTGCCTTCCCCTAATTCACCTGACAAGTTTTGCTTGCCTTTCATATCGTTTGCTGGAGAACAATCGACAACAAATGCTACATCAGGATCAATGAGTTCGGCAGAAGCTCTTGCGCCTCGTAGTCCTACTTCCTCTTGTACGTTAGCACCTACATACAAATCAAAATCCAATTCTATATCTTTTAGTAATTCTAATAATTCGATACCAATTAAACAACCATAACGATTATCCCAAGCTTTACTAGCATATCTGAATTCAGATAATTGCGTGAAAGTAGTATCAGGAACAATACTATCACCAATCTCAATACCTCGTTGCGCTACTTCCTCACAATTCTGTGAACCAATGTCTAACAACAAATCTTCAATTTTAGGAGCACCTTCATTGCCTGACCTAAAGTGTTTAGGTATATTTGCAACAACACCACTGATTTCTTCACCTTGACGTGACTTTACTTTAAGCCTTTGGCCTTGCCATATGTCATTGGCGACGCCACCTAAGTTGGTAAACTGTAGCATACCGTTGCTTGTTACATTAGTCACCATAAAACCAATTTCATCCATGTGAGCAGCAACCATTATACGTTTAGCATTAGATTTTTTCGAGCGTTTCACTCCGTAAAAGCCGCCCATTCGATTATAAATAAATTCATCTACAAAAGGCGCCATTTCAGATTCCATATATGATTTTACATCATCTTCAAAACCAGGTGCACCATGTAATTCTGTTAATATTTTCATTCTTGTTAATGTTTTATTATTGTTTATATCCAACGTGTCTCACTCCTTAAGATTTATTATATCATCTTCATTATGGTAAACTATAAATATGACTTTATTGGGGGTAGATTGTGTTATGTTGAATAAAAAAAATAGGTTCATCATCTTAATTATTACGCTGACAACTATTGTCGGATCTATTTATTTTTATACTCGCCGCAAGCATCAACAATATCAAGATCCAGAAAAAATCATTTCTGAAGTTAGAACCTATTTTATGAATGTTATAGGCTCATACATATTGCATGAACCAATTACTTATAAAAACACTAGTGATACTACGCTTGTTTATCAAGGAGGTATTACTACCCAAAACAATGGGTCACTTACTTCATATGATTTTTTTGTAGATGCAAATAGTGGAGAAATCATTAATATTATTGAATGTGAATGATAGAAGGTTAAAGTTATGAACGTAAAATGTATATAGTATGAGCATACGCTTCATCTATTAGATGTGAGCTGAGATTGCTTCATATCACAAAAACTATATACATAATTGAAGTCGAAGAATTAAAATGGATTATGCTCAAGAAATATACACATATATTTCTTAATTCATATTTTAACTCCGAAGCTTAAATTCATAACTTTAACCTTTTTTAATCTCTAGAAATAAATGTTTCAATTTCTGTCATACTCTGTTTATCAAATTTCACTGCAAAATAATTCACATCATGATAATACAAGAACCAGTAATCATTTAAAATATAATTTGGAATCAAGCGTTCTTTCTCTCTTATTGACTGCATAGGATAGTCATCATAGGCAGTTACCCACAACGGGTTTCTATGAGCAATTGTTGGGAATATGTCTCCCATGTGAATAGCTTTTTCACCTTCACTCTCTATCGTAATAATAGAATGACCAAAGCTATGTCCCCCAGTATGCATGATGTTAATACCTGGTAAAACTTCCATTTTTTCATCAAATAGCAATAATTTTCTTTGGAAATCACCGTTATTTTTCGTCCAATAAGTTGATTTACTTCTCAAGTTCGGGCTTTGAAATTCATGCCACTCGTCTTGCTGAATGATATGAATAGCATTTTCAAAAATCGCATGTCCTTCATCATCAGTTAAGCCTGCAGCATGGTCAAAATGCATATGTGTCATTAACACATAATCAATATCCTTTGTTGTCATATCCAATGCTTCTAAATCATCATTAATATGACTTTCGTATTCTGCACCAAAATTTCTACGTTCTTTATCTGTTAATTTACCAAATCCAATACCGGTATCTATAATGACATTTTTATCACCAGTTTGTATTAATATTGGATGCGTAGGTAAAGGAATTTGATTCTTATCATTCACTTCGTATTTTTTTGTCCATAAAACTCGAGGTACAACACCAAACATGGCCCCTCCATCAATATTTGTAATACCCCCGTTTAAATAATGTACGCTAAAATCTCCTAATTTCATAAATTAATTCCTCCTCAGTATCCTATAAACCTTTGTTACTCATTATCTTTTATATTAATACAAACAAACTATTACGTAAAATAATGCACTATCAAGCATGTTAAGCACTTTCCTCTCATTATTTAATGCAAAAGTACATTACAATAGCATAAAAAAATTGATAAGGCTTTGCCCTATCAATTGGAATGGTTTTATTAAATTAATGGAATTTGGCTTCCATCCGATAAATTCTAGAACCTTTATCAGAAAACTTTCTTTCATATTCTGTCTCTATGTTAGTTTCAACATCTTCTTGATGCAAATTCAAATTAATTTTGGTGAAATACATACCAAATTGCGACATACTTTCTAAACTATATGCAAATAGTCCTCGATTATCAGTTTTGAAATGAAGTTCTCCGTCTTTTTTTAATACTTGTTTATACAAAGCTAAATAAGTATGATAAGTCAATCGACGTTTAGTATGTCTTTTCTTTGGCCATGGATCTGAAAAATTTAAATAGATGCGTGAAATTTCTTCATCTTTAAAATATTCATTAAGTTCTATAGCATCGTTACATATGAGTTTAATATTAGTTAAACCTTGATCTAATACTTTATCTAGAACTTTAACCATTACACTTTTTTCCCGTTCCATTGAAATAAAATTAATTTCAGGATTTTGTGCAGCAAGCGTAGTTATAAACTGTCCCATTCCTGAACCTATTTCAATATAAATCGGTTGATCATTATCAAACCAATCACTGATTTGCCCTGCATGACTACCGTCGAGATCCACTATATTCGGTTCTTTTTTTAAGTAGTCTTCAGCCCACGGCTTGTAGCGCATTCTCATTTTGATAACTCCTTATATAAATGCATTGTTATTCATAACTTCATTTAAAAATTTAAGCCACATATTCATGTCTTTATAACGTTTTTGTTCTTCATACCACTGTACCATACCAATAGATTGTACTACTGTGTACCATTTCATACGCTTTTGTAAATCCATTGAATCTTTCGTACCATAAACGTTTAACCACTGAGGCCATTTCTTTTCTGGAACGTAATTGTATAGCAGCATACCTAAATCAATCGCTGGATCAGCAATCATCGCGCCTTCCCAATCAACTAGATATAATTCATCATGATCCGACAATAGCCAGTTATTGTGATTAACATCACCATGGACTACTGTAAAGAAACGAGGATCCAAGTTTGGCATATGCTCTTCAAGATAAGTTAAAGCTTTTCTAACAACATGATGCGTTAAAACTTCTCGTGATAAAGAAGCATTAATCTTGTTTAGTAGAATATCAGGAGTGATTGGCTCCATTTCCATACGTTTTAACATATTAAGTAATGTTTTAGAACTATGAATCTTTTTCAATAAATTGGCTACCCGTTGTTCGTGCATTTCGTTGAAAGTAAGTTCTCTACCATTTTTCCAATGTTGCGCGGTTACCACTTCACCAGTTTCTATGCGTTTTGTCCACACTAATTTTGGTACAATACCTTCGGCCGATAATGCCGCAATAAATGGGTTTGAATTTCTTTTTAGGAATAACTTTTGCCCATCTTGTTCAGCCATATATGCCTCACCAGATGCACCGCCTGCTGAATCGAGCGTCCATCCCAATTGATAAAACTGCTCCAACACGTTCACCTCACTTTCAATTAGAAAATGGCTCAAGAAAACAGATTTCGAGAGCCATATATAATCATTTTCTATTACAATATTTTAAACTTCAACCCAAATTTATGTCGCCTCAAGTTTTATGACTGACACAATGTCCCATGTGATTCAAGTTAAGTTATTTAATAACAGTACCGAGTTTCAAATTATAGCAACTTTTACATCATACCATAAATCAATCTCAAACAAAGTACTATTTTAATATTTCTATATCTTTTTTTCTTAAATTTATTACGGTCAATTTCAAGACTCATAAAAGATTTTATAATGTTTGAGGTTGAATTTCAACCAAAAATGAGAAACAAAAAGATACATTTTACTTTCAATTTTATATTGAAATCTCTTAAATGGCTCAGTTAGCATTATAACATAATTTCAACGTAATTTATGTGACATTTTATATCCATTTATGGAAAATATTAACTATGTGTGTCAATGTATCTATTAAATCCTTCTTGCAATGATTTCGTAATACTACCTACTTCACCATCACCTACATTTTCTCCATCCAATTTAACGACAGGCATGACTTCTATTGATGTACTAGACACAATGATTTCGTCTGCATTTTTTAAGAAATCCAATGTAAATACTTCTTCATTAAAAGGTATACCTTTATCTTCAGCAACTGATTTGATAACCATACGTGTTATACCATTTAATATATAATTATTTACTGGATGTGTGTATATCTCACCGTTTTTAATCGCATACACATTACTAGAAGAACCTTCTGTGACGATATCACCACGGTGTTGAATTGCTTCTTGAGCGTTATATTTTGTTGCGTATTCTTTAGCTAATACATTTCCTAATAAATTCAAACTTTTAATATCACATCTTAACCAACGGATATCTTCAATTGTAGTAGCATTAATGCCTTCTTCAAGCAATTTGTATGGGCGATCATATGACTTCGTAAATGCCATAATGTTTGCCTCTACTGATGGTGTAGGGAATGCATGATCACGTGGGGCAGCACCACGAGTTACCTGGATATAGACACCGCCATTAACGACGTTGTTTGTAGATAACAATTCCTGAATCAATTCCGTCAATTCGTCTACATTGTATTTTAGTTCCAGACCGATTTCTTTAGCACTGCGTAGTAATCTTTCAAAATGTTCTTTAGCTGTAAAAACATTATTATCATAAACTCTTATATATTCATAAATGCCATCACCAAAGACATAACCTCTATCATTATACGGTACATTTGCATCTTGCTCGTCCACAAGTTTTTCATTTATTAGCACTTTTGTCATATTTATTCCTCCACACACAATTTATATAATGACTCCAAGTAAATGCTTGTCGCATTAAATAATTGTTTTTTAGTAATATACTCATTTTTTTGATGCATTAAGTCTTCAGAATCGCTGAACATAGCACCAAATGCAACACCTTTATCTAAATTACGCGCATAAGTACCGCCACCTATTGTATATGGTTCAGTTTGGTCACCAGTTTGGTTTCTATATGCTTCTACTAAACTTTGTACAAATGGATCATCTTTTTCCACATAATGAGGTGTTTGGTTCTTACCTAATTTAATTGAAAAACCTAATGAATTTATTTCACTCTTAAATCTAGTCAATGCTTCTTCAAATTCAAAGCCTTCTGGATATCTTAAATTGATACCAAATGATCCACCTTTTTGATTATCATAAGTTATTACACCTATATTAGTAGTAACGTCTCCCATTACATCTGTATGGAATTTCATCCCCATTTTTTCTCCAAAATGAGACTCAAATAAATATTTATTACTGAATTCAACAAAATTAGCTGCTGTCTTATCTAAATCTAAACTTGATAAGAAATTCATTAAATATAAACCTGCATTTACTCCAATAGATGGATCCATACCATGGACCGCTTTACCATATACCTTAAGAACTAATACACCACTATCAACAACACTTTCACCATCAATTTGATTGTCATTTAAGTATTGTTCAAAATTTTGAATTACATCCGTCATATTTTCTTTAACCGCAACATGTGCTACTGCTTCGTCTGGAACCATATTATATCTTTCACCAGATTTAAATGAACGTAATTCGTATTCAGGTTCATCTTGATCTTCAGCTTTGTCGTTTTGAATTACATCAAACGTGCTGATGCCTTTTTCTCCATGAATAGCTGGGAATTCAGCGTCCGGAGCGAAACCTAATACTGGCATTTCTTCTGTTTCGAAATAACGATCCGTACATTTCCAATCTGACTCTTCATCCGTACCAATGATGATATGTATACGCTTTTTCCAATTTACATTCATTTCATTTAAAATTTTGACTGCATAATAAGCCGCAATTGTTGGGCCTTTGTCATCCAAAGTGCCGCGAGCTACAATTTTGTCATCAGTAACTAATGGATTGAATGGATCTGAGTCCCATCCATCACCAGCAGGAACAACATCTACGTGGCATAAGATACCAAAAAGATCTTCACCTTTACCCACTTCAATTCGTCCGGCAATATGATCAACATCATGTATTCCAAATCCATCTCGTTCTGCAAGTTGGTACATGTAATCTAGGGCTTTACGTGGTCCTGGACCAACAGGGTTCTCTGAAGATGCCTTATCATCTTCTCTTACACTTTCGATAGATAAAAGTCCTTTCAAGTCCTCGATAATTTGCCCTTCATACGCTTTTACTTTATCTCTCCACATTTGCAATCAACTTCCTTCTTATAACTAATATATTTAATATTTTACATGAACTAGAGAAGAAACTACAGTGAGATGTGTCTAATAATTCAAAAAATTAACTGTTATGATTTGTATTAAAACAGTTTAAACGCTATACATTACTATATAAAATACCTGTATTAATATAGTAAAAGGAGCGAGCTAGAAATCAAAATTTGATTTCTTATTCTCGCCCCTATGGCTAACTAAATATTTAATTAACTTATGATAAATGTATTAAGTTAAGTAATAGCTAATGTGAATAATTTGTTTTAATTACACACTATAGATAACACTGTTCATACCCTAACTATACATGCACACATTTTAAATTTTATTTTTCATCATGTTTGTTACTGTTATTTTTTAATTCTTCTTCTGTTACAACGCGTAGGTTGTTTGACGGATCAGCAGCGCCTTCATCAGTAAATCTCGCTTCTTCAATATGCTCTTCTTCATTTTCACTAACATTTTTAAAGCGATCTTTTTGTTCATTGATAAATCCTTTAGGATTTTGCTTAACTTTTGAAGCATATCCCTTTGGATCTTGTTTTACTTCATTATATGTTTCTCCAGCTTTAGAACTTATTTGACTTGCGATGTCTTTAGCATTTTGTTTATAAGATTCTGGGTTAGATTTATATTTACTGTACTCATCTTTCAATCTATCTCTATTTTCTTTTTTAGAGAGAACAACGGCTGTGGCTGCTCCACCGATGCCTACAATTGCTTTAAATAATTTTGACATAATAACTACACCTCTTCTTTATTTTAATCCTAAACTTTTAAAATCTTGCTGATTTAATTGACGATATTCTCCTGGTGCCAATGTTAAATCAAGATGAAGGTCGCCAATGCTAATACGTTTCAATTCTAAAACTTCATTATTTATCGCATGAAACATACGCTTAACTTGATGATAACGTCCTTCATGAATCGTAACAAATGATTTATACGTTTCATCACTTTTCACTAATTCCGCTGGTTTTGCCAATCCCTCATTTAACTCAATACCCACTTTAAATGCATTTATATCATTTTTTGTAATATTTTTTTCAGAAATTACTTCATATGTTTTAGGAACATGCTTTGTTGGGCTCATTAAGTCATGGTTGAATTGCCCATCGTTAGTAATTAATAATAAACCTTCTGTATCTTTATCCAAACGTCCCACCGGAAAAACATTTAAGTATTTATATTCATCGACCAAATCAATGACAGTTTGTTGTTTGTCATCTTCAGTTGCTGAAATATAACCTTTAGGTTTGTTTAGCATTAGATATACTTTATCAATATATTGGATGTGCCTATTATTTGCTTTTACAATATCAACATCTGGATTTAATTGCCTTTTTGGTGACGTTTCTACATTATCATTCACAGTTACCTGTTTCTTTTTTAATAATTGCTTAACTTCGGTACGTGTACCTACACCCATATTTGCTAAAAACTTATCTAATCTCATTTAATAATCCCTAATTTACGTCTAAGTTTATTTGGTATTTCACCTAAAAATTGATCGGCTAATTTTGTCTTCATAGTGATGCCTCCGTAAACAATCATACCAATTACTACACTTATAATTAAAATAGTTAATGAACCTATTTTAGATTCTGGTGAAATCAACATTTGTAATATAAATGAAGATAATTCAACGATAATCATCATGATTAAACCATATAGGAATATTTTACCAAAGTGTAGCCATGTCTCTGAGAAATCAAATTCCACATATTTTTTAAGTATATAAAAATTACATAAAACAGCAAACAGTAGTGCAATCGCTGTACTTAAAATTGCTCCAGCTGTATGGAAAGCCATAATGAATGGTGTGTTGAGTATAACTTTTAAAACAACTGCTGATAAAATTACAAATACAGTCAGTTTTTGTTTGTCAATACCTTGTAGCATGGATGCTGTCACACTTAACAATCCAATTAAAATAGCAACTGGTGCATAATAGAATAGTAGCTGACTTCCATCAACATTATAACTATAGAACACAGTATATAACGGTAATGCTAAAGCCATAATTCCTAAACTTGCTGGTACTGTGATATACATCAACACACCTAAAGAAGTTCTAATTTGTCTATGCATTTCACTTAACTCACCAGATTCGTATGTTTTTGTAATAAATGGAATTAAACTTACTGCAAAACCAGCTGATAGTGACGTTGGAATCATCACTATTTTATTAGTTGTCATATTTAAAATAGTAAAGAAATAGTCATGTAATTGGCTCGGTACACCTGCTAAATCTAAAGCACCATTATGTGTAAATTGGTCAACTAAATTAAATAATGGGAAATTCAAGCTAACAATAACAAATGGAATACTATACGAAATAATTTCTTTATACATTTTCCCATATGAAACGCTTATGCCTGAAACATCTGTTGCAACCATTTTTTCAATATTAGGTTTTCTTTTTCTCCAGTAGTACCACAATGTAAAGATACCAGCTACGGCACCTATTGCTGCAGCAAACGTTGCAACACCATTAGCTTGTAATACACTACCGTTAAAGACATTAAGCACTAAATAACTTCCAATTAGAATAAATAAGATACGTGCAATTTGTTCTATAACTTCTGATACTGCTGTTGGCCCCATTGATTTATAACCTTGGAACACACCACGCCATGTAGCGAGTAATGGAATAAATATTACGACCATACTGATAATTCTAATAATCCATGTAATGTCATCGACTGACCATCCACCTTTAGCTCCTGATTCGTGAGCTAATGTGATGCTTGCTATACTTGGCGCTAATAAATATAAAATGAAAAATCCTATAAATCCTGTAATGGTCATAACAATAAAACTGGATTTATATAATTTTTCACTTACTTTATATGCACCTAAAGCATTATACTTAGACACATATTTAGACGCCGCTAATGGTACACCAGCAGTTGCAATAGCAATTGCTATATTATAAGGCGTATATGCATAGTTAAAAGGTGCCAATTTTTCTTCCCCACCAATAATGGCGTAGAATGGAATTATATATATTACACCCAGAACTTTAGTAATCAATATACTAAGGGTGATTAAAAAGGTACCCCTAACTAATTCTTTACTTTCACTCATTCAGATCTTCCTATCTCAAATTAAATTTTTACACTCGTAACTTCAATAATAACGTTATAACCACTTTTTTTCAAAACTATATTACTATAAACTATAAAATAACACTATTTAGTAAAGGGAGGCAATGAAATGTATCAAACAATTATCATCGGCGGTGGTCCAAGTGGGCTTATGGCAGCTGCTGCAGCAAGTAAATTCAGCAATAGTGTTTTATTAATTGAAAAGAAAAAAGGACTAGGTCGCAAATTAAAAATTTCTGGTGGCGGTCGTTGTAATGTAACCAATCGTCTTCCTTATGATGAAATTATAAAAAACATTCCTGGTAATGGAAAGTTTTTATATAGCCCATTCTCAGTTTTTGACAATGAATCAATCATTCATTTTTTTGAATCTAGGGGCGTATCTTTAAAAGAAGAAGACCATGGACGTATGTTCCCAGTTTCTAATAAAGCTCAAGATGTAGTGGATGCACTTATTCACACTTTGCAACAAAATAAGGTAGAAGTTAAAGAAGAGGCCACAGTTGCTTCAATTTCATACACCGATAATCAAACTTTCCAAGTGTCGCTTAATGATCAACAACCTTTTGAAAGCCAAAGTTTAGTCATTGCAACTGGTGGTACAAGTGTGCCTCAAACCGGTTCTACTGGAGATGGTTATAAATTTGCTGAACAATTAGGACATTCCATTACTGAATTATTTCCTACCGAAGTGCCGATTACTTCTGCTGAGTCTTTCATTAAGAACAAACGACTAAAAGGATTGAGTTTAAAAGATGTAGCACTTTCAGTATTAAAAAAGAATGGAAAAACAAGAATAACACATCAAATGGATATGTTATTCACACATTTTGGTGTTAGCGGCCCTGCTGCATTAAGGTGCAGCCAATTCGTTTATAAAGAACAAAAAAACCAAAAACGACAAGAGATACAAATGCAAATTGATGCTTTTCCGGAAATAACAAAAAACGAATTAGAACTAAAAATTCGTGATTTACTTGAAAACACACCAGACAAGTACATCAAAAACAGTTTACACGGTTTAATTGAAGAACGCTATTTATTATTTATTATCGAACAGGCGGACATCCCTGATGATTTAACTGCACATCACATTTCCAATGCTCAAATTAATAATATTGTAGCGTTATTAAAAGGTTTTACTTTTTACGTCAATGGCACTTTATCTATAGAAAAAGCTTTCGTAACCGGCGGTGGTGTTTCACTAAAGGAAATACAACCTAAAACAATGATGTCCAAAATTGTCCCCGGCTTATTTTTATGTGGTGAAGTATTAGACATTCACGGTTATACTGGTGGATATAACATTACAAGTGCATTGGTCACTGGACATGTTGCTGGTACTAATGCAAGTGCGTTCGATTCCACAACTCAAACACTTTAACTTTAAATATTATAGGAAAGATTAAATTTCCGGTAAAACAACCAAGGTATTAAACGTCTTCGAATTAGAGAATCTATAATTTTTTATAAACACTTAAACAGTCCATTTTACATATATTTATGTTCGGGCTGTTTTTTATTATATGCACTTCATTACATCTACAAATTCTAAACTATTATATTTCAATCGTTCAAAGTTAGAAATCTCCTCCAAAAGTTCACATTAAAAAAGCACTTCAAAGTAGACACTTTTTAATGTGACCGCTTTGAAGCACTTATAAATTAAATTCAGTACATGTATATCATTATTATACAATGATATACATGCGATTATTCATTTTATTTTCTTGTAAAAATTAAACACTTTTTAATTCTAAACCTTCGTCTCCCCAAGCATCCATGCCACCTTCAACGTTCACTGCATTAATGCCGTTTTGTTCAAGATATTGAACAACTTGCGCGCTTCTGCCACCAACTTTACAGATAATATAATAAGTATCATTTTCATTAAATTGGTTAAGGTTCTCTGGTATTTCATTCATTGGAATTGTTTTTGCACCAGGGATAATTCCCATCGCTGTTTCTTCATTAGTTCTTACATCAACGATATTAACAGGATCAGCATTTAAAATTTCACTTTTTAATTCATCAATTGTAATAGATTCCATTATTAATTCCTCCTATTTATTATTTAGCTACGATATTAACAAGTTTTTTAGGAACTGCGATAACCTTCTTAATGTCCTTACCAGCAATTTCAGATTTAACATTTTCATTGCCGAGAGCAACTTCTTCCATTGCTTCTTTGGAGATGTCTTTAGACATATTAACCTTAGCACGCACTTTTCCATTAACTTGAATTACAATCTCGATTTCATCATCAACTAATAATGATTCATCATAAGACGGCCATGGTTGATAAGTGATTGTTTCTTCATGACCCAAACGAGCCCACAATTCTTCCGAAATATGAGGCGCAATAGGTGCCAACATTTTAATAAATCCTTCAATATATGGTTTATAAATCTCATCAGCTTTATAACAATCGTTGATAAATACCATCAATTGGCTAATCGCGGTATTAAAGTTTAATGAATTATAATCTTCTGTAACTTTTTTCACAGTTTGATGATAACTCTTATCTAACGCTTTACTATTAGTATTTACCACTTTACTAGTAATTAAATCATCTTCTGTAACTAATAAACGCCAAATTCTATCTAAGAAACGTCTTGAACCATCTAAGCCGTTTTCACTCCATGCAATCGCCGCATCAAGCGGACCCATGAACATCTCGTATAAACGTAAAGTGTCTGCCCCATGTGATTGAACAATATCATCTGGATTAATTACGTTACCTTTAGATTTGCTCATTTTTTCATTTCCTTCACCTAAAATCATACCTTGGTTATATAATTTTTGGAATGGCTCTTTTGTAGGTACAACACCTAAATCAAATAATACTTTATGCCAAAATCTTGCATATAATAAATGAAGAACCGCGTGCTCTACTCCACCAATATATAGATCTACTGGCAACCAATGTTTTAATTTTTCTGGATCAGCAAGCATTTTATCATTATTTGGATCTATATATCTTAGATAATACCAACAACTACCGGCCCATTGTGGCATTGTGTTTGTTTCACGACGACCTTTCATGCCTGTAGCTTCATCGACAACATTTACAAATTCATCAATGTTAGCAAGAGGTGATTCTCCAGTTCCTGAAGGTTTAATTTCATCTGTCTCAGGTAATAACAATGGTAGTTCATCTTCTGGAACAGTTGTCATTGAACCATCTTCCCAATGTATAACTGGTATCGGCTCGCCCCAGTATCTTTGACGACTAAATAACCAGTCTCTAAGTTTGTAATTTACTTTTCTACTACCAGCGTTTTTATTTTCTAATAATTCAACTGCTTTTTCGATCGCAGCTTCATTATATAAGCCATTTAACTCCCCAGAGTTGATATGAGGACCATCACCTGTAAATGCTTCTTGAGTCATGTCCCCGCCTTCGATAACTTCAATTATAGGTAAATCAAAGGCTTTCGCAAACTCATAGTCTCGTTGATCACCACTTGGAACTGCCATTACAGCACCTGTACCATAAGTAGATAACACATAATCAGCTATCCAAATAGGAACTTCTTCTCCAGACAATGGGTTGATGGCGTATGCACCTGTAAATACACCTGATTTTCCTTTGGCTAAACCAGTACGTTCTAAGTCAGATTTTTTAGCCGCTTCTTTTTGATAAGTCTCTATAGCTTCACGCTTATCTTCAGTTGTAATTTTATTTACAAGCTCATGTTCAGGGCTTAAAACTAAGAAAGAAGCACCATAAATCGTGTCTGCACGTGTTGTAAAAACTTCTATATCTTCATTCAAGTTAGCAACTTCAAATGTAACCGATGCACCTTCAGAACGACCAATCCAATTACGTTGCATATCTTTTAATGATTCTGGCCAGTCTAAGTCATCTAAATCTTCTAATAATCTATCTGCATATTCAGTGATTTTTAATACCCATTGCTTCATAGGTCTTCTATAAACAGGATGGCCACCTCGTTCTGACACGCCATCTACCACTTCTTCATTTGAAAGAACTGTACCTAAAGCTGGACACCAATTTACTGCCACTTCATCTACATATGCTAATCCTTTATTATAAAGTTGAATAAAAATCCATTGTGTCCATTTGTAATATTCAGGATCTGTTGTATTTACTTCTCTATCCCAATCATAACTAAAACCTAGTTCTTTGATTTGACGTTTGAAAGTTTGAATATTTTCTTTAGTAAATTCACGAGGATCATTACCAGTATCTAGAGCATATTGTTCTGCAGGTAAACCAAATGCATCCCATCCCATTGGGTGTAAAACGTTATAGCCTTGCATACGTTTATAACGAGAGATGATATCTGTTGCTGTATAACCTTCAGGGTGTCCTACATGTAGTCCTGCACCAGAAGGATAAGGGAACATATCTAAAGCGTAAAATTTCTTTTGTCCTAAATTATCGCTTGTTTTAAATGTTTTATATTCTTCCCAGTAATCCTGCCATTTTTTCTCGATTTCATTATGATTGTAATTCACTACTTCTCCTCCTATTTAATAAAAAGACACCTCAAACTATTATTGAATTACATAGGGACGATTTTCACCGCGGTACCACCCAACTTCACATTATCTGTGCACTCATTTTAATAAAATAGTAAGAGATGTCATCATTTATCTATAAGTCCTGGTAAGTTCGCTTGTAGTTTAACGCTAGGTTCCACCAACCCTAGCTCTCTGTAGATAAATCTTAAAGCTACTACTCCATATACATTACTAATCATATTTGAAAAAGACTTTTATTTCAAGAGTAAAACTAAAGAACCACTTCTCAATTTATTGAGTTAGTGGTTCTTACACATGAGTCTTAGCTCAGGTGCTCTTCTTTTAATATTAATTAAACGCATTAAGTCCGAGACATTTATTTATGACTCGGATATTAGTTACAATTAATTTTTATTTACAATATCACAAAACTATAACATTTATTTCGTCATAGTTAGAAATTAAATTTCCTTTGATAATCTTTTATCATAGATCATTAAAAATATTAGCGCTATAACAAGTAAGAAAATCATACTTAAAAACATAGCCTGCATATTAAACGTATCAACCACTACGCCGCCAATTAACGGTCCAAAGGCTTTACCTACCGTAGCAGCAGAATTAACATAACCTTGGAATGACCCCTCTTTACCATTAGGCGCAAGTTGGTTAGCAATAGTCGGCACCGCTGGCCATACAAACATTTCACCCAATGTAAGTATAATCATACCTATCATGAATACTGAAAATTGTTCAGCAAAACTTGTAACAAAGAACGACAATATAAATATAATTATCCCTACAAGCATTTGATATTTCAGATTACCTTTTAACAGCCTAATAACAGGTGAAATTAATGGTTGAGCTACCAAAATCATAATACCATTTACTGTCCACAATAGACTGTATTGACTCATAGAAACATTTATTTCTTGTGTGAATGAAGCAATGGTACTTTCCCATTGAATATATGCTATCCAACATATACTAAACATAACACACAGCAACGATAACGCTAGAAATTGTGGTCGATATGCTTTCGATAACAAACTCATCGCATCATTCGATTTTACTTTCACGTCTAATTTAATATTAAATTGAGTAACTGCAACAATTGCAAAAGCCACATACATTAATAAATTAGCAATAAATATATAATTAAAACTCAACTCTGCGACAAAACCACCTGAAGCTGCACCAATTGCTACACCAAGGTTTTGTGCCAAATAAATAGCATTAAACGTTTGTCGACCACCGTTAGGCCACACCGCACCTGCTAATGCATAAATTGCTGGTATTATCATGCCGCCACCAAACCCCAATGCCACTAACCACACTGCATACCACGGCCAACCGTGATAGAAATTTAGTAACGTTGTACTCATCAGACAGATAACAGTGCCGATCATAATTGTCCGATAGCCACCTAATCTATCAAATAAATTACCTCCTAATAAATTACCAATGACCATACCAAAAGAGTTAATCATTAACACTAATCCAGCCATAGTCAAACTTTTATCTAATTGTTCATTCATATAAATTGTATTTAACGGCCATAAAAAACTTGAGCCTGTGATATTTAATGCCATACCAATAACTAACCACCATACTGATTTAGGCATATTCATAACATTAAGCTCCCTTCTAAATTTAAATTTCTCATTTTACTCTAAACACTATATCACTAAAATATGTTAAAATCTTTAACTAGAATGAATTTAGAAAGGAAAATGTTATATGGGGCAATTTTTCCCTTACGCATTCGAGAATAAGAGATATCACACATGGAATTATCACTTGAAAAATAAATTTGGTCAAAAGATATTTAAAGTTGCAATTGATGGGGGCTTCGATTGTCCAAACAGGGATGGCACTGTTGCACATGGCGGTTGCACGTTCTGTTCAGCAGCAGGCAGTGGTGATTTTGCAGGAAACCGTGTGGATCCTATCGAAGTACAATTTAGACAAATTAAAGATAGAATGCACGAAAAGTGGCATGACGGACAATATATCGCATATTTCCAAGCATTCACTAATACACACGCACCTGTTGAAGTATTACGTGAAAAATATGAAACTGCACTAAAAGAGCCGGGCGTCGTCGGCCTGTCTATAGGTACACGTCCTGATTGCTTACCAGATGACGTAGTTGAGTATTTAGCAGAACTTAATGAACGTACATATCTATGGGTGGAATTAGGCTTACAAACAATCCATCAAGAAACTTCAGACCTAATTAATCGCGCACATGATATGGAAACTTATTATGAAGGTATAGCCAAATTACGTAAGCATAACATTAATATTTGTACACATATTATTAATGGTTTACCTGGTGAAGATTATAATATGATGATGGAAACAGCTAAGGAAGTAGCACAAATGGATGTCCAAGGTATTAAGATTCACTTACTTCACTTACTTAAAGGCACACCAATGGTCAAACAATACGACAAAGGTATGCTTGAATTTATGTCGCAAGAAGAATATACTAACTTAGTTTGTGATCAATTAGAAATTATTCCAAAAGAAATGATTGTTCATCGTATTACTGGTGATGGTCCGATTGATTTAATGGTTGGCCCAATGTGGAGTGTCAATAAATGGGAAGTTTTAAATGAAATTGATAACGAACTAGCACGTAGAGCATCTTATCAAGGTAAATTTTTCGAAAGCACTGTGAAATCATGAAATTAGAACGCATTCTCCCTTTTGCCAAGACGCTTATCAAACAACACACACATGATGAGAGCATTGTTATCGATGCTACATGCGGTAATGGAAATGATACGTTATTTTTAGCACGACACGTTGCAAAAGGTCATGTGCATGCTTTTGATATACAGGAAGCTGCAATTCTAAATACACAGCAAAAAACGAAAGATTTTGATAATGTGACACTTCATCATGTAAGTCATTCAGAGGTGAAGAAATATATACCTGCTGAATCACATGGAGCGGTAAATGCTGCAATATTTAATTTAGGTTATCTTCCTAAAGGAGATAAATCTGTTGTTACACTACCGAATAGTACTATTGCAGCTATCGAAGCTATATTTGATATTTTATCATCAGAAGGTATCATTATCTTGGTAATATATCCAGGGCATGAAGAAGGAAAAATTGAACGTGATGCTGTAATAAATTATTTGAAAAACTTTGACCAAAACAAAGCTCATATTTTACAGTATCAATTTATAAATCAGCAAAATGACCCACCATTTATTTGCGCAATCGAAAAAAGATAATAACAAGACACATGCAAATACAAAACAATATATGTATCACAATACCTAATCTATAAAAAAATAAAGCCACAATGCCTAGGCATTGTGGCTTTACTATTCCCTATAGATTAATGATAGATTTAAGACTGTTTTGTATGCTTGTTGATTTGCCATCAATTTCTTCTTTAAAGAAGTTTAAAAGACTTTCCCGTTGATCTTTTAAATCTTCATTGAAATGTATAATAACTGTACGTTCATCATTCTGTGGTCTTTCTTTAATGATCCAAGTTTTTTCAACTAAATCATTATACGTTCTTGTACGTTTATAAGACTTAATATGAACAAAATCATCCATTTCCTTTAAAGTCATTGAACCTTCTTTCCAAAGTGTAAGAAGAATCAATATTTCTTCTTTTGACATTTTGTATTGCTTTTGTACTTTGGCAAAAATATCGTCAATTTCTTTTAATACCGATTCCAATTGCAATACGCCATCAACTTTATCAGCAAATGTCTTCCCCATATAATAATCCCCCAATCATAGAATAAAGTTTAAACATGTAAAATTAATTCATAAAAATCATCATTCATTGTGATATAAAATCTTCACTGAATAAATATTAGAATTTTTAATAAAATTAATCTTATATACAGTTTAAATTCAAACTATGAATTATGCAATTAAATGAGATATTTTATTTTGCATTTCTTTCAAAATATTGACAGAATTGTTGAATAAACTTTCTTCTTCCTCGTTTAAAGGTATTTCAAATACTTTCACCGCACCTTGTCGGTTAATTTTTGTAGGCACACCTACATAGACATCTTTTTGGTTATATTCTCCTTCTAAATAACTAGAAACTGTTAAGATGAGATTTTGATTATTTAATATAGCTTTTGTAATATGAACCAAGCCCATAGCGATACCATAGTATGTCGCCCCTTTAGCTTGAATAATATCATACGCCGCATCACGAGTATTAACAAAAATTTCTTCAATTCTGTGTTGTCTTTCGGGATCATCTTTAAGTAATTGATATAGCGGTTGACCTGCAATATTTGCTTGTGACCAAACTGCTAATTCTGAATCTCCATGTTCGCCTATAATTTGTCCGTGGACACTTCTATCTGATACACCAAATTCTTCTGCCAATTCGTATTTAAATCTTGCAGTATCTAATATCGTTCCAGAACCAATGACTTTTTCTTTTGGTAAACCTGAAACCTCTCTTGTTACATAAGTTAGAACATCTACAGGATTTGTAGCTACAAGAAAAATACCATCAAACCCTGAATCCATAACTTCAGAAACTATATTTTTAAATATTTTTGTATTTTTTTCAATTAAATCTAACCTTGTTTCTCCTGGTTTTTGAGCAGCACCAGCAGTAATTACAACTATGTCTGCATTATCACAATCTTTATAACTACCCGCTTTAATCTTTATAGGTGACCCACCATAAGGTGCAGCGTGGTTTAAATCCATAACGTCACCTTTAACTTTTTCTTCTGCTAAATCAATAATCACTAATTCATCCGCTACACCCTGAGCAACTAATGCGAATGCATAGCTAGAGCCTACAGCGCCATCTCCAATTAAAACTACTTTATTACTTTTAATATATTCCATAATAAGACTCTCCTTACGTATACGAACTTTTATTGTGATTTATTTCACAAATTAAATATAACAGGGAGCAAGAAAAATTGCAACGTTTTTGTGATATACTTCACAAATTAAATATTTTTTTCGTTCGACAATCAAAATTAAAAAAGAAAACGCACGCTATGGTACGCTTTCTTATTAAATGTGTATTCGCAACTGGCCTTTATTTAGATTTCTTGATTATTATGACACTTCATTTTCATCATGAACTATGAAACCATTGTTACTTGAACTATTATTCAAGAAAGCTAAAATATATCTCATTACTTCATCTCTTTCAGGCTCATTATGTATTTCATGATATAACCCATCCCAAGCTTTGAAATATAATTCTTCAGTAGTTATTTTTTCTTTTATTAAATCCATCGCCGTGACATCAGCTACTTTATCTTCTGTACCATACATTAAAAGCAATGGTAAAGATTTCACATCTTTTAAGTGGTTTACTGTTTCCTTCATTATCTCAATAATTTGTTTATACCAATGGTTTGTTACTTTTTGTAGCATAAGTTGATCATTATTTGTTTCATCGATTACTTCCGAATTTCTAGTTAAATCTTCAACTGTAATACCAACTTTAAACCTAGTATCTTTGGCAAGTTTACCTATATTCGAAATAATCTTATCTTTTCTAGTTTTATTGCTTTTTTTAAACTCAAGTAAAGGTGAAAGTAACATCAAGCCTTCAATTGGTACCTCCACTTTTTCAAGCAAGTTTAAAACAATTAAACCACCCAATCCTACGCCTAAGACATAAGTTGGCAATTTATATTCATTCGCTATTCGGATCCATTCAAGTATATGCTCATGATATACATCAAAATTATCAATTTGTCCTTTATTTGAACGTGAAGTTTGCCCCTGTCCTGGCAAATCACCCATAATTACATGATATCCATTACGGCGAAGCATTGTAATTACATATGCGTATCTACCTGTATGTTCAAGCATGTTGTGTGCAATTACAACAACACCTTTGGCTTCATTTTCGGTTTCCCATTTCCACATTATCCTTACTTCCCCTTCTACTTTAAATTCATTAACTATATTGTATCAAAATATCATGTAGTTTTTCCATTTTAAACATAACAATACAACTCTATAAGTGAGTTTATTTCCTACAACTAAATTTATAATTCTCTTGAATATGGAACTCATGAGTATATTTAATAATTTAAAGTGTAATATATTTTATTGTAAACGATTTCATTGCTATTTGATTCATGCTACACTATTAATGAAACATAGCTATAAGCGGAATAGGAGGAATTAATATGCCAATTGTGAAGAATTTTTTTATCGGATTATCAAATAATCCGCTTTTGAATAAGAGCGCCAAGGAAATCGGGCCGATGCTCGGGGCAAATAAAGTAGTTGCGGGTAATACTATTACTGCCTTGGTGGACACAATTGAACGTTTAAATAACAAGGGGATTACTGTTACAGTAGATTGCCTTGGAGAGTTTGTTCTAACTGAAGGTGAAGCAATCCAAGCAAAAGACCAAATCATAGAAGTGATGTATGCAATTTATAATCATAACTTAGATGGTCATATGTCTATTAAACTGAGTCAGTTAGGTTCAGAATTTGATATAGATCTTGCTTATCGCAATTTACGTGAAATATTATTGAAGGCTAATCAATTTGATAATATGCATATTAATATAGATACTGAAAAGTATGATAGTCTATTCGATATCACCCAAGTTTTAGATCGCTTAAAAGGTGAATTTAAAAATGTGGGCACTGTAATTCAGGCATATTTATATAAAGCTGATGCACTTATTGATAAATATCCAGAATTAAGACTACGCATGGTAAAAGGTGCTTATAAAGAAAGCGATACTATAGCCTATCAAACAAAAGAAGAGATAGATAAAAATTATATTCGTTTGATGGAGAAAAGGCTTTTAAATTCAAAAAATGTAACTTCAATTGCTACACATGATGATGAAATCATCAGACACATGAAACAATTTATTAAAGATAATAATATTGAAAAAAGTCGATACGAATTTCAAATGTTGTATGGTTTCCGTACAGATTTAGCAGAAAAAATTGCTGGGGAAGGTAATAACTTCTGTATCTACGTACCTTATGGCGATGATTGGTTTAGTTACTTTATGCGCAGACTAGCAGAGAGACCACAAAATTTAAACTTAATGTTTAAAGAAGTTATGAAACCCGATATTCTTAAAAAAGTTGGTATAGTTAGTGGTGCTGTTGCATCATTTGGGCTAGCAACAACATTTATATACCGTATATTTAAGAAATAACATAAATAACGGGTATGCAACATTAAATTTAATAAATTGATATTACATACCCGTTTTTCCACTGTTGGCTAGATTTCTAAATAACTTAATACAAGTAATTTAGTTTTCTAGTCATCATGTGTTGTTCATATATTTTATTTTTCAAACGTATAAATTTACAACTATTAACCACAATCCTCGTTTAAATACTTGAGGGTTTTTATATTTCTCGTAATAAATTTGCCATTTCAATGGCACTAACAGCCGCTTCTGAACCTTTATTACCTGCTTTAGTACCAGCTCGTTCGACAGCTTGTTCGATATTTTCAGTTGTCAAAATTCCAAAAATTACTGGTGTATTAGTTACATCATTTGCTTTAGAAATACCTTTCGCTACTTCATTACATACATAGTCGTAATGTGAAGTCGAACCTCTAATCACACAACCTAAAGTGATAATGGCATCGTAATCACTTTTTTCTGCTAATTTTTTAGCTATTAAAGGAATCTCAAATGCACCAGGTACATATGCTACATCGATGTTTTCTTCTGGTACCTCATGTCTAATTAAAGTGTCTTTCGCTCCATCCAATAAACGATTTGTTATAAAATCATTAAACCTACTTACTACTATAGCAACTTTTAAATCAGAACCTATTAATTTACCTTCAAAATTCATTATATTTTCCTCCTTATATTAAGTGACCCATTTTTTCTTTTTTTGTATCCATATAATCTTGATTATATTTATTAGTTGGTACAATAAGTTCGACACGTTTAGTAATATCAATACCGTAGTTCTCTAAGCTTTCAAACTTCTTAGGATTATTACTTAATAAATTAACACTTTCAACGCCAAAATATTTCAATATTCGGGCAGCATTTTGATAATTTCTTAAGTCTTCTTCAAAGCCCAAAGCAATATTTGCTGTTACTGTATCATAACCTTGTTCAATCAGTTCATATGCTTTTAATTTATTTATTAATCCAATACCTCTACCTTCTTGAGGTAAATATAAAATAATTCCACCGTGTTCATTTATATATTTCATAGACGCTTCTAATTGTTCACCACAATCACATCTTTGACTATGAAATATATCTCCTGTTAAACATGCTGAGTGTATGCGTACATTTTCAGTTTGTTTAATATCGCCATTTACGATAGCCACTATTTCTTCGTCGCTATCTGAAGTTGTAAAACCGTACATATCGAACACACCATAATCCGTTGGCAATTTCACTTTTGCTTTTGCTTCTAATTTCGAAATAGCAGACTTACGGTATTTTTCTAAATCTTCTATCGAAATCATTACTAAGTCATGTGTTTCTTTAAATGTTTCTAATGACTCACCTTTTGCCATAGTGCCATCATCATTCATAATTTCACAAATTAATGCGGCAGGTTTAGCACCTGTTAATTTAGCTAAATCAACTGATGCTTCTGTATGTCCACGTCTTGTCAACACACCATCATCTTGTGCTATTAATGGAAATAAATGACCTGGTTTATTAAAATCATTCCCACTTACACTATCATCTATTAAAGCTCTTGCTGTCAACATTCTCTCGTCGGCGCTTATGCCTGTAGTTGTATCAACGTGGTCAATGCTAACTGTGAATTGTGTTCCATAAATATCAGAATTATTATTAACCATTGGATTTAAATCTAATTTTTTAGCTATATCACTACTGATAGGTGCACAAATTAATCCTCTACCATGCGTAGCCATGAAATTAACAGTGTCATTATGCATCCATTCAGTTATAGCTACTAAGTCGCCTTCATTCTCTCTATTTTCATCATCTACAACGATAATGCTGTCACCATTTTTTAATGCTTTTAAAGCTTTTTCTATACTATCTAATTGCATATTACCCCTCCTAAAATCCAAATGCTCTAAGTTTTTCTGGGCTCAATTCCGATTCGTTAGTATTTATAATTCGTTCAACATATTTGAATAACATATCAGTTTCTATATGCACCGGATCGCCAACACGTTTCTGATTTAAAATTGTTGATTTTCTTGTTTCTGGTATAAGATGAATATCAAACTCAGCTTCTTTTAGTTGGAAAATAGTTAAACTCACACCATCTACAGTAATTGAACCTTGACTAACCATTTGTTTAATTAGTGCAGTTGATGGTTTAATAGTAACGATTTTAGAGTTGTCTGATGCTTGTATACGTGTGATTTTAGCAACTTCATCTACATGACCTAAAACAAAGTGGCCACCAAAACGACCTTGTCCACTCATAGCTCTTTCTAAATTCACTTCAGCAGATTGAGTTAATTGGTTTAAATATGTTTTATTCTCGGTACCTTTAATAACTTGAACTGAAAAACTTTGATGATCAAATTCCACCACCGTTAAACATGCACCGTTAACACTGATTGAATCCCCGATATGCATATCTGATAAAATTGTTTGGCACTCAATCTTTAAGTTAACTACGGACTGTTGCGTTGATACTTTTTTTATGGTTCCAATTTCTTCAACAATTCCTGTAAACACCGACGATCACTTCTTTCGTAACTCTAGTTTGATATTTTGCTCAAGCATTTGTGAATTTACAATTTCAAACTGTGGTACTTCTGATAGATTAAAAATACTTTCACTTTGGAAAAATTGATAACTACCAGAACCACCTATTATTTTCGGGGCGTAATATAATATTAGTTCGTTCGTAAATTTAGATTGAAGAAATTCCGAAGTCACTGTAGGCCCTGCCTCTACTAGCACACTTCCAATCCCTCTTTGATATAAATCTTTTAATATATTTTCAATTGAACAATTAGTTAATTCTATGATTTCTACATGTTCAATATTTGTTTTTAAATTTTTATTTTGAGTATAAATCCAAATTGGTTCATTTCTTAATTGAAAAATATCTAAATTAAAATCAATTTCACCAGTTTTAGATAAGATGACTTTTATAGGATGCTTACCTTCTTCAATACGTGTAGTATATTGTGGATTATCTGCATGTATCGTGCCTTTACCTGTCAACACTGCCTCGTGTTTATGACGTAGGTGAAAGACATCATTTTTTACTGCTTTATTAGTAATCCATTTACTTTCACCTTTATCAGTCGCTTGTTTACCATCAAGACTACATGAGACTTTAACTGTAACCTCTGGAATAGATTCATTCTTAGCTATAAAGAAATCCCTATATAGTGATTCTGCCTCTGATTGAGGACGGAATATCACTTCAACACCGGCCTGTCCTAATATGTCATCACCTTCAGAGGGTAATGTTGTGTCTTTAACTGCATAGACAACCTTTTTAATACCCGCTTCAATAATTTTATTTACACATGGTGGCGTCGAACCATAATGCGTACATGGCTCTAGCGAAATATATATAGTTCCTCCTAGCGCATTGTCTTGGGCCATATCTAAAGCTTGTACTTCAGCATGCTTACCACCTTTTTGCAAATGGGCTCCCATGCCAACAATACGGCCATCATTTACTACTACAGATCCAACTGGTGGGTTCAAGCCCGTTTGGCCTTCTACCATTTTTGCTAATTGAATAGCGTAATTCAAATAATGACTCATTTTATCACCTCTAAAAAATAAAAAAACACCTGAACTTAACATTTCAGGTGTGGGATATATATTGATATAACATTTTTAGCAATAGTAAAATATACACTTATACATATTCAAATAAAAGTGTATGCTAAATAAACACTTAACAAGTGCTATTTTCAAGTTATACTTCATTCTTTCTCCCATCCAGACTTTACTGTCGGCTCTAGAGTTTCACTAGATCAGCCACATTTGCTTCGACAAATGCAGGTCGCAGGCTTAATTTACTGCCGGTTGGGAATTTCACCCTGCCCCGAAAGAATATTTATGAAATTGTATTCGATGATTGAGTCAGGTAACTTTGAATAAGTTACAAAATAATGGTACTACACTTTTGAGAAAATGACAATTCTTATTATCTAAGTCGGTTTTGTTTTTTTATATTCTTTACATTACTACAATTTAAAGCACAAAAAAATTAGTTGTAACCCAGTGACGTCTAGTCAAATTATGAATAGACGTCAGGATTAATTCACAACTGATTTAGTTAATTTATCATTGTGCAATTTATCCCTAAATAGTAAACTCCTTTATTTTGTAGTTAATAAATGGTCAACTACATTAACAGCTTGTTTTACAATCATCATTACGCCATTACGTGATTGATTAATTCCATTTGTTAATTGGCCGAGCGCATACATATGTTTCAGTGTGCCATAGCGAGGACTTATAATTTGATTAGTTTCAGCGACAATTTGAATTCCACCAAGTGGATGCGCTTGTACAACCTGTCTGTTCTCGAGATTTAATACGAGTTGGTCATCGCCATCTAAATCTGCAAGTTGTGTCTTTGATCCTGTAGCATTAATTACAATATCATACCGTTCTACTGACGCATCTTTATATTTAAAGTTGAACTTATTATCATTATATTGAACATCCTCTAAATCACTCTTAATTTTAATCGTGCCATGGTTAATGTGATCAATCAATAATCGTGCTGTTTGAGGCGGCATCGGATTTGAATTCTCTTTTAATATAGGCTGATAATTAGTTAAAAACCGTTTTTGGTCCTCTCTACTTAAACTATTCCAAATCCAATTTAAATTTTCTTTCGTTAATTCAAGTATACTTTGTAATTTCCCTAATTCATCAGCATGTTCTAAATCATAAGTTAAATCTTTAATTGAATCTCCTTGACTACGATGGATTAATGTTTCGACATCAATATTATGTAATGCACAATCTTTCAAGAATAACTTTATTGCCTCATCTAGAGGTACATTGCCAAAATGCTTGTGCTTTATCTCATTAAATTTTTCTGGAGTTACATATTCAAAGTCGATGTCAGGCATCACACCTCTTACACTTGGCAATCGTCCTTTTCGACTAGCAATAGTAATAGGCAGTTTAGGATGATGTGCCGTTACATAACGAATAACATCTAAGCTTGCTAATCCTGTACCTATAATAGCGATTTCATCGGAATCTTGTACATCGTTTAATGTGTTATAGGTCGGATATGGTGTTTTAATATAACCGCGTATCCCCTTTAAGCCATATGGATCATGGTATGACAGAGTACCAATAGTCAAAAAGACAACATCATACTTTTTACAATTTTCCATTTCTTTAGAAGTACAAACACAATATGTCACATCTGTCTGCCCTACTTCTGACTCAATAAATACTTCATTAACTTCTTCTTTGATTGTATGTATATTGTCGTAATCATGATTAAACTTCTGTAAATAATCTTTCATATAATGACCAAATATAAATCTTGGCAAGTATTCTGGATTTGAAAATTTAAATGTAGATTGCATTTCATACCATTCATAAAACTCTCTATGGTTATCTAAATTCAAAGACATTTGTGCTGCCGGTAGATTTATCAATAATTCTGCACTATCATTTTGAAAAGGGACACCCTGACCCATATTTATAGGATTGTCATATACATCAATATTCATTTTAGAAAAAGAGTCACTTTTCACTAATTCTTTTAAAAGCGTGACACCTGCAGTGCCCATTCCAATAATGGCAATTCTCATAGTACACTTCCTTACTAAGATTATTTGTCCTTATTATACCAGTCCTTTAGTGTATATTACACATTAATGGTCTGCTAGTATTTTATCAAGCAGTGTTATAATGTTTTGCTAAGTGTGTTAATCTTAATATATTACAATAATAGTTTTTTAATATATATAAGGAGTTCAATAATGAAACATTTAAGAAGATTTTTATTTTTCATTTTAGCAAGTACCTTTTTACTAACTAGTTGCGATTTGCCAGGATTAGGCGGCGGCCAATCAAAAAACACTGTTAAAATATCAGCTTTAGCTACTAGTGAATCACAAATTATGGCTTATATGTTAAAAGAACTTATTGAACATGATACAAAAGGCGAAACATCTGGCACTATCATCAACAATTTAGGGTCTGCCACAATACAACACAATGCATTAATGAATGGCGACGCTGATATATCAAGCACTCGTTACACTGGCACAGATTTAGTTGGTGTACTTGAACAAGAACCTATTACAGATACAAGTAAAGCTATGGTGATTACTAAAAAATTATTTAACCAAAAGTTTAATCAAACATTTTTTAATTCTTATGGTTTCGAAAACACATTCGCATTTATGGTCACAAAAGAAACCGCAGAAAAATATAATCTACAAACTGTTTCAGATTTAAAAAAAATTAAAGATAAAGTCAATGTTGGTACAGATACAACTTGGATTAAACGTGGTGGGGATGGATACGCGCCTTTCCAAAAACACTATGGCTTCGGTTTTAATTCACTTAAACCTATGCAAATCGGTCTTGTGTATGATGCGTTAAAAAATAATAAATTGGATGTGGCATTAGGCTATACAACTGATGGAAGAATAGCTGCGTATGATTTAGTTGTATTAAAAGATGACAAAAATTTCTTCCCACCATATGATGCCAGTGCAGTTGCTCCAAATAAGTTACTCAAAGAACATCCACAAATCAAAAAAGCAATCTCGAAACTCGATGATAAAATTAGTACAGAACAAATGCAAAAATTAAATTATGAAGCTGATGGTGAAGGAAAAGAACCAGCAGTTGTAGCTGAAACATTCTTAAAAAAACATAATTATTTTGATGAAAAGTAGATAACTATTAAAATGTTAATCAGTCTCAATTAATTTAAACAATCTTAAGTAGGAAGTGACACTATGAAATTTATTTTAAAAGTATTTATCTCTACGCTTATGTTCTTTATTCTTATTAGTCAAAAAAATAAAGCTAAATAAATTAGAACATCCCTAATTATAGCTATTATAAAATGTTGAATAGCCAAACGTCAGTTGACGCTTGGCTTTTTATTATAGCTATTGAAACTGAATATGAAAGCCAGCTTTTCTAAATGACCAACTAATACCTATCCCCATACAATTCTAAACAGTATTATATCCAAAACTACATAGTTACCCTTTTACAAATCAATAAACTACGAAAACAAGTATAAAAAATAAAAAAACTGCCAACAAAGTTAACACTTCATTGACAGGATAAACCATATGCTTAGCACATGGTTATTTATTGCGTTTTATGCTTTTCATCATCTTTATAAACAAAGTATTTATAATACTTACCTTCTGTTTTCATATCATTATAGAAATTGGACATTAAGCTTGCATTACTTTCAGCCCATTTAATGTCGGTAGCGTATTGATGTTCACCAGGATTTTTAGGATTCCATCTCATGCTATAAAGGGTGTTCTGGTCTTTATTTGATAAAAAGTGATCATGAATAAAGTTTGCACCACCACTTATGGCTTTTTCAGGTGTGTCCCAACCATGTTTCTTGGCATATTCTGATCCAGTTTTGATTGGATCTTCATCTAGTGCACCGACCCCAAAAAAGTTATAATATTTTTTCCCATCAATTTCTACACCACTTGCAAGTTCACTCTTAGCTGATCCTGTTTCTAGCAACGCGTGAGAAATCAAATAAACTTCATTTACATGTTTATTTTTCGCTGCTTGTATAAAGTCATCTGAATGTTTTAATAATATTGGATTATCAATTAACATACGTTTAATTCTGTTTTCATCAATTCCTTGGTATTTATCCAACTCTAAAAATTGGTATTTTTGAGTGTCACTCTCTATAAACTCACTACTATTCATTGCGGCTTTTATCTCAGTAGATGATGCATCTCTCCAACTTTTATTATCTTTACTTGAAACTTGCTGGCTTGTGTAGTTATCAATTTGCTTTTTAGATGCTTTATCTAAAGTAACTTTTAGGTTTTCAACTTTTTCTTGTTCGTTTACATCTTTAAAAAAGATTTGATCTGATATCATTGAAAAGACAACAACAACAGCTACACCTAAGATTATCAATAAACCAATAATTGATAATATAGAGCCTTTTTTATGCTTCGTCATGTTCACACCTCTTAGGTAATAATTAGGAATGGAGCCTCTTTAATCTTATGTAATACTACTATTGAGACTATCTGATAATAAAGTTTAACACTAAATACTTAATCGTACAATTTAATCTGATTGTTGTCACATATTCATAAAAAAAAGTAATGAAATCTTAATTTCATTACTCTTGACTTTTACGATATTCCATTATGATAAAACTTGCTGCTTGAGATCTATTTTTATAATAATAACGGTTCAAATCTATTGCACCTTCTATTTCACCATCTCGATACATCATTTCGTTCGTCATATTATTAATCATAACAAAGTCTGATTTATCTTTAATTATATCTAAATCATTATGTTTCGCAAAAAAATGTTCTAAATTTAAATGTGCGTAATCCATACAAACCTCCTGATAATTGTCCGAAGATAATATTCATCTCTAAATGCTATATCTTTAAGTTGAATACGCGTTAATGTTATAAAACTTAAATTTATCTACCTTATGACTTCTATTTAACACCTTATGTTACTATTTAGCAAATGAAATTTATTATTTTTCACAATAAAATAAATCTATCCGGAAATTTATGTTGTATATACAACGATGGAGTTTAACAATGAACTTTGATGAACTATATAAAAATTTCAAACACATTATCTATTTTCTTCTAAAAAAATATAATATTAAGTACAATAATGATGAATATGTACAATTACTCACGATAAAAATGTGGGAATTATCAAAAGTTTACATCCCTCAAAAATCTTCTTTAAATTCATTTTTATATCGTCGTCTCAATTTCTTTATTATCGATCTTTTTCGTTCTCAACATACTTTTGAAACATATAACATTTTTGAATTAGATAACATTTCTAATATTAATTCTCCCTTTGATGATGCTCGGCTCCTGTATGATAATTTTCTTTCTCAATTATCAGAAAAAGAACAACTTTGGCTACAATTAAAATTAGCCGGTTATAAACAAAAAGAATTAGCTAAAGAATTAAATTGTTCAATTTCCACATTAAAAAATTATCAAAATAGAGTCAAAAGCAAGTATAAAAATTATTATCTTAATAAATGAGGTGAAACATTCATGTCTAATCTAACTAAAATATTATATTTCAAAACGGCAATAGGACCACAAATACTTACAATATGCCAATTCACTACACATCAATTTATATATCCATCTCCAATTAATCAAACTATTAACTACATTTTAGAAAAGTATCAACGTTCACATAAAGTACAGCTAGAACAGTCTAAACGAATATTAAAGATTAAGAAGTTAGTACCTATTTATATCGATTATCAAACAACAATATTCCCTGTAAAACCTCAACGTTCCCCTATACAATATTATATCAATGCTTGTACTATTAACGGCTTAAAATCCAAAGGTTTATCCACAATAATTTATTTTGATAATGGTACATTTATCACTGTAGAGGCCCCATATATTTTTATATATAAAAAATGGCAAGAAAGTTTAACACTTTCTCACCTTTTAAAATAGTTTCATTACTATAAGGTTTTATTATGTTTATATTCCAGTAATTTTTTAGTGAAATATCCAGTTACTACTTTTATCATGTATAAACTGACTATAACTAATAGCAATGCTCCCACCAAAGTTAATACAACAGTGACAGTTGATAGCTCGACTTCTGGCTTAATAAAATATTGTACCGAAGTCAAACTTGTCAAAAAACCGAACAAGAATAAACCAATAAGTATGATATACGTACCTAAAATGCCTAATAATAATACGAATAATTGCGTGCTTGAAACGACTTTTTCTTTAAAAATATATTCCTTCAAAAATTGATTTGAGAAAGCGACTGGACGATTTAATTGATCGCTTTCATTTAAATCAACTGTTTTAGATAACACTTCATCTAATTTGTTTTTCTCTTTTTTGTTTAAAAACCATAGCTGCTTTTTCACTTTTTGCTCAAAGATATTTGCTTTCATTTGAAATGTTCTCCTTTATCACATTCGCATCACTTCAGTTACTTCCTTAAATAATAAATCAATTATCAGAGTGATTCAATTAAATTTGACGGTTTTTAGAATAAATATGTATCACCACTATTTTATTTCTTTATACTTAGTCAACGACCACGATGCCAATTAACTTAGCAATTTGAACGGCTTGTTCACTCGATACTTTACAACCCATTAAATCATCTTTTCCAACAGTGATATTCCCAAAAAATGATTTACTTATATCACAACTTTTTAATGACGTTTGATAGATTGACATATTATTTAGATTAGATTTTAAAAATTCTACGTTTTTAAGCAGAGTATTATGAAATTCAGCATTTTCTAGGTCACTTGTATTGATTCTAAATGAAGCAATTTTCGATTCTACTAAATTTATAAAATTTGCTTTTACTTCTTCAAATGTAATATGACTTAATCTCATGTTTTTGAATAATGTTCCCGTCATTCTACAATTTTTAAAAGTAACCCTATGAATCGTTCCATAATCCATCTGAGAATTAGAAAAATCACAGTTTTCAAATACAACATCTGTAAAATCAGTACGCCCTAAATCTGAATTAGCAAAACTACAATCTTTGATAGTTGATCCATATATTAACAACCTATCTAATACTTTTTCTTCCAGTGATGAATTTGAGATTTCTGCTAATTCTATTAGATCATCAACTTCATCAAATACATCAGTTAAATCTTTCTTTTCTAAATAACCATTAATATTAGGTGGCTGTATCTTCATTACTTCACTCCTTCCCAGCTAATCATTACATGCATCATAACATTGAACAAGGAGTTATTTAGCCAGAAAATTTATAATATACAGTATATCAGATATATTTCAAAATTTTACATTTTTAATGTGTAAAAAAGAGTCTGGGACATAAATACCCAATCTCAAAAAAGAGGACTAATCCTTAATATGGATTGGTCCTCTTTATATTTAAAATCTTACGATTTTGACCATGCATGCTTACCTGGGGTATGGTTCGAGCCTGTAGTCTCTCACTCATACTATTCCCCTAGGCGTCAGCAAGTTACAAAATCGGTACAATGTATAGTTTGTCCAAATTACAAACGACTCGGTTTTAAAAGATACACTTACAAAAAAGATAGATATGGATTCTAAAGAGACTTTAAATTCTATGAGTGCGATGATTGTTCAAATTGTCCCTTGAAAAATCAATGTATGAAATTGCATTCGAAAATAAATAAAAAGTTAATGAAGAATTATAATTGGGAATATTTCAAATCTCAAGTTAACCAAAAGCTTTCAGGAACAGAAACTAAAAAATCTATAGTCAAAGAAAAATTGATGTATTACCAGTTTTTGGATTTATGAAGGCTATTTTGGGTTTCACTCGCATGTCGGTTCGAGGAATAAATAAGGTTAAACGAGAGCTTGGTTTTGTCTTAATGGCACTAAACATAAGAAAAATAGTAGCTCAACGAGCTACAAAATTTTATAAAAACAAAGAAAACGTCAATTTCTATATAATTTTAATAGAAATTGACGTTTATTCTTTAGTCAGAGATATTTATGTCCCAGACACCTTTTTAGTTATATTTAAATTTAAAATAAAACTCATTTTACTATTACAATTAAAGAATTGATAATCCTGAACTTTGGATATCTTTTGCAAATCCTTTAACTGTATCAACTGATAGTTCATTAATGTCACGACCAAGATTGTTGTTTACTTTTTTAACAACATCTGCTGGACATGTGATAATATCAGCACCAACTTCATCAGCTTGTATAACATTAATTACTTCACGACAACTAGCCCATAATAATTTCACGCCGTCTTTACTGTGGGTAATTTCAGCAGCTTCTTTCATCATAGGGATTGGGTCAACTCCTGTATCTGCAATACGGCCAGCAAATACTGATACATAAGTTGGCACACCTTCAGTTACAGCATCTGTAATTTCTTTAACTTGATCTAAAGTATAAACAGCAGTTACGTTTAAACGTACATTTTCTGCTGATAATTTTTTAATTAGAGAAATAGTTGATTCACCTTTTGTGTTTACAACTGGAATTTTAACAAATACGTTACTACCGTATTGTTTTAAAATTTCAGCTTCTTTTGCCATAGTTTCTAAATCATCTGCAAATACTTCAAATGAGATAGAAGCATCAGGAATCTCGCGAACAGCTTCTTCAGCGAAAGCTTTATAGTCAGTCACCCCTGCTTTTGCCATTAAACTTGGGTTAGTAGTAAAACCATCAACCTGTTTATTTTTATAAGCTGCTTTCATTTCTTCAATATCTGCACCATCTGCAAATACTTCAACATTTAATTTTGCCATTACTTATTCCTCCTGACTTAATTAAATAATTCAACAAAGAATTATTTGATAACGGTTATTAACCATACAACTTAGTTATACCACCTATAAAGAATTAATTCTAATTTTTTGCTTAAAATCAGAATATTTTTACAGTAATATTAAACTTTTTTATACTAAGGGAACTAACCCTACATAAGCACATATTCAATATGTTAATATACTATATAAATATAAATTCTATTAGTTTTTTGTAAATTTATGGTATTATTGTTAAATGAATTGCATTAGGAGGTACAAATGGCACGTTCAAAACTTTACTTTTATTTATCTACTTTATTGGTTATTATTAGTTTTTATTTTAATACAAGAAATCCTCTATTAAACATGCATTTTAATTCAATGATAAAATTAATATTTGTTTGTAGTATTATAAATGCTATCATTTTAATAATTTCCATTATTTTTGCTGATAAATCAATCAAACATCTACACGAAGAGTCAGATTGGATACGAAAAGCAAGTAAGATATTACCATACGTTATTTTAGTCGTAATTATTATTCATATTCTTGCTTCTCTATCAACATTTGGCATAATATTCTAATTAAGGGGCTAGGACACCAATTGATGTCTTGGCCTCTGTTATTGTGGTTAAAGTGAATCTTTAATTTAATAAAATTATGCTTCAGTTTAAACAATCCGGACATTTCAATTACAAATACACTCTAAATTTCTAGTTATATTTGATATTATAAAAACAATAAATAAGCTTTAATAGCAATGCCATGTTGCTAAAACTTGCACTGTTTTTAAGAAAGGAAGCATGCCAACAATGCAATATTTATATATTTTTGTAGGAGGCGCTGTCGGTGCACTACTCAGATACTTGTTTTCATTTATGAATGTTAATTCAACATTTCCTACTGGTACATTTATCGCTAATATTTTAGGCGCTTTTTTAATGGGTTTTCTAGGGACGCTAACTATACAATATTATAAGAATAATCCACTTTTTAAAAAAGGTATTACTACAGGTTTGTTGGGTGCAATGACTACCTTTTCAACATTTCAATTTGAGCTTATACATTTATTTGAGCAACAAGAATATCTAACTGTTGCTATTTACGCAATCAGTAGTTATGTTTTAGGAATTTTCTTATGCTATATCGGCGTTAGATTGGGGGCACGTAGCTCATGATTAACTGTTTATTAATTATGTTAGGTGGTGGCATAGGTGCAGTCATCCGTGGTTTTATTACTAATTTTTGCAATCGCAAATTCAATGGTGTATTACCAGTTGCAACACCTTTCGTTAACATAGTTGGTAGCTTTCTCATTGGTTTCCTATTAGGCACATCGCTTAAGTTAGATTGGATTGAGCCCTTTGTAATCGTTGGTATATTAGGTGGGCTTACTACCTTTTCTACTTTATCATCTGAACTCGTCCAACTATTAATGACTAAAAAGAAAGTTATTTATTTCATTATTTATTCTGTACTCCAATACGGCGTTTCCTTTTTAGCTTGTTTATTAGGTTACATACTTTAACGGAAAACCTAATAATGTTCATTATAAAAAGCCACAAAACCATTAAATTGTTTTTGTGGCTTTTTTATGTCATATACATTGTCCATGCTTAATAATGACAATTTCATTAGGCTTGTAATATTATATCGCAAATTTAACTAAATCAAAGTTAACGAGTAAATATCATTAAATCATTAATTTAATTATTAACACTTAAATAATAATACAGTTTTATATAATACTTTAATGACCACTGTATTTTGCAGGATCTGGTCCAATTCTACGTTCTTCATTGAGGTTATCTAATTTTTCTATTTGTGCAGCTGTTAAAACAAAATCAAATACATTAATATTCTCTTCTATTCTAGAAGGAGTAACCGATTTCGGGATTACTACAACACCATGTTCAATATTCCATCTAATGATTACTTGAGCCGGTGATTTATCCACTTCATTTGCTACCTCATTTACTGTTTCATCTTCCAAAATTTGTGCATTCATTAATGGTGACCATGACTCCATATGAATATTTTGAACTTCCAGATATCTATTTAAAGATGATTGTAATAAATATGGGTGGAATTCTACTTGATTTATTACTGGTTTAATTGAAACTTGTGCTAATAATGCTTCTAAATGTTCAATATTAAAGTTACTTACACCAATATTTTTCACTTTATCATTTTTATAAAGGTCTTCCATACCCTGCCAAGTATCAATCATCAGTGCTTCATCAATTCCAGGCCAGTGCATTAGATATAAATCCAAATAGTCTAAACCTAATTTGTTTAAACTTGTTTCATATGCATCAGCGACATTTTGACGACCGTAATCATCAAGCCATAATTTAGAAGTAATGAATAAATCACTTCTTTTTAATCCTGTTGAAGCTAATCCTTCAGCAATACCTTGACCTACTTTATCTTCATTTTCATAAATCATTGCTGTGTCGATATGTGTATAACCATTTTCAATTGCATGTTTTACTGATGCTGCACATTCGTCATTATTCTCCACACGAAATGTGCCCAATCCAACAATCGGCATTTCATTCCCATTATAAAATGTAATATTTTCCAAGTTAAAATCCCCTTTTTATTTTGTTAATTATTATACTAATCAATATTCCCAAATATATAAATAAAAATGCCTATATGTTTACAATTAATTTTTATTTTTGCAATTCTTTATAGCGTATGTCATCAATCGTATATTTAATTTATGGCTAAATTAAATATGTAGGCTGTATCAGATAATATTTTTAAAGTTTTATAATCCAAAAAAAACTGTCAACAAAAGTCTAAATACTTTTGTTGACAGTTTATACTACATAGCATTATTTATTCTCAAAATATGAAATTTGTGTCTTTAGTTAAATGATTCAATTTCATCCATAACACGTTGTAAATCTTCAACGTTATATTGAATGCGACCATGGAATACAAATTTATTGAAGAATTCATCCAATTGTTCTGGACCAACTAACACTTTGGTATTTGAACTTTGCGCATAGTTTGAAATTGTTACATCACCCTCATTTTTAGGATTGAAATATAAAATTGTTGTTGGTGTGAATTTTAAATTCAATTCTGTTTGAATATCACCAGCTAGTTTCTCAATATCATTCAAATGAGTCGTATAATTAACAAAAGATAATGAGTTTTCATCTTCGTTTTGATCTAATACAAGAGTTTGTGGTTCTTGTCTATCAAGGTCCAACGTGTTAAACACTTGCTCCATTGTTGGTTGTTCTTTAAATTGTGCGGCACTCACACCATTGTATACGTGACCTTTTAATAATTGTGAGTCAATTATATATAAACCAGTACGCGTAAGCACTAAATGACTAATACGCTGTACATCATTAAATTCATTCTTAGGTAAAAATATATTGGCCATAATGTGCATATCTTCTGGGCGAATTCTTTTCTCATTTACTAATCTTTCTCGAATACCAATAAGTCTCATATCAGTTACATATTCACTTTGATTTTTAGAGAATAATTTCAATGCATCAATTTCTCTATTTTTCGAACTAACTGTAGCATTATATTCTTCTTTTTGCTTTGTTACTGTTTTTTTATTTTCTATTCTTTCTTTTTCTAATTCTTCTTCATGCTCATCGCTTAGTTTTTGTTCTCTGGTTTTGTATTGTTCTTCTACCTTTTGTTGTGCTTTCTTCTTACTTTTCAAAGCAATGATAAATAAAATGAAACAAATTACTGCTACAACAATTGCCACAATTAAACCAATCTCTAATGGTCCAAATGAATTCATAACAAAAAACGCTCCTTTATGTGTTCAGTAACTTAATTATAATAGATAAACGCATAGCATTCGAGAATAAAGTTAAAAAATTTTTTGTTCTAGTTAAGCTTTAACTGTATCTTTTAATAAATTAATTTTATCTAACTTTTCCCATGGTAATAGTACGTCTGTACGACCAAAATGACCATATGCAGCAGTTTGTTTATAAATAGGGTGTTTCAAGTCTAACATTTTAATAATTCCAGCTGGTCTTAAATCAAAATGTTGTCTAACTGCCTCAACCAATTCATTTTCTTTAACTTTTCCTGTACCAAATGTATCTATAGAAATAGAAACAGGCTCAGCTACACCAATTGCATATGCAAGTTGCACTTCACATTTGTCTGCTAATTCAGCAGCAACGATATTTTTTGCTACATAGCGTGCAGCATAAGCAGCAGAACGATCAACTTTAGTTGGGTCTTTACCACTAAAGCATCCCCCACCATGACGTGCATAACCACCATACGTATCAACAATTATTTTACGTCCAGTAAGCCCTGCATCACCTTGTGGTCCACCTATAACGAAACGACCAGTAGGATTAATATAAAATTTAGTGTTCTCATCTAAAAGTGCTTCTGGCACTGTTGGATAAATGACATATTGTTTAATATCATCTTGAATTTGTGCTAATTCGATATCTTCAGCATGTTGTGTTGACACGACAATCGTATCAATTCGATGTGGTTGATCTTGCTCATCATACTCCACAGTTACTTGTACTTTACCATCAGGACGTAAGTAATTTAATATTTCATCTTTACGTACATCTGATAAGCGTTTAGCAAGTTGGTGTGACAAGAAGATTGGTAAAGGCATGTATGTATCCGTTTCATTCGTAGCATAACCGAACATCAAACCTTGGTCTCCCGCTCCTGTAGCTTCGATTTCTTCTTCTGATGCGTCTTCACGATACTCTAAAGCTGTATCGACACCTTGAGCGATATCTGGTGACTGTTCATCAATTGCCGTTAATACTGCCATTGTCTGGCTATCATAACCGTATTTAGCACGCGTGTAGCCTATCTCTTTAATTGTTTCTCTGACCACTTTTGGAATATCAACATATGTTGTTGTTGATATTTCTCCTGAAATTAACGCCATACCAGTAGTCACTGTCGTTTCACAAGCAACACGTGCGTTTGGGTCATCTTTCAATATTTCATCCAATATAGCATCAGATACTTGATCCGCTATTTTATCTGGATGCCCTTCTGTTACCGATTCTGAAGTGAATAATCTTCTATTGTAAGTCATAATTTGCTCCTTTAGTTTTAAATTACGAAAATTCTCTCTCTGTTGAGCTCATTAAAAAAGCCTTCTACACTATCAATAAATAGAGAGAAGGCCCTTATACGTCCATTCGCTCTTATCGTTCAGACGATATTTGTCTGCAAACGGTTTGGCACCTTTCTTCGTATTAAGAAGAGGTTGCTGGGCTTCATTGGGTCCATGTCCCTCCGCCACTCAGGATAAGAGAATCCGTTAAGTCCTATAGTACAGAATCAGCGATATAATGTCAATTTTACATTTATTAATATTTATTTAAAATTCCTTTTAAATTGGTATGGACTATTGATATATATGTGTTATACTCTGTAATTGTAAAGGCTTACAATAACTAAATAGCGTTGGAGGGATTAGTATGGCTGTAGATACATACACTTATACGAACAAAATTGAAAGTATTTTAGACAAAAAATCTTCATTATTTCAATTATCTACAACACAGTTGTATAACAAGATTTTAGATAATGATGAAGGCGAACTTACCGAATTAGGTGCAATTAACGCTAGAACAGGTAAATATACAGGTCGTTCACCAAAAGATAAGTTTATTGTAAATGAGCCATCTTATAGAGATGATATTGACTGGGGTACTATTAACCAACCGATTGAAGAAGAAACATTTTTAAAATTATATGATAAGGTTCTAAACTATTTAGACAAAAAAGATGAACTATATGTATTCAATGGTTATGCCGGTAGTGATCACGACTCACAATTGAAATTAACTGTTGTAAATGAATTGGCGTGGCATAATCTATTTGCTCAAAATATGTTTATACGTCCTAATTCAAAAGAAGAAGCTCAAGAAATCAAACCAAACTTCACAATTATTTCAGCACCGCATTTTAAAGCCGATCCAGAAATTGACGGCATAAACTCAGAAACATTTATCATCATATCATTCAAACATAAAGTTATCCTCATTGGTGGGACTGAGTATGCTGGTGAAATGAAAAAAGGTATTTTCTCCGTAATGAACTATTTACTACCTAAAGATAACATTATGAGCATGCATTGTTCAGCTAACGTTGGAGACAAAGGTGACGTCGCTTTATTCTTCGGCCTTTCTGGTACTGGTAAAACGACACTATCAGCTGACCCAACACGTAAACTTATTGGCGATGATGAACATGGTTGGAATGAAAATGGTATTTTCAACATTGAAGGTGGTTGTTACGCTAAAGCAATTAACCTTTCTTATAAAAAAGAACCTCAAATTTATGACGCTATTAAATATGGTACTATTTTAGAAAATGTTGTTGTTGACGAAGATGGTGACGTTGACTTCGATGATAATCAATACACAGAAAATACTCGTGCAGCATACCCAATCAACCACATTGAAAATATTGTAACACCATCTAAAGCAGCTCATCCTAATACAATTATTTTCTTAACTGCAGATGCTTTTGGTGTTCTACCGCCTATTTCAAAACTATCCAAAGATCAAGCAATGTATCATTTCTTGAGTGGATTCACTGCTAAATTAGCTGGTACAGAACGTGGCGTAACTGAGCCAGAACCTTCATTCTCTACATGTTTCGGTTCACCTTTCTTACCTCTAAACGCTAAAGTTTATGCTGATTTATTAGGTAACTTAATCGATCAACACGATGTAGATGTTTATCTTGTAAACACTGGTTGGACTGGCGGTAAATATGGCATAGGACGTCGTATAAGCCTAAGTTACACAAGACAAATGGTAAATCAAGCAATCACAGGGCAATTAAGAGATGCTGAATATATTAAAGATGATATGTTCGGTTTAGATATTCCAGTTGAAGTTGAGGATGTACCTCAAACGCTATTGAATCCTATTAATGCTTGGAGTAAGCCAGAAGCCTATAGAGAGCAAGCTCAAGATTTAATTAACCGTTTCAATCACAACTTCGAAAAATTCGGGGTAGAAGTTGATGATCTAGCAACACGTGGCGGGTTTAAATAATATTTGTTAATTTATATGATATAAAAGAGAGGATTGGGTATTAGAAACCAATCCTCTCTTTTGATATACTCTATTATATTTTATTCTCTTCCACATCTATCATCCACTGTTTAATTTCACAAAGCGTTTGTTTTAGAGCCAATGGTCTCGGTACATGACCTTCTAACATTTGATAAAACGTACGATAAGTTGTTCCCTTTTCCTCTAATTGCTGTGCTAAATGATAGGCATGATGAATGCCTACTTGCTTATCTTTTCCACCATGAACAATAAGTATAGGCGGGCTTGACTTAGTAATCTGAGCTAATGCATCTCGCTGCTGATAGGCAACAGCTTGCTTTTTAGGATGACCAATCATGCGTTTCAACATACCTCTTAAGTCAACGCGTTCTTCATACATTAAGTATATATCAGATACTCCGCCCCAGATAATATAACTTGAGATAGGTAAATCTTGAAATGTGAGCAAACCCTGAAGTCCACCTCTGGAAAATCCAACCATATGAATGGCAGCATAAGGGTATTTTTGATGCAGTATACGTATAGCAACCATAACATCATTTAAATCCGCCCCATAAAATTCATCTTTACCCTCACTACCATTATTCCCTCTATAATATGGACCAAAGACTAAAGTGTTTGTATTTGCAAATTGCATCATTCTAGCTGCTCGTACTTTACCTACTTGGCCCTTACCACCTCGTAGATATATCACAATTCTTTTTACGTCTTCTTTTGGCGTCATTATTAAGCCTCGAACTTTTAAGTTATCAACACAATATGTGACTTCATCAAATATATGATGTATTGATTCAATTGGCATACGCTTTCTATTTATAAAATCCAAGTGATATCACTCTCTCTAAACAGTGTAAAATCGCATCATCCTTCAACAAATAACTTTTTTTACTCTCTGGGATCTCAGCTATATTCTTATAAAATAAAGGACCATTTGTTTCTAAATAATCATCTTGATCACTTATCTCTGATACATTTACCATAAATACATCTTTTGTGAAACATAAGCCATTCGTACGTTGTACTTCATATTGTGCAATATACTCACATTGCGCTATCTTTGCTCCGGTTTCTTCAAATAATTCCCGTGCAACAGCTACTTCACTTGTTTCTCCGTCTTCTTTTTTACCACCTGGGAATTCAACACCACGTAATTTATGGTTTGTAAATAGCAACTGATTTTTATATTTCGGAATAATAAGTACATGATTTCCGTCAGCAATATCTTCTTTATCTTTATATGATAAATATACGTTGTCATTATCTTTATCTTTAAACTTCATATACATCACTCTTCCCCTTATTATGTTAAACTAACTATGCTAAAGCTAAGTTATTTGTTGGAGGCAAAATTTATGAAAACTATATTTCTTGGACTCATTCATATTTATCAACGATTTATATCGCCCTTGACGCCCGCAACTTGCCGTTTTTATCCTACTTGTTCTGAATATACCAGAGAGGCAATTCAGGTGTATGGTGCATTAAAAGGTACTTGGTTAGGTATTAAAAGGATTTCAAAATGCCATCCGCTTCATAAAGGCGGCTTTGACCCAGTTCCCCTTAAGAAAAAAGATAACAAAAAAAATCAATAAATTCGTGTTAATCTTGTACTTTTAACCTTTGGAGGCTCAAAATAGATTGAGTCTCCTTTTAATATACCCGCACGATCAACCACATCTTTTTCAAAATAATAACCTTCTGGTGTGATATCACTGGGATAACTAGAAAATTGGGCTAACATCGCAGTAAAATATCTACTTAATCCATACTCATACATACCACCTATGACTATTTTTATATTTTTTTCCTTAAGAATTTTAATGGTATCCATCACTTTATCGATTCCACCTAGTCTAAATGGTTTCAATACAACAACGTCTATAGCGAAATCATCTATAACTTCTAATATGTTATTTATCGTGTCTGCCTTTTCATCTATAGCAACTGGTGGTAATTCGTATGCATCAAACTGATTTAGCTTATTTAAAGATTTAAACGGTTCTTCAATATACAATAATTGATTATACCCAATTGTTGTTAGCTTTGATATCTCCGAATCGGTTATAGATTCATTTGCATCTACAACAATATCTGGTTTAAATGGTAATTGTTTAATTGATTTAATATCACTTAAAATTGAATCAGACCATTTCACTTTAACACGTTGGGGTTGTGTTTGGGATAATTGCAAAATATTTTCTTCTGCTAAACCGCTAATTGTTGCACCATAGGCTACGCTAAAATCTGTTAATTTGAAAAACATTTGATAGCAAGCCATTACAATCATACTTCTAGTTGCCGGATATTTAGATAGATGTTTTAAACTACGTAATATTTCATCGAATGTATAAAACTCTATATCTTTAATACTTTCGAACCAATCTTTCACTTGTATTTGGGCATCATCAATCGTTTCATTTGTATACCAATCAGTTTCAAACGCATTACACTCTCCATAGTAATATGAATTATTTTCCGTAACTAAAGCTACAAACAATGCTTTACGTGTTTCTAGTTTTATTTTAGGTGTAATAATTGGTGTATTAAAGCGCTCGTCATAGAGGTATAGATGCATATCAACTATTTTCATATAAACTCCTTATTACTTTTATAAATGTTTTCTCTGCAATTTACCTGTTGATGTATAAGGTAACGAAGTAACACGCTTGAATTGTTTTGGCACTTTATACTTTGCTAGATGATTTTGGAAGAATTCTATTAAATGTTTATTGGTTATAGCTTCTGAAGCAACATAATATAAATAAGGTACTTCTCCCCATGTAGCATCTTCAACACCAACACACATTGCATCTTCGATAGATTCGTGCTTTTTAGCGACTGTTTCTATTTGGTAAGGGTATATATTTTCTCCACCACTTATAATTAAATCTTTTCGACGGTCATATACCACGACATAACCTTCTTCATCTATTTCTGCTATATCACCAGTCTTAAAATAACCATCTACAAAGGTATCTTTTTTATGCATTGGAAAAAGATAACCATTCATGACATTGTCACCTTTAATCAATAATTCTCCATGACCATTAACATTTGGCTGCGAAATTTTCACTTCAACATTATCGCTAGGTTTTCCAACCGTGTCTGGTCTTAGTTTCAACATTTCTGGTGTTGCTGTTAAGAATTGCGAACATGTCTCAGTCATACCAAAAGAATTATAAATCGGTAAACCATAGTCTAACGCTCTATTTATTAACGATGTGGTTAGTTTAGCTCCACCGAGCAATATTTTTTCAATCGAGAATGGTTGATGCCACCCTTTGTCCATTAACCATTTTAGTGTTTGTGGTACTAATGATATATGTGTAGGTGTTTCCTCTTTAATTATCTTCATCATTTTATCAGCGTCAAATTTCGCTTCAAGTCGTAATGTAAAACCCTCAATTAACGCTCGTAACACTACACTCAAACCAGAAATATGATAAATCGGCAATACCGATAACCATTTCGTAGATTGATTAAATCCAAGACTCTCTTTACAACCTAATGCACTTGCATAATGGTTGTAAAAGGTTTGTGGCACTGCCTTCTGAGGACCTGTAGTACCAGAAGTAAACATAATCGATGCGATACGATCAATTGAGAACGGCGCTTCGAATTCGTACCCTTCCTGAGTCTGCAATGTTTGAAAATCTATCACTTTAATATCTCTTAAATGAAGCTGTTCCATCGCTATGACTGTACTTACATCTATAGATTTCATTTGAGCAATCATTTCTTTTTTAGTTAATCTCGTATTGACCATAGCTACTTCTATACCTGCTACCCATGCAGCATTAATTAATACTATGGATTCAATTGTATTGTTAATATATAAACCTATTCTGCTTAATTCTAATTGTTCTAGACTATAAGCGAGTCTTTTAGCTCTATCATACATCTTTCCAAAAGTAATTTGATTCACACCATCATCGATAAATATTTCTTTATTATTTTGTTCAGCTTGTGTTTTCAACCAAAAATCCAATCTGTCATTCCTCCATCTCAGTTATAATTATTATAACGTGTTTATGTTTATTTAACAGTATTCATGCACACCACCTATGATTTTTAATATTTTTCCTATTTATTAACTATTTTTATCATTTTAAAATATAAATGTTACTTTCATTTTAAAATTTAGTTAAATCAACTCATTCAACTGGTTATAATCAAATTTTCACCTTTAATGTTTTATCTACATCAAAGGTTGGGTAATTATTTATTGTAAAAATAATAAAGGAGTGAAACAGATGAAGTTAAAAAGTTTATCAGCAATAGTGTTTTCTAGTTTATTATTAGCTAGTTGTGGAAATGGTTCATCTGACAGTGATTCAAAATCTGAAAATAAAAAAGATACAAAATCCGATAACCAAGTTATCGCTATCAACAAAATCAAAACAAGTCCTGATGACGCTATTAAAAAAGCCCAAGAAACATACGACAACCAAAATTTAAAAGGCATCTCATATGAAAAAAGCAATGGCGAATGGGCATATAAAATTGAACAGCAAGGTGATAAGAAAGAATCAGAAGTTATTATCTCTGATAAAAATAAAAAAATCTTGAATAAAGAACAAGAGAACGAAGATTCAATTAATAATAACGAAGCATTTAATTATAATGAAGCCATCGATTATAAAGACGCCATTAAAAAAGGTCAAAAAGAATTTGACGGAGACATCAAAGAGTGGTCACTATCAAAAGACGATGGGAAACTTGTTTATGATTTAGACCTTAAAAAAGATAAAGAAAAACACGAAGTGACTATTGATGCTAAGAATGGCAAAGTATTAAATAACGAACAAGATAATTAAATATTTCTAAGTTAAATATTTAATTATAGTCAGTGATTCAAAAAATCCATTTCTATTAATTCACAATTTTTATCATAATTAAGAAATTATAAATGAAAGAAAAATACTTAAATTAAACTATCACTTTTGTTAAATATAAGCATTTGTGCTATATGGGTACTGAAAGAAACCTTAACTATTTAAAACGAAATCCGTCGTTTTCTATTGGAAAAGTTAACTGTATTGAAAACTTTAATACCACTTTCTTAATTTGCTGTTGAAGCTCTTACACAAGAATCACTAACTTAATATTATATATACAAGCGCCAAAGCTCTTGCTTAAGAACTGCTAACTTAATAAATTAATTATTGGTTCTTTAAAACAATTGCTTGAGCTGGTGCTTATACATAAGACTCACTTTAGTCACCCACTCTATAACAAATATTAACTTCTAAATATCTTACCAATGGTCAGTCTATATTTTAATTTATAACTCTACTATAGCAATTGTACAACACACCCTTTAATATACCTCCCCCTATATTATTAACCCGCTTACATCATTTACTAAATAAAAAATTTACTTACATAACCTAAAATTAAAATAAATCGTATTACTATTTAATATTTTATTTCCATATATAACTTTCGTTAATCTAACTTATTTTTTTATTATTTTTGCTTGTACTTATTTTAAAAAACGACTAACTACATATACTAATAATGCCTTCTTTGCTAACTTTGTAAAAAAGGAGGCGTTTAAAATTAAAAAAGTAAGCATAGTTATGCCAACATACAATAACGATTGTTCTCTTTCTCGTACAATCGATTCTGTTATTAATCAAACAATGGAGAAAAGCAATTATGAGCTAATAATTGTAGACGATCATTCAAATAACTCGAATACATTAAATATTATTAAATCCTATACAAAAAAATACAGTAAGTTAATTAAATTCAAACGACTAAAATTCAACAGTGGTAGTGCTAGCAAACCAAGAAATAAAGGTATTGAAATGAGTATTGGTCAATATATTTTCTTTTTAGATTCTGACGATTTTTTACACCCGCGTGCTTTAGAAGACTTATATAATTATGGAATTAAACATAAAAGTGATTTGATTATTGGAAAATACGGCGTTAAAGGTAAAGGTAGAAGCGTACCTAAAGCTATATTTGAAAATGGAAATGTTCCGAAAGCTAATATTATTGAAAATAGTATGTTCTATGCTTTATCTGTACTCAAAATGTTTAAAAAAGCAATTATAGATAAAAATAAGTTAAGATTTAAAACATTTTCACAAACTGGTGAAGATCAACTATTCACTATAGAATTTCTAATGAACTCTAGGAATTATGCTATAAAAACAGATTACGAATACTATGTCGTAGTCAATAATTTTGATAATGGCACACATTTATCACATCAGAAAAGTACAGGGAAACAATACTTTGCAACAATTAACGAAATTTATAACACCATTTACAAAAGCCCAATTTACAAAGATCAAAAAACACGGGACCAATTTGCTGGAAAATTTACTACGCGGTTATTTAGACACGGGCAAAAGAAAAATTTTGCAATTAGTAAAATGAAATATGAAGATAAAATTGAATGGTTGAAGTATTTTTCAAAAACACTTAATAGTGTGCCTAGAAGCGCCGATCAGTACGTTACACAAATTTTCAATATGAAATTAGAAGCCATAAGACAAAATAATTTGTTAGCTGTTATGGCTTCAGATAAATTCATTAAAGGAGAATAACTAAAGTGCATGATTACAACTATAATGATACAAAAGAGCTTGAATTAAATGCCATAGATATAAAAAATAACAAGAACAAAATTGAATGGATATATGCTAATTATGAAAATATAACCTTAAAAATCCAAAAATATGATATACCTTGGTTAATTATGAACGATTATAAAATTGCAAGAATTAAAAACTTAGATACGAAAGCATACTTTAATGACTTAAAAGTAGTATTTGATTTTACCAATGACAAACTAATCTATGTGACATACAGCGATTAATTAATTTAGGAATATTACTTTTATAATTTTGTTTTTAGGAGAATTTAAAATAATGAGAAATTTAATAAGGAGATCTCTTTTAATAATATCGATTCTATTGCTCCTCTCTTATGTTTTAAAAGATAGAAGTGTTGGTGCATCATCAACAAACAATGATGATACATATATAACTGAACCCACAAAACCTATAAAAGATGCTACACCTGTTGATTATGAGATACCGCAAGAAAACCTTAGACCTATAGAAGAAGCCACTGGAATTGATATAGAAAGAATTTTAGGCAAAGATGACCGTATATTAGTAGAGAATTATACCTCTTATCCCTATAAAACTATAGTACTTTTAAACATGACATTTACCAATATAACTTATATTGGTACAGGTACTGTGATTGCTCCTGATACAATACTTACAGCAGCGCATAACGTTTACGATTCAAGACTTGGTGGTTGGGCTACTGAAATAACAGCTTATGCTGGAGCAAGAGCTAACAAAGCTACTATAGGTAAAGCAAAAGTAGATAAAAAATATGTATTACCAGAATGGATCAATTCTCAATCTTCTCAACATGATTTAGCAGTTATTAAGTTAAAAACCTCTCTTGGATACCAAACAGGTTCTTTAGGAATAACTAACAAAATGAAATTAAGCGAACCTATAGAAACAGCTGGATACCCTGCTGATAAAGGCAATTGGACATCATATAAAGGAAACGGTCTATTAAAAAAATTTACTAATTTTAATGTTTATTATGATATAGATACTTATGGTGGACAAAGTGGCAGTCCAGTATGGAATACAGACAAGAAAATTATTGGAGTACATGCTTATGGTTCTAGCCCGCTAAACTTTGCCACCAAAATAAATGATACAAATTTGAAATTAATAAAAAATTGGACAAACATTCCAGTTGGTCATGTCTACAACAAAGATGTCACTGTATCCAAAAGTAATATTTCCGTTTGGAACGATTTTCAATTTCATATTAAGAAACCCCTGACTCATATTAAACTCGGTAATGTTTATAAAGCGAAATATATATACAAACATAACAATGGACAAACTTATTTATCTCTATATGATAATAAAAATAAATGGATAGGTTATTTTAATAAAAGAGATGTTTCTGATTTAAAAGGAACGCTACTGAATAAAAAAGTCAAAATAAATAAAAACAATTATGTAATCTGGGATTCTTTTTATTTCGACAACAAAAAAGGTCTAAGCAAAAACTTCTATGGAAAAACTTTAAATGCCAAATATAGTTACGTACTTGGTAATAATGAAGAATTTTATTCTTTATATGATTTCAAAAATAAGTGGGTAGGCTACATAAATAAAAAAGCCACACAGTAATGTATCTAAATAAATATATTAGCTGTAATACTATAAATGAAAAACAATCTAGAAATAAAATTCATAATACTAAATCTAACAAGCAACTTTTAAATAATGTATATTCTGTATTGAATATGCTATTTTACCTAATATAAATAAACTAGTTAAATACCTCAATTAGATACTGTAGTGTTTTAGTGCCATATCCTTTCTGAGAATATTTTGTATCTATAAAAAGCATTTCTAAATTTTTGTTCGTTTGTACCTGAGAAACCAATTGCTTCGTAAGCATTAAACCACAAATAAGCTTCGACAAATTTAAAATATATCTTGATGAGAAAACTTTTCTTGAAAGGCAAGTAAACTCTCCTTAACAAAATTACAATCTTTATCTTTAAAATGGATTGCAGCTTCATGTTTTAATGGCAATCTATCTTTCATAATTTTAACTCTATCTTTGAAAAAATCGTCTATATTACCGTAAATTATTATATCTTCATTTAAACAATCGGGTATTGTTAGTAATTCACTGCCTATGGTGTATGCGCTAAATAATTGATAAAACGACTCGTCATCAATTGAATCTAAATATAGTAATTCTTTTCTTTTATCTCTTGGATGCTTAAACAACTTGTAAAAAAACTTAGATATATAATTTTTTTCTTGATAATATCTTTGTTCTGTTAAACTTTCATTTTCCAATAATTTTAAGTAACTATTTATATTTATATTTATATTTAAAGACAATAATAACACCTCATTGATATTCTTTATTATAAATACCCTATATTATAAAAATCAAAATATTTTTAAAGAATAAAATAACCAAGAAAATATAATAAATAATACATTGGTATTTTAAAATCTCGTACAACACTACAGCGATATTTGCGACTACTACTTTAATAGTATTTATACAAATGATTGTCTATTAACTATAAACCTTATGGTAATAATAGTATAAGTCTTTCGCCAGATATCTTATGGAAGTAAATTTCGTATTTATATTCACGTGGTGCGTCTGAGTTTGTTATCTTCATAGTACTAACTTAAAAGAATGAAATAGTTTTACTAGCTTTAACAATATCCTTTGTGAAGAAAAATTGTTTACCCTCCCCAGTATATGCTGCATTCAAAATCATGTTTGCTTTTGTGGAATAAAGCCATTCTGGATTGATTCCTGAATTTAATACTTCTTTTGTAACATAATATAAATAACGTCGCATTATTTCAGACAATCAAGGAGAACATAAAAGATTTCAAAAAAATATTGAAAATAAGTTAGAACATACAAGGAGAAGTAGATAAAATGAAAATTTTATTAAAGAAATAGGAATAGCTTTAAAATATGAAATAATCGCATATCATGAATTATTGCAAAAGAGAATAATAAACTTGTACTTATTGAATCTCCAAATAAAAAGTCTATTTCAACTTTTACAAAACTATAATCAATATAAAATGTAGTTAATTAAGTAATGAGAAAAGTTGGATAGATTTTTAAGACTACAAAATTATTAAAAACCCACCTATTCATTTAAGTAGGTTTAAAGTGATGTTTTTCTAGTCATAATAATAAAGAAAAGCACAAAATTTTTAATCGTTTTAAATTACTACGATACAACTCCATCATTGTTTGTAAAAGTGATATTTTTATTTTTTTCTATCTTGTTCTACTAACTCAACAACCTTTTTATACCTTCATCAACTGAACGCACTCTCATTTTATTACCAAATATTCTACTGCCTTTAGTTAATAAATCATATCAGACTTTTGTGCCCTTCTAGTGTTCAGTTGCCATTTAAAAGTACCTCTATTTCAATTTACGTCTACGAAACCTTAATTTTGACATGGATATTTTAATTTTTTATGCCAATTTGACATGCTGTTGACATATTCTATGAAAGCTTATATAAAAAAACACCGAAACCCCATTATATCCAGGTTTTCGATGTTTCAAGAAAGCTCAAATTATGTAATTAACGGAGAGTGAGGGCATTAGTTAACTTTCTAATTCATATTAAAACGGCTCAAATACGCTAAATAACAGCATTTTGTTTCTAACTAAAATTAAAGAAATATAACTAAAATGACACGTATTTGACACGTAAAATACCCACCTATTTATTTAGGTGGGCTTTTGCGTATTCGTATAATTTCTCTAAAGTAGTACAATCTATATAATCTAACCTGTTATTATCCATTTTTAATTTAGATAATATAAATGGACTAATTCCTACATCTACGTGAATTTTATTTATATTAATATCAGTTCTTAAAAGTTCTATTATTAACAATTTTCTTTCTAAAAAACTACCTGTATATAAAAATTGATGTTGAAAAGCTGTAAGAGATTCAATTACAAAATTACAGTCTTTATCTTTGAAGTGAATTGCTGCCTCATGTTTTATAGGTAATCTAGTTTTCAATACTTCAACACTTTCTATAAAAAACGCTCCTATGCCCCCTATTTTTTTAATATCATGGTTTAAACAATCTGGTATTGTTAGAACATCACTACCTATAATATATGCACAAAATAATTGATAAAATTCATCATCATCAATAGAATCTAAATATAGTAATTCTTTACTTTTATTTCTTGGATGTTTAAATAAATTGTAAAAGAACTTTGATATGATATTTTTATCTTTATAATATATTAGTTCTGCTGAATTTTCGTCTGACAATAGTTTCAAATATCTATTTATAGTTTCATTTAAAATCAAAAATAACACCTCATTGAAATACTTTACTTATACATACCCTATATTTTAAGTTCTAATATAAGTTCATATTAGAAAATCAACAACCTATTAATACAAAATATCACGAAATCACATGTGTGGGTCATATTTATAATGTGACAAAACTATTTAGTGTTATATGTACTTATATTTTATATTTTTAAGTTTCTTCAAATCTTTTTCTAGGCGCTCAACTTAATTTCTATATTGGTACCATGGGCGGGAAATAGAAATAGATAATTGAAATACTTTTTTAGTTTAACAATGACTATTTTATTTCTACAATATCCTTTAAATTTATCTTACTTAATCCAGTTTCTTCATATAAAAAAAGACCCACTTATACAGTGGGCTGTCGGAAATACTATTTAGTAAATAAGTTATTATTCGATTGTACCCTTATAAAAAGAAAATAAACAAAAACCACCCAGTGACATGTTTGGGTGGAATGAAAAATGCAACAAAATTATATAATTTATAATACATGTGTATAAATTATATAATAAAACAAAAACACCCACTAGTTTTGTGAGTGTTAACTATATTTATAAAATGCTGAAACTAATTTATTTTTATCATTTTCTTGCTCTTTAGTTTGGAAAATCTCAAATCCACAATTTTCACAATAGAATTTTTCTAACTCATTTGAGTCATACCAATCGA